>JAXMBS010000170.1:0-1768 GCA_046349775.1 Planctomycetaceae bacterium | reverse complement strand
GGCCGAGGTCGACGAGGACCATCGGGATCAGCGTGCCCCAGGCGACGCCGACAATGCCCATCATGCGGATGAGGATCAGCGAGAGGCCGAGGTTGACGGCCGCCTGGAACAGGTCGAGGAGGGCCTGCAGTCGGACGCGGCCGACGGCGGTCAGGACCTGGCGGATCACCATCGTAGGCTGCGCGACGAGTTGCGCGGCGAGCAGGATCAGGAGCACAGTCGTCGAGATCGGCCATGTCTGGTCGGGACCGATCCAGGTCAGTAGCAGGCGATCGCCGAAGTAGGCGGCGCCGATCCAGAAACCGCCGGCGAGGAGCAGCGTCAGTTGCATGCCGCGCGCGAGCAGACGCTGGAGCTCGACGCGGTCGTTGCGGGCGTGGCAGGCGCCGGCCGCCGGCAGGACGACGTCGCCGATCTTTTCGAGCGGCTGGTGGATCATCTGCACGAGCCGCGAGCCGACGTAATACGGCACGATCGCCTTCGGTCCGAGGACGAAGCCGATAACGACCGTGTCCGTCATGTAAATCATGCGAACCGACACCCAGCGCAGGGCGGTGAACGCACTGAAGCGGAAGCATTCCTTAAGGACGGTGCGCGTCACCCATTTACGGCGCAACGAGAGCGTCGGAATCTCGCGGTGCGCGAGCCAGGCGGTGAGTGCATTTTCGGTGATCGTGACAGCCAGAAAAATGAGTGACAGAACGAGCAGGCCGTTGTCCAGCTGCAGGAACAGGATCGTCAGTCCCAGGCGAACGAGTGCGACGATGCCTTGGACCGCGCTGAACAGGTCGAAGCGCTGGGCGGCATGGAGCACGCCGCCGTAGACGCTGCCAATCATCCCCAGCGCGAGGTTGAAGCCGAGAATCAGGACGGCAATCTGGACCTGCCGGATCGGGACCGAGCCCCAGCGATCGATCCACGGGACGGCGGCTGCAAAACCGGCGGCCAGCATGACGACAAGGACACCGGCGGCAAGATAGACCGCGACGACCGAGCTGACGACGGCATTGACCGCATCCCATTCATTGCGGGCGCGATGTTGCGATACGTAACGGCAGACGGTCGGGCCGAATCCCAGATACAGAATGCCGGAGTAGCCGGCGAGCGAGTTGATGAAGACCCAGACGCCGTAGCCTTCATCGCCGAGTCGGGAGAGGACGAGCGGGACGAGGAAGAAGCCGACCAGCAGCGTCACGGCGTGGGCGGCCCAACTGGCGGCGATGCTGGTGCGGAGGGACATGACAGAGGTCAGACGTCAGAGGTCAGAGATCAGGAAAAGGGTGTTGCTGTGGCGGTTCTTCAATTCGCAGCGTTCAGCGGAGAGGCGGAGGGGACCGCGCCGGTGCGCATGCGGAATGATTGAGTCCATCGCGTGGCGAAGCGGACGATGTCGAGGAGCCTGGCCGGTGCGAAGGTCGAGGTAAGCTGCAGGGCGGTTCGCAGCGAGGGTTGCAGGCGCAAGGCGGTGGAGAGGGAACGACGTGCGGCGGGCATGTCGCGCTGGTGGAGCAGTCCTTCGCCGTATTCGCGATGGATGGCGGCCTGTTTGGCTCGGAGTTGGTTGGGGGGGAGATTCGCCGCGGCGGCGATGAGTTCCGCGTTGAGAAGTTCGCCGCGGAGGACGCGTTCGATCTGAGATGAGAGACTGAATGCGGCCGGCGTGTATTGGGTGAGTTCCTCGGGACAGAGAGCGATGCGCCAGCCGGCGGCGGCGGCGCGAAGCCAGAAGTTGTAATCCTCGGCGCCGATCAGTGTGCGGTCTTCGACA
>JAXMBS010000169.1:0-1519 GCA_046349775.1 Planctomycetaceae bacterium | reverse complement strand
CCGTCATCAACACGGTCGATGGATATGCGGCCGCTCCCCCCGGCACACAAATCCCGACGCGGCGCAACGGCAGCCACCGCTGCCGCAATTCCACGTGCCCGCCGCCTCGGCGACGGCGCACCACGGCGTCCGGCACGAGGCACGCCCGCTGGAACTCGACGATGTTGGCCCGAATGCGCCGCAGGGTGTCCAGGAACACCGGGTCAGCCGCCGCATGTGCGGACAGCAATTCGCTGGCTGAGACCCGCAGCGTTTCCGGAGTCATTTCGCGGCCATCAATGCGCCGCGAGTAATCGAGCACTGCCTCCAGCCCGCGGGTCCGCACGTCGCTGCAAATCCGCTCGACCACCTGCTGCGGCGACAGCGCTGCGCCGAACAGTTCGACCGTGCGGCGACGTCCGGCTTCGGAGACGACATCGCCACGCGGGCTGAGCTTCTCACGCAGTTGCGCAAACAGCGCGCGGGCATCGTCGCGCGAACAGTCAATCGTCGGAATCTGCAGTGTCATGGACTTCGGCTCAGGAATCATCGACGACTGGATCGTAACAGTCGCCCCGAACTGCCCGCTACTACGTCGCCCGCCGCAGCTGATTGCGATCGTGCAGCCACAGAACTAAAGTCGTCTCGGCGAGGGCCGAACCTCAACGGGAGGGCGAGGCTCCTGCCGAGCCGCTCGTGTGCCAATGTCTTCATCAGATTGACCGCCTTCCGAACGGAGTAACGATTCCCTGCGGACTTCCTGATTGCTGAAGCCTGATGGCTGATCGCCACCCCTTCTGGTTGCACGCACCGGTCCGCACTGGAATACAAGGATTCCCGCACCATGCCTCCCGCCTTCGTCGAACTCCGCAGCGACACGCAGACCCGCCCGACGCCGGCCATGCGCCAGGCGATGGCGGCGGCGGAGGTCGGCGATGACACGATCGGGGAGGATCCGACCGTCAATCGGCTCGAAGGGCGGATGGCCGAGCTGCTCGGCAAGGAGGCGGCCGTCTTCGCCTGCACGGCAACCCAGGCCAATCAGATGGCGGTCTGGACGCACTGCCGGTCCGGCGACGAATTGCTGATCGACGAGCATGGCCACATCGGCCTGCACGAAGCCGGTGGACCTGCCGCCCTGACCGGCGCCAGCGTGCGGACAATCCCGGGACAATTCGGATTGCTGGACGTCGATGTCCTCTCAGCGGCGTTGCGCCCGCCGCATTCGACTTTCGCCCCGACGCGGCTGGTCTGCGTCGAGAACTCCACGAACATCGGCGGCGGCCGGACTTACCCGCGCGAACAATTGGCGCGCCTGGGTCAGTGGGCGCACGAGCACGGCCTGCGGGTGCACCTCGACGGCGCCCGGCTGTTCAACGCCTGCATCGCGCGCGACTACTCCCCGCGCGAGATCGCTGAGTCTGCCGACACCGTGACGATCTGCTTTTCCAAGGGACTTGGGTGCCCGATGGGTGCGGTCCTCGTCGGAACCGGGGAGGTTATTCAGCGTGCGCGCCGCGCGCGGACTCTCTTCGGCGGT
>JAXMBS010000168.1:0-1644 GCA_046349775.1 Planctomycetaceae bacterium | reverse complement strand
GGATCGGATTCACATTGTGCCGCATGGACCGAGCCATTATGGCCCGCCGAGCGCCGATCAGCGGGAGCTGCGGCAGCGGCTCGGTTGGCCGCTCGACAAACAGATCGCACTGTTCTTTGGAAACATCCGCGATGACAAAAATCTGGGCCTGATGCTGGAAGCCCTCCGGACACATCGAGACGCTGTGCATCTTGTCGTCGCAGGTCGCGTTGCCGGTGACTCGCACCGGCCCGTCGCACACTATCGCGAATTGGCCGAACGCCTGGGCTTGGCGAATGCCGTGACGTTTGACGAACGATACATCAGCGACGCCGAAGTTCCCGACCTCTTCACGGCCTGCGATTGGGCCACCTTGCCCTACAGCCGGCAATTTACTTCGCAGAGCGGCGTTCTGAACGTGGCTGTCAGCTATCAGCGGCCGATCCTGATCTCGGCCACGCCGACATTTGTAGAGACCCTGCAACGTGCGGAAATTGGATTGCTCACTGAGCCGGATGACGTAGACGCGTTGCGGTCTGGGATTGGCCGGATGGTCGCCGCCGTCGCCGCCGGCCGAGAGTTCGCGTTTGCCGAGTACGAACGACAGTTCGGTTGGGAGGCGAACGTCCGCATCACGCGGAACGTTTATCAGTCGCTCTGCGGCTGAGAGGATTGAAGTCCGCGACACTCGTGCGCCAGACGCACTCGGTCGAAACGCTCGTAACGACAATTGAGCGCTGCGACAAATCGGTCCTAATTACACGGCATCTCTCCGACGCAACAGAACACACGCAAGGTATGTCCATCACAACCATGGAACCAGGGCCAGTGGCGGCCGGCACGACCGGGACCGGTGGCTCCCCGGCCGAGCGGCCGACGCGGGTGCTGGTCATTTCGCCGATTCCGACGCCGTATCGCGACCCCTTCTGGGGCGTGGTCAGCCAGTCTCCGGACATCGATCTTGAGGTCCTCTTCTGCAGCGCGGGCAAGGGTGACCGGCCATGGGTCCAGGACTGGGGCCAGCTTAGCCGGCTGCGGCCAATGAAAGGCTACAACCTCGCCAAGTGGTTCGGTGTCGGCGCGTCGTGCTACTGGAATCCCGAGATTCTGTCCGTCCTGCGGAAAGGCGAATTCGATGTGCTCGTCGTCGGCGGATACAACCATCTCACGATGCTGGCGTCAGTCGCCTATGCCCGCTGGAAGGGCATTCCCTATTCGCTGATGAGCGAGGTCTATCTGCGGCAGCCGCGGTCGGGCTGGCGGCGCGTCGTGAAAGGTCCGCTGGTGCGTAGCATCGTCGGCCGCGCGCGGGGCTGTTTGCCGACCGGCACGCTCTCAAGCGAGTATCTGGTGCACTACGGCGCCGACCCCGCCAATCTGTGCCGGGTGCCGAACGTTCCGGACGTCGAGTCGATCCATCAGCAGGTGCGTGCATTGCAGCCACGACGAGCCGAACTGAAGCAGGCGCGCGGGCTCGGCGACAAGCCGGTGATCCTGTTTGTCAGCCGCCTGATCGCGCTCAAGCGGGTCGACTTGCTGCTGGATGCGATGCAAGAAGTGTTGAAGGAACAGGACGCGACGCTGGTGATCCTCGGCGATGGTCCCATGCGTCAGGCCTGGGAGGCGCATGCCCGTGAGCTCGGGATCGAACAGCATGTGCGATTT
>JAXMBS010000167.1:0-1507 GCA_046349775.1 Planctomycetaceae bacterium | reverse complement strand
CAATTATCAGCACCAGAGTCACGAATGCCAGGATCGGCAGCAGTACCGCGAGGGCCGTCATCAGGATTGACGTGGCCAGTTCGACGGTGGAGATGATCGGGTTGGCGGCGCCGGCCGTGGTGAGGGTCGATGCGCCGCGCAACGCGGCGGTGCCAGTCTGCACGGCAGTGGCCACGCCGCCGCCGGCGATGACGGCCAGCGTCCATTTCAGGAAGGGGGACATGTCGGTGACCATTGCGGCCGTCAACATGGCGCCGGCGACGGCCGCTGCGGGAGTCGCCACAACGTCCAGCAGGTTGTCGAGCCACGGAATGTAGTACGCGCCAATTTCGAGGGCGGTCGCAGTCCCAAAGGTAATGAGCGCGGGCAGTGTCCCCATCCATTCGAAGCCGGGGGACAGCTGCAACTGTCCGCTCATCGCGGCGATGCTCGTCCCGAGCAAAGGTACGAACACACGGAAACCGCAGGCCGCGGCCAGGCCGATGCCGCACAGGAGTCCGAGCGTCAAGTCCATGCGAATTTTCCGAAATCCGTGGCTCGAAAGTGGGGAAAGGAAACTGGTGGTCCGGTGCGGGTTCACCGCCGAGTACGACGACCGATCGAGTGTATCGTTTCCGATCCTGTGACTATGATGAGTGTCCGCAACATCATTCGCAATCACCGGTGTTTTCTGGAAGCCGAAATGTCCGGAATCTCGCGTCGATCGTTTGTGGGAGCCTCCGCCGCCGGCCTCTTGGGCGGGTCGTTCGGTCTGGGCTCACTGTCCGCCGACGCCGGACCGAACCTGCACATCGCCCCGTTTCGGTTCGACGTCTCACCGCCGCTGGGGCATCCCTGCTGCGGCGGCTGGATCACCCCGGTGATCGGCTACGACGACCCGCAGGAGGCGATCGGCTTCGTGCTGCTGGGAGCGGACAAGCCCATCGTGATCTGTTCCGTCGACTGGACGGGAATTCTGAACCAGGCGCACGTGGACTTTCGCACGGCGCTGGCCGATGCGGCGGGGACGACGCCGGAGCGCGTGGCGGTGCACTGTGTCCACCAGCACAACGCGCCGTTTGTGTGCCTGGAGGCGGAACGAATCACCCAGGAGCAGGGGGATCTGCCGCACATTGTCGACGTCGATTTTTTCCGGCGCTGCCTGGACGCCGGTCGGGTGGCGATTGCAGACGCACTGCCGCGGGCGCGGAAGGTCACTCACATCGCCGCCGGACAGGCGAAGGTCGAGCAAGTGGCCGGCAACCGGCGGATTCTCGGTACGGACGGCCGCGTGCGGGCGTCACGCAGCAGTTCGTGTCAGGATCCCGAACTGCGCGCGCTGCCCGAGGGCCTGATTGACCCCTGGCTCAAGACGGTCGCGTTCTATGACGGAGACAAGAAGATCGCGGCCTGTCACTACTACGCCTGTCACCCGATGAGCTACTACGGCGACGGCCGGGTGAGCGCCGATTTCTGCGGAATTGCCCGCCGAACAGCGCAGGAGCTTGAACCCGAGTGCACGCACATC
>JAXMBS010000166.1:0-1519 GCA_046349775.1 Planctomycetaceae bacterium | reverse complement strand
CCCGACCAGTGCCGCCGTCCCCAGCAGGATGCGCAATCCGGAACTGAACACGCCCGGGTCCGCCGTGGCGGGAACCGTCGGCGGTGGAGTGGTCGTCGTGGCAGGGGGAGGAGACGTGGTAGCCATCGTTGGGCGCCGTCCGCAGATTCTCCACTACTCTGAGCGATCGCCTGCCGGTTCCACAACTCAGTGCACCGCGAATTCTCGCAGCCTCTGCCGGACGATCGGCAGCTTCGGGAGCGATTCGACCGCAACTCAGGTCGGTGGCGGCGATTGGTAGTGGCCCTTGCCCCAGACGCGCTGGTTGAAACTCGCCGACGCGCCGCGTGGAATCGTGATCGTCGTCCACTGATTGCCGGCCAGCACGCGCGCAATGAGGATGATCTGGCCGACGTGATAGGCGGTGTGTGCCAGCGAACGCTGGATGGCCAGCGGCACCGAGTGGGGCTCGCCGCGGATGGTCACCGTTTTTGCCAGGTCGTCCGGCGTCAGCGCGGCAAGGGAATCAAACAGACATTGCCAACCGGCTTCCCAGTGGGTGAGGATCTCGGCTCGGTTAACAAATGTGTCGACGAATTCGCCGTCGCGGTTGCGTCCGGGCTTCTCGCCGTCCGTGGTCAGGAAATCCGTCCAGCGTGACAGCAGGTTCCCTGCCACGTGCTTCATGATGACGGCGATGCTGTTGGTGTTCGTATCAAGCGCGACGCGGAGGTTGTCGTCGGTGACCTGGGAGATCGCCTTGTCGGCCCAGCCCTTGTTGGCGCGATAGGACGAAATCGTCGCATCGATGTACGCCCGCCCCAGATTTTCGGTTTCGTGTGACATTCTGCTCTCCTCTTCGCTCACCGCGCGACGTCGCAGCGGGGATTCAGCCGCTGAAACTCGGCGACGCCGGCGTCAGTCACGTGCGTGTCGGCAAGTCGCACCTGGAACAGGTGCGGCAAACCCGACAGATACATCAAGCCGGCGTCGGTGATACCTGTCGCGGTCAGGTCCACAAGCTCCGGTCGCGGAAGCTTGCGGAGATGGACCAATCCGGCATCGGTAATCTGCGTGTTATTCAGGAAAACCCAGTCGAGGTGCTTGAGTTCGCCGACTTCTGCCAGCCCGGCGTCATCCAGCGGCGTGTCTGCGAACTGGACCTTGGCCAGCACGGGCAGACCGCGCAAATGTGCCAAACCGGGACCGTGCACCTGCGTGCCGGTGAGGCACAATCGATCCAGATGCTGCAGATTCGACAGGTGGACCAGACCGGCGTCGGTGATCGGCGCGGATTGCAGATCGAGCGTCGCGAGATCCGTCAGGCCGCTGAGATGTTGCAGACCGGCGTCGGTGATGTCGGCCCGAGGCATGTGAAGTCGTTGCAGCTTGCGAAGCTTGGACCAGCGGGCGAGATGAGTGTCGGTGACTCCTCCCTCCACTGCGAACAGGGCGGTGACGTGCTTGCGGCGATCGGCCCACAGTTGCAGCGGACCGGGAAGTCTTTCGTACAGCCACCAGGGGCAAATCGGCGCGCCGA
>JAXMBS010000165.1:0-1521 GCA_046349775.1 Planctomycetaceae bacterium | reverse complement strand
CTTGAGGAGGGACTCCCCGTCAACGAGGGGCTGGCCGACTCGGAGGAATCCCAGGCCGCGACCAGCGCGGACCCGATTTCCCTTTCCGCGCAGTTCATTCAGCAATGGCAGCTGGATCAGCACACCGAGGCTTCGCTCGTCCGCGGCCGCTGTCGCATCACGCAGGGAGCGCTCACGCTGACCGCGCAGCAGATGGTCGTCTGGCGAACACCCGCCGTCCGGCCCGGAGACCGGGAACAGGTGATCGTGTACCTGGAAGGGGACGCACGCATCGAGTGGCCGTATCACCATCAGACGCAGCACACGCTGCTGATTCGGCTCGAATCAGAACCCGGGATGTCGGTCGAGGGACGACCGCCGGTGACCGATGTGTCCGGCGCCGACGACCCCGTGTTTCAGCGGGCGATCGCCGAACGGTCGGCCAGCAAACGTGAAGAACTGCGGCCGACGCAGTTGATCGTGCCGGACTCGCCGACGGGGCCCCTGCTCGGTCCTCCCATCGCGCCGCCGCCGACGGCGTCCGTCTCGCGGCACGTCAGCATCAACCCGCGCTATCTCGGGCAGCAGTTCAGCGCGAACTCGCACGTCTCGGATTCGCTGCCGCCGGAGCGGGTGATCACCGTCACCAACGGCGTCAACATCGTTGTCGACAATGTCCCCGTCAATCTGGGCGGGCAGATCATGTGGACCACGATCGACCTGTCGGCGGACAGCGCTGTGATCTGGACCGACGCCAGCCAGACGGAAGACCTGGCCCAAGGCCTCAATCTTGGACCGGATACCCCGTTCCGCGTCTACCTGGAAGGACACATCGTCGTCCGGCAGGGCCTGAACGAGGCCGAGGCCACACAGGCCTACTACGACATCAGCGAGCGTCGCGGGCTCCTGATCGACGCGGAGATCCGGGCCTATGTGCCCGCGCTCGACAACTTCCTGCGTGTGAGGGCACAGCAGGTCCGGCAGTTGTCGGAGTCCAGCTACCACGCGCAGAACGCGTGGTTCACGACCAGCCAGACCGGGCATCCGGGGTATCGCATCCAGTCCAGCGACGTCTATCTGAATGAGCGGCCGGCGTCCGCCGGCCTCAATCCCTTCAGCGGCGAACAGGACGGCAGCTCGCTCTGGATCACGAGCCTCAACAACCGTCTCTACGTCGAAGATGTCCCGGTATTTTACACGCCGTACCTGTCGACGCCGGCGGAAGACCCGTCCACCGCCATGCGGCAGTTGGAGTTCGACTACAACGGCATGTTCGGCTTCTCAGTTCGCTCGGCGTGGAGCTTGCGCGGCCTGGGAGTCCCCTTGCCGGACAAGACCCAATGGGACCTGCAATTGGACTACATGTCTCTGCGCGGCCCGGGGCTGGGCACCTTGTTTAACTATGACCAGCAAGGCTCACTGTTCGGCATGCCGATGCGTAACGCCGGCTTCGGCAACCTCTTTTATGTGAACGACAGCGGCACCGACAATCTCGGCTTTGGTCGCCGCAGTTTGAACGTCCCCAACGACAACCGCGGCCGC
>JAXMBS010000164.1:0-1542 GCA_046349775.1 Planctomycetaceae bacterium | reverse complement strand
CAACAGGCGGGATCATCGAACTTCGCGGACGCGGTCCGCACAGGATTACGGGAGCGGTTGTGACCGACGGTCGTGACGTCGTGATCCGCGCCGTCGCAGGTGAAACCCCCGTCGTCCAATTGATTGACGGTCCGGTCACCGGTGGATTTTCAGCGCGCGGCGGCCGGCTGGAACTGGACGGTCTGCATCTGGTCGCGTCGGGTCGCGGACGGGACGCAACTCAACCGTTGATTCGTATCGAATCGGCCACCGTCGTGATCCGCAACGGCACGATCACGCTAGCCGATCCAGCGGACGCCGCGGTCGCAGCTGTGCAACTGGAGCGGGGTGTCGGCACACCGGCGCGTTGCGTGCTCGAAAACGTGATCGTCCGCGGCAACAACCTGACGGCGGTCGCGACACTCGGGGGAGCGAACGAAGTCGTGGCGGGGAATTGCCTGCTGGCGGGGGGCAATGCTCCGGTGATTGTCATTCGAGATCCGCTGGCTATCGGCCAGGAGGCGTCGGCCGGGCAGGCGGGACTGCAGTTGTTGTCGTGTATCGTCCTATCGCGCAATGCCGCCGTCGCGTGCGAACATCGGGATGCAACGGCGGTTCCGGCTCTGTATGTGCGCGTTCGCAGAACCGCGTTGCTCGGCGCGGGTCCGGAAGCCGCGGCCTTGCGTTTTACCGCCTGGCCGGAATCCAGCCCGAACGAACTCGACCGTCCCCGTGCACTCGGCGTGAAGCTGGTCTCCGAGCGAACAGTGTGGGCTGGCTGGCCGCATCTGACTGCGTTCAGCGGATCCTCCGGCGGCGCCGGGATACTCGCGGACTCCGACGCTCAGTGGCTGCAATTCTGGCGGACTCCCTTGGACGGGGGCAGCACCAACTTGGCGCAGCCGGTCACAACAGAGCCGGATCATTCGCGTCTCGATCCGGCGGCTGTCGTCGCGGCCGTATCCGCCGTTGCGACGAGTTCGGGCGGCGGCAGCGCCGAGCCGCTGACGATTGATCTCAACCGCTGGCCGGAAGCGCCGCAAAGTCTGATTGCACGAATCGCGGCCGGCAGCGCGCGACCGCGAACGCCTGACGATCTCGACGCGGCGTTCTCCGGGCCGACTGTCACGATCGACCTGGCAAAATTCGGGATCAAGCTGAACCAGAAACTGAACGACGAGTGTCCCGACGGAGCGCGAGTCGTCTTGACCGGACGCAAGCGGGCGCTCATCGAGCCGGTGGTGCTGAAAGGGAAGTCGTTGCGGATCGAGTTCGACGGCGGCGGCGATTCGCTGCAGGTCGAACCGGCGACCCGCGCCGGGAATCGTCCGTCCGCACTGTTTCGCGTGGAAGGGGGGCGGCTGGACCTGGTTAACGCGCGACTTCGCATTCCAGGTTCAGAATCCGCGTCGCATCCGTTGCGGCTGTTGCAGGTGGTGGACGGCAGTTTTGCGGTCAGGAACTGCATTCTGATCGGACAGTTCGGCGCCGGCGCCCAGGAACTCCCGGTGATCGAATGGTCGCCGGGCGCCGCCGACGTCGGGAGGTTCGGCCTCGTCGAGA
>JAXMBS010000163.1:0-1556 GCA_046349775.1 Planctomycetaceae bacterium | reverse complement strand
ACGGCGATCAAGCAGGCATTCAGCGTTGAGGAGGCGGACTTCGAAGAAGGTTATTTGAAACTGCTGGCGGAGACCGTTGAGGATTTGCGCTCCAAACGGTCGCCCCCGCGGCCGACGTTGGCAGCAGCGAAGGCGGCGCACGACGCCGACCCGAATGACCTGGATGCGGCGGGGCGATACGCGTGGGCGCTGGCGCGGGCGGAGCAGTTCCAGACGGCGCGCGACCTAGCGGAGAAGGTCAACAAAGAGAAACCGTCGCAGCCGGACGCGGCGTATCTGCTGTCGCGCGTGGCGCTGTTTGAGAAAAAGGACGACGAGGCCGTCCAACTGCTGACGGCGGCGCTGGATGAAGCGGAACCGCACTCAGAAGTGCTGAACCTGCTCGCACGGCTGAGATTGGACGACAAACAGAATGACGAGGCCGCCAAGCTGTTCCGGATCGGCACGGAAAAGTTCCCGCTGGAGAACCGCTTTTGGAACGGGCTGACGTTGTCGCTGTGGGACACGGCCGACGATGCGACACTCAAACCCATCCTGGAAAGAATCGCTGCGCGCGACTTCGATAATAGTGTGGTCCGCAGGCGACTCGCGCAGATGGCGCAGAAGGCCGAGAAGTACGAGGAAGCCGTACGCTGGGGCGAGGATGCAGTCTGCATCGACATTGAAGACGCCGACGTGCACCGGCTGCTGGCGGAGTGCTATGAGAAACTGAACCGCGCGGAAGACGCGAAAGAGGCGTGGCAGGCGGTGCTGACGCTGTTGCCGGAGGATGCAACTGCGAAAGAGCGGGCGGGGGAGAGCGGAAAGCCGCCAGCGGAAAGCGGACAGTAAGACGCGGTGAGATCGCCGCGCGGGACTTGGAGGCAGGATTCAGAAATGCAGAACGTGGATGAAACGAGTCTCGGGCGGCCGATGACGCTGCGGGACTTTCAGGTGCTGATCGACCGGATGTACTCGCGCAAAGACGAAGCGCGCGGGGTCGATGGGACATTCATGTGGCTGATCGAAGAGGTCGGCGAGCTGGCCGCAGCGCTGCGCGATCCGCAGCGGCATTCGCACGAGGACCTGGCAGCGGAGTTCGCCGACGTGCTGGCGTGGCTGGCGACGATCGCCAACGTTGCCGGCGTCGACCTGGAGCAGGCGGTGATGCAGAAATACGGCCGTGGCTGCCCGGGCTGCGGCGAACTCGTGTGCGTGTGCGACCAGGCGGAGAAGCCGTAGTAGTTAATGGTCAATTGCTAATTGTCAAGAATGCGGCTCGCACGCGGCAACTTGAACCATTAAACATTGACCATTAGCCGCTGACCATTGACCTCACCCGGCGATTCGCAATCGCTTCAGCAGGCTTGACCAGCCGTGGCGACGTTCGCTGCGCTTGGCGGCGGCCTCGTCGACGACCCAATTGAGCTGGACTGATCGGCGAATGCCGTCGAACGGCTTGTGGCCGTGCCAGGCGTTCTCGCGGCAACGGAAAGCGACCAGCGTGCCACTCTCCGGAGGGATTTCGGCGATCACGTCTTCGATATCGTCGGGCGACCGCAGGAGCCGCAGACAAC
>JAXMBS010000162.1:0-1590 GCA_046349775.1 Planctomycetaceae bacterium | reverse complement strand
TGCGGCCGGGGCGGGCGGCGTTCTTGCCATACAGGTGCAACTTGACCAGCGGCAGTTCGCAGGCGCGGCGCCAGTTCGGTTCGCCGTTGGACCAGAGATCACCCAGTAGATTGGCCATCGCGGCCGGGCGCAGTTGCTCGACGGAGCCGAGCGGCAGGCCGCAGACAGTCCGCACCTGCTGCTCGAACTGGCTGGTGACGTGGGCGTCAATCGTCAGGTGGCCGGAGTTGTGCGGGCGCGGCGCAAGCTCGTTGACGAGGACCGATTGATCGCGCGTGACGAAGAATTCCACGCACAGCACTCCAATGACGTCGAGCTGCCGCATGATTGTCCGGGCGATTTCCGTCGCCGCGTCCGCCACGTGACGCGAGACATTTGCGGGCGAACTCGTGTAGTCCAGAATCTGGTGCCGATGGACGTTGGCGAACGGCGGATAGCAAACGATCTGGCCGCTGGTGTCGCGCGCGGCGATGACTGAGATTTCCTGCGAGAAGTCGACCAGCCGCTCGAGGACAGCCGCATGACGGCCCATGCTCTCCCAGGCGGCCGCCACGTCGGGCGGCTTCGCAACACGATGCTGGCCTTTGCCGTCGTAACCCCAGTCGGCGGTTTTGAGAATCGCCGGCAGTCCGACAGTTGAGACCGCGCTGGCAAGCTCGTCCGGCGTGCGCACGGCGGCGAAGACGGTCGTCGGCACGCTGATCTGTCGGAGAAACTCCTTTTCGCGGAGCCGGTTCTGCGTCGTGTGCAGAACTTTGCCTGCGGGACGGACCAGAGTGAACTTCGCTGCGCATTCCGCCGCAGCGACGGGGACGTTTTCGAACTCGAATGTGACGACAGCGACCTGCTGCGCGAACCTGGCGACGGCGTCGAGGTCGTCGTAGGCGGCGCGGACTTCGACGTCGGCGACCTGGCCAGTCGGGGTATCGCTGTCCGGCGAAAAAGTATGGACGCGGTAGCCCATCTGGCGGGCGGCGATGGCGAACATCCGCCCCAACTGTCCGCTGCCGAGGACCCCCAGCACCGCTCCCGGAAGGATTGCCTGGCTCACGGCAACTGGTCCTTCAGCACGGCGTCGGTCTGCTGGCGATGAAAGTCGGCGAGCCGTTCGCGAAGCTGGGGATCGGTCGTCGCCAGGATGCGGACGGCGAGCAGGCCGGCGTTTTTCGCGCCGGATTCGCCGATGGCCAGCGTGCCGACCGGGACGCCGCCGGGCATCTGGACGATCGACAGGAGCGAATCGAGCCCTTGCAGCGCCTTGCTCTGCACGGGAACGCCGAGCACGGGGAGCAGCGTGTGCGCGGCGACCATGCCGGGGAGATGCGCCGCGCCGCCGGCGCCGGCGATGATGACGCGCAGGCCGCGCTGCTCGGCGGTGCGGGCGTATTCGCTCATCCAGTCCGGGGTGCGATGCGCGGAGACGATGCGCCGCTCGTGCGGGACGCCGAACTGGTCGAGGATTTCGACCGCGGCGCGGAGCGTGTCCCAGTCGGACTTGCTGCCCATGATGACGCCGACGAGTGGAGTGGACATTTGAGGAACTGTCAGCGGTCAGGTGTCAGCGATCAGAAAAAGCAATTACGGACGATA
>JAXMBS010000161.1:0-1601 GCA_046349775.1 Planctomycetaceae bacterium | reverse complement strand
CCGTTCCAGCTCGGCCTGGCGGTCGATGATCCCTTCCAGCGGGATGTAACCGTCCGCTTCGCCGAGCGAAAAGCTCGCTGATGCCGGCGGCCGCACCACCTCCGCTCCGGCTGCCGCCAGCACGGCCTTGGCCAGGTTGTCGAACTGCGCTGCAACATTCTGCAGGTCGCCCGCCACTTCCGCCGGCGCGCGGACCATGAGCTGCAGCGGCGTCCCGGGCGGAATGTTGTACACCGCGCGGACGTTCCGCACGGCGACGATCGTGTCCTGCAGGCGATTGAAGCGGGCTTCGAGGGCGTCGTCGCGCCATGCCGACGGGAGCTTGGGCCAGGACGCAACGATCGCCGCTGGAGCAGTGGAGCTGGGAGTCAGGAGATCGGCACTCTTTCCTGATTCCTCGCTCGGCGGCAGCGCGCGTTCCGGTGCGATTTCGTTCAACCGCTGCCACAACTCCTCGCAGATGAACGGCGTAAACGGCTGCAGCAACCGCACGAGCGTATCCAGCACGGCCAGCAGCACCCGCTGCGCGACTGCGCGTTCCCCCGAATCCTGAATCCCGGATCCTGAATCCTCGCGGCGAAGCCGCGGCTTGATCATCTCCAGGTACCAGTCGCAGAATTCGTTCCACGCGAACTCGCGCACCGTGCGCGTCGCGGCGTCGAACTGGTAGCGGCTGAGGTACTGGTCCATTTCCGCGCCGACGCGGGCGAGGCGGCTGAGGATCCAGCGGTCTTCCATGCGGAGCTGGTCGGCCGTGACCGGGGCAGGGGTATAGCCTTCCAGGTTCATGATCGCGAACCGGGCGGCGTTCCAGAACTTGTTGCAGAAGTTCCGGCCGTACTCGAACCGTTCGCTGACGATCCGCGCCACTGGCTCGCCCGGATCGGGGTCGAACCAGGCGCTGGTGAACTGCGAGTCTTTCTTGCACTTGGGGTTCGGGCACTTGAGCCGCGGCTTGGCCCCGCCGGCCGGGATCACTTTCTGGTGTTCCAGTGTCTGCGGGATGACGGTTCCGCAGTGCGGGCATTCGTAGCCGACCGGCAGGCGCACGTCCTGCGTTTCGCCGGCGAAGGACGCGATCGTGAACCGCACGGCGTCGGTGCCGTACTTGTCGATCAGGTCCATCGGATCGACGCCGTTCCCTTTCGACTTCGACATCGTCTGCCCGAAGCCGTCGAGAATCTTGGGATGCACGCACACATGGTGGAACGGAATGTCCCCCATGTTGTAGAGGCCGGTCAGGACCATCCGCGCGACCCACAGCGTGATGATGTCGCGGGACGTCACCAGCACAGAGCCGGGATAAAATGTCCGTAGCACACCGTTGCCGGAGCCAGACGAATCAGCACCCGAAGACTTCGCTGCGGTCTGCTTTGCAACTTCGTCCGCACTCAGTGGCGGATTGTGTTCTTCGTCCGGCCAGCCAAGCGTCGCATGTGGCCAGAGGGCGGACGAGAACCACGTGTCGAGGACATCAAGGTCCTGCGTCAGACCATGTCGTTCGAGTTCGTCAATGACCTCGCGGTCATTTTCCTCAGCAACACAGACGAACGATGTTGCGTAGTCCTCTTCATTTGCTTTCGATGAATCAATTCCAGGGC
>JAXMBS010000160.1:0-1610 GCA_046349775.1 Planctomycetaceae bacterium | reverse complement strand
TCTTTGTGCAGCACAGGCAAGGGAGCGATACCCGCAATCGTACGGTGCTGACTGACCTGACGGCAGCCTGGGTCCAGTGGCAGTCGCTCAGCACTGATGACGCGAAATCCGCTGCCAGGGTCGCGCTTCAGGACGCGACCCTCCGCCGCTGGGACGCGACGCTGCAGTCGCTGACCAGCGATGCGAAGCGCGAGGCGCTGCCGTCCTCAAGTCCGTTTGCAGACTCGCAACGTCAAAAGTCCATCGCTGCCGCGCGGCGGTCGCTCATCCAGGCGATTCAGGAGTTTCAACTGGTCATCCGCGCTCCCGCCGACGCCCCGAGATCGACGGCCGACTTTGAGACGTTTCTGCAGTCGGCACGCTCGGTGACGGACAACGACTACAAGTACTACACTCCCAAGTGGACACCCCAAACCGCCGAACATTTCCAGTCCGAGATTGCCGCGGCGCTGGATCCGTGGATTGCAGCCGTCATTGTGCTCGACGCCGGGCTCGTCGTCGTCATCTTGTGGACCCGGATTCGCAGCAGCCGGCGGTGAGGCTTTGTCGATTAGCGACCGGCGCGGATTGTCCGGGTGATTGAGTATGATCTCGCCCTGACAAACGAATTGCTCACGCGAGATGAGTCTCGACATGTCCCGACGCCTGCCGGTCTTGTTCTTCTACATGGTCGCGGTCTTTCAGGTTGCGACAGCAGAGCCGGCCCCCTTCGCGGTTGACGTCGATGTGATGGTCCCGATGCGCGACGGAGTGAAGCTGGCGACCGACGTTTACCGTCCGGTGCGCGATGGTCGTCGTGCCGATGATCGCCGGCCGGTCATCCTGATCCGCACTCCGTACGGCAAGGGGAACGGCGAGAGTGCCGAGGGCAAATACTTCGCAGCGCACGGCTATGTGGTCGTCTTGCAGGACACGCGCGGGCGGTTTCGGTCGGAAGGCATCTGGCATTTCCTGACGGACGACGGACAAGACGGCTACGACTGTGCCGACTGGATCGTCGCCCAACCCTGGTCGAACGGGCGGATCGGCATGATGGGCACATCCTACGTGGGCGGCACACAGCATGCGCTGGCCATGTCCGGTTCGCCCAATCTGGCGACCGTCATTCCGGTGGATGCGGTGTCCAACATGGGTCGGCAAAGCATGCGCAACGCCGGCGCCTTCGAACTGCGATTCTGGAACTGGATCGTCTCGCACAGCGGAGAGGGGAGCCGCCAGGTCCGCGATCCGGGGGCGGCCGCCGTGCTGGCCGAAATGGCGGCCCATCGCCTCGACTACCTGAAGCTGTTGCCGCTGCGTCGCGGGACGACACCGCTCAAGCTCGTACCGGAATATGAGGACTGGCTCGTCGAAGCCATGCGGCACGGTGCGGATGACGAATTCTGGGACCAGAACAACATCGTCGGTCATCCGGAGCGCTATCGCGACATTCCGGTGTATCTCGTCGGCGGCTGGTACGACTCGTGGGCCGGGAATACGACTGCCAACTTCGGGGCGCTGACGAAGCAATTGCAGAGCGACGTGTATCTGATCATGGGACCGTGGATCCACGGAGCGCAGGGGAGCCACGCGCACGGGCAGGTCACGTTCGGGAGCGACGCAGCGATACC
>JAXMBS010000159.1:0-1623 GCA_046349775.1 Planctomycetaceae bacterium | reverse complement strand
GTCGAACAGTTCGCCCGGCTTGAAGTAGATCGCCAGCTCCCGCTTCGCGGCTTCCGGGCTGTCACTGCCGTGCACCAGGTTCATCTGCCGCGAGAGGCCGAAGTCGCCGCGGATCGTCCCCGGCGCCGCGTCGCGGCCGTTCGTTTTTCCCAGCATATCGCGCATCACGCGGACCGCTTCCGGCCCTTCGATCGCCAATGCGACCACCGGCGCCGAGGTGATGAACGACTCCAGCAGCGGATAGAACCCCTTGTTGACGTGCTCGGCGTAGTGCTCGCGCGAGAGCTCCTTCGTGACCTGGAGCATCTTCAGACCGACGATCTTGAGGCCGCGTTCTTCGATGCGGGTGAGCAGCCGGCCGCACAGGCGGCGCTGGACGGCATCGGGTTTGAAGAGGATCAGAGTGCGTTCGGTAGCCATTGCGGAGGATTCAGGATTCGGGATTCAGGATTCAGGGTCTCGGCTAGCCGCGACCGTCAGGGAGCGAAACTCGCGAGGAGGCGCTTCCTTACGGGCGCGGCTCGTCTCCGCGCGTCATGAGGTCACGGAACTCGCCAAACAGATAGTGGCTGTCGTGCGGACCGGCGCTCGCTTCCGGGTGATACTGCACGCCGAACACCGGCAGCGTCTTGTGGCGGATGCCTTCCACCGTGTTGTCGTTGAGGTTGATGTGCGTCACCTCGACGTCGTCCGGCAGCGTCTCGGGATCGACGGCAAAACCGTGGTTCTGCGACGTGATTTCGACCTGCCCGGTCCGCTTGTTGAGGACCGGCTGGTTTGCACCGCGATGCCCGAACTTGAGCTTGTACGTCTTGCCTCCAAAGGCGAGGCCGAGCAGTTGCTGTCCCAGGCAAATCCCGAATACCGGCTTCTTGCCAATCAGGTCGCGGATCGTGTCGATCGCGTACGTCAGCGGCTCAGGATCGCCGGGACCGTTGGAGAGGAACACGCCATCGGGATTGTGTGCCAGAACCTCAGCGGCGGTCGCCGTGCCGGGGACGACCGTCACGCGGCAGCCCATATCGCGCAGGTGCCGGGGGATGTTCCACTTCATGCCGTAATCGATCGCGACGACGTGCGGGTGATTCGCGTTGGCGTCCCCCTCCCAGGCGGGAGGCGCGGTCGGATCATGCAGGTAATCCGACAACGGCTGGTCCCATTCGCACGGCTGCTCCGGCATCACCTCCTGCACGAGGTCGCGGCCCACGAGCGTCGGCGCCGCTTGCGCCTTGCGGACGAGCGACGCATCGTCGAGATCGACGGTCGAGAGCACGCCGGTCATCGCGCCGCTGACGCGCAGCTTGCGGACGAGAGCGCGGGTGTCGATCCCTTCAATACCGATCACGTTGTGCCGGCGCAGATACTCGTCGAGCGACTGCTCGGAGCGGAAGTTGCTCGGCTCGCGGCACAATTCCCGGACGACGAAACCCTTGATCGCCAGTCCCCCGCTCTCGACATCCTGCGAGTTGATCCCGTAGTTGCCGATCAGCGGATATGTCATCGCGACGATCTGACCGTTGTACGAGGGATCGGTGAGGATCTCCTGGTAACCGGTCATGCTCGTGTTGAAGCAGACTTCGCCGAACGATTCTCCCTCGGCGCCGAAGCCCTGACCGGAGAAGA
>JAXMBS010000158.1:0-1645 GCA_046349775.1 Planctomycetaceae bacterium | reverse complement strand
CGCGACACGAGTTGGCCCGCGCTGCTCAGGCGTATCGTGGATCTCGATTTTCGCGCCGCCATCTGCGGCCCACAGGGATCGGGTAAAACCACGCTTTTGGAAACGCTGGCAAGAACGATGGCTAATTCGGCACGTCGGCCGCGCCTGCTTCAGCTCCGTCGCGAAACCCGTTCCAGCGCTCGCCGGCTCTGCCGCGATTTCCTCGACTCCAGTGAGCCGGACGATCTCCTGCTCCTTGACGGTGCCGAACAACTCGGCCCGCTGGCCTGGCGTCACTTTCAGTATGCCGCACGCCGCTGCCGCGGCCTCATCATCACCGCGCATACGCCCGGGCGTCTTCCCACACTGATCAACTGCAGTACCACACCCGCACTACTGGAATCCATTGTCGCTGAGCTGATTCCGCACGACTACGATCGCTGGAAAGGCGAACTGCCGGCACTGTTCGCGCGACACCGCGGCAACATCCGCGACTGCCTGCGCGAACTCTATGACCATTACTGCGAGGATCAACCGAGCACTCGCTGACACGCGCGGGAGCCAAGCAGATCCCCCACCGAGATCACCGAGGTCACTGAGAGAGAAGGCACGTTACC
Source organism: Planctomycetaceae bacterium (assembly GCA_046349775.1). Taxonomy (GTDB): domain Bacteria; phylum Planctomycetota; class Planctomycetia; order Planctomycetales; family Planctomycetaceae; genus JAEUIG01. Next base: position 1,049 of record JAXMBS010000158.1, on the reverse strand, counting down.
ACCAAGTTCTCGGATTCCTCTGTGACCTCGGCGGCAAACCTTTTTCCGGCTTGCGGAACGGCATATGATCGGACATATGCACGAATTCTTCTGCGTTCAATCGGCAGGGCGACCCGTCCGAAGCGTGAATCGGCGGTGCGCTGCGTGGCTTTGCGGATTGCCGTTGTTCCTGATGGCACTCCCGGTGCTGGCTGACGACGATCGCGAACGCTTCTTCGAATCCGAAATCCGCCCGATCCTGGCCGAGAACTGCATCAAATGTCACGGGCCGGAGGAGCAGTCCGGCAAGCTGCGGCTTGATTCGGCCGCGGCGCTGCGGACCGGGGGCGAACGGGGCGCCGTGGTCAGCGCCGATCAGCCGGCCGCGAGTCTGATTCTGCAGGCCGTCCGCCACGAGGGGGAGCTGGAAATGCCCCCGGATGGCAAATTGTCGGAACAGCAGATTGCGGCCCTCACGAAGTGGGTGGAAAGTGGCGCATTCTGGCCGGAGTCCCACTCCATCCTCGCGGCTAAGTCGAGGATCAACGCGGCCGATCACTGGGCATTCCAGCCGGTGACTGATCCCGCTGTGCCGACTCCGCAGCATGCCGAAGCGGTCCGCTCGCCGATTGATGCGTTCGTCCTTGCGAAACTTGAGTCCAGTGGCCTGGCGCCGTCGCAGGAAGCGGACCGGCGGACGCTGATCCGGCGGGTCACTTACGCCCTGACCGGCCTGCCGCCGAGTTCCGAAGACGTCGCGAGGTTTGTCTCGGACGCGAATCCGCAAGCGTATACGGAGTTGGTTGAGCGACTGTTGAGTTCGCCGCAGTACGGCGAGCAGTGGGCGCGGCACTGGCTGGACGTTGCCCGCTACGCCGACACGAAGGGCTACGTCTACGCGCGGGAGGAGCGGTTCTGGGTCCATGCATGGGCGTATCGCGACTGGGTCGTCCGTGCTTTCAACGAGGACTTGCCGTTCGATCGCTTTCTGCTGCTGCAAATCGCGGCCGACCAGGTCTCGGATCGGCGTCCCGACGACCTGGCGGCGATGGGTTATCTCACGATTGGCC
>JAXMBS010000157.1:0-1681 GCA_046349775.1 Planctomycetaceae bacterium | reverse complement strand
CCGGCATGCCGGAAGCCCATCAACGACGGTTTTTTGTCGATCAACCATAAACGATCAACGATAAACCCATCCGAAAACCGACGACCGAGAACCGACAACCCAAGCCGCCATGCCCGAACCGACCATTCAGCAGCTTTTCGACTTGACCGGCCGCGTGGCACTCCTGTCCGGCGCTTCCGGCTATCTCGGCTCGGCGTTCGCCAATGCCCTGGCCGAAGCCGGCGCCACGGTCGTCGTCTCGAGCCGCGATCAGGAAAAGGCGAATAAGGCCGCCGCCGCGCTCCCGTCCCCGGGCGGAGCAAAGCACGCGGGCGTCGTCATCAATCAGCTGGATGAAGCGACGATCACCTCCGGCTTCGACGCGGCCGTTGCGCACCGCGGCCGACTCGACATCCTCGTCAACAACGGCCACGCCGCCAGCAAAAATGACTGGACCGGCGTCACCGGTGAGGAGTTCAATCAGCAGCTCGCCAATGCCACCGGCTATTTCCTGCTGGCGCGGCGACTGCGCGAGCATATCGTTGGGCGCAAAGGCGGCGGCAGCATCGTCAATATTGGGTCGATGTACGGCGTCGTCGGCTCGTATCCCGATGCGTACGAAGGGATCTGTAACGCCAGTCCTGTGCACTATCACACGCTCAAAGGGGGCATCATTCATATGACGCGGCACCTCGCTGCGTACTGGGCTAAAGACAATATCCGCGTCAATTGCCTCAGCCCGGGCCCGTTCCCCAGCGCTGCCGCTCCGCAGGCAATGGTCGAACGACTCAACAAAAAGAACCCGATGAAACGTATGGGTGTGCCGCATGAGCTGAAGGGAGCGCTGATCCTCCTGGCCAGCGACGCCGGCAGCTACATTACGGGTCAGAACCTGCTCGTCGACGGTGGCTGGACGGCGTGGTGATTCCTGACGAAGAATTCGTAACCTGGCACTGAGTGTTTGACTTGCGGATCCTGATCGGGAGGCGCTCGTCATGTCGACTGCTGATGCCATTCCGGCAACCGCTGCATGCGATTACCTGGCGCGTCGACGGCGGCGAACGTGGCTATTCGTCTTCGTGTGGACAGCGGCGACTTCGATAGCCATTGGCTACGCCTGGTGGACGCGCGAGCCAAGCGCCGCTGAACTCATTCCCGAATTCCAGACCCTTCAGGTCAGTTGTACTCAGGGCGCGTCACTCTATTCCGATTGGCTGACCCGACGCCTCCCCGACAACGTTCGGTTCAAGCTGCAGAATCGGCGGCGCGTGACCGGGTTGTTCTGCATCCGCACTGTGGTGGCCGATGAGCACCTTGAGAAGTGGCGAAATCTGCGCGGCATTGAGCGGCTTTACCTCGATGAGACGCAGATTACGAATGTTGGCCTGCTGCACCTGCGGGGTCTGTCGAGTTTGAAGTTGCTCAGTCTCGACAATACCGGCATTACCGATGATGGACTGGCAGTCTTGTCGAAATTCAAATCGCTGGAGTCGTTGTCGCTGAAGGGCACTGGCATTGATGGCAGCGGACTGGCCCCCCTTCAGGGCATCCCAGGCCTTGCGGATCTGGTGCTCGAACGAACACGCATGGACGATGCCGGCATGGTCCATCTGCGTGATCTTAAATCCCTGCACTGGCTCAATCTTGCCGCGACACCTATTACGGACGCCGGACTGGTGCATTTGATCGGGCTCGACAAATT
>JAXMBS010000156.1:0-1700 GCA_046349775.1 Planctomycetaceae bacterium | reverse complement strand
ATCACCGCCGCCCGGTTCGCCGGCGATCGCATCGAACTCACGCTTGGCACCGGCGAAACGCTGCTCTGCTCGCTCGTTATTGTCCAGATCGGGTTCCTCTCCGCCAAAGACACGTTCCAGCGATTGAACCTGACGCTGAACGACGACGGCAGCATCAGCATCGATCCGTACTTCGAGACGAGCCGGCCGGGCGTCTTCGCCGTCGGCGACGTGCACGGCGACATCAAGCTGATCGCCGTCGCCTGGGCGGAAGGCATCCAGGCGGCCATCCATGCCTTCAACGAGATCACGAGCCCCTACTGGCTCAATGAGAAGCGGCTGAAGGACCACAAGATCGCGCTCATCGGCGAAAAGATCGCTCGCGCCGCCACACGCGCGCCCGCGCGGAAATGAAGGAAAGAAAAACAGGAGGCAACGGAGAGAACGGAGAAGTCCACACAGAGCCCATTGCGATCCTTGTTCCCAAGCTCCCGCTTCGCGTACAAGGTTGGACCGCCAAGGTCAACCGCGCGTCACATGAACGGAAGAAAGATAAGTCCTACAGAAGGTCACGAAGGACACAAAGAATCTGGTGCAATGAATCGATCAACCCTGATGAGTCGAATTACACAACTCGTTCATCCATCTTCTTCCTTCTTCGTGCTCTTTGTGACCTTCTGTTCAAACCCGTCTGTCTTTTCAGTAACAACATGACTATGGACTGAAGCACACGGTGCATGTTGTTCCGTCCGTCGCCGGTTTCACGACGATCTGCACTCCCAGGATTGTCCGCAGGACGTCGATGTGTGTTGTCGAATGTTCGGTCAGCGGGAGCGTACGGAATGAGCCGCCGCCGTTCGTGTCCCCGCGCTCGCGGGCCTGCCAGGCGCTGATTCCGAGCGGCAGGAGGAGCTGATCGGCCAGGTGCGGGCCGACCGGCGCGTCGGTCGCCAGGTATGCGTTGACTTCAGCAATCGCCTCGCGGGCCACCTGTTCGGCGCGGACACCCAGCCGGCCGAATGCAGTGAACAGTTCCGTCACATGCTCAGACTCGACTGCGAGTGACACGACGTTGCCCGGTCCGGCCGCAGCGAACTCGTCGATCGAACACTGGTCGCGACGCCAGCGGAGCTTCTTCACCACGGTGTCGACCTCCCGCTCGCCGATATGCCGCGGCAGGTTCGCGAGCAGTACCCGTGCCTGCGTCGCGACGAGTTCCCCGCGCTCCAGCAGCTCGAACCCGCGCAGCTCCCGCACCGGCTGCACGCTGACGACAAACCGCCCGCCCCCCTGCGGATAAAACCCCGGCCGCTCCAGCCGCGCGCTCACGCGCGGCCCCATCCGCTCGACCAGCGGCAAGTAGACCCGCTCCAGAAAATCAAACGGCGGCGCCCACGGGTTGTGCGTGCCCCCTTCGAGGACCAGCGTGGACGGCCCATCCGCAATCAGCAGCGCCGGCAGGACGGTCTGCAGGACCAGCGTCGCGCTCCCGGCGGTGCCGACGCTGAAGTGATAGTTCCCCGGCTGCACCAGTCCCGGCTCCAGCGTGACGGCCCGCGAGCCGACCGCAGCCCCGGTGACGCGCCCGCCGCAAATCTCGGCCGCCGCATTTACGGCCGTAAGATGCTGCCGCTTCAGCCCCGGGTCCTTCCGGCCGGCGCGAATGTTGTCGATTGCGATGCTGCGACCGGTGACAAGTGCGAGCGCCAGCGATGTGCGGA
>JAXMBS010000155.1:0-1729 GCA_046349775.1 Planctomycetaceae bacterium | reverse complement strand
GCGCCGGCGGCCAGGGTCGCATTCGCCTCATCGGCCGTCATCTGCTTGCTGAGGAACAACCGGGCCAGATCTTCCAGCGGGGTCGCAATGACGATCGTGACTTCTTCTTCCGTCCCTTTACGCGAACGAACGAGCGTGACGGTGGAGCCGGGCTGGGCTGCGCGTTCCAGTCCCGCGAGCTGGTCGGCGCTCGTCAATTCGGCGCCGTTCCATGACAGCAGGACATCTCCTTCGATCAGCAGCGGATCGAGGGGCGCCTCGTCCGGCCTGGCGGCAAGCCGTGCGCGGGTCGCCGGACTGCCGGGCACGACTTCGCCAATCAGGAGTCCAACGTCGGCACCTGACTTCTCGATCGACGCCAGTCCTGAATAAGCGCCCGGCATGGCGATCTTCGGAATCTCCCGTTTCTCGCCTGCCAGCAGGAACGCGGCGATGTCGGCCGCCGGGTCGTTGTAATTCTCCCCTTCGCCATCCGGCGTCAGGAACAGGTACGGCATCCGGGTCCGCGCGTGGTGCCGCTCCGGATCGCGAATCCAGGTGTACAGCCAATGGAATCCGTCCCCGCCCGGCAACAGCTTATCGCGGACGTTGGTCAGGTTCGGACCGAACGTTTGACGAATGCCGGCGAAGTCCGGGTCATCGTGGCTGTGGCAGGCCAGGCAGCCGCGGCGCGAGAACTGCACCTTCCCGCGCTCGGCATCCGGCGTGTAGCCCTCCTTGGGCCGATCGAGCGACAACGGCTGCGACCGATCGCTGAGAAACGCCGCCAGGGAGTTGAGTTCCACCGGCTGCAACAGACTGGCCAGGTGGTCGGTCTGGTTGGAGTTCTCGAAGAACTGCGGCATCCGCGTGTCAGGGCGGAACCGCTTGGGCATCTCGGTCCAGTAGGCGATGAAGTCCGGCGTCGTCTTCGAGGCAACGTGCCGCAGCGACGGGCCAACCTTGCGCAGCGTGCCGGCGACCTGGTTCGGATCGGCGGCGATCCGCGCGGCTTCTTCGGCGGTCTGCGGCTCCAGCCGCAGGTCGGGACCGATCGGCCGCGAACCGTCGAAGCCGTTGATCTCGTGGCAGCCGAAGCAGCCGAAGTCGCGGATCAGCGCGTAGCCGTCGTACAGCTTGGGCGCCGTTGCGCCGTATTTGGCGTTCACGCCGAGTTCAGTGACGTTCTGATGGCAGCGGAGACAGCCGGACTCGATAAACGCGCTCGAAAACTGCGGGTACTCCCAGAAGTGGTTCGAGTGCCAGTGGTGCTCCTCTTCCCACTTCTTCGCAATGATGGGATCGGCGGGTGTGTGCTCGGCGGTCTGGAAACTGGTCCCCGATCCGTCCCCCTCGTGGCAGGATGTGCAGCCGAACTTATTGATCGGATGCGGGCTGGCGTCCGTCAGGTAGACGTCGGGGCGCGGATGCGAGCAGAATGGATTGAGGTAACTGCTGCCGGTGCCGTCCCCCTTGGGGAATTTCGGCAGATTGCCGGCCGCGAACTGGTCGATGTTGGCATGGCACGACCGGCAGCGGTCGAACCGCGCCACCTTCGCCATGCCGAGGGTCTGCTTCAGGTCCGGAATCCAGTCCTGAATAATGCGAATTTCGGGGTTGAAGCCTTCGATGATCGGGACGCGCTTGAGCGCGCGCTTGAATGCGGCAAAACGGTTCGTCGGCCGCAGCAACTGAATCTGGCTGTTGACCCGGTCGACATCCTGCTGATACTTGGTCAGCGCGGTCGTTG
>JAXMBS010000154.1:0-1753 GCA_046349775.1 Planctomycetaceae bacterium | reverse complement strand
GGTACACCGCACTCGTCACCAGCAGCCGGTCCAGCGACTTGATCGATCCTCCCTGCCGCTGGAACTCCGCCGTCAGCCAGTCCAGCAGTTCCGGATGCGTGGGCGCACTCCCCAGATGCCCGAAGTCGCTCGGCGTCTCCACCAGCCCGCGCCCGAACCGGAACTGCCACACGCGATTCACAATCGACCGCCACACCAGCACATTCCGCTCATCGGCCAGCCACTCGGCCATCGCCACCCGTCGCTGCGACTCCTGCTCCGCATCCGCCAATTCGAACTTCGCCGGCAATTCTCCCACGCAGCCAATTGTCCCCGCCGCCGCCACGTCCCCCGGTGCACTGATCTGCCCGCGCCCCAGCACCCGCACCTCGCGCGGCGTCGCCGCCGGCCGAAAACTCCCGTCTGCCTTGAATTGATTCGTCCCGCAATACACCAGCGACGGCGCCGGCAGCTTCTCCAGCTCGCGCGTCAGCGTGCTTTCCAGACAATATGCCGCCACGCTCAACTTCTGCACGGCCGACCGTGACTCCAGAGGCACATCCAGCGCCGCCCGCACATCCGCTGGCACAACCACCAGTGGCGACAACAACGACCCGCTCTGATCCGTCGTGCTGACCCGCAGCCGTCCGATCAGATGCCCTCCGCCATGCACCTGCTGCAACTCCACGCGCAACAACTCATCAGCCCCCAGTTCGACCGGCGACTTCACCTCCACGACAGCCTGATGATCCTGCCCGACCGCTGGATGAATCCCCCACGCCGTGTTCGGATTCCCGTCGAGCGCATGTGCGATCGTCCAGCCCTCCTGATTGAAGTCCGCCACGGGCTTCTGCAGCACAATCTCGCGAACGACCGCCTGCTGCTGCTTGTTGAACACAAACGCCCGCAACTCGGACAGATGCAAATTCCCGTTGTCCTGCCGCCCCGGCCCGCGCATCGGCAGCGAATCGTGCGTCAGCACCTCCAGCCGAATCCCCGTGACGTGCGACGCCCCAGTCTTGAAATCGACCGTAGACACATCCTTGTCCGGCCGAGTCCCGCCGGCCAGCAGCGAACCATCCTCCTGCGGCGTCAACGTCGCCCCGCCCCCCGATTTCGCCGTCTCAACGACCGCCGTCTTCCACGCCCCGATCGTCCGCGCATACTCCGCTTCCCATGCCGCCAACTGCTCCGCCGGCAGCATCTCCAGCAGCCGCGCATCCTTCGCCGCCGCCAGCTTCCGCGCCTCCTCCCGCCGCGCGGTCAATTCCCGCCGCAACTGCGCCACCGCCGGGTCGGCGTCATACGGCCGCTCCGCCTTGTCCGTCGCTGCGAACACCGCCTGCAGCGCGTAGTAATCCGCCTGCGGAATCGGATCGAACTTGTGATCATGACACCGCGCACACTGCACGCTGGTGCTCGTCAGCGTCGACATCACCGTCGTGACAATGTCATCCCGATCCAGATATCGCGCAATCTGCCGATCGATCGCAGTCTCATTAATGTCCCGCAGCGAACTCTCATCCCACGGCCCGGTCGCCAGGAACCCGGTCGCCACAATCGCCTGCGCATCGTCCGGTCGCAGCGCATCCCCCGCGACCTGCCAGCGCACAAAGTCCGCATACGGCAGATCGCTGTTGAACGCCTTGATCAGAAACTCGCGATACGGCCAAGCATGCTCGCGCGGCCGGTCCTGATCCTGCCCGTGGCTCTCGGCGTAATGCACCAGGTCCATCCACCGCCGCGCCCACCGCTCCCCATAATGCGGACTCGC
>JAXMBS010000153.1:0-1856 GCA_046349775.1 Planctomycetaceae bacterium | reverse complement strand
TCAATTTGCAATTTGCAAGCTCCCTTTTTTCGACAATGGAATCGCATGGCCGAGCCCGCGCCCTCCGCTTCCCGACCGGTTCTGATCCTCGGCGCCGGCGTTAACGGCGGTTGCGTCGCGCGCGAGTTGTTGCTCAGCGGCGTGCCGGTCGTGATCGCCGACCGGGAGGACGTTGCTTCCGGCGCCACGTCAAAGTCATCGCGCCTGATCCACGGCGGCCTCCGCTATCTGGAATACGGCGATATCCGCCTCGTGCACGAGTCGCTCGACGAACGGACCCGGTTACTGCAACTCGCGCCGCAGTTTGTGCGCCCGCTGCGGCTGTTCATCCCGGTGCGGCGACGCAGCGGCGGGCTGCTCCAGGCCGGGATGCGGTTCCTGAAGTTTGAACGAATGCAGTTCGGACGCTGGCTGACGCGACGGCTGCCGGTCTCCGAGCGCGGGCTGTGGGCGGTGCGGACGGGGCTGGCAATGTACGACTGGATCGCCCGTCGCGGGGGATTGCCGCCGCATACGGTCGGCCGCGTCGATCAGGCCGGCGCGCCGGCTCTCGATCGCCGACAGTTCCACTGGGTCTGCTCGTACTACGACGCGCAGATGCTCTACCCGGAACGGTTCACGCTCGCGCTGCTGGAGGACTGCCGGCGAATCGCCGCCGAACAGCGGGTCGGTTTTGAAGTCCATACGTACCAGCAGATACACCGAGACGGAGCGCAGATTGAACTGAGCGCCGGTCGCGGCGGAGCGAAGCATCGCCTGACCCCGCTCAGCGTGGTCAATGCCAGCGGCGCCTGGGGGGATGCGACGCTGCGCGGCCTCGATGCGCGCACGTCGCCGCTGTTCGCCGGGACAAAGGGGAGTCACATCATCACGCGGCAGCCGGCGCTCCGGACAGCGCTGGGGGACGACGCCGTATACGCGGAAGCGAAAGACGGCCGGCTGGTGTTCGTGCTCCCTTTCGGTGACAGCGTGCTGATTGGCACCACCGATCTGCCGTTCGCGGAGTCGCCGGAGCGCGCGGTCGCGACGCCGGAAGAAGTCGGCTATCTCGTTCGGATCGTGAACGAAGTCTTCCCGGACGTGACGCTGCGCGACACAGACGTTGCGGCGCACTACAGCGGCGTGCGACCTCTGCCCAACGTGCGGACCTCGCGCGCCGGAGCGATTCCACGCGGTCACTGGGTGGAAACGACCACCGCGGACGGATTGACGATCGACACGCTGGTCGGCGGCAAACTGACGACATGTCGGGCGTTTGGCGAACTGGCGGCGGACAGGATTCTGCAGCGGCTGGGACGCCCAAGGACGGAGTCGACGCGCAACCGCGTGGTGCCGGGAGCAGAGGACTATCCCTCGGAATTCCAGACCCTCAGCACGCGCCTCGCGGCCGTTTCACGTGAAACGGGGTTTGACGAGGCGCAGGTCCGGGCGGTTTGGGCGCTTGTCGGGACCCGGGCGGCGTCGATTCTCGCGGCCTGCGGCCAGGGGGAGCATGAAATTGTGGCCGGCACGTCGCTGCCGGTCGCGTTCGCGGACTGGGCAATCGAGCACGAATGGGTGATGACGCTGGATGATCTCATCGAGCGTAGGCTGATGCTGGCCTGGAGCGCGCAACTCACGGTGGACTCTCTGCGCGTGCTGGCACGGCGACTGGTCACAGCGGGAAAACTGGCCGAGGCGGACATGGACGCGACAATCACCGCCACGCGTGAGCGGCTGCGCGTGCACTATGGACGGCGGATTTAGTGGTCGGTTCAAAATCGGTAGGGCGAGGCTCCCGCCGAGCCGGAGTGATAGCAAAGCCCTCTCTGGATAGTGGCTCCGCAGGAGCGTCGCCCTCCCATAACACTCACTCT
>JAXMBS010000152.1:0-2036 GCA_046349775.1 Planctomycetaceae bacterium | reverse complement strand
GACATGCACCTTCAGCCCGCGCTCCGCCACCTGCCGGCCGAGGCGTTCGGTCACTCCGGGGAAGACGGTGCTGCGGACGATGAGCAGTTGCCCGTCTCGCATTTGCTCGAGGACGCCCCCGAGGACGCGGTCGAACGTGCGGATGTTCGGATCGAGGTATTCGTCGACTGGCGTGCCGATCGTCACGATGACCACGTCCTGCTCACGCAACGGACTGACTTGTGTTGTCAGGCGGAACCTGCCGGAGGCGAGACAGGTCGGAAGCAGTTCGTCGGCGCCCAATTCATGAAACGGCATCCGGCCGGCGGCGATGTTCTCCAGTCCCTGCGAATTCGTGTCGACAATCGTGACCGTGTGGCCGACGTCGCACAGAAACAGTCCCAGTGGCAGTCCCACATGCCCGCCGCCGCCGACGACGGCGACACGTAATGGGTGCTGAACGGAGGGGGAGCGGCTGGACGACATGGCGCGGCGACCGGGATCGGAGTCGGTACCACGATACCGGAACGGGCTGTCCGGGTGAAAGCACACTCTAATCGCGTGTATTGATGAGGGATACGTGAAACACGCCAGGTATTCCCCGATCAATCCTTGTCCGCGCCCGGCGCATCGTCTATCGTGCGCAACCAGCTGAAATAGCCTGCTTTTCCGGCTGGCGGACGCACTCCGCGCCCCGCCCCATTAAGCCGGTTCACCCCGTTTCGAACGAATCATGCCCACGGCCACCGCTCCGATCAAAGCCCTCCCGTACAAGGTCAAGGATCTCTCCCTCGCGGAACTCGGCCGCAAGGCCATCGATCTCGCCGAGATCGAAATGCCGGGCCTGATGTCGTTGCGCAAAAAATACGGTCAGTCAAAGCCCCTGGCCGGCGCCCGCATCGCCGGCTGCCTGCACATGACCGTCGAGACGGCCGTCCTGATCGAAACCCTGATCGAACTGGGCGCCACAATCCGCTGGTCCAGTTGCAACATCTTCTCGACCCAGGACCATGCCGCGGCGGCGCTCGCCGCCAAGAACATCCCCGTCTTCGCCTGGAAGGGCGAGACGACCGAGGAGTTCGACTGGTGCATCGAGCAGTCGCTGTTCTGGCCGGACGGTCAGCCGCTGAACATGATCCTTGACGACGGCGGCGACCTGACCTGGATGGTCCATCAGAAGTACCCGGAACTGCTCGAAGGCATCAAGGGCCTCACCGAAGAAACGACGACCGGCGTCCACCGGCTGTACCAGATGCACCAGCAGGGCAAGCTGGGCTGCCCGGCGATCAACGTCAACGACTCGGTCACCAAGAGCAAGTTCGACAACTTGTACGGCTGCCGCGAGTCGCTGGCCGACGGCATCAAGCGGGCCACCGACGTGATGGTCTCCGGCAAGGTCGTTGTGATCTGCGGCTACGGCGACGTCGGCAAGGGGTGTGCGGACGCGATGAGCGGACTGGGCGCTCGCGTCATCATTACCGAGATCGACCCGATCTGCGCCCTGCAGGCGGCGATGGAAGGTTACCAGGTCACGCTGCTCGAGGACGTGGCCGCGATCGGCGACATCTTCGTCACGACGACCGGCTGCCGCGACATCATCCGCAGCGAGCACCTCGACAAGATGAAGCACCACGCGATCGTCTGCAACATCGGTCACTTCGACCTGGAGATCGACATCGCATACCTCAACGGCCGCAAGGACATCAAGCGGATCACTGTGAAGAAGGACAGTGACGTCGGCGGCCCGGTCCACAAGTATGTCTATCCGGACGGCAAGGCCCTGATCGTGCTGGCCGAAGGGCGTCTCGTGAACCTCGGCTGCGCGACCGGCCATCCGGCGTTCGTGATGTCCAACAGCTTCACGAACCAGGTCGTCGCCCAGTTGGAGCTGTGGCAACGCAGCGAGGAGTACCCGATCGGCGTACACGTGCTGCCGAAGCACCTTGACGAGGAAGTCGCCCGGCTGCACCTCGACAAGCTCGGCGTGAAGCTGACGAAGCTGACGCAGACTCAGGCCGAGTACCTCGGCATTCCGGTGAACGGCCCGTACAAGCCGG
>JAXMBS010000151.1:0-2196 GCA_046349775.1 Planctomycetaceae bacterium | reverse complement strand
ACCAGCCCCGGCGGCGCGGCTCGGCGGACGGCTCCAGTTCGCCGCTGCTTAACAGGTCGCCGCTCCGCGGGTCCAGCACGCGATACGTTGCGAAGTCCGCATTAAAGATGACGAGTGCCGTGTCGTCGGCGAACATCGCCAGATCATCCCGCTCGAGGCCGGCGTCGTAAGGGATGTCGGTCCGTCGCCACAGCACGCGCCCGTCGGCCGGGTCGAGCGCCGTCACGGTTTCCTGCGCCTGCAGAATACAGAACTCCGGGCCGAAGGGACCCAGTGCGACCTTGTCCCCGGTCCGGTGGGTTTCCGGAGTCGCCGTCCACACGATGCGACCTTCGAGCAGCGAAATTCCGTGTACTTCGCCGTTCCCGGCGATCGGCAGGAAGTGCCCCGCGTCGTATCGGTAACTGTCTCCCACCCGCCAGACGCGCGGTGGCAGCGGCGCCAGATCGGCGACCAGCCGCGGTTCCGCCGTATCCACGACCGACAACGACGAATATCGCTCCGGCGTCCCCTGCAGGCCGCGGTCAAACAACACCCGCGAGCCGGCCGGCTGCCGGGTGTAATCCCGGTTTCGCTCCAGCAACTCATCCAGAGCTGACGCCGCCCGCGCCTCGTCACTCTCGCCGCGGATCATGCGCTGATCGATCTCGGCCCGGATCAAGGGTCGGGACGCATCCTCCTGCGGGCCTGTCAGGTCGTCTTCCGCCAGCAATCTCTCCGCGTCGTGCGACAAGCCGCACCGCATCCAGAGCGCTGCCAGTCGATCTGTCGCCGATCGTCGCTGGTCCGTGTCCGACTGTCGCGTTTCAGCGATGAGCAGCAGCTCCGCAGGCTGGAATTGATCGCCGTCGATCAGCGCCTGCACGCGTGCGGCACGTTCGTCGCGCACCGCGGCGGACCACGTGACACTGGCGGCGATGTCCGACAAGCTGCGCCCCGCCGCAGTCCGTTCGGGCAGTTGCCCCAGCAGCGACTCGCGATCAGCATTTCCACCAGCGGACCGCGCCAACGCCGCCGCCGCCCGGCGCGCCGGCAGGACCATGTACGCCCCGCGCGCATCCATCGGCACCGGATAGTCCACGGACAGCCGCGCGATCTCGACGGCCGTCGCGTGCGCCGCATCCACGCCACGGGCCTGCAGTTCGCGTTGCAGACGTTCGGACAGAAACCGGGCTCGATCCGCCGGCTCGACGCACAGTCCGTCCAGCGCCGCCAGGCGTGCCTGGATGTCGGCGTTGCGGGAAAGTTCGGCATACAGCAGCTCGCGCAGCCGAGATTCCGCCACGGCGCGGGTTCGCGGCGAGGGATTCGTCTGCAGAGCGTTGACCAGCGACCGTTCCGCCGCCAGAACGTCACCGAGCCGCAATTCGAGTTCACCCCGCTCCAGCCAGCCCGCAGCCGACAACGACCCCGTGCGACTTTCGTCGCGAATCGCGTCCAGCACCACCTGCGCCTGCGGGTAGACGGCCACTCCGCTGGGAGAACAAGCCACGATGAACTCGCCGCTGCACAGCAGATTGCCGGAAATCGGGATCGGATCGTCCTCCAGCAGATCGCTCGGCAGATCGACGCCATCGGCCGCGCGCAGTGCGACACTGCGTTTGCGATCCAGCCGCGGCAGCAAGTCCGGCGCGACCTGGCCGGTCCTCAGGTCGAGCGACAGGATGCGACCGTCCGCCGTGGGGAGCAGAAACCGGTCGCCGATGGCCAGGCCACGTCCGGTCGGCGTATCGATCGGCTGTCGCCAGACCTCTTCCCCGTTGGAAAATCGCCGCGCCACACAGGTCCGAGGGCCGACCAGCAGCACGAGGTCTTCACCGACGGTCGCGGCATAGTGCGCTTCATCGCGATCCACGGTCCACCGCTGCGTCCCGGTCTGGAGATCGAGGCAATGCACACTGCCGGATTGCGGCGCCAGGACGAGCACCGTTCCGCCGACGATGGCCGCCAGATTGGGAAACTCGGGTGTGCCGTGCTCCCGGTCGAAAGCGCGCGACTTCCGCCACGGTTGTGAGGGACCGTTCGCCTCCGCATACGAGTACACCCAGGCCAGCGTACCTGTCCGCGCGTCGACGCCGACAATTGTCCCGAGCTGCGTGGGACAGACGAGGATGCCGCCGGCCATCGTCGGACTGCATGCCTGTCGCGCGCGCTGCGGATCGTCGGCAACCGCCGCGTCCACCAGTGAAATCGGCT
>JAXMBS010000150.1:0-2217 GCA_046349775.1 Planctomycetaceae bacterium | reverse complement strand
CGGCGGGTTCCCATATCACACCCGCCTCTCACACGTCCTCTCTGCGTTTCTGTCTCCCCCCCAACCCAATTGAGTGTCCGTTGCGGACCCCTCCGTCCGCCCGGCAGCGTGCGCTCGTTCGTCCGGCGTCCAGACGGATGCCGGCCGGTGTTCTCTCTCCTTCCCTCTAGTCACTGACAAGACGTCATGACGCAAATCACCAATGGCGTCGCGCCCACGGTCCGTATGGCCGGGCGCGTCGTAGTGCATTCACGCAGCCCGCAGTCGGGCGAGCAACTCCTTCAAGCCGTGTCGCGCCAGGGCTACGAAGCCCAGCGGGCCTCGGACCTCGACACCCTGCAGCAGTTGCTGGTGCAGGGGAACGTCGCGGCGTGCGTGCTCGATGAGCCGCCGTCGCCGGAGTTCGTCGAGTCTCTCGGAGCCTGGATCCGCCAGCAGGGATTCGTGACGCAACTCGTGGTGCTGCCGGCCCTGTCGGCCCGCAACGCCCCGACGTCCGTGCGATTGCCGGCGGACGTTCTCGAGCCCCCGCACACGCCTGATCGGATCGGCCGCGCCTTGTTCGCCGCAGTCGGTCGCGCCCGGCTCCTGGAGGAAAACCTCCAGCTCAAACAGGACCTCGACGGCAAGCTGATGCCCGATCTGGTCGGTCACAGCGCTGCGATGCAGCGGCTCCGCACGGAGCTGCGGAACCTGGCCAACGATCAGCGGCCCGTACTCGTTACGGGCGAACCGGGTTCCGGGGTCACGTTTATCGCCCGTGCCGTTCACGGAGTTCGACAGGGAGATCGGCAATCCCTGATAACTGTGCGGTGCAGCGTTCTGTCGGCTGCAGCCGCCGAGGAAGCCCTGTTTGGCCGGGCCAGCGCCACTCCAGAAGAGTCGCGCGGCCGCGTGCTGACCGCCACCGGCGGCACGTTGTTGCTCGACGACGTCGATGCCCTGGCTGTCTCCGTGCAGGCTTCGCTGGCGTCGGCCTTGTCGAAATTGTCGGCGTCCGGCGGGTCGTCGCTGCAAGTGATCGCCACGACGCACGCAGATCTGCGCGTGAAGGTCGCCACAAGGGAATTCGACGTCAACCTGTTGTCGCAATTAACGGCGCACACCCTGTCCGTCCCGGCGCTTCGCGAGCGGCGTCCAGACATTGCTCCCCTCGCGGAGCATTTTCTGGCGGAGCATGCGGCCCGTGAAGGTCTGCCCCCCAAGCAGCTGTCGACGGACTCGATCGCCTGCCTGAACGGGTATGCGTGGCCCGGCAACGTCCGCGAACTGGAGAACGTGATCTCCCGTTGTTGCACGCTCGACACAGGATCGGTCCTGACGGCGGCGATGATCAGCCCCTGGCTCGAAGGCGAGTGTGCGGCCGGCGCCGAAGTCTCCGGTCTGTCGCTCAGAGAAATGGAACGGAAGCTCATTGAAGCAACGTTCAACCGCTTCAGCGGCAATCGCGAACTGACAGCCCGGGCGCTGAAGATCGGGTTGCGCACGCTCTCCGGAAAACTGCGCGAGTACGGCTATCCCCCCCGCGGCGGGCCCGGCTCGAATCGACAGGTCCGCGCAGCCTGAAACGAAACGGCAACCCGGGCGGCGATGCACGCCGCTCGGGAATCGTTTCGACGACGTGCCGCCTGCCTCACGCGATTCACTGCACGTTCCGAGGACGCTGAGCGACGCGCTATGTCGGCCAGTCCCTATCCCCAGACCGCGACGACCGGCGCGCCCAACTCGACGCCGCGTCTGGACACAGACGCCGGACTGTTGCGGCCGGACTCCCGGCGTTGGCCGGCGATTCTGGGAGGGATGGCGACACTGGCGGCCATCGGCTGGTGGACTGTCGCCGCGCCTCAGGGCCATCTTCAGCCGGTTCTGAACGGGCGGCAGTTTTCGCCGGTCGAACAACGGCAGGCGGTCGAGACGCTGCGTGCGGCCGGAATTGAAAGCGTCCGCCTCGCACGTCGTCAATTGCTGGTCTCGGAGGAGTCGCTCGCGGCCGCGGATGCGGCGCTGTCCAAAGTCTCCGAGCCTTCAAGTTCCACAACGCAACCGACCGCGCCGATCGGTTCGATCCTCGACCAGTTCTCGACGACTCGCCGACAGGAACAGGCGACGGCCGCAGCCCGTGCAACGCAGGTCAGCCGGCTGCTGGAGCAATTGCCGGGCGTGGAGACTGCGGAACTTGTCTGGGACGAGGAACCTCGCGTCGGACGGCGCCAGCCA
>JAXMBS010000149.1:0-2223 GCA_046349775.1 Planctomycetaceae bacterium | reverse complement strand
CGGAAGTCGCGTTTCCCGGTTTGGAGAGATTCCGCGACCGTCCCGCTTTAGAATGGCCCGGTTCGTCCTGTCCCCGAACCGGATGCAGGAATGCGTGCATGCCTCGTGCTGTCCGAACATTCGCCCGCCTGGCTGGTCTGCTGCTGATCGCGTGGTCGGCCGGCCGTGGCAGCATTCCGGCGGCCGACACTGAGCCTCCGATCGTCACCGGTCCCGAGACCGAGCAGCGGTTCCCGCCGCTGGTTCTCCCGGAGGGCTTTCGCGCGACGCTGTTCGCCTGCGATCCGCTGATCGAGTACCCGTCGGTGATCGCGATCGGGCCGCGGCCCGGCACGCTGTTTGTCGCCCACGATTACATGACGGGCCTCGGCGTCGAGATCGTCCGGCACGACGAGGTGCGCATGGTTGTCGACACGAACCAGGATGGCTACGCGGACACGTCGACGCTGATTGCCGATGGTTTCAATTCGATTCAGGGACTCGCTGCGCATGCCGGCGACGTGTATGTGATGCACGCGCCGCGCCTGACGCGGTTGCGCGACACGGACGGCGACGGCGATATTGACGAGCGCCAGGACCTGCTCGTGGGGCTGGGTCTGCCACCGGAGGAAACATCCGATCGCTTGCACTGCGCGAACGGCGTCGTGGTCGGGTTCGACGGCTGGCTCTACCTGGCCCTGGGAGATCGCGGCTGCGTCATCAAGCGCCCCGAGGGAGACACGCTCCGCGTTGAAGAGGGGGCAGTTCTTCGGTGCCGGCCCGACGGGACGCAGTTGCACGTGTTCTCGCACGGACTCCGCAACATCTACGACTTGGCGCTCGACGCCGATCTGAATGTCCTGACGCGCGACAACGAAAACGACGGCGGCGACTACATGATTCGCGTCTGCCACTGTTTTCACGGCTCGGATCACGGATATCCGTATCTGTATCGCGAGCGGCCGGAGGAGGCGCTGCGCCCGCTGGCCGACCTGGGCCGCGGCTCGTCCGCGGGGGGAGCAATTTACCTGGAGAACAGCTTTCCAGCCGAGTACCGCGACGCGCTGTATTTCTGCGAATGGGGTCGTGCGGTCGTCCGCTATCCGCTGGATCCTGCGGGCAGCAGCTTTCAGCCCGTCAAGGAAGTCGACTTCGCCGCAGGCGCTGCGAACGATCCGTATGGATTCAAGCCGACAGACCTGGTTGTGGACTGGGACGGCTCGCTGCTGGTTTCCGACTGGGGAGATGGTCAACGGCCGAAGCGGGGGCGCGGGAGGATTTATCGGATTCAGCATGCCGGTGCGCCGCCGACGGAGACCACAAAGTACGAACCGTCTGATCTCGTGCAGCGCGCACTCGCTGAATTGCTGTCGTTGCTCGACGCTCCCGGCTTCAACGTGCGTTTTGCTGCGCACAGTGAAATCGTCCGGCGCGGCGCGGATGGCCGGCGGGCCGTGACAGAGGCTCTGGACGCGAAGACGCTTGGAATCGCGGGCCAGAAGCATGCCGTCTGGATTCTGGCCGCCGGTCTGGCAGACACTGCCGAGAATAATGCTGGCCAGTTCGTGCGGCGACTGTCGGGGATGGTGGAAATGGCGACCGACCTGGGCGTCCGCGTGCAGGCGATTCGTGCATTGACGGATGCGGCCGACCCCATGCTGGGTGGCCAGGATCGCAGCGCGCTCACCGACGCCAATAGGATCGCTACCCAATTGGCCAACCTGCCGAATGCCGAAAATCCGCGCTTGCTGCGGGAGGTTGTCATTGCACTGCGGCGTCTGCACTGGCCGCAATCGGTCGCATGGCTGGAGGCACACCTCCACACGAGCGAACCGGTGCTGGACCACGCGGCGATGCAGTTGCTGCGGCAGGCGGAGGACCGCGCCGCCGTTTTGTCGCTTCTGGATACGCACAGCGATGGAAACGCGGATGCGTTGCACCTCCGAGTGCTCGCGCTGCAGGCCTTGGCCGAAGAGCACAACCCGCTAGTGGTCGCGGGACTGCTGACTCGCCTGAAGTCCGATCCGGACCCTGCACGCCGGTCGGAATATGCGGACCTGCTGTGCCGGGCCTGTCGGCGGCGCGCTCCGTGGACGTACTGGGGTTTCCGGCCGGCACCTCGACCGGCCAATCCGGTCGATTGGGAGCAGACGGCGGCGATTACGGCAGCCGTGAATGCGGCGCTCCGCGATCCGGATCTGCCGACTCGCACCGCGATCCTGCAGCGGATGTGGCGCGAGAACG
>JAXMBS010000148.1:0-2263 GCA_046349775.1 Planctomycetaceae bacterium | reverse complement strand
CTTGACCATGCTGAGTTTTGCGGTCGTTCAAGGATTACAACATGAGGCGAACGCTGATCATTGTGGCGTCTGTGTTGGCAGCGGTGAGTGACGGGACAGCCGCCGAGCCGTTGCGGATCGCAACATTTGATGTCGACGCCTCGCCGCCGATCGGGTCGCCATTGGCCTACGATCCGACGAAAGAAGTCACGACGCCGCTGAGTTGCCGCGGAATCGTGCTGCTGGGGAACGAGTCGCCGATCGTCCTCTGCGCCGTGGACTGGATCGGGATCGGCAACGACGGGCATCGCGAGTTCCGGGAACAGCTGGCTGCGGCTGCCGGCACGACGCCGGAGCGGGTCGCAGTCCACGCGCTGCACCAGCACGATGCGCCCTGGTGTGATTTCTCGATGGCCGAACTGGCAGCGGCCGACGGCATCAGTGCGCAATACCAGGATGTCGGATTCGCACGGGACGTGATCCGCCGGACCGCGGCCGCGATCCAGGAGGCGCTACGCGTGCCGTTCAAGGTGACGGACGTCGCGTTTTCGACGGGACGCGTCGAACAGGTCGCGTCGAACCGACGGATTCTGGGTGCAGACGGCAAAGTCGCGCATGTCCGGTGGACGGCCACCGAGGATCCGGCCGTGCGCGCCTATCCCGAAGGCGTCATCGATCCGCTGGTGCGGATGATCACGTTCTATCTCGGAGAACAGCCGCTGGTGGCGCTCACGTACTATGCGACGCACCCGCAGAGCTACTACCGCACGGGTCAGGCGACGCCGGACTTTCCGGGATTGGCGCGGAATGCGCGGCAGGAAGCGACGGGCGTGCTGCACGTGCACTTCGACGGCGCGGGGGGCAACATCGGGGCAGGAAAGTACAACGACGGCGCACACGCAAATCGGCAGATCCTGGCGGACCGCATGGCGGCCGGCATGGAACTGGCATGGCAGGGAGCGACGCGCGTGCCCATCACGGCGGACCAGGTTTCATGGAGATCCGTGGCCGTTGCGTTGCCGCCGGCCGCGTATCTCGATGAAGCGGAGCTGCTGTCGATCATCAATGATCCCAAGCAGCACAAGCTGAATCGGTGGGACTCTGCGGGCTGGCTGGTCTGCGCGCTGCCGGGCAGGGACGCCATCGATGTCGGCTGTCTGACGCTGGGGAATGCCCGCATCCTCCACATGCCGGGAGAGCTGTTCGTCGAGTATCAACTGGCGGCACAGGAGCTGCGGCCGGACCTGTTTGTGTGCATGGCGGCGTATGGGGACTATGCACCGTGGTACATTGGGACCGACATTGCGTACGACGAGGAAGGGTACGAAACCTCGCGGGGAGCATCGCTGGTGGCGCCGGGATCGGAAGCGGTGCTGGTGGGCGCGATGCGGGAGTTACTGGAGGCGAAGAACGTGCCGCTGGCGCCGCTGGGAGCGGCGGCGCACGAAGGGGAGGTCGCGGCGGCGCGCGGCAAATGATGCGCGGGTGCGAAGCCGCAAGCGACGATCGCCGACCCGTCACAGCGTGCCTGGCACCCTTTGGGAGGGCGAGGCTCCCGCCGAGCCGCTCGTGTCACCACGCTTCCGGCGAATCAGCGATTCGGCGAACGGTCACGACTCTGGCGGACTCTCAGTGCGCGCCGGGCAGGGGAAGCGGCGCGGGCGAGTCCAGCGGCTGGGCGTAGAAATCCGGTGGCGCTGCAGACTGCGGCCGCTCAGTATCGGACGGAAGTTGCGTCTCAATTCCGGCGATGTGCAGAAAGTTCGCCAGCAGTCGATGCCCGGACTGCGTGAGGATCGACTCCGGATGAAACTGGACTCCGAAGACGGGCCTTGTGCGGTGGGCCAGCGCCATGACAAGACCGTCGTCCGTGCGTGCGGTTACGACCAGTTCGGGTGGCAGCGATGCTGCGGGAACGATCAGTGAGTGATAGCGCGTCGCACGCAGCGGGTTGGGAAGTCCTGTGAACAGTCCGGTCCCGTCATGGAGGATCGACGACGTGCGGCCGTGGACCGGTTCCGGAGCGCGGACGACGTCGCCTCCGAGCGCGGCGGCGATGGCCTGGTGTCCGAGGCAGACCCCCAGGATTGGGATCCGCGCACTCAGCTCTCGGACGGCCTCCTGGCAGACGCCGGCTTCGTTCGGAGTGCACGGACCGGGCGAGAGGATGATCGCGTCCGGCGCCAGCCGTTCGATGTCGGCCACACTCACAGCGTCGCTGCGCATCACGCGCGTTTCACACCCCAGCTCCTCGACATAGCGGGCGAGGTTGTGGACGAAGCTG
>JAXMBS010000147.1:0-2282 GCA_046349775.1 Planctomycetaceae bacterium | reverse complement strand
TCGGTTCATCCCAGCTGCCAGTGACTGCGACAATCGACCCGTAGCGTACGAACCGACAATTACCCTCAGAATTCGATCGCCAGTCTTTAGAAACCGGGGATGGCATCAGATACGCTAGCAACTCCGTAACCCGCAATCTGCAATTCTTCTTCCACATGCAAGTTCTGATTACCGGCTCGGCCGGGTTCATCGGCAGCTACGTCGTCGGCGAGTTTCTCAACGCCGGGTGGGACGTCGTCGGTCTCGACAATTTTTCGAAATACGGCGAGCTGCGGCCGGCATATGAAGACCATCCTCGCTACAGGTTCGTCAATGGTGATGCCAAGGATGCGGGGCTGATCCGCGAACTGCTCACGGGTTGCGAGCACTTCATCGCCGGAGCGGCGATGATCGGCGGGATCGCCTATTTCCACCGGCTGGCGTTCGACCTGCTGGCTGAGAATGAAAAGATCACTGCGGCGGCGTTTGAGGCGGCCGTCGCCGCGCGGCGGATCGGGACGCTGCAGAAGATCACGGTGTTGTCGTCCTCGATGGTTTACGAGAACGCCAGCGAATTCCCCACGCCCGAAGGGGCCGAGCGGCGTTCTCCGCCGCCGTCATCGACATATGGATTTCAGAAGCTGGCGACCGAGTACTTTGCGCAGGGCGCGTTTCAGCAGTACGAGTTGCCCTACACGATCGTGCGGCCGTTCAACTGCGTAGGCATTGGCGAACGACGGGCCAGTGCCGACGAAGAGGTCATGTCGGGCGACGTGCGGCTGGCGCTGAGCCATGTCGTGCCCGATCTGGTCCAGAAGGTCCTGAAGGGACAGGATCCCCTGCACATTCTCGGAGACGGCGCCCAGGTGCGGCATTACACCTATGGCGGCGATCTGGCGCGCGGGATTCGCACGTGCGTCGAACATCCGGACGCGCGGAATCAGGACTTCAACATCTCAACGGGCGTGCCAACAACGGTTCTGGAACTGGCGACGCTGATCTGGATGAAGATTCACGGCCCGGACGAACCGCTGCGATACGTCTGCGATCCGGCGTTCGAGCACGATGTGGCGTTTCGGTCTCCCAGCACGGAGAAGGCGAAGCGGTTGCTCGGTTTTGAAGCGACGACCACTCTGGACAGCATTCTTGACGAATTGATCCCGTGGATTCGCCAGCAGATCGAACTCGGGACCATTTGACCGCTGCAACCGTGGACAACGCTGCCGCCGCACCGCAGGTCACGCTGATTGTTCCGGTGTTCAACGAGCCGGAGAACTTTCCGTTGGTGTTGGCGGATATCGAGCGACATGTTCCCGCTCCGTTCCGCCTGCTGATGGTATATGACTTCGACGCCGACACAACGGTGCCTGTCGGCCGAGAGCTGGCGCGTACGCGACCGTGGCTGGAACTGCTGCGAAACGACCTCGGCCGCGGACCGGCGAATGCAATCCGTGCCGGATTCGCGGCGGTCGCCGCGGGACCGGCAATTGTGGTGATGTCCGACCTGTCGGATGACCTCGCCGCGGTTCCGGAGATGCTGCGGCTCTATCACCGCGGGTATCGAGTGGTGTGTCCGTCGCGCTATATGCGCGGCGGCCGGCAGATCGGCGGCCCCTGGCTCAAAGGACTCATGAGCCGCACGGCGGGATTGTCGCTGTACTGGCTCGGTCGGTTTCCGACTCATGATGCGACGAACAATTTCCGAATGTACGACGCGGCGCTCGTGCAAGAATTGGGTATTGAAGCGACCCGCGGTTTTGAGATCGCACTGGAGCTGACGGCCAAGGCATTCGCTCGCGGTGTACCGATCGCCGAGACGCCCGCCACTTGGCGCGACCGCACAGCGGGGACGTCGAACTTCCGGATCGTCGAGTCGCTGCCGAACTACCTGCGCTGGTACTGGTATGCATTCCGTGCCGGGTGGTTTCCGATGCGACGCACTCCGGACAACGTACTGGGAAGTGACACAGCGGCGAGCCGGAGGGCGTAAGCCCCCGGAACTGCGAATCACTGATTGGCCTTATTCCCGTTGCGCGACAATCACAAACTGCTTGCCGAACAGCCTCCAGCACCACGGCCACTTCAGGTACAGCCGCACGAGCGGAATCGGCGGCGTTGAGCCGCGCGACATCGTGTACGGCAAAAACTGCGGCCAGCAGCGTTCGATCCGGAACCCGAGAATCTGCAGGACTTCACACAGCGAGCGGTCGGTGAGCGGCAGGTAATGGTCCCAGAAGTCCCAGTATTCGCCGCCGACGAACCGGATGTTCGGCCCCAGACAGATCAGCCGGCCGCCGGGACGC
>JAXMBS010000146.1:0-2456 GCA_046349775.1 Planctomycetaceae bacterium | reverse complement strand
TCGAGGCCGAGGAGCTTCACGCGGTCCGGCACGCTCTCCTTGCGCGGCTTCCACAGATTCTGGTCGCTGTCCCCTTCGCCGAGTTGGCGCTCGGTGATGAGGTGCTCGTAGGTTTCCATGCGGATCTCGGCGTTAACGTCGTCTCCCTTCGTCTCACCGATCAGCGGATTGAGGACGGCGCCGGCGTTCTTGCCCTGCTTGAGCAGCCACTCGAGGCCGTAGACGAGGGCGTACTCGTGGGCGCGGTGCAGCGGATTGCGGGTCTGAAACGCGACGACCGCGTCCCAGCCGGTTTCGCCGAGGAGCTTGCGGACTTCGCGCGGGGTGAGAACGTACTTGCCGAACTTGGCGTTCTTCGGTTGCGGCAGGGCCTTGATCGTGCCGCCGACGAGGTGCGTCTTGCCTTCGTCCCCCTTGATGACCATGTCGGCGCCGGGATGGTCGATCCGGCCGGTGCCGTAGACGCTCTTGATGTAGCCGCATTTGTCCCACGGGAAGACGTCGGTGACGTCGAGCGTGGCGACGACGTCGCCGGACGGCGCGGTCAGCGCGACCTTCTGTCCCTTCGCGAGGGTCTTGGCGACCTCGGAGGCCACCGGGAACGAGATGGGAATCGTCCAGGCGTACTTCTTGCCGTTGTGGATGACGACCGATTCGGCCAGGACCCGGTCAAACGTCTCGCGATCCATCGGACCGGTGAGCGGGCTCAGGGTGCCGTCCGCGAAGCGATAGACGCTGGACAAATCAGCGCCGGAAACCGGGACCTTGGGGAGTCCGGCGGCCTCGGCCTTGAACGCTTCGATTTCGGCGGCGGGGACAGTGCAGCAGACAGGTTCCTTCAGTCCGCCGTGGGGAGCAATCAATTCGGCCATTGTGCACAACAACTTGGTAGGGAGCCCGCGACGGGCCGGTGTCGATTCACGCCGGGATTCCGCGAATCCCGCACGCGGGGAGACAGCAATCTCCAAGGGAGAGGGGAGACTAGGGAATTCCGGCGACCAGCGTCAAGGCGGGGACTTGTGCGTCCTGAGACCGCCGTTCCCAGAGCTGCTGGAATCGGGTAAACCGCCGCCGGAATGAACAGCACGCTGCATCACTCGCGGTTCGTGTGGCTGGTGCCGCTGGTGGCGGCGGCGCTGCTGGGGGTCGGTCTGCTGGCGATGTCGCGCGGGGATGAACTGGCAGGCAGTGGCGCGTTCGCCAGGCGACAGGCGATCTGGGGACTACTGTCCGTCGTCGCCCTGTTCGCGACGACGCTGGTTTCTTACCGCCGGCTCAGGAGGTGGAGCTACCCGCTGTACGCCGTCAGCCTGGTGCTGCTGGTGGCGGTGTACCTGTTTCCGGCCAAGTATCATTCACACCGCTGGATTCCGCTGGGTATCGCCGATTTTCAGCCGTCGGAACTGGCCAAGCTGGCCTACATCCTCACGCTCTCCTTTTACCTGCGGCATCGGCGGAACTACCGCAACCTGTCCGGCCTGCTGCTGCCGTTCGCGATCACCGCTGTGCCCGTCGTGTTGATCCTGCGCGAGCCGGACCTCGGAACATCGTTGCTGTTCTTTCCAGTGCTGTACGCCATGTTGTTCGCCGCCGGCGCGCGGTTGCGGCACCTGGTGGCGATCGGCCTGCTGGGCGTGGCGATGCTGCCGGTCTTGTGGAAGGTGATGAGCGCCGAGCAGCGTTCGCGGATCACGGCGGTGTTCACACAGGCCGACGGCGGGCTCGCCCCAACGGGCGACGGCTATCACCTGCACCAGTCGAAACAAATGCTGGCGTTGGGGGGCTTGTGGGGGAGCGAAATCACGGGCATGCCGGTGAGCGACGCGGCGGCATACCGGCTGTATGCCTCGCGCACGGACTTCATTTACTGTCTGGTCGGCGAACGCTACGGCACGTGGGGGGGAGCCGGCGCCCTGCTGCTGTACGCAGGACTGTTGGGAAGCTGCCTGGTCGTCGCGGGCTCTACGCAGGAGCCGTTCGGCCGGCTGCTGTGCGTCGGAATCGCGGCGCTGCTGGCCGCCCAGGTGATTATCAACACCGGGATGACGGTCGGACTGATGCCGATCACCGGACTCACATTGCCGCTGCTGAGCTACGGCGGCTCCAGCCTGCTGACAACGGGCGTCTCGCTGGGCCTGGTCCTGAATGTCGGCCTGCGACCGGGATTTGAGGTGGGAGGAGAGCCGTTCCGGTTTGGGGGACGACAGGTCGCGCCAGCTGCTTGAACCGACGTCCGCGTCATTCGAGCCGAAGATCAGCGATTGGGTCGCCGCCCGCCGTTGTCGTCGTCATGTATCGGCATTTCGGGGCCGACCTCGACTTTGGCGTAGATATCGGCCACTCGGAATCGTGCAGTCGGGTGCGGTACACTCCGGCCTGTCAGCCAGTCCCATCCGGAGTTCAGGCTTGAACGTCTCGTCGCGCACTCCCGAAGGAGAGCCGTACGCGTGCCCGAT
>JAXMBS010000145.1:0-2565 GCA_046349775.1 Planctomycetaceae bacterium | reverse complement strand
ACGGCTCTTTGGTGTAGCACCCGCGGCCCTGAATTCATCGGTGTTTGGGGCCTTCCGGACGCTAGACCATCTTGAACTCCGCTCTGGTGATTCGCAGAGTGGTTGTGACGCGGGCAGGCACACTCCGACGAGCCGCCCCCACCAAGCATCCACGCTCACTCAATACGCCCGCACCAGGTAGCCCCCCGGCAACCTCCGCACCAGCCGCTTCATTTCCAGGATCGTCAGCGTGGCAAGAACCCGCGAAGTCTCGAGCCGGGAGCCTGCCAGCACCTGATCGACATGCTGTGGATCGGCCGTCACCTGATTGAGGATCGCCTGTTCCTGCTCGCTGAGATTCAGCTCGCGCGGGACGTGGACGACCGAATTGTCCTCCCGCCGCACCGGCTGCATCAATGGGCCAAGGGCTTCGAGAACGTCATCGGGGCTGCGGAGCAGTGTGACGCCGTCGCGGATCAGATCGAGGCACCCCTGACTCGCTAGACAGTCCACGCGCCCCGGCAGCGCGAACACGTCGCGCCCCTGTTCCATTGCGTGCCGCGCGGTGTGCAGCGCGCCGCTTTTGCGGTTCGCCTCGATGATGATGACTCCCAGGGAAACGCCTGAGATGATTCGGTTCCGCTGGGGAAAGATCCCCCGCGACGGGCCGCGATTGAGCGGAGATTCCGAGAGCAATGCACCCTGACCCGTAATTTCCGCCGCGAGATCCATATGCTCCGGTGGATAAATCGAATTGAGCCCGGTGGCCGACACCGCAATCGTCCGGCCGCCGGCGGCGAGCGCGCCGCGGTGCGCCGCCGCGTCGATCCCCCGCGCCAGTCCGCTGACAATCGTTAGCCCGGCGCGCGCCAGCGCCGTGGCAAAGCGTTCCGCCTGTTGGCGGCCATAGAGCGTGCACTGCCGCGAGCCGACAATCGCAATGGCCAGCTCGTCGGCCGGTTGGAGCGTGCCTCGGCAGTACAGCAGCGGCGGGGCATCGCAGATTTCCTTGAGCATGCGCGGATACCCGGCTGCTCCACGGACCAGGAGGTCGACTCCCTGATCGCGGGCGGCCGTCAGTTCGCGCTCTGCCTCGTCGCTGGTTCTGGAGAGGACGATCGCTGAAGAGAGCTTTGGCCCGACGCCCTCCACCTCCAGCAACTCGCTGCCGGTCGCTGCCAAGATCCCCGCCGGCGTGCCAAATCGTGCGAGCAGCAGCGAATACAGCCGCGGTCCCAGCCCGGAAACCAGGCTGAGCCGCAGCAGATCGAGCAGGTCGGCATCGGGCGAACGATCCATACGCGACATACTATCGCACAATGTGTGCATGCGTCCACGTAATGTGCCGTGAATGCCAACGGCAAACTGCCCTCTCAGCGAAGCGGCCCCGCCAGATATGATCGTGCCAACGCCGGAAGTCGATCGCGCGGCGGATGTGCACGTCTTGTCGATCAACCATCAACCATCAACCCTGCCCGCCATGTCCCCACGGATGCGCTGCCTGATCGTCGGCGTGACGCTGGTGCTCCTGGTCGGCTGCGACCAGGCCTCGAAAGGCTATGCCACCGACCACTGGCAGCACACCGAGCGTAATCCGATGCTCGTCGTCGGCCAAAGTTTCTTCATCCAGTATGCCGTCAACCGCGGCGCGTTTTTGAGCCTGTTTGCCAACTTGCCGGAACAGGTCCGCCTGCTGCTCCTGGTCGTGATGAACGGCATCGTCCTCAGCGGCGTGGCGTTCGTCCTGCTGTTCCGATCCGGCTGGAACAAATGGACGTTCGTGGCGCTGGCGCTGCTGCTGGCGGGGGGGGTCGGCAACTTGATTGACCGGCTGTCGTTGGGGGGTGTGATCGACTTCATGGTGATCGATTTCTCCGCGCTGACCGGGATCGGCTGGCTGCGGACCGGCGTGTTCAACGTGGCCGACGTCGCCATCACGACCGGTTTTCTGATGCTGTTGCCGCAACTCATGCGGAAAGACCCGAAACGTCCGCCGGCAGCCGAAGCGACGACCGCCTGACAGGTGTCCCGGCTGCTGCGTGCCGACGTGCGCCAACCGGCCGGGCCGGCGGCGCGGACTGCTGCACTTGCACGCGGTGCAAGCGTCGGCGATTCTGCGATTGGCTTCTGCGGATGCGGGCAAACGCATCGACGCCGATCACACCCGAACCGAAGGACCAACTCCGTGCGTCAACTCCCGTGGGCGAACTGGAACGGCGTCGCGATGCCGTTGGCGGACGTGCGGGTCTCTGTCCTCGATCGCGGCTTCCTGTTCGGCGACGGCATTTACGAGGTGCTGCGCGTTTACGGCGGCCGCCCGTTCCTGCTCCGCGAGCATATGGCGCGGCTGCGGCGCAGCCTGGCTGAAATTTGCATCGCAGCCGACGCTGCCCGGCTCGAACAGCGGATGCACGAGACGCTGCGCGAGAGCAGCGTCGACAGCGGCATGATCTACCTGCAGGTCACGCGCGGCGTCGCGCCGCGCACGCACAGGTTTCCCAATCCGCCGGTTGCGCCGAACGAACTGATCTATGTCGACGCCATCGATGGCGATCCTTACGGCGCCTTTCGCGACGGCGCAAAACT
>JAXMBS010000144.1:0-2703 GCA_046349775.1 Planctomycetaceae bacterium | reverse complement strand
GTGGGCTACATCATCACCGGCATTAAAGTGCTCGGGAACGTGCACGTCGGCGACACGGTCACGCTGGCCGGCAATCCCGCCAAGGAAGCCCTCCCCGGCTACAAGCATCCCAAGCCGATGGTCTTCTGCGGGATGTTTCCGATCGACGCCACCGACTTCGAAAACCTGCGCGAAGAGCTCGAAAAAATGAGCCTCAACGACGCCAGCTTTTCGTTCACGCCGGAAACCAGCGACGCCCTCGGATTCGGCTTCCGCTGCGGCTTCCTCGGCATGCTGCACATGGAGATCATCCAGCAGCGTCTCGAGCAGGAGGCGGACGTCGACCTGCTGCAGACGGCGCCAAACGTCACCTACGAGATTCTCAAGCCCGACGGCGAGGTGATGCTGATCGACAACCCGGTCCTCGTCCCGGATTCCGGCCAGATCGAGGAGTTCCGCGAACCGATCGCCAAGGTCACGTTCATCGTCCCCAGTTCCAACATCGGGACGATCATGCAGCTCTGCGAGGACCGCCGCGGCATCTATAAGACGACGCAATACCTCGGCCCCGAGCGCGCGGAGCTGATTTACGAGCTGCCGCTGGCCGAAATCATCTACGACCTCCACGACAAGCTGAAAAGCGCCACCCGCGGCTACGGAACGATGGATTACGAGGTCATCGGATTCCGGCCGGCCGACCTGGTGAAAATGGACATCCTCGTCAAAGGGACGAAGGTCGACGCGCTCTCCACGATTGTCCATCGCACAACGGCCGAGCGCCGAGGCCGCGCGTTGTGCAAGAAGCTCAAGCAGGAGATTCCCAAGCACCAGTTCGAGGTCGCCCTGCAGGCGGCCCTCGGCAGCCGCGTGATCGCCCGCGAGACGATCTCGGCGCTCCGCAAGGACGTGACCTCCAAGTGCTACGGCGGCGACATCACCCGCAAGCGCAAGCTGCTCCAGAAGCAGAAAGAGGGCAAAAAGCGGATGAAGCAGTTCGGCCAGGTGGAGATCCCGCAGAAGGCGTTTCTGTCAGTGTTGGAAGCCGGGGGGGACGAATAGCGAACAGTTCTTGGTCCATCGTCGATTGTGAAGAAGTGGCACGGACCAAATTCAATCGACAATGGACCATGGACATTGGCCCCGCTACGCTGTCGGTCGCCTGTGATGGCCTGAATTGCGACCACCCTGCGGACTGACTGGCTTCCGATGTCTGATGCTGCCGTGCGGCGAGCGCTGCCGTCTCGAAAATCTGCGATTCCCCAGTTCCGACGTTCTGCGCCGCGTGCGCTCGTGGAAGCATTTGAGGCCGACGACGCGTCGAGTTTTGCGCGGGCACTCTGGAAAGAGCGGCCATACCGGGACATCGACCGTGCGCAGCGGCACGCCTTGTCAACGCACGAACAGGCGCTCTGGTCGCAGCAGGCGTTTCCTGTCACCGATCGCAGCCAAATGCTGGCTGAGCTCCTCGCCGACGCGCCGGGTCCAGGCCAGCCGTCCCGAAAGTCCCGCCAACGCCGGGCCGCTCGTATTGGCGAGGCACTCGACCGCCTGCAGACCGGCGCCGCGCTACACGGCTTCGAGATCCTGGGTTGTGCGTCGCTGTTGCTTCGCGAGCCAGCTCAGGATGCTGATCTGGTCTGGCGGTTGTGGCGTTTCACGTGGAACGCAATGCAGCGCGTGCTCGAAACGCCGCCGCAGCTCGCCGGCCGGCTGACACCCGAACAGCGTGCGGTCCTGCTGGGCGAAGTCCCCTGGACGTATGGCATTCTGTTCCACCGGTTGCGCGACGCCCGCCAGGCCCGCGCCCTGGGCGCCGAACAACTGCGGCGCGAGCTGGCGCACCTCTGCGATGAAGATGGCCATCCGCACTCCGCGCTGCTCGACCGGCTGCCCCTGAGTCTGGCCCCGTTCACCCGCGCAACAGCCGTTGGTGCACTCGCCGACGACGACTGGCTCAACCGCGACGCGCGGCAGCGCTACAGGCAACTCGTCCTGCGGACGACCGCGTTGCTACGCCCCGACGGCCGCACCGCACTGTGTGCCGACGATATTCCTCCTGCGTCCGGACTGCCGCGTGCCGCGGTAAAGACGGCCGGATTCAAAAAAACGCACCGCGCCGCACTGCTGGCGGCCAACGTGGCCAATACCCATCCGACCCGGCGCAACGAACTGCACCGCACGTCGGTCGCGCCGCGATTCAAGCGGAAGCATCGCCCCGGTTCACAGTCTGATTCCGCGCAGCTCGCCTGCCTGCGTAACAACTGGGGCATCGGGGCCGATGCCTGTACGATCGCCTTCGACGGCGCGCAGCCCCGCATCGAATTGACGGCCCTCGGCGCGCCGGTGCTGTCGGGCGAATGGAGTGGCACGACGAAGTTCGGCAAAACCGGCGAGCTGGCCTGGTCGGCCGGTTGGGAGTGCGTCTGCTGGTTCTCCGATTCGACGGCCGATTATGTCGAACTCCGGCAGTCCGCCAGCGACGGCCGCAATCTGCTGCGACAGGCGTTGCTGTCGCGCGACGATCACTTTCTGCTGTTGTGCGACAGCGTGGACGCCGCCGGAGAAGTCGGAATTGAACACACGCTGTCCCTCCCCCTGGTTTCCGGCGCTGCCGCCAAGCAGGACGCACTCACTCGAGAATGGTCACTGCGCACTGGCCCGCTGAAGGCCCGCGTCATCCCGCTGGGGCTGCCCCAGGAATCAATCCAGAAGGGGAACGGTCGC
>JAXMBS010000143.1:0-2961 GCA_046349775.1 Planctomycetaceae bacterium | reverse complement strand
GGCGGTCCCGGAGTCTCCCCGTTGGCTGGCTGCGCGGCATCGCTCGGCGGATCAGCCTGCTCCGACGCCGGTCCGCGCAGAGATCTTTCGTCCGCCGCTGTTACACCTGACGCTGGTGGGAATCCTGCTGGCGACAATCCCCATGATCGGCGGCTGGGGCTCGGCCAACTGGATGAATCCGTGGGCCGAGCAGGCGATGGAGGCAGCCCAGAATCCGAACCGGGAGCTCAAGGCGCAGGTGGTGCAGGCGCGGGCCTTCACCGGCATTCTCGGCAGCCTGATTGGCGGCTGGGTTGCCAGCAGCTTCGGCCGTCGGCGGAGTTACCTCCTGACGAGCGTGATCTGCCTGCTGATTGCACAGTGGACGTTCTGGTACGTCGTGCCGACCGACGCGTCGTTTCTGTACTGGGTATCGGCACTGGGCTTTTTCAGCGGCCTGTACTTCGGCTGGCTGCCGCTGTGCCTGCCGGAGCTGTTTCCGACGCGAGTCCGTTCCACGGGCGCAGGCGTGAGTTTCAACTTCGGGCGGATTCTGACGGCCGTCACGATCTTCGCGACAGGTCTGCTGATGACGTACTTCGCCGGCGATTACGCGCGGATCGGGCGCGTGACGAGTCTCTGTTTCGCCCTCGGCGTTGTCGCAATCTCCCTGGCGCCGGACACGTCGCAGACGTCGCTCGATGAATGAGGAGCAGCCAGGCTGCTGTGCGCACGCGATTCAAATCCCCAGCTGGCTCAAACCGTCGGCAATCCGCCCGATAATCGCCGCCAGTTGCGGGTGGCTCTCCTCAAACTGCTGACGCACGTTCGTCGCGCGTTCGGTGAGCGAGCCTTCGGTGCCCGCTCGCGGCGGCGCCGCAGGATGCAGTACGTCGTCGATGTCCTCTGCCAGCGACGCCAGCAGCGCTCGTAACTCCGGATCGACGCTGGGCGACTTCGCCAGTTCGTCGTGCAGTGAACGGAGTGTCTGCTTCAGTTGATCCGCAGCCATGATGGAGAGCGTTGGTAGTTGATGGTTGATGGTTGATCGACGCGGTCCCCTGCCCCTGGAACCTTGGCCCTTTCACAGCCCCAGCCACGGCAGCGGCGCGCCGGCCGGCGGCAGCTTGATGACCTGCACGCCGGTCACGTCCGGGTGTTTCGAGACTTCCTCAATGGCAGCGGCAGGCGGCTCATCATCGACATTGAAGAAGGCCACCGCTTCGCCACCCATATTTCGCCGCCCGAGGGCCATGTGCGAAATATTCACGTTGTGACGTCCGCAGGCCGTCCCGATGGCGCCGATCAGGCCGGGCCGGTCCCGGTGCGAATACATCAGCATGATGCCGTCGAGGTACGCGTCCAGGTGGAAATCATCGAGCCGCACGAGCCGGAGGAATTCCTGCCCAAAAATCGTCCCGGCGGCCGTCAGATCGCGATTCTCGCACGCCACTGTCGCCGACAGCAATGTGGAAAAGTCACCTTTGTCGGACGACGTCGACTCCGTGATCTCGATGCCGCGTTCCTGCGCCAGGAGCTGGGCATTGATGATGTTCACGTTCTCCTGCAGGGCGGAGCTGAGCAGTCCGGACGTGAACGCGTTGGCAATGAGCCGCGTCGGCTTTGAGGCGGCTTCGCCGCGGAACATCAGTTTGGCCGACTTCACCGGAGCAGCGCGGTTGATCTGCGACAGCAGCAGTCCCAGCCGATACGCCAGGTCGAGATACGGTTTCACGCCGGCCAGTTCCTTGGCCGAGATCGGCGCCATGTTGACGGCATACCGCACCTCGTTCCGCGTGAGAAACGCGGCGATGATCTCGGCCGCTTCCAGCGCGACCTGTTCCTGCGCTTCATCCGTCGAGGCCGCCAGGTGTGGAGTGCACAGGACTTGCGGCAGCGACGGCAATCGCGATCCCTTCGGAGGCTCGTTGACAAACACATCGAGCGCTGCGCCGGCCACCTGCCCGGACTGGATCGCGTCCGCCAGCGCGTCTTCGTCGACGATCCCGCCGCGGGCGCAGTTGATGATCCGCACGCCGCGTTTCATCTTCGCCAGTCGCGCCGCGTTGATCAGGCCGCGAGTTTCGTCAGACAGCGGGGTGTGTACCGTCGCGAAATCGCACTTCACCAGCAGGGCGTCGACGTCGCGATACAGTTCGATCCCCTGTTCGGCCGCCTTTTCAGCAGAAATGAACGGGTCGTAGCCGAGGACCGACATCTCCAGTCCGCGGCAGCGTCGCGCGACCGCCTGACCGATCCGCCCCAGCCCCACGACGCCGATCGTCTTTCCGGCCAGCTGCGTGCCCGTGAACGACTTGCGGTCCCACTTCCCCTCGCGCATGGATTGCGCCGCCGGACTGATGTTGCGGGACAGCGCCATGAGCATGGCGATGGTATGTTCGGCCGTGCTGGTCGTGTTGCCGGCCGGCGTATTCATCACCACGATCCCCTCGCGCGTCGCCGCGTCGAGATCGATGTTGTCCACGCCGACGCCCGCCCGCACGATCACCTTGAGCCGTCGCTGCCCTTCCAAAAGCGCCGCCGTCAACTTGGTCGCACTGCGAATGATGATTCCGTCCACGTTGCGTAGCGCCTCCCGGACCTGCTCGGGGGTCAGGCCGGAGCGGACTTCGACCTCGATTCCGGGCGTCGCCCGCAACAGTTGCAGGCCGGCTTCGGAAAGGTTGTCGGTAATCAACACGCGGGGCATGGAGCAGCTTTCTGGAGAACAATCGCCGGCCCCGGATCGCGTGTAAGAGAACACACGCACGCATCACCGGCCGGCTGGTGGCTGTAGCATAGAGGACGCAGAGTATGCGCCAAGCAGAGGCAGGATTCAGGAACCGGGATTCACGATTCAGGGAAAGCCAAACGTCCCGGAAGCTAACAGCGTCCCGGGACGTTGATGAGGTCTCGCCATCAGCTGCTCGCCGGCAGGATCATGTCGGCCTTCCAGAAGTCCTTCAACTCCCGGATCAGCTG
>JAXMBS010000142.1:0-2992 GCA_046349775.1 Planctomycetaceae bacterium | reverse complement strand
GCCGAGATGTCGCCCGAGCAACTTGCCGCCTGTATCGACTATCGCCACATCAGCGATGCGCTCCGCCCGGACGAAGCGGTCGCGATCCTCAAGAAGCTCGAACCGACGAAGGCGGAGCGAATTGCCGAACTGGAGCGAACTGGGTACCCGGCGTACACGACGTCGGCGGGGTGGTTGGGCTACGACGACGACAAGCTGCGTGCGCTCTGCCGGCGATGCCTGGCCGACGGGTGGTCGATGTTCAAGATCAAGGTCGGGCGCGATCTGCAGGACGACATTCGCCGGTGCCGGATCGTTCGCGAGGAGATTGGGCCTGATCGCAGGATGATGATCGACGCGAACCAGGTGTGGGACGTGGATCAGGCGATCGAGTGGGTCCGTGCGCTGGCGGAATTCCAACCGTGGTTCATCGAAGAGCCGACAAGTCCCGACGACGTGCTCGGCCACGCGCGCATCGCGAAAGCGGTGGCGCCCATCCGCGTGGCGACCGGAGAGATGTGCGCGAACCGGGTGATGTTCAAGCAGTTTCTGCAGGCAGGCGCGGTGGGAGTGTGCCAGATCGACAGTTGCCGGCTGGGGGGAGTCAACGAGGTGCTGGCGGTGCAGCTGATGGCGGCCAAGTTCGGCGTACCGGTCTGTCCGCATGCCGGCGGCGTGGGGCTGTGCGAATACGTGCAGCACCTGGCGATGATCGACTACGTCGCGATCAGCGGATCGCTGGAAAATCGCGTGTGCGAGTACGCGGCGCACCTGCACGAGCACTTTGTGCACCCGGTGCGGATGGTCAATGGCCGTTATATGCCGCCATCGGCGCCCGGATACAGTATTGAGATGTTTCCGGCGTCGTTGAATGAATATGAGTGGGTCGTCGGTCGGTGACTACTTCGCCGCCGGCCGCGGAATCGCAGAGTGCTCACGGTACGCCGCGATGTCGCGCTCAATGCCGGCGACGAGCGAGTCGGATTTTTCTTCGCGGGCGAGAGCGAGGGCCTCTTCAGCGGCTTTGATGGCCGCGTCGAACTGACCGGCGGCCGCCTCAGCGGTCGCAAGCGCGCGCAGCGGGGGGATGGAGCGGCGGCCGGACAGGCGGCAAGCTTGCTCGGCGGCGGCGACAGCTTTAGCGGATTCTCGCAGGGCGACGTTCTTCGTGGTGGCCAGCAGAGTGGCGAATTCCGTCAGAGCGGCAACATGCTTGGGGGACTGGCTGAGAAGCCCGTCGAGCGTCTGGAGTGCTTCGCCGTCGCGGCCGAGTAGTTGCAGAACGCGGCTATAGCTGAGTGCCGCGTCGATCGCGCGAGGATTCCTGGTCAGCACCTGCCGATACCGGTCGCTCGCGGTTTCGAGATCTCCCCGATCGCGCGCCAGATCGGCCAGCGCGACCTGCGCTTCGGGAAAGGCGGGGTCGAGAGCCGCAGCGGCAGTCAATGCGGTACTTGCCTGGTCCCAGCGCTGCAGCCGGCGACAGGCTTCCCCCAGATAATATTGTGCATCGAGCGCGGACGGTTCCGCCTTGACGGCGGACTGCAATTCGTCCACGCACTCTTCGAGCCGGCCGAGCGCGAACAGAGCGCGGCCGAGCCCGATCCGTGCGAAGTTCTGATTCGCATCCAACCGGAGCGCTCGCCGGTAGTGCGGTTCCGCCTCGGTGTACTTGTCCTGCACTGCGAGACAGACCCCGAGCGTGCCCCAGGCCTTGGGATAGTCGGGGAGCGCGGCGACGACTTCCTCGAGCAGTTGTTGCGCCTCCACCGAATGTCGCTGATCAATCAGATCCATGCAATGATGGACCTGTTCGGCAAATTGCAGCGTTTCCTTGATGTCGCGCAGCGGAACACCGGATGCTTGTGCCGGCGGCTGTCCGCCGGCGTAACCGAGCGTGCGGAGCGCCTTGATTTCCGCTTCGGTGCTGGCGGTCGCGGTTGCCTTACGAACGGTGAGTTCCGATGCGAACGCGTCGAGTTCCTGCTCGAGTCGCGCTGCGACGTCCGGCTGCTCTTGAACCAGGTTGTGCGTTTCCCCCGGATCGGCGGTCAGGTTGTACAGCTCCGGCACGGTGGTCTGGATCAGTTTCCATTCTTCCGTGGTCCATGTCCGCAGCGGGCACCAGCCCCCTTCCATGTAAGGGGCTTCGGACTCGCCGTAACATGCGCGGGCATTGGTGGAGGCCGCCGAATTGTGCGGCAGCAGATTTCGTCCCGAGACACCCTGCGGGATCGGCAGATCGAGAGCGCTGAGAATCGTAGGCGAGATGTCGACCAACGAGACGGGCTGCGAGACCGGGACGTGGGAGCGGGCCGGAGCAGGGGGGCGAATGATCAGCGGCACGTGCCGCGTGGAGTTGTAAGCGAGGAAGCCGTGCGTGGCCTCGCCGTGCTCGCCGAGGCCTTCGCCATGATCGCCGGCCAGGATGATCAGCGTGCGGTCGTTCAGGTCGAGTTGCGCCAGCACGTCGAGCAGTCTGCCGACCTGCTGGTCGACGTAGGCGAGTTCGCCATCGTAAGGCTGGCTGGCGAATCGTTCGCCAAATTCGTCGCTGTGCGGATCGTACGGCTCGTGGGGATCGTAGAGATGGACCCAGCAGAAGAGCGGCTCGCCGGCAACGGAATTGAGCCACGCGACTGTTGCGGAAACAGTGTCGCCGGCGGGTCGCTCGACGCGGGGGCCGGTCAAACTGTTTTGAAGGCGGTCGTTGTACTCGTCGAAGCCGCGCGCGAGGCCGAAACGCTGGTCCAGAACAAGCGACGAAATGAAGGCACCGGTGCGGTATCCCTGCTCCTGCAGGATTTTGGCGAGCGGGGGGATGTCGTCCGGAAGTCGACTGACGCTATTGATGCGGAGTCCATGTTCGGGCGGCAGGAGCCCCGTCAACATCGTCGCGTGCGAGGGAAGCGTGATCGGAACGGCCGTGTAGGCTCGCTCGAAGCGAAGGCTGGACGTCGCGAGGGCGTCGATCCGTGGAGTGGCAGCAGCCGCGTAGCCGTAGCAGCCGAGA
>JAXMBS010000141.1:0-3022 GCA_046349775.1 Planctomycetaceae bacterium | reverse complement strand
AGGCGATGGCGTCGGCTGCGACGCCGATCATCGCCGGCGATCCCGCACATTCGGAACTGCTGGCGCGAATCACGGCCGAGGATCCGGCCGTGCGAATGCCGCTGGGCGCGCCGCCGCTGTCTTCGGGGGACGTCGAGCGATTGCGCGAATGGATCGAGGCGGGCGCCGAGTGGCCGGAGGACGCGCGGCATTGGGCGTTCGTGAAACCGCACGCGGCGCGGCCGCCGAGAACGGCGGATCCCGGCTGGTCGCGAGACGTGATCGACGCGTTTGTCTCTGTGCAGCGTGAGTCGATCGGGCTCACGCACGCATCCGAGGCCGATCGCGCGACGCTGATCCGGCGGTTGTCGCTGGACCTGCTGGGGCTGCCGCCGACGCCGGAGGACGTTGACGAGTTTGCGGCCGACGACGCGCCGGACGCGGTCGAGCGGCTGGTGGATCGGCTGCTGGCATCGCCGCATTTCGGTGAGAAATGGGCGATCCGCTGGCTGGACCTGGCGCGGTATGCAGATACGAACGGCTTTGAGTTCGACGCACCACGGACAATGTGGCTGTATCGCGACTGGGTGATCGACGCGCTCAATCGCGATCTGCCGTTCGACCAGTTCACCGTCGAGCAACTGGCGGGGGACCTGCTGCCGGACGCCACGGACTGGCAGCGCGTCGCCACCGGTTTTCTGCGGAACTCGGCCGTCGCGCCGGATGTGACGACGCATCGCTTCGACATGCTGGTCGACCGCGTCAACACGCTCGGCTCGACGTGGTTTGGTCTTACGTTCAGTTGTGCGCAGTGCCACAACCACAAGTTCGATCCGCTGACGCAGCGCGAGTACTACGAGCTGTACGCGATCCTGAACAACTCGATTGAAGAAGTGGCGGGGCCGAAGTACGCAGGCAGCGAACTCGACGCGGAGTCGCCGCTCTGTGGCGAGACAGCGACCGCGCTCGTGCTCGAAGAGCGAGACCAGCCGAATGTGACGCACCTCAAGGTGCGTGGTTCGGCGACTGAGGATGGCGAGGTGGTCGAGCCCGGCGTTCCCGGTTTTCTGCATGCCGCGCGGTGCGGTGACAGGGACCGCCTGTCGCTGGCCTGCTGGCTGATCGACGAGGACAACCCGCTGACAGCGCGCGTGGCGGTCAACCGGTTGTGGGAATCGCTGTTCGGGACAGGATTGGTGCGGACCAGCGAGGATTTCGGCGTACGGGGAGAGCCGCCGTCGCATCCGCAGTTGCTGGACTGGCTGGCAGTTGAATTCCGTCGGTCGGAGTGGAGCCAGAAGCGCGTCTTGCGGCGGCTGGCATGCTCGGCGACGTATCGGCAGTCGTCGCAGGTCACGCCGCAACAGCAGGAGCGCGATCCGCAGAATCGGCTGCTGGCGCGCGGGCCCCGGTTCCGCGTTGATGCGGAGGTCGTGCGGGACATCGCCCTGGCGGCATCGGGACTGCTCTCGACGAAGCTGGGCGGGCCGAGCGTCTTTCCCTGGCAGCCGCCGGGAACGTCGGAAAACGTCGAGTTCGCCAGCTTTGCCTGGAAAGTCAGCCCGGACGAGAACCGGTATCGACGCGGGCTGTATACACACTGGAAACGGCGGACGCTGTATCCGAGCTTTGCCATGTTTGACGCGCCGAACCGGACGTCGACCTGCACGCGCCGCGAACGTACGACGAACCCGCTGCAGGCGCTGGTGACGCTCAATGATCCGGTCTTGATCGAGGCGGCGGTGTACCTGGCCGGGCGGATGCTCGACGAGACCGACGGCACGCCGGCTGCGGCGATCGCCCGCGGATTCCGGCTATGTGTCGGACGTGCGCCGGGCGACCAGGTGAACTCGGTGTTGCAGCGACTGTACGCTGCAGAGCACAATCGACTGACGGGCGATAGGGATGCAGCATTTGCACTTGTTGGTGGTGCGGACGCGGCGGCGAGATTCCCGCAGCGGAACTTGCAAGCATGGGCGGCATATGCGGTCCTCGCGAACGTGCTACTGAGCCTGGATGAGACGATAACGAAAGAGTAGTGGGTCGTGGGTGCGAAATGGGAAACAGGAAATAGGTCCGTGAGTTGCCCGGCGTTAGATCCTGTTGATCTGCTGAACCGGCGGGCGTTCCTGTCTCGCGGCAGCGCGGGGATGGGGGCCTTGGCGCTGGCGTCGCTGCTCCATCCGGCACCCCCGGCGAGTGCTGCAGACAGCGCCGTGCCGGACCGGTCGCCGCCGGCGCCTGCCAAGGCCAAGCACCTGATTTTTCTGTTCATGGCGGGGGCGCCGTCGCAACTCGACCTGTTCGATTACAAGCCGAAGCTGAACGATCTGAACGGCAAGACGGCGGACCGCGAGTCGGTCGGCGACGTGCGCTTCGCTCAGTTGCGGCCGCGGAACAAGAAAGCCCCCTCAAAGCTGCTCGGTTCACCGTACCACTTCCGGCAGCACGGCGAGTCCGGAGCGTTCGTGTCCGAACTGCTGCCGCATATTGCCGGCGTTGCCGATCAGCTCTCGTTTCTGAAGGGGATGAAATTCGACGAGCGGGTGTTCGATCATCCGTTTGCGCAACTGACGCTGCTGACCGGAGCGCCTCTGGAGGGGCGGCCGAGCCTGGGATCGTGGCTCAGTTATGGACTGGGGAGCGAGAACGCCAATCTGCCGTCGTTTATCGTGCTGTTGTCGAATCTGCTGCCGCGCGGCGGTTCGGGGGCGTGGAGTGCGGGGTTCCTGCCGTCGGTGCATCAGGGGGTGCCGTTCTGCTGCCAGGGGGACCCCGTGCAGTTCCTGGCGAATCCGCCGGGCATCACTGCCGATGCGCGCCGTCGCACGGTCGATACGATCAATGCGCTGAACGGCCTGCGGCGCGACGTGGTCGGCGACCCGGAGATCAGCACGCGGATCGCCGCTTTTGAACTGGCGTGCCGGATGCAGACCTCGGCGCCGGAACTGGTCGACCTCAGCCGGGAGCCGAAGCACATACAGGATCTGTACGGGGCTGAGCCGGGGAAGCAATCGTTCGCCAACAATTGCCTGCTGGCGCG
>JAXMBS010000140.1:0-3362 GCA_046349775.1 Planctomycetaceae bacterium | reverse complement strand
TAGCCACCGCGCCCTGTATATCGTCGTCGGCGCCCTGGCGCTGGCCGCGCCACCGTTGTTGTTGCGCGCGGCTCCGGACAACTGGAACGACGTCCAGCAGGCTGTGGCTGCCATGCCGCAACCGGAACGGGACCGGCTGAATCGGAACATCCAGGAGTATGAGACGCTGTCTGACGGACAGCGCGAGCAGTATCGTCGTCTGCATGCGGCCCTGCAGGACGACGCCGCCAACAACAGCGGCAAGCTCAACGCCACGATGGAGGGATATTATGCGTGGCTCGGTTCCAATCCGGCCTATGACCGGCAAACGCTGCGGAACGCCGCCGACCCGAATGCGCGTCTCTTAGAGGTGCAGCGGATCGTCGATGAGCGGAATGAACAGGCGAGCCGCTTTCGATCGCGGTGGTGGCGAGGGTTTCTGCAGGATGCGCCTGAGCTGACTCCGGTCCAGCTCGAGGTGCTGATGGGGAAAATTGAAGGTCGAATTCCCACGCTGAACGCCGACGATGTGAAGAAGCTGCAGACGGAAGACGGCGTTGAGAAGACCGGCATCGCACGGTACTTCGCACTGTTCAGCATCATGCGGCACCACAAACTCAAGCTGGACCAGTTGGTCGATCAGATGGATCTCGATGCAGCAATCGCGGAAGTCCCTGACCTGACGATGCCGGCGTGGTTTGAAAATGCGGATCCCAATGATCGCCGGTTCTTGTTCGTGCGAATGATCATTGGCAACGTACTTAGGGAATACGGCAACGAGGTCCAGCGCACGCCCCCCACGACGGAAGATTTGGAAAAACTGGTGGCCCAATGGCCGGGAGATCGCGACGAACTCGAGAGGATATTGGAAGAGGAGCCTGCGGACTTTCGAGCGGAGTTGGAACGGGAGTATTTTGCCAGGCAGCCGAATGCACTGGATCCGCGGGATCTGTGGGGTGTCCTCCCGGACTGGCGCGGCGGCTTTCGGGGCGGGCCACGCTTCCCGGGCGGGGAAGGCGGACGTAACGGGTTTTTCCGCGGCGGGCGACCGGGGGAAGGGCGATTCGGTCGCGGTGACCGTTTTGGACCGCCAGAAGGCCCGCCACCCGATGGCCCGCCGCCGGACGGAGCTGGCGGTCCGCCGCGCGGTGATCGAGGATCAGGGCCGGACGGCGAACGACGTCCCCGCCGCGAGGGAGCTCGCGGACCAGTTCCCGTCAATCCGCCGCCGATGCCATAGCACGACAGCTGGTTGCTCACCCGCCGAACGCCGCATACCGCCGCACGCCGCGCGAAAAGGCCACGCGGTTGGCGATCAGCAGCAGGACGATCCAGCCTGCTTCGAGCAGCAGTTCCTGCGCGAGCTGCGCGTTGTCATATCGGCCGAGGAAGATCGCCGGCGGCACGTACGCCAGGAATTTGAACGGCAGGTACTCGATGGCGGCATTCACCGCCGGCGGGAACAGGTCCAGCGGCAGCATGTGCCCTGACAGGAAGTAGTTCAGCATCATGTAGATGAACAGCAGCGAACTGACTTCCAGGAACCAGAAGGCGATCATGCCGATCAAGGCTTCCAGCAGGAAGCCGACGAGGAACGACATCAAGAGCGACGCGATGAATGCGGCGAGCGTGACGGCGTCCGGCCAGCCGCCGAAGAAATCGCGACAGAGCCAGAACACCAGGGCGAACGGTCCGGCTGCCACGGCGTAATACACGAGTTTGTGCGCGACGCGGTGCCAGAACAGGTAGCCGAGCATGTCGATCGGCTGCGTCAGGTACTTCTTGACCGTCCCGTCGCGGACCTCCCGCGCAATTCCACTGGATAGCCCGGGCATGCTGGAGAACGCCCGCGCCAGCATGGCCAGCAGGTAATACGCCACCATGCTGTGAAAGTCGTAGCCGGCGATCGCGGGGCGCCCGCTCTGGCCGTCGCGCTGTTGAAAAATTGCCGCCCACAGAAAAATCTGCGTCACGATCGGCAGGAACCGGAACAGCGTGCCGAGGGCGAAATCGGCCCGATAGACGAGCCGCTCCTCAATGCTGGTCCGCAGGATCAGCCACTGCAGCCGGGGACGGAACGTGAGCGAATCGGCGGACGCCATTGGAATTGGTTGGCAGGGAAGCAATTGACCGGGCGCGGGAGTTCGCCGTATGCCGGGTGAAACCGATCGGGAGTCCTGGTTTCGTGTCTGGTCGCCTGGTGGCGACTACAAAACGGCGTCGCGCGCCGACGGTTTTCCCGCCGCAAAACAGGTCGAACGTTAGCGACGCAGACCAATGCTACATAACGGTGCGAGTTTGTGGGACAGAGGCAGGAATCGCTGACACGTTGACATCGTCGGAGCCACGGGACACGATGCAAGGTCTAGCGGGCCAGAACAATCGAGTGCTTGGAAGGGAGACGCGGTGATGCTGGGACGTCTGATCGGTTTGTCGCTGCTTGTCGGCGTTGCCGCCTTCGCTGTTCCCGATTCGGTATCCGCCGGCGACTGGCAGGCCGGCGTGGCGCGGACGAACATCA
Organism: Planctomycetaceae bacterium; assembly: GCA_046349775.1. Lineage (GTDB taxonomy): Bacteria > Planctomycetota > Planctomycetia > Planctomycetales > Planctomycetaceae > JAEUIG01. Next base: position 862 of record JAXMBS010000140.1, on the reverse strand, counting down.
CGCCGCAGGAGCCGATGTGGATGTCGGGCTACGCCAGTCGCAATCATGGTGCTGACGGGAAGTTGACGGAACTGTGGGCCAAGGCAATCGTGATCGCTGATCCGGACGGCCACCGGATTGCGGCCGTGACGCTGGACCTTGTCGGGCTGGACCGCGAGACATCGCTCGCGATGCGCGAGGGCATCGAGCATGCATTGCAGATTCCGCGTGCGAACGTAGCGCTGTTTTGTTCGCACACCCACACCGGGCCGGTCGTCGGCAACAACCTGCGATCGATGTTCGAACTGAACGATGCCGAGAACCGCAAAATCGACGTCTATACGTCAAAGCTGATCGCGGACGTCGTGCAAACCGTCGGCAACGCGGCCGCCGAAATGGAGCCGGTCACGCTGGCCTGGGCCTGCGGCACGGCGACGTATGCAGTGAATCGGCGCACCAACAAAGAAGCGGACGTCCCGATGCTGCGCGAGCGCGGCCTGCTGAACGGACCGGTCGATCATGACGTGCCGGTGCTGTCGGTCCGGGCAGGCGAGAAGCTCAAAGCGGTCCTGTTCGGTTATGCGTGCCATGCAACGGTTCTCGATCTCTACCAGTGGACCGGCGACCATCCGGGTTTTGCGATGAAAGCGCTCGAGGAGCAGTTGCCCGGCACACAGGCGATGTTCTGGGCCGGGTGCGGCGCCGATCAGAATCCACTGCCGCGGCGGACGGTCGAGCTGGCGAAGAAGTACGGCGAGCAACTGGCGCGGTCCGTGCGCGACGTGCTGGACGGGGCCATGCATCCGATTTCCGGTGAGCTGAAGACCGTGTACACCGAGATCGAAATCGGCTTTGCATCAATCCCGACGAAAGAACAACTGCA
>JAXMBS010000139.1:0-3390 GCA_046349775.1 Planctomycetaceae bacterium | reverse complement strand
GGATACAGCCCCGTCACGATCGTCGCCAGCGAAGGCCGGCACAGGCTCATCGGCACATAGCCGCGCGTGAAGATCGCGCTCTCCAGCGCCAGCTGGTCCAGATGCGGCGTGCAAATTCGCGGATGGCCCATGAACCCGTAGTCAGTCCAGGCCTGATCGTCACTGACGATCATCAGCACGTTCGGCGGCCCCGCCGCCGCCGAGGCGCCACAGGCCAGCAGCAGGCACACCGCGAAACTCACGATCTGCATACACCGCTTTCGGGAAAGAACCGCTAATGAACGCTGATACGCGCTGATGGCAGTGATACGAGTCAAACGCCGGTCAGAGGTGCCCCTGCGCCTGTTGGACACTCTTTTCGACGCAGTGCATGCGCTTCTCTGGAGGACTTGCCTATGATTCTGATTAGCGTTCATTAGCGTTGATTAGCGGTTCCTTTCCCTTCACTCCGCACGACGCATTGGACCCATCCACGACGCGAAATGTCAAACGCCGTGCTCGAATCGATCCAGGTTGGACTGCCGCACACGCATCGCGGAACCTATTCCGACGGCGGCCCGGCCGAATGGACGACCGGGTTCTTCAAAGAGCCGGTCACTGGACCGGTCCTCGTGCATGCGACCCAGATTGACGGCGACGGTCAGGCCGACCTCGAGAATCACGGCGGTCCCGACAAAGCGGTCCTCGCCTATTCGGCCGATCATTATCCGTTGTGGCGCGCCGAACTGCAGGAGCCATCGCTGCCGTTCGGGGGATTCGGCGAAAACCTGACGATCAGCGGCGTGACGGAGGACGCCGTCTGCCTCGGCGATGTGTGGGCGATCGGCCCGGTGCGGTTCGAAGTCTCGCAGCCGCGCCAACCGTGCTGGAAACTCGGGCGCCGCTGGAACCGTCCCGATCTGCCCAAACGCGTCGTCGACACAGGTCGTTCCGGCTGGTACCTGCGCGTGTTGGCGCCTGGTACCATCGTCTCCGGTCTGCCGGTGCAGCTTGAGCAGCGTCCGCATCCTGGCTGGACGATCGCCCGGACCAGCCGCGTGATGTACGACAAGCAGCCGGACCTCGCCCTGCTGGATGAATTGGCCGCACTGCCGGTCCTGGCCGATAGTTGGCGCTCGCACTTCGCGGGCCGCGCCGTTCGGCGCCGCATCGCACTTGGAGATCGTTAAATGACAGTGCGTGATTTCGCGAGAGACGCCGATCGCGGCCTTCTCCCCACAATGTGCGTTCGATGAGCGAGTTTCGCCGCCGAGTGGGGAGAAGGTGGCCGGAGGCCGGATGAGGGGGAGGGAACCCGTCATGTTGCGTGTTTCATGATCACATGGGCAACTTTTGAACCTGCACCGGCGTCAGCGTCCGACAACCGATCACCGACAACCAACTCCCCATGAACGACCGGTTCCGCGAACATCTTGCCCGGCAGCTTTCGGAAATCCGCGCGGCCGGCCTGTATAAGGGAGAGCGCGTCATCACCTCGCCGCAGGACGCACGTATCCAGGTCGCCGGACAGCCGCGGCCGGTCATCAACCTCTGTGCGAACAATTACCTCGGCCTGGCCGAACATCCGGCCGTCATCCAGGCGGCGCACGACGCGCTCGACCGCTGGGGTTACGGCATGGCGTCCGTGCGGTTCATCTGCGGGACGCAGCAGATCCACAAGCAGCTTGAGCAGAGCCTGAGCACTTTTCTCGGCACGGACGACACGATCCTGTACTCCAGTTGCTTTGACGCCAACGGCGGATTGTTCGAAACGATCCTCGGCGAGGAAGACGCGGTGATCTCCGACGAATTGAATCACGCCAGCATCATTGACGGCATTCGGCTCTGCAAAGCGCAGCGGCTGCGCTACAAGAACGGCGACATGGCGGACCTCGCCGCCAGACTGGATGAGGCCAAACACGCCCGCTTCCGGCTGATCGCCACCGACGGCGTGTTTTCGATGGACGGCTACCTCGCCAACCTGCCCGGCATCTGCGAACTGGCCGATCGGCACGACGCACTGGTGATGGTGGACGATTCGCACGCCGTCGGCTTCATCGGCCCGCGCGGCCGCGGCACGCCCGAGCATCACGGTGTGATGGACCGTATCGACATCCTGACCGGCACGCTGGGGAAGGCGCTCGGCGGCGCCAGCGGCGGGTACACCAGCGGCAGGCGCGAAATCATCGAACTGCTGCGGCAGCGCTCCCGGCCGTACCTGTTCTCCAACACGCTCGCGCCGCCGATCGTCGCCGGCAGCCTCAAGGCACTCGAACTGCTCACCGCATCCACCGAGCTGCGCGACAAACTCGAAGCGAACACGCGATTTTTCCGCGAGCGGATCTCTCAACTCGCGTACGACGTTCTGCCCGGCCTGCATCCCATCGCACCGATCATGCTGTACGATGCGACGCTGGCAGCGCGGGTGGCCGATGCGCTCCTCGCCCGTGGCGTGTACGTCATCGGCTTCTCGTATCCTGTCGTGCCGCAGGGCCGGGCGCGGATTCGCACGCAGATGTCGGCCGCGCACTCGCGCGACGATCTGGAGTTCGCACTCGATCAATTCGCCGCCGTGAAATCCAGCTTCGCTCAGCCGTGACCCGATTTAGTCCCGACCCGCAGGGGAGCGTGACTCGAATGAATGAAACCGACCGCGCTGCCGCCCATCGACACTTCTCGAGCGAATGCTTCAACAGGTCGTGGGAGCTGCTCGATCGCGCCGACCGGTCGGCGGCCGATGACGAACAGATGTTGCTGACCGCGCTGGCCTCGCTGTGGCACTGGACGCAGCGGGCCGACTGCTCCGACCAGAACCTGTCGATCGGCTTCTGGCAGGTGTCGCGTGTCTATTCGCTGCTCGGCCAGGCGGACAATGCGCGCCGCTTCGGCGAACTCTGTCTGCAGCGCAGCGGCGAGCTGTCCCCCTTCTTCCGCGCGTACGCGCACGAGTCGCTGGCCCGCGCCGCCATGCTCGCCGGCGACAAGCTCCTCCTCGACGCGCATGCCGCCGCCGCCCGCAAACTTTCCGCTGAGGTCGCCGAGCCTGACGACCGCGCGCTGCTGCAGACCGACCTGGAGCAACTCCGGCTGCCGTGAGGGGAGTACGAACCGTCTGACGCGTGCCCAAAAGTCGGGTAGTGTCCTAATTTGAGAATCGCCGCCCCGGAATTCGGCACGCGGGTTGCTATCGCAGTGGCAACTCTTCCACTTCGTCACCGCGCTCAATACGGTCAACGCGCCGATTCTTGCCAAAACGCACTCGCACGGGATAGGCGGTTGGTTGCATCCGTGGCAGCTTGATACCCAGGTACTCATTGAGTGCGTTCTGAATCATCCATCGACGTTGGGCGGTCGCGCCGAATGACCACCATTCTCGGCCATCCGACCGCCGAATGCCGGCCGTATCGGCCA
>JAXMBS010000138.1:0-3395 GCA_046349775.1 Planctomycetaceae bacterium | reverse complement strand
TCGACGTCGGTCGCGGGCAGCGTGAACAGCAATTCGTCGGTCCCGAGCTTGCGCTCATCGGCCCAGGCCGTCATCGTGACGGCGGGAACGATGAACACCAGCAGCAAGGGATACCATTCAGTGAGCGGATCGAGATTCGCCTGGTTGGCGGCGAAGAACTCGGACCGGAACGCCAGCAGCGAGCCGGCGATCACAAACACCACAATGAACAGGTATCCCAGGACGCCGGAGAAGTAGCTGGCGACGTTGCGCTTGAAGACGGCAGAAACGACGTGGCTTCGCATGGGGTGAGGTTGTCGGTCTTCGGTTGTCAGTAAAGCTGTCAGCCGTCAGCTATCAGCAGTCAGGACTTGGAGGTTGTCGGTATTCAGCTGTCGGTTGTCGGTAACACAACGCAGCACGCGCCATCGTTACTGACGTCTGTCGTCTGGCCTCTGACTTCTCTCATCAGCCGGCCTTTTTGGCACCGCCGGTGAGCTTGCGGAAGTGGGCTTCCATGTCGTGCTCGGTCCCTTCCATGTCGGCGATGTCGCCGTCGAGGACGATGCGCCCCTGGCTGATGAGGATCACGCGGCCGCAGACCGCCTTGACCTCGGTAAGAATGTGCGTGGAGAGCAGGATCGTCTTCGTCTGGCCGAGGCTGCGGATGAGCTGGCGGACTTCGTAGGTCTGGTTGGGATCGAGCCCGGACGTCGGTTCGTCCAGGATCAGGACTTCGGGATCATTGAGCAGCGCCTGGGCCATGCCGACTCGCTGCCGATAGCCGCGCGAGAGCTTGCCGATCGGCTTGCCCCAGACGTCGCCGAGGGAGCACTTGTCGGCGACGTATTCCAGGCGGTCGTGGAGTTTGGCGGCGGTAAGGCCGCGGGCCTGGCCGAAGTACCGCAGCAGGGAATGCGGCGTCATCTCGAGGTATAACGGACCGTTCTCCGGCAGGTAGCCGATGAGCTGTGCGGCGGCGAGGCGATCGGTCGCCACATCATGTCCGCCAATGCGGGCGGTCCCTTCACTGGGGGCGAGGAAGCCGGTCAGGAGCTTCATCGTCGTGGATTTCCCGGCGCCGTTGGGGCCGAGGAAGGCCGCCACCTGACCGCGCGGCACCGCAAATGTGACGTCGCGCGTGGCGGCGAAAGGGCCGTAGAACTTGCTGAGACCAATGGCCTCAATCATCTGTCCGTTGCCGGTGGCAGTCGTCATATTCATGCTCGCTTCAACAACCTCTCCGCAACTGGCCTTCGCATCCGCAGCGCCGGCGGGCGCTCAATCGGGGCAATTTGCAGACCGCAGCCCCACTCGCGTCGTATCCGGACGCACGCGTCGCGCACATGGGCCGCGGGCCGGCGCCTTCGTCGGCGTTCCGGCAGAATTCCAACCGCGGAGGAACCGTAATAATTACGATCCGCGACGCGGCTGTAAAGCAAATCGGTGTTCGAGTTCGCCCCTACGGATCGCCGATTTCGACGTAGACGTCGTCCCCGTTGGCTGAGACTGCGATGCACCCTGTCTGGATTCGTGCCGTCAGGCAATGGCGGCCGGAGGTGACGTCGAACTGCCAGCCATGCCAGGGGCAAGTGACGATCTGTCCGACGAGCCGGCCCTTGGCCAGAGGGCCGCCGGCGTGCGGGCAGATGCCATCGAGGGCGTAAAGCGTACCGTCCACGTTGAACACCGCAATCACGCGGTCTCCGACCGTCACCTCTTTGGCACAGCCGGGAGGGAGTTCAGAAAGAGAAGCAACACGGGTGCGCATGGAGAAACGTGACTGTTGACGGAACTCATTCAGGCCAAGATCGGCTCGATCGGGGCGCCACCATGAGAGATCGGGACCGGTCGGCCGGTGCGATCGGGGACAGTCATTCCCGGATCAATGCCCAACGCCTGGTAGATGGTCGCGCAGATGTCTGAGGTGCTGACGGGGTTCGCCGCCGGATACGCCGCCTGCCCGTCGCTCGCGCCGTACACGGTCCCACCGCGGATTCCGGCCCCGCTGAACAACATCGAGTAGCAGAACGTCCAGTGATCGCGGCCGGCGTTCGCATTAATCTTGGGCGTGCGGCCGAAGTCGCTCATGACGAGCACGAGCGTCTCGTCGAGCAGACCACTGTCGGACAAGTCCTGCATCAACGCCCCGTAGACCGCATCGAGGTACGGCAGGTTGTAGTTCCGCATCAGGCTGAAATTGTTGGAATGCGTGTCCCAGCAATGCAATTGCAGCTTGAGCCGCTCCCAATAACAGTCCCAGGTGACATTGATGAACTTCACGTCGGCTTCGACGAGCCGTCGCGCGATCAGGGCCGACTGGCCAAACACGGTACGCGTGTAGCGATCTCGAATCGCCGGATCGACCTGGTCGAGGTCGAAGGCTGCGCGGACTTTCGATGACGTCAGCAGGCTCCAGGCACGTTGCTGCTGCCGGTCGAAGCCGCCCATGGCGCTGAGCGTATCGATGCGGTGGCGTTCAGCGTCGATCTGTTCGAGCAGGGAGCGGCGATCGTTGAGTCGATCGATCGTCATCCCTTGTTCGAGGGCCGTCTGCGGAATCTGCGGCAGGCCGCGGAGCGGCTGCGGCTGGTTAGGGTCTTCCGGCGGATGATCCACGAAGGGCGCGACCTCCGTGTACAGCGGATCGTAGCGATGGCCGAGGAACCCGGCGGTGGGGCCGGGCCGGCGGATCGATTGCCCCCAGCCGAGATAGCAGGGCATGTAAACGTAGGCCGGCGAATCGGCGCGGCCGCCGTTCAAGTACTCGCAAACCGAGCCCATGCTCGGGGGGTGGCTGTCCTTCAAGTTGACGAGGTCGGTTTCCGGAACCTCCCAGCCGGTGTAGCTCGGCAGGCAGTTGTGGCAGCCGGCGCGATGATTGATCGAGCGGACCAATGCCGAGCGGTCCATCCACTGCGTGTGGTTCGGCAGCAGCTCGCAGATGTCGATGCCGGGAACGTTGGTGGCGATCGGATTGAATTCGCCGCGGACGTCGGCCGGCGCGTGCGGCTTGAGGTCGTACATGTCCTGCCAGGGAGCGCCTCCCAGCAGATACAGGCAGATGACGCTTTTGGCCTTGCCGGACCAGGTGTGCTGCGGGTGGGATGTCGCGGCCTCTAGCCATTGCGGCAGGCCGAAGCCGCCGAGCGCGGAGATCGCGCCGATCTTCAGGCTTTCGCGGCGAGTCATGCCGTCGCAGAATTGACGCGGGCTTCCCAGCATCGTAAGCATCGGCCGCTCCCGGCAGTCGGTGTGGTGCTGTACGAAAGGTAGCCTATCGCACTGGGTGAGGGGCGGAAAGGTCGCGAAAGTGGACAGCGGCGATGATTGCGAACGAACTGCGGACTAGAGACCGACTTTATGACGAAGTCGTAGCCTGAGCCGAATCACTCCGCACCCTCACCAGACCGGCG
>JAXMBS010000137.1:0-3427 GCA_046349775.1 Planctomycetaceae bacterium | reverse complement strand
CAACCAATTGCGGCAGCAGTCCGACGCTGTCCTCATCGACCAGCGGACGATCATCGTCGACCGGATCGTCGTGAAGCTCGACGTTCAAGACGGACGGACGAGCCTGAAACTCGACGACGTCGAATTCGGGCCGATTGTGCAGCCTGCCGAGGTCAAAACCAATCCCGACTCCCCCAGACGGGCGCCGCGCGAGACACAGCGTCGGGCCACATTGGGGGACGACCAGGTGCTGATCGACGGTCGTCCCAGCGTCGTCCTGTTTACCCCCTATCAGGGGGAAGAAGTCGACGCCCTGGCGAAACTGGGGTTCAACGTAGCCTGGATCGATCGCTACGACGACACCGCCCTGCTCACCGCGCTGGGGGAAGTCGGATTGCTCGCGATGGCGAACCCGCTGCTGCGAGAGATTCCTCTGGAAGAAGTGCTGCAACCCGACTCGGACATCGGGCTGGTCGCGTTCAGCGAAGACACATCCAACATCGTGTTCTGGAACATGGGGACGCGGATTGCGTCTGCGCACCTCCAGACGCAGTCGAAGCTGATCGAGAAAGTCCACGAAGCGGACGCGCGGTTTGAACGGCCCGTGCTGATCGATGTGATCGGCGGCGAGCGTGAATTCCACCGCCATGCGGACGTGATCGGCTCCAGCCGGCACATCCTGAATACGTCCACTTCGCCGCAAAGCTATCTCGAATACCTGCGCAGGCATCGCAAGGCGGGTCTCCCGGACAAGCCCATGTTCACGTGGCTCCAGACCGAAGTCGCCGACGCGAACCTGGTCACGCGCACCGAGGGGCAGTCGTTGCCGCTGGTCGAGCCGGAGCAGATCTGGATGCAGGGCTATGCGGCGCTGTCGGCCGGCTACAAAGGGATCGGGTTCTGGAAACTGACGTCGCTGACGGCGCCGATCCCCGGCAACGAAGAGCGCCGCAAGGCCATCGCCCTGTTCAACGCGCATGTGCAGTTGCTCGAGCCCTGGCTGGCGAGCGCCAAATTCCAACGGCTGGTGCCGGCGACCGTTGGCACGACCTCTTCCGCGCGAACGCTGCGCAGCCGCCCGAAGGGACTCGAAGGTTTCATGGGCGGGCTGAAAGCCAGGCCGGACGAGGAACCTCGCACCGAAGTGCAGGTCGCAGTCTTCAGTTGCGAACAGGGCCTGCTGCTGCTGCCGCTGTGGTACGAAGACAACTGTCAGTTTCAGCCCGGTCCGATGCTGGCCGACGAGCTGACCTTCGTCGTCGTGGCGCCGGAGAATATCCAGGCGTGGGAGGTGACGACGACCAGCGTGGCTCCATTGAATTAACAAGCTGGAACGTCCGTCCGAGGGTTGGGCGCATCCGGCTATCGCGGTTCGATCAGTTCACGGCGATCGTCCTGGGACCTTCGTCAGCGGTGAGTCGCCGATCCGCGAACTCCAGCAACGGGCGCAAGGGCTGCAGTCCGACTGCGCCCGCAACTGGATCGATCTGGCCCGTGCGAAGACGGAGCGCGTCTTGAGCGTCCACGGCAAGCTGGTGGCCGTGGCGCCGGCGATTCCGAACTCCGACGGCATTCTTTCCGCCGCGAGCCGCTCGGTCGACGAGGCGGAAACAAGATTCTCACAGGGGGACTTCGACAGCGCGCGACTCCAGAGTCGCGCCGCGCTGCGACTGACGCGCGCCGTCCAGCGGATGCATTGGGACAAGGCGGTCGCCCAGTCGAAGCTGACGTCGGGAGTGTCCAGCCCGCATACGATCTGCTTCCAGACGCTCCCGGACCATTGGGCGCTGATTCGCGAGATCGGCAAACGCTCAGCGAAGGACGACAACCTGCTGCGGTCCGGCGGATTCGAAGACGCCGAGACATTCCGCGCGCATGGCTGGGACCACCACCAGGGGGCCGATCCGAACGTCCGTTCGCGGGCGGAGCTGTTCGGCCTGAGCAAGTTCGAGGGGCGCTTCAGCCTGCGACTGCAAGCCGATCCGGTCGATCCGTCCCAGCCTCCCGATCAAGTCCTGGACCCGCCCGAGCGGATCGTCAGCCCGCCGATCCCCGTCTACGCCGGGCAGATCGTCCATATCAGCGGGATGGTCCAGGTCGTCACTCCACTCATGGGTAACGCCGACGGACTTGTCATCTACGAGAGCACGAAGGGGACGGTCGGTGCGCTCCGCTGGCGCGAGCCGACGCCGCCGAAGACGTGGCAGCCGTTCCAGTTGATCCGTGAAATTCATCAGAGCCAGGATTTGACGATCACGATCGAGCTGCGGAGCCTGGGGGACGTGCGGATCGACGACCTGAAGGTCGTGGCGATCGATGCGGAGTGAAGCGGGTCGTCGGTAGTGGGTAGCAAAAGAACGTCCGCAGCAAGCGCTTGCGGATTTGCGCCGTCCGTGCCGCGCGCTATACTTCGCGCGCAGCGGCCCGACCTCATCACCTCTCAAAGCGGCCGCAGCACGTCGAGCGCCGGCCCTCGACCAATGTCGTTCGACCATTCGCCACAAAGGAGCCTGTCATGGGTTTGCTGCAGGAATTCAAGAAGTTCGCGCTGAAGGGGAACGTCATCGATATGGCGGTCGGCATCGTCATCGGCGCGTCGTTCACGAAGATCGTCACTTCGCTGGTGACGGACATGATCACGCCGGTGATCGGCAAAATCACAAGCGGTGAGGATTTCAACAATCTCTTCATCTGGTTGGGAAGTGGGGCGAAACCTGGCACGTATGCCGCCACGAAAGCGGGCCCGGAAGCAGGTCCGGCCATTGGATATGGCGCCTTTATCCAGTCCACAATCGATTTCCTGATCGTGGCGCTCGCCATGTTCCTGGTCATCAAGCTGATGAACCGCGCCCAAGACCTCTTCGAGCGCAAAAAAGCCGAAGAGCCGCCGCCGGCGCCGCCGGAGGACATCCAGCTTCTGCGTGAAATCCGCGATTCGCTCGCGCGACGGTAATTGCCGGAACACGATATCGACGGGCCGGCGCAACGAAGTAGCCCGGCTGCTATTTCGGCAGCCGGGCTGCTGACAATCAGCGTCCAATGAAACCGAATCGCTATGCCGCTGCTGCGCCGTGACGCGTGAACCGCATCGTCACGTTCCAAATGAGCAACCCGGCGCATACGGCAGCGCAGATCGCCGCGAACCAGTCCCCCCACGCGACGTACAGGCTGCCCCGAGGGTCCAGCGGCACGGTTGAAATCAAGGCCGCATTGAGCTGCTTGTAGAACCGGCCGGACTTGTCCCGCATGCTGGTGCGCACGTCGACCGCGTCGCTGCGCTTGCCGTCGTAATCGATGAACATTTCCGGCTCGCGGATCACACCATTGCCGTCGATGAACGCCGAGATGCCGGTGTTCACCGCCCGGACCAGCGGCGTGCGCGTCTCGATACAGCGGAAGGCCGACGTGATCAAATGCTGGTTCAGCTCGCTCGATCCGTGGAACCAGC
>JAXMBS010000136.1:0-3660 GCA_046349775.1 Planctomycetaceae bacterium | reverse complement strand
GACACTGTCTCCTTATCGGTCATGCCGACCTTGATAGCGCGCGACCGCTGAATCTCAGGCGGCTCGCGCGTCGCCATCCATTTGAGGCTGAGTCCCAGCAGCACCACGACCGCCAGCGCCATCACGGCGCGTCTGACGATCCGGCGGGGGCGGGTGGCGGGCATGGCAGGATTGTACCACGCCGCTGAACGCCGGAGGCCGCTACAGGCTCACCCCGGCGATGCAGGCGGGGATTACGCACGAATTGTGGACGATGGAACGGCTGTATGATGAGGTGCTGGCGTAGGCTAGAATGGACCCGCGGTAACAAGCCGGGGGTTTTTCATGCGCGGAGGGTGAAATGAAGCGGATTCTGGCAGCGCTTGTGTGCTTCCTTGCTGCGGGGCTCGCGTTCGACTCCGGCATGCGGAGCATGTCCGCAGCAGACACAGTCTGGCAAGCCTCGAAGCCGTTTATTATCACCGTGATCAATGTGCCGATGGGGGTCTACTGGTTGCTGCGGAAGCCGAACCAGAATCCAGGCAAATAATTTTCAAATGACCCCACTACCCGCCGCCGGGTGACGCCCGCTGTCACTTGACTCCGCGCCCTCCTCCGTTTCCTCTGTTCCCTCCTGTTGGTTCCTTTTAGGCCGCGGAGTTTCACGTGTATCGAATTGTGCTCCTTGTCGTCACTGCGGTGCTGACAGCAACTTCGCTGTCGGCCGCGGAGCCCCTCCGTGTCGGATTCGCCCAGACCGACATCACACCGCCGAACGGGTTTCCGATGGCGGGCTACTATCACGAGCGGCTGGCGGAAGGCGCCATTGATCCGCTGCTCGCCAAAGCGATCGTGTTCAGCGGTGAGCACGAACAGGCGGCGCTGGTCGTCTGCGACCTGATCGGCATTTCGATCGATTTGTCGACCCACATCCGCCGGGAAGCCTCCGACCGGACCGGCATCCCGGTCGCCAACATCGTGGTCGCCGGGACGCACTCGCACACCGCGCCGGATTATGGCCGGGAGCTGTACCTGGTCCTCGCTGGCACGCCGGGCGAACCGGCACGCGCCGCGTACATCGATCAGCTCATTCACCGCACGGCCGACGCAGTCGCCGCCGCCCAGGAGAACGCCGCTCCAGCCCGGCTCTTTGCCGGCTCGGCGCAACAGGAAACCCCGGTCTCCTTCAACCGCCGGTTCGTGATGCGGGACGGCAGCGCCCGCACCTGGATGAGCTACACGAGCCCCGACGTCGTCCGTGCGGCCGGGCCGATCGATCCTGAAATCCCGCTGCTGCTCGTGAAGAGCGCGGACGGGCAGCCGCGAGGACTGCTCAGCAGCTTCGCGCTGCACCTGGACACCGTCGGCGGGATGAAGTGGAGCGCCGACTATCCGTTCTTCATTGCCGAGTCGGTCCGCGCTGCGCTCGGTCCCGACGTCGTGTCGATCTTCGGTTTGGGGACGTGCGGTGACATCAACCACGTGAATCCGAATTCCAGCGACCGCAACAAGACCGACGTCATCGGCCGCGCGCTGGGAGCGACAATCGCCGCTCGAGTCGGCGATCTCCCCGAATTGAAGACGAGCGACATCCGCGTACGGTCCAAGGTGGTGCACATGCCGCTGCAAGTCCCCACGAACGACGACCTGGCTGCTGCCGAGAAAGCCATCACCGCCGTCCAGCAGGGGCAGACGCTCGACTTCTACGAGCACGTCACCGCCTACAAGCGGCTGATTATCGACCGGATGGAACACAAGCCGCCGGTGATCGATTCCACGAAGCTGCTGACGTGGGGCCTGAACCACACGTGGGCCGGTGTCGGGGATTCGCTGCCGGTGGAAGTCCACGCGATCTGCATCGGCGACGAAGTGGCCATCGTCTGCCTGCCCGGCGAGGTCTTCGTCGACCTGGGCCTGGAGATCAAGCGCGCTTCGCCGTTCCGCACCACGATGGTCCTGGAACTCGCCAACGCCTTCGAGACGCTCTACGTCCCGACCCGCGCGGCGTGTCCCCAGGGAAGCTACGAAGTCACCAACTCCGCGACGCAACCGGGCAGCGGGGAGATGCTCGTGGAGGCAGCGATTGGGCTATTGCGGGAAGCGGCCACCCGGTAAAAAATCCGAAATCCGAAATCCGAAAGTTCGAATTTCGGATTTCGAGTTTCGGATTTCCGTCATTTGAACGCCTTGTCCGGATCGAACCGCTCAACGATCGGCATGGTTTGCGTCTCGCCTTCGGAGTCTTCGTAGCTGTATTCGCCGGTGACGACGACATCGAACGCATCCAGCAGCGGCTGGTTGAGCTGCAGCCGTGAGGCTTCGACACCCTTCAGCACGAACATCTGCGACCGAGACGTGGATGACCCGCGCTGCTTGTAGGGATGTTCCTTGCGGAGGTCGACCGGCTCGATGACGACGAGCATGGAATCGCGGTCGAGCACCTTTTCGCAGTACACGGCCTGCTGATCGTCCGCATCATTGATCCGGCCGACGGTGCCGAGGGCGAACTGCGAGCCGTCGAATGCTTCGAGTCGTATGACCGACTTCGGAACGTAGCTCTGCTTCACCTTCTTCAGCTCGATGTGCAGCGCTTTCACCTTGTCCATTGTTTTCTGGACGGCCAATTGCGCCTGAGGGCCGTTGAGCCAACGGATCCGCGACTCGGCGTCGTGAATCTCGCGCTCGAGTGCCTCGATCTTCTGTTGCCGGTTCAGCGCAGGATGCGCGGCTCCGTACTTCTCGCGGGATGCCTTGACGGCCTCGGCGACCATTTCAGGCGTCGGCCGATCCGCAGCGGAGGCACAGGTGACGGAGAGACCAGCGACGACGACCGCGAGGAACAGGCGACGAATCATGGCGACGATGACTGGGCCAGGAGCGGACAGACCCGCAGGACGGCCGGGAGCTTACTTGGGAACGTCCCGATCGCGTAGATCAATTCTAGGCCACGTTTCGACACCGCAGTTCCGGTCCGGTTTCGATATGATTTCCGTCAGCGTCGCACTCCCATCCCCAGTGCCGGCCCCGCAGTGCAACTGCGGACGCGGAATGGAGTTCCCACCCGATGAGCGCCCACTTCCCACCATCGTTCGACGACGTCGAAACCCAGGAATGGTGCGAGGCGCTCGACGACGTGCTCCATACTTCCGGCGGCGCGCGCGTCCGCAAGCTCCTCGAAGCGCTGCAGGCTCACGCTACCGAGCGCGGCATCGACGTCCCGACCACGCTCAACACCCCCTACATCAACACGATTCCCCGCGAGCAGCAGCCTCCCTACCCCGGCAGCCACGACCTCGAACGTCGCATCCGCAACATCCTCCGCTGGAACGCGATCATCATGGTCGTCCGGGCCAACCTGCAGGAGCCGACAATCGGCGGCCACCTCGCGACGTACGCCTCGACCGCGACGCTGTTCGAGATCGCTTTCAACCACTTCCTCCGCGGCCGCACGGAAGACTTCGAAGGGGACCAGGTCTTCTTCCAGGCGCATGCGGCTCCCGGTGTGTACGCGCGGGCGTTTCTCGAAGGCCGGCTGACGGAAACCCAGCTCATCAACTACCGCCGCGAGCTGTCGCCCGGCGGCGGACTGTCGTCCTATCCGCATCCGTGGTTGATGCCGACGTTCTGGCAGTTCCCGTCTGCTTCGATGGGCCTCAGTGCCATCTCGGCCATTTACCAGGC
>JAXMBS010000135.1:0-3679 GCA_046349775.1 Planctomycetaceae bacterium | reverse complement strand
CGCGATCACCGCTTGCGACCATCCGCGGCTGACGATATCTTGACCGCAGCCTGCGGGGTCAGGCGGGAATTCAGACGTTAAGTGGTTTTGCCCAATCGAACGGGCCAACGCTTTTCGCATTGCGCGCTCGACGTGGCTCGTCGACGCGAATCTCACGCGCATACAGGTTGGGTTGATGGAACTGTCGGAGCAGGTGCTGGACCTCACCGGATTCATGAACTATCCGGTCCGGCTGGTCCGCGATTACATCGGCGCCATGCTGGCAGATAGCCCGATTCGGGTGCGTTCTCTCGATCCCGGGGATTTTGAAGCCGCTAAACGCGTCGAAGAGGAAGCCTGGGGGGAACAGTACGTCCAGTTCGATCAGGAAAGATTCAACGAACGGATCCGCAAATTTCCGCCGGGCAACATCTGTGCGATCAAGGACGACCGCATGGTGGCTTTGATCAATACTCAACGCGTCAACTACGACTGGGACCATCCCTGGCCGACATGGTACGAAGCGACGAATAACGGTTATCTGCGGCACGATCCCGACGGCCGCTTCCTGTACGGTGTCAATCTGGCGATTGC
Organism: Planctomycetaceae bacterium; assembly: GCA_046349775.1. Taxonomy (GTDB): domain Bacteria; phylum Planctomycetota; class Planctomycetia; order Planctomycetales; family Planctomycetaceae; genus JAEUIG01. Next base: position 3,106 of record JAXMBS010000135.1, on the reverse strand, counting down.
CCAGAACGAACTGTTGTCCGGCGCCGGCAATCTCATCATGCTGCAGATCGGGAAAGTCATGATGGACCTGAACCTCGAGGGGATCATCTTGGGGGTCCGGCCGCTGCGCTACCATCGGTTTGCCGACAAGATGACGTTCGACGAGTACCTGTACGACAAACGGGGCAAGATTCGGGATCCCGAACTGGGCATGTACTGCCGGATGGGGTTCCACATCCGCAAGGCATTGCCGGACTACTTCGAGGACGCGGAAAGCAAAAACTACGGCGTCCTGTTGTACATCGAGAACCCTCATTACGATTCGCAAAAGCCGGCGATTATCACACCCGTTGGCAAGTAGCCCGCATCCGCGCCGGGACGGTATCGGCCACACATTAACTACGGCGTTCGGCGCTCCCGCAGATCGCCGTGCCCGTCGGGACCGTGACCGGCGACTCACTTTTTCGGCCGCGAGGCTCAACACACAAAACCACTGATGGTCGTCGACTGGCTGTTCAAACACTCGCACCTGTTCACTCTGCGCGGCGAAGGCGTCGGGTATGTCCCCGATGGCGCGCTCGCCGTCTCGGGTAACCGCATCATCGCGGCCGGTCCTGAGCCAGAGGTGTCCGCCCGGCTGACCGAACTTGGCGCCGGCCCGGCGCGACAGGAAGTGGACGCCACGCACTTCGCTCTCTTGCCGGGCCTGATCGATGCGCACATCCATACGCAACTGGGATTGCTTCGCGGCGTCGCCCAGGACATGCACGACTGGATGATGCAGGGTGTGCTGCCCTACATGCTCGAACTGAAGCCGCGCTGGCAACAGCTTTCGGCGCAGTTGACGGTCATCGAAGCGCTCCGGGCGGGCACGACGACGTTCGGCGATTTTCTCGTGTTTCCGGATCCGCAACTGTTTGAGTTCTATTTGTCCAGCGGCATCCGCGTGCGCCCGATCCTGCCGGTCTTCGAACTGGGTCCGGCGCTGCTGACGGGCGGCAAGCTGTACCAGCTCGACGCCCACATGGGGCGGGCGTCGTACAACGAGGCGCTCCGGCTGCACGGCGAATATCACGGCGCAGCCGACGGTCGCATTCAGTGCATGATGGGGCCGTTTGCTCCCGACTTCATCAGCTCTCAGACGCTCGATCTCTGCAAGGACACCGCCGCGGCGAAAGGGCTGCCGATTCAAATGCATACGGCGCAAGGCGATCGCGAGACGCAGCAGATGCAGCTCCGCTACAAGCAGCGGACGATCCCCTATCTCGACGAGCACGAGTACCTCGATCCGCAGTTCACGGCGGTGCACATGACGTGCGCGAATGAAGACGAGGTTTACCAGGTGGCCGAGAGTGGTTCGAAGCTGGTCGTCTGCAACGGTTCGATCGGCCTCATCGACGGGATGATTCCGCCGGCCGTGCCGTTCCAGAAAGCGGGCGGCGTGGTCGGATTAGGGTCCGATCAGGCAGCCGGAAATAACTGCTGTAACGTCTTCAACGAAATGAAGCTGCAGGCGTTCTTCGGCAAGATGCACACCAAAGATCCAACGGCGATGCCGGCCGACCGCGTGCTGCGGATGGCGACGATCGATGGCGCCAAAGCCCTCGGGCTCGAAGCCGAGATCGGTTCGCTGGAGCCGGGCAAGAAAGCCGATCTGATCCTCGTGGACACGCGGCACCCGACCCTGCAGCCGCTGATTGACGAACCCTTCAACCTGACGGCAAACCTCGTGTATGCGGCGCGCGGCCACGAGGTGTCCTTCGTCATGGTGGACGGCAAGCCGCTGTATCAGGACGGGCAACTTCAGACCATCGACGAGGCGGCCGTGATTCGCGAGATTCAGACCACGGTCGCCGCCAAGCGGCACAAAGTCGGCTTTTCCTGACAGGTTCCTCGACGGTGGAACGGACCGTCCGGGCGTGGAAAACGTCACCTTCACAATTCACCAGGACTCTCGACACGCCGCAGAGTCCCATTTCTGCGACTGGTGCCATAAACTGATGGCCTTGACCACTGACCGGGTGCTGCCGTGAGCGGGAAACCAATGGATCGGACCGAGATTTTCAGCGGGGTCCGCGACTGCCTCGTCGAGTCGCTGGCCATACAGCCGGAAGAAGTTCACGAGGAGGCGTTGTTGTCGCAAGACCTCGGCCTGACGTCGATCGACATGCTGGACCTGTTCTTCAGCCTGAACACGACGTTCAACACGTATATTCGCCCTCAGGAAGTTCAGTCGCACCTCCTGGGAGGGATGACGCCAGATCAGTTCCTCAATCCGGATCGCACCGTCAGCGAACGGGGGTACCAGCGGATCGCCGAACTTGTGCCGGGCTTCGACCGTTCCACGTTGACCGAGGACCTGACCGAAGCCGACATGTTCGAGTTCTTTCGCGTCCGTCACGTGATCGAGATCGTCGAGCGGAAACTGGCGGAGAAAACGGATTCGGCATGACCGCGCGCAAGACGCGGCGGGTGGTGGTCACCGGCATGGGGGCCGTCAGTCCGCTGGGCAACACGCTCCAGTCGACCTGGGAGTCCGCCAAGCAGGGGCGGAGCGGCATCCGGTCCGTCACGAACTTCGACGCCACCGACTGGCCGGTCCGTATCGCCGGCGAGGTGCGGGACTTCGACGTCGCGCCATTTCTCGACCCGGCGACGCGCGAGATCGCGCACATGGTCCCGCGCAACGTGCAGTTCGGCATCGCGGCCACGCAGATGGCGGTCGAAGACGCCGGCTTGTCCGCAGCCGCCTATCGTCCCGAGCGGCTCGGGGTGTCCGTCGGCGCGTATACGACGTGCATCAACCTGGCCCACGCGGAGCAGTGGCGCAAGCTGATGATGGACCATCACCCGCCCCTGTATCCCGAGGACGAGCCGCGCATCGATCTGCGGTTGCCGCAGGTGACGGTTGTCGAAGTCCTCGGCGATCGTTGGCGCGCCGGGGGACCGCATTTCGTCGTCAGCACGGCGTGCGCCGCCGGCACACAGGCGCTGGGATCGGCTGTGCGCGCCATCGAAGAAGGGGACGCCGACCTGATGCTGGCCGGCGGATTCGACAATATGGTGGAAGAAGTCGTGCTGCTCAGCTTCTCGTTGCTGGGGGTGATGTCACAGCGCAATCACGAGC
>JAXMBS010000134.1:0-3801 GCA_046349775.1 Planctomycetaceae bacterium | reverse complement strand
CCAGGCCCGTGTCTGTCAACCGGGCGCCTGTGAGGTTCAGCGATGTCAGTCGGGAAAGCGACATCAGCGAGTCTGTCATGGCGTCAGTGAGCGTCGGACCCGCAAACCCCACAGAGTAGAGCAGCTCGAGGCTTTGCAATTCCTGCAAGGTCTGTAGATGGGCGATCCCAATATCGGTGATCGGTAGCAGACTCAGGTCCAGTTTTCGCAGGGCCGTGAGCCCCTGCAGGTGCACCAGGCCTGCATCCGTGATCTGATTGCCATACAGGTTCAGTTGTTCGAGACGCCCCAGCCGGACCAGGTGCTCAAGTCCGCGGTCGGTCACACGCTCGCGCTCAAAACCGGATTTCTTCAAGACGAGTGCCCGCAGTTGTGCCCAGTCCTGCAGTTGTGCACATGCGGCATCCGTGATCGCGTCGCACACCTCCAGATCGAGTGCCACCAATTGTTTCAACGGCGTCAGATGTTCCAAACCGGCGGCACTGACGTTTGTGCCGGCCAGAATCAGGACCCGCAGACCGGAGATTGACGACAGCTCGTCCAGCGCGTCGTCGGAGATTTCCCGACAGAGTTCCAGGTTGAGCCCGACGACGCGCGGAATCGTCGGCAGTTGCGCGCAACCGGCCTCGGAGAGGTGTGTCCCTCGAAAATCGAGGATCACCGGCACTGTGACCGCTTGCAGCCTGTCACGGCAGTCTGCGGCGAGCGTTCCGTCAGAATTGAGCTGGCCGGAATGCAGCCGGATGACATCGACCGGCGACGGATTTGCGCCATCTGTACCCGTCTCGGCATACCGATACAGGGGCGGCGTTTCACCGGTCAGCGGTTCGATCGAGGCCCCCAGTTCCTGCAGTGCAGCGAGTTCCGCCGACAGCGCCGGTGTGCCCGCGGCGGGCCTCGGCTCAGCCCCGGCATCACGACGCACGTCGTAGACCCACAGCGTGTCCTGTTCGCGCAGGTACATTCGGCCGTTGGCGACGACAGGATGCGACCAGCTGTCCCCGCCGGCGCCCGGGATCTGCATTGTGCCACGGAGTTCGAAGGTCTCTTCCCCTGGCGCAAGCAGCGCAACCAGGCCGTTCTGATATCGAAAGTACAGGCAACCGTCCGCGACGACGACGGCGGCCGATCCGACACCCGGCCCGCGCTGCTTCCAACGGATGCGTCCGGTCGCGAACTCCAGACATGTGGGCAATCCATTATTGCTTCCGTGGCCGCCGTAGATGAGGTCCCCCACCAGCGCCACGCCGCCGTGATGATTCTGGAACTGACCTCCCTTCAGGACATAGACGGGTTCGGCATGCCAATTCGCGCTGTGAGGATCCTGCCCTGCCTCGGGCGCAATTCTCAACAGGACGCTGCCGGCGTTGTAGCCATTGGCGGCAAACACCAGATCGTTACGGACAACCGGCGTGGGGATGTTCGCTGTGTCATTGCTGATTCCGTTATAGCCCCACAGCCAGCGTCCGTTGCGGGCGTCGACGCCCACAAGACCGCGGCCGGTGAGCTGCACGTATTGTCGGACCCCCGCGATCTCGGTGACGACAATCGAGGAGAAACCCATGCCCTCCCGGCCGGCCGGGCCGAGCTCCGGGACCCGTGCCTGCCAGATGACGTCGCCGGTGCCCTTGTTGAGGGCGACCAGGGCAGCGTCTGGGCCACCCGGCGAACAGATCAGCCGTTCGCCGTCGACCAGCGGCGATTCGCCGTAACCGCGCCCCGACATCATTCGTCCGCCAAAATCGTCCACGAAGCTGCCATGCCACACGGTCGCCGGTTCCAGATCGAGGCAAATGAGTTCGCCGTCCAGGGTCGAGGGCATACAGGTGGTCGCCATCGACAGTTGGCGTCGAACAGGAGTTGCGCGACGTCTCACCGATCTTGCGACTCCAGACGACTTCCCAGTTGGCTCGTGAAGTGCGATCGCCAACAGGTCCGTCCCCTGCTGGCCGATCGTGTAGACACGATTGCAGCGGACCACGACGCTGGCGTATCCCGCCCCAACTCCGATCGCCGCCACGCGGGCGAGGACCACCATCCGGCCATTCGGCAAACGCGTCCGATCTCCCGTGAGACGGCATCGCGTCGCGGCCCTCGCCACTGTGGCCAGTCCTCAGCAATCGCCGGTGTGCTGATCGTTTCCGAGGAAGACCAGGATCAGGAGTCGCTGCGGCTTTGGCCCGGAACTGTTTTCGATGGTAAGGGGACACCATCTGCCGGCAACCTGAACCACGAGTACCGCATGACGGGTTCCCAGAGGTCTGCCAGACTTCGCCCACTCGTCGTGCGTCCTTCCATTCCCAGACTATGGCAATAGCCTCTCTGCGGGTCCAGCTTATGCCGGCTGCGGCCATGGACGTCGGCGATGACCGAGAGCAGCGGGTTCGAGGCTGTTGCCAGTGGCAACGCGGCCGGCACGCAGTCACAGGAAAAGCTCATGGAACAGCCGATCAGGCGCTGGTCATTTCTGGCATCGCGCGCGGGCGGGATCGCTGTGGGCATTGCGGACTTCCCAGGCCGTCGCGACTCGCTGCGATCAGACGCCGGCGTCGCTGTCGCGCGAATCGCAATTGTACCTGGACAACTGGCTGGCAGACGATTTGAAACGTTGTCTCGCCCCGAGGCTTCTGAACCTCGATTGAGCCCGTACCAGTCGTAGGCAGGGTCGCGGCGTATCGTTACTGCCATTGTCGGGCTGCTGAGAAGTTGCATCGGCGTGTCGGAGCGGAGCCAGCTGCTGCGAATCGGCATTCCGCGTCGAGGAGCGGTGTGCGCTTGTTGTTCTTGGACATTTCGAAGCGCCGCGTCGTTACCGTCAATGCGAATTACGGCGGTTACCAGCAGCGACGGCTCTGCACCGAGAACTGTGGACGAAACTACGTTACGGGGTGCAACTCAGATCGCTGCTGTCGAACCTCGACCGTCGAACTCTCCCGAACTCGCTCCTGTTGCTCCTGAAGCTTCAGCCAGCGGTTGCGCCGGACCCAGTAAAACCGCACGGGCAGGAACAGGTCGACCACTTCGTCAGAGATCAGTAGCCCCCCCAGCACCGGCAAGGCCATCGGCGCGAGGATTTCGCCGCCGACTCCCTTGGCGAACACCATCGGGAAGATCGCCAGAATGGCGACTCCCTCGGTGAGCAGCTTGGGACGCAGGCGGTGCACAGCGCCTTCGATGACCGCCTGGCGCAGTTCCTCCAGCGACTGAATGTTCTCCAGTCCGCCGCGCTTTTCGATCGCTTCTCGCAGATAGACGAGCATGATGATGCCGGTTTCCGTCGCCATGCCGAAACACGCGATGAACCCCACCCACACCGCGACGCTGAAGTCCATCGGCGGCGCGTGCCAGCCCTGCATGACTTTCGGGAAGAGCGACATGAAGAACGCTCCCCCGGCGAGGGCCTCGGGAACGGCCAGCATCATCAGCACGGCGTCCGCGAGGTCGTGATACGTCATGTAGAGTATCACGAAGATCAGCACGATCACTGCCGGGAAGACGAATCGCAGCGTGCGGGCCGCGCGGACCTGGTGCTCGAACTCACCGCTCCACTCGATGTGCACGCCTTCGGGCAGGCGGACCTTCTGGCTGACGACGCGCTGCGCCTCGTCGACGAATCCCACGATGTCGCGCCCACGCACGTTGAGGGTAACGTAGTTGAGCAGTCGGCCGTTTTCGCTCTTGATCATCGCGGGACCTTCAACGATGCCCACATCGGCCAGCGCTCCCAATGGAATCAGCGGGCGACTGCGAATCGCGTGACCCGGCGTGGCCAGATGCTCTCCGCCGGCGCTGGTCGGGCCG
>JAXMBS010000133.1:0-3832 GCA_046349775.1 Planctomycetaceae bacterium | reverse complement strand
AGCCTACAAGGCGAGCGCAGCGATACCCCCGGTCTCCGGCACAACAGAATAACTCCCTCCACCCGCGCTTTCGCGGGGGGGAGGGCCGGGGAGGGGGCGAACGGTTAGACGATTCTCATTGCGAGCCTCTGCGCCGAGCCAGTCTTCAGCCAGCACGAGCCTCTATCCCCAATGCCCGGATCCCCACTGACGCGTCTGCTGAATTCAGCGCGTCGCACGGGGGACACACGCTGCCAGTCTCTGAATCCTGAATCCGTCCCGGCGCGCCGGGACTGAATCCTTTCGTCACCGGCTGATCGACTTGAGCACCCGCTCGAACATCGGCTCGTTCTTGCGCCAGTTCTTCTCCTGGCACTTGCAGATCACGTTGAACTGGTGCATGCCCCCCAGCAGTGTGAGGCGGTAGCCGTGAATCTTGCCGCCGAACGCCCCTTCCGAAGCGGTGAACTCCGACAGCCAGCCGCGGCCGAAGGGGACGTCATAGAATCCCCCCGGCGTTTCTTCGAAGTCGTCGTACTCGATCTTGTATTTCACATCATGCTGGAACTGGTGGACCTTGGCCACCGGAGAGAGTTCCGGCGGCAGCTCTTCCGTCGATTGATTGGCAGCCGCGTTGGCGATGTCCGCGATCGACGCCCCTTTCAGGTCGGCGCGGATATCGACGCTCACATCATCCTTCGAGAACGTGCCCCACGGGGGGACGCCCCCCGTCCCGCCGCCGGACGCGACCTCCCAGCCGTTCGGGTAATCAAACTTGAAGTTCCCCTCCTTGTGGGCATGTTCCGAGTATGTCAGCGGCTCCGGTGGGGCGTCGGCATTGTCCTTCGCGGCGGCGCTGAGGATCGCCGTGACCCCGAGGTAACCGCCGACGCTGCCGACGCCAAAACCCACAAGTATGAACAGCGCCCAGACCCATTTGGGGATCCCCGGTTCGGCGGCCTGAGTCGTCGGCTTTGCCTTCTTTTTGGTCGACTTGAGGACCGCCGCCGGCAACTTTTGAGAGGACGCTGCCCGACGGGGAGGAGCAGGTTCGAGCTCGCTGAAATCGTCCTCGGACTCTTCCTTCGGTTCAGCCTTGTGCGCCGGGACTTTCACCGCCTCGCCGCATTCAGGACAGCGAACCGCTTTGCCCGCCGCCTTATCGGGCGCCTGCAGGGATTGACCGCACTCGCATTTGACCAGGACGGGCATCGACAATCTCCGTTGTGGCGCGCAGGAGTGTCTCGACGGCGCTAGCTTTGACCAATGTGCAGGAACAGCGTACCGCAGCAGCCGACCGGGTTCCACAACAGACCGCGTGAAGAACGACAGAGAGGCGATGTCGGATAGACGCCAGCGGAGGGACCGAGATGCCGTCCATCGACGATCCGCTGTTCGTCTTCCGCCACCTTCATAACCACAACTCGACCCGGTCGCGCAGGTGGGCCGGCAGGCGCTTCTCGACCGCACGCTTCACCTGCGAGTCGAGGTACCGCGTGCTGAAATGCGCCAAAATGATCCGTTCATTCTTGAACCGGTCGGCGCGCTCCAGGATGTCATCGAGATGCGTGTGGCCGAACTTGTGAATCTTCTCCTTGCGGTGTTCGGGCCGGAAGAAAGTCATCTCGGTAATCAGAATTTTGGCTTCGTAGACGGCGGGGTGCGCATCGAGTCCGGGCGGCGCGGTGTCGCCGAGATAACAGACCAGCGGCACGCGAACTTCGGCGCTGACCTCGACCCCCGAATACCGCAGGTCGCGGATCTGCTCGCCGGAGAGGTTCTGGTACTCAGGACGCAATTTGCGGCGACGGTCCCAGACGATGCAGCCGCGCGAAGGGACCGTATGCTTCGTATCGAAGACCGTGACGACGTGCTCGCGCGACAGTTCAAATTCGTCCCCCGCCTGGACTCCGATCAGTTGGCAGATCATCCGCCCGCGGTCGAGACGCTGCCAGGCGCGGAGCATCCGCTCGACCGGTTCCACGACTTCTTCCGGAACGTAGATCGTCGGCGGCTCCATTTTCATCATTCGCCGCCGGGCGACGTAGGCCGGCAGCGCGCACATGTGGTCGAGGTGCGCGTGCGAGAGGAAAAACGTCTGCGTCCCCATGAACGACCAGGGGCTCCCCCCCATGTCGAAGCCGAGCTTCAGTTCCGGCACCCGCCAGTACGACTGCACGGCGGCGCGCGAGTACCCTTCGACCGTCAGGCCGGCGTGCGTAAGCGACTTGACGGGAAGATTGTCGACCATCGGAGCGAGTGTGATCCGCCAGAGACAGCAACCGGCATGCGGGCCGCAGAATAGAGGATTCGCGGCGGGTGTTCGAGGTTCACGGGAATGAGGCCGGAGATCATGGGTCGGGCCTCTGTCCGCCGATCTGCGTCCTCTGACTTCCGGCCGCGATCGCGCCCCGGGCCCGCAACTTGACGCCTCGCTCAACTACGGGACAACCAGCAATTCACGTTCAAGCCGCTCGGCCCACTCGGACACGTCCTGCAGGTCGCAGTACCGCACGTCCGGATCATATTCCAGCAGGTGGACCAGCAATTGGTACAGCGCGGGGGGCAGGTCCTCGCGGATCACCCCAGCCGCAGGCAGCGTCCACCTCGCGCGCTCGATCAACAGCTCGTTGAATCGCGGCGCGACGAAGACCGTCCGGCCGACCAGCATCTCGTACGCAATGCATCCCAGGGAGAACAGGTCTGACCGCGCGTCGCCACGCTCGCCGGCGAGTTGCTCGGGGGACATGTAACGCGGCGTGCCCACGATTTGCCCGAAGGCCGTGGCGCCGGGCTCGTCGGCCGTAACATGGCGCGCCAGTCCAAAATCGACGATCTTGACCGTGCCATCGCTGGTCAACAGGACGTTGGACGGTTTCAGGTCGCGGTGTGCGATCCGGGCGGCATGCGCACTGCTCAGCCCTGCCGCCAACTGGCCGAGGATCGCCTGCACCGTGCGGATCGGCAGCCGGCCGTGCCGGGCGATCAGGTCTGCCAATGACGGACCATCGCACATTTCCATCGCAATGAACGACGTGCCATAGGCGGTGAACTCGGAGAGGACCGCGACGATGTTCGGATGTTGCAGTTCGCCGATGATGTCCGCTTCCTGCTGGAACCGCAGTGCCGCGTGCCGGTCGTACGTCAGGTCGTGCCGCAGCATCTTCAGCGCGACGGGGCGCTGCGAGCCGGCTTCGGTGGCGGCATAGACGATGCCGGTCGCGCCGCGACCGAGACGCCGACGGATCAGATACTTGTCGATCGTTTTGCCGCACAGGACGTCGATCGCCAGCGTGCCCACGCGTTCGGCAATTAGTTCGGCGAGCGCGATGTTCAGCCGCGGGTAGCGACCCGCCAGCGTCTCGAACGCCTGCCGGTCGATAATGGCCGCGCAGCCGGGGGAAGTGGCCGACACCGTGGCGCTGCGGACTTCCTGAGTGACGAGCCCCAACTCGCCGACGACGGTGTGGCGTTGCAGCCGCGCGATCGGGACAAGTTGTCCGGCATCGTTGAGCCACACCTCGGCCGTCCCTTCGAGCAGAATGACCAGGGCATCCGCCGCCTCTCCCTGACGCAGCAGCACGTCGCCGGCGGCGAATGGTCGCACAACGGCGCGCAAGGCGACCGCCTCGCGCACGTGCCGCGAGAGATCACAAAACGGGCGGATCTGACGCAGCGTGGCCGCCAGCTGATCCGCGTCGGCCCCGAGTGCCAGCGGTGCCGGTGTCGTGTCACCGTCGGCGTCCGCCGGCGGTGTCGAACCGGACTCCTGCAGTACGGAGCAGACCGAGGCGTGGGTCACGACGTCGTCGCGGGCATTCTGCAGGCGCGCGCGGACAGCCGCTTCCAGATG
>JAXMBS010000132.1:0-4175 GCA_046349775.1 Planctomycetaceae bacterium | reverse complement strand
GCGCGTCGACCTGACCAGACGGGATGAGCCGCTGCCGGACGGCCAGGAGGGCGATCCGGCGACGGCCGTGACCCTCGAGGGGGTCCTGGGATTTGTGGACGTCGACGTGCAGCCGGTAGCGAAAGTCGTGCGCGTCTGGGCCGAAGTAGTCAATCCGCAACATCGATTGCGCGACGGACTGATCGCGCAGGACATGACGATTCAGACGGCCGGGGAGCGCCCGGCCGCCAGGGGCACGACCGACAAGTAACCCCATGCTGACGGGTCCCGTCGCACCAAGTTTGCAAGGTTCGTCGCAGCGGCCGATTCCGCTCGTGGCGCGGCGGGACCTTGTCGTCGAGCGGATGCTGTACCGCGGCGTCGCCTGGCACGTCGTCAAGGACCCGTGTGCGATGCAGTATTACCGGCTGCAGCCGGAGCAGTTCACGACGTTGCAATTGCTCGACGGCCGCCGGAGTCTCGAGGACCTGCGGGACGCTTTGCAGCGCGAACATGCCACCGTGCACGTCGGCCTGCAAGACGTGCAACAGCTGATCAACGATCTGCATGAGAAGCGGCTGGTGGTCAGCGAGCGGCTCGGACAGGGGTTTTCGTTGATCCAGCAGCGGCGGTCGCAGTTCTGGAAGCAGGTCTGGCAAACGGTCCGCAATCCGCTGTACCTGAAGCTGCCGGGGTGGGATCCCGACCGGACATTGACCCGGATGCTGCCGCTGGCACGCGTGCTGTTCCATCCGGCAACGCTGTGGCTGGCGGTGGTGCTGGTGCTTTGCTCGTGGGTGTTTTTGGCGGTGCGTTTCGACGACGTGCGTCGGCGGCTGCCGGAGTTTCAACAGTTCTTCGCCTGGCCGAACCTGCTGTACCTGTGGCTGACGATGGCCGTCACCAAAGTGCTGCACGAGTTCGGGCATGGTCTCTCCTGCAAGTATTTCGGTCGCGAGAGCCACGCAATGGGGGTGATGCTGCTGGTGTTCAGTCCGACATTGTACTGCGACGTGACCGACGCGTGGATGATCCGGCGCAAATGGCCGCGGATCGCGATCGGCGCCGCCGGGATGTGCGTCGAAGTGTTCCTCGCCGCCATTGCGATCTTCGTCTGGTGGCACACGCAGAATGGAATGATCCAGCATCTGTGCTCAACGTGTTCTTCGAAATGACCGTGACGACAGTGATCTTCAACATCAACCTGCTGCTGAGATTTGACGGTTACTACATGCTGGCCGACTGGCTGGAGATCTCAACCTGCAGCAGAAGGCGTCGCGGTTGCCGCTGCGGTGCAAGCCTTCGCTTGGTACTGCCTGGGAATCGAGCTGCCGGAGGACGCGTTCACGCCGCGGACTGAAGGCGGGTTGTTCGTACTGTACTGCCTGGCGTCGGCAATCTACCGGTGGGTGGTGCTGTTCGGGATCGCCGTGTTCCTGTATACCGTCCTGAAGCCGTACCGGCTGCAGAGCATCGGCATCACGCTCGCAGTGATTTCCGTCGGTAGCGATCGGCAACTTGATCTGGAACCTCGTACGTCTGTGCCGCATGCCGCGCTCCGAACCGCTGAGTCGCCCGAAAATCGCCGCGACGCTGGCCGCCGTCGCGCTGCTTGTCGGCGGCGGACTGCTGATTCCGTTTCCGTGGTATCAGGCGGGCGCCGTTCTACGTCGAGCCAGTTGGCGTGCAGCATGTGTATGCGACCGTGCCGGGAACGAATGTGGACCTGCACGTCCATGCCGGCGAGATGTCGCCGCGGGCGATCCGCTGGTGACGTTGCGCAGCCCCGAACCGACGACCAGCGGCTGAACTCGATCGACAGCGGGCCGCGCAGCAGGTTGAAGTCGACGGTATCGGCGCCAGCGGCGACCCGGACCGGCAACTCGTCGCCGAGCAGCGGCTCCAGGACGATCGCGGAGCAGCAGGCCGATCTGGAGTTGCAGCGGGCCGCAGCGTGGATCCGCGCGCCGCTGGCCGGCACGGTCGGGCGGCAGCCCGAGCCGCCGGAACTCCAACCGACGCGATCCGCGAACAACTGCCGCGCGTCGGGGACGCCGCTTGATCCCGAAAACTTACACAGCTTCTCGACGAACAGCCCACGTGCAGCATCGCGCCCAGCGAACAGTTCCAGGCGGTGCTGGTGATCGATCAGGGGGACCGGCGCGAGATCGCGGTGGGCACCCAGGTGCAATGAAAATCGAGGAGCTGCCCGACGTCGTGCTGGAAGGGGCTGTGTCGGACCCGTCGCACCGGCACTTCGAGTTCGTGCCGCCGGCGCCGTCAAACAAATATGGCGGCCCGCTGCCGACCGTGTCCGATCCCTGCGGCCGCGAACAGGCGACCAGCCACGCCTATGAAGGGACGGTCGTACTGGATGCAGACCTGCGCCTGCTGCGGCCTGGGGGGGGGGGGGGATGCGGGAATCACGGCTGATCGTCGGACACCGTTCGGCGGCAGACTGGATCTGGCGCTGGCTGCGGGCGACGTTCAAGTTCCGGCTGTGAAGGGAGTTTCGACTCGGACTTGGGGCCGGCAATCTGGGAAGTCCGCGGCAGATTTTCTGATTCTTCCGACTTTGACGGACCGATATTGAGATCGGCTGGTTGTCATCAGCGGATCGCCCCCGGTCCGTCCGCGATCGATGTCGAGCCGCACGCGTGTGCGGCTGTTTCTCCAGCCATTGCTGACGCACGGAGCACGGCTGACAGCGACAATCGGACTTTGGTAAGGGCACGACACCGTGCAGCGGGGGCCATCGCAACGCGATCGAACGGTTGCGAGTGGCCCGCCGGCCATCGGTACGGTCCTGCTGTTGTGCGTAGTCGCATTCTGCGGTTGTCGCAAGCTGCGCTCGCATGTCTGGATCGACGGCGACGTCGAAACTGCGCGGTACTACGTCGGACAGGCGACGCAGATCGCGTACCCCGCCGTGAATGATTCGCCGCCGCCGCAGGCCTACGCCCAGGATCCCCACCGGTTGCGGAACCTGGCCACCGACAACGTCCGCGACCTCACGCTGGCCGAAGCGATCTTCACCGCGCTGACGAACAGCCAGAGCATTCGAAGCAGCGCCCAGTTCCTGTCTCCCAACAATCCGCTGCTCAACAGCCCCGATTTCGTGCATTCGCGGTACGACCCTGCGATTCAGGAGTCAGGAGTGCTCTTCGGCCAGCGCGGAGTCGAAGCGGCGCTGTCGGAGTTCGACGCCCAGTTCACGACCAGCATGCTGTGGGGGCACAACGAGACGATCAGCAATAACGCTTTCACTTCGGGGGGACTGGCGCCGGGGGACACGCTCAAGGAAGACACCGGCGTGTTCAACTCCGAGTTGTCGAAGCGGTTCGCCGGCGGCGGTCAGATGTCGTTCAGCCACAATTGGAACTACTCGCTGAACAACTCGCCGGGACGGCTGTTCGGGTCGGTCTACGAAGGCAACGCCAAGGCGGAGTTCCGCCAGCCGCTGCTGGCCGGCTCCGGGACGGAATACACACGGATTGCCGGCCCGATCAGCGACAGCATCCAGGGGGTGACGGGCGTCGGCCAGGGGGTGCTGATTGCACGGATTAACAACGACATGGCATTGGCCGACTTCGAGCAGTCGGTCCACACGTTGCTCCGTGACATCGAGACGCAGTACTGGCAGTTGTACCTGGCGTATCAGACTTACCACAGCCAGGTGGCCGCCCGCGATGCAGCGCTCGACATGTGGCGGCAGATCCAGTCGAAGGCGGACGTCGGCGGCGCGGGGGCGGGGCTGGCAGCCGAAGCGGAGGCGCGCGATACGTATTACCGGCTCCGCGGGCAAGCCGAGGCGGCGCTCGACGGGTTGTACGCCACGGAGGCCGAACTGCGACGGCTCCTGGGGCTGTCGGTCAATGACGGGGAAATCCTGCGACCCCTGGACGAACCAGCCACGGCGAACGTCCTGCCCGACTGGACCCAGCAATTGTCCGCAGCATTTGCGCGCCGCCCCGAACTGCGGCGGCAGAAGTGGTCGATCAAGAGCCTTGAACTCCAGTTGCGGGCGGCGAAGGTTCTCACTCAGCCACGACTCGATTTTGTTTCCGGCTATCAGGTGAACGGATTCGGCGACGACCTGATGGGCAACCCCAACGACGGAGTGACGACCAAGCGGCTGGGGAGCGCCTATGACACGCTGCTGCGGAACCAGCAAACCGGCTGGAACCTGGGGTTGC
>JAXMBS010000131.1:0-4221 GCA_046349775.1 Planctomycetaceae bacterium | reverse complement strand
GGGTGTTGAAACACGACCTCTCGCAAATGCTGCTGCTGTTGCCGGGGATCATCGTATTGCCGCTGGTGGCGCTGATCCCGAATCTGAGAGGGGGCGCGGTGCCGCTGTCGCAGCCGATCGAACAAGCCAAAGCCGCGTCGCGCGGGGTGACGATGTTCGTCACAATGATGGCGACGATGGCGCTGTCCGGAGTGGCGATGGCTGCCTGGCACCTCGGATGGCTGGCGCCGTTTCTGGTGCTGGAGTCGCTCGCCGTCGGAATCGCGTACGTGTTCGTGCGGCGAACCATCGCTGCCGCCGGATGGAAAGAGATCGATTAAGCGACCTGGCCGTGAAACGTGCCATTGCCGACGCGGACGATGCGGTCGAAATGGAATGTTCTTCGTGGGGAGAGCCGCTAGAATCGAGGGACAAGTGCCGCCACTCCCGGGCCGATCGGTCCCGGCGGCAGCGCTCGCGGAGGACGTCACAGACTTTGGATGAGGACCGCTGATGTCGGACCCCCGTCTTGTGCGGCGTCTCGAGGCCGTTTCGTACCGACAGCGCCGGCTGGCGCGGCTGCGGTGGCTGACCGGCGTGTTTGTGGCGATCGCTGCGGGGTGCGTGCTGCTGCGTGCCGTTTCACTTCCGATTTCGCTGTGGTGGACGCTGAGCGGACTGGCGATCGTCCTCATTTGCGGCCGTTGGCTGCACCGGGCGCGCGAGTCGGACGAACGGACTGCCGCAGCGGCGATCGAGCAGCGTTATCCGGAACTCGATTCGCGACTGCTGACGGCGCTGGGACAAGAACCCAGCGAGCCGGGCCATACGTACGGCTATCTCCAGGAACAGGTGCTGTCGAGCACCGTTGAGCACGCGCGGCGACATCCGTGGTCTGAGGTTGTGCCGACCGGTCGGCTGCGCGCCTGGCAGACGGCCGAGTTGGCGGCGCTGGCGGCGTCCCTGGCGGCTGCGGTGTGGGTCTCGCGCGGCGGGAGTGCCGACAGCACGGCTTTGCCGGCGGATGTTGCTGGTGTCGCGGGCGAATCGGTGACTGGCGTCGTTGTCGAACCGGGCGATACCGAAGTCGAGCGCGGGCGGAGCCTGATCGTGACCGCGCGATTCGGCGGCGAACCCCCGTCGAGCGCCATGCTCGTGACGACCGACGCGGCTGGCAGCGAGCAGCGCTGGCCGCTGTCGCAGAGCCTCGACGATCCGCTGTTCGGCGGCCGCATCCCGGAGATTCCGTCCGATCTCACGTACCGCGTCGAATCGGACGCCGGCAATTCCGACGATTTCCGAATCACGACCTTCGAGTACCCCGCGTTGCTGCGGGCGGATGCGATTATCCGCATGCCGGAGTATTCGGGGAAGTGCGGAGCAAGGCTGCATCGAGGACGTGCGGCGAGTCAGCATCTATCAGGTTCGACACCGACGCTGGAATGCCGATTCAACAAGCCGCTGATTTCGGCCGCACTGCAGCCCAGGCACGGCGAGCGACTGGCATTTGGTCCGTTTGCGCCGGCCGCCGACACGGAGGACGATCCCCACGACGTTGTCGCCGCCGTGACGTGGCAACCGGCCGAATCGCAAACGCTCGAACTCATCCTGACGGACGACGCCGGGCGCGGGCTGCGCGATCCGGTCGAGTTCCACATCGAGGTGCTGCCGAACCGGCCGCCGGAACTGACCGCCACGTTCCCCTCGCGTGACGTGCAGGTTTCACCGCTGGAGGAAGTCGCGCTCGAGGCCACCGCGTGGGATGATTTCGGCCTTAAGGAATACGGCGTCGTCGTGCGGATGCCAGACGGCAAGGAGCAGACAATTCCATTGGGCGACGACACCGGTGCGGCGGCGACCGAGCAGGGCTCGGAAGCCAAGTTGTCGCACCTGCTGGAGCTCGAGAAGTTGTCGCCTCTGGCTCGCGATCTGCTGTCGTACAGTTTCTATGCCGATGACCTCGATGCGAACGGCGCGGTGCGGCGGACGTTTGGCGATGTATTTTTCGCGGAGGTGCGGCACTTTGACGAGGAGTACCGGGAGCGGAAGGGGCAGGGAGGCGGCGGCGGACAGGGCGCCGGAGGGCAGCAGAACCCGGCGCAGCAATTGGTCGACCTGCAACGGCAGATTGTGATCGCCGCGTGGAATTCGTTCCGGGCGTGGCCTGCCGAGAAGGTGGGAGAGCAGCTCTCGAAATACCGGGACGAGACGAAGGTGCTGATCGAATCGCAATTGGCCGCGCAGGAACAGTTGGCCGAACTTGCCGCCGAATTGCAGGACGCCGCCGCGCAGCAGCATGCTGCATTGGCCGACGAACACATGACCGCCGCGCACGAACAGTTCGCACGGGCGGAGAAAGAGGGTTCGGTCGAGCCGCTGACGCCGGCGCGAACGGAATCGCAGTCCGCGTACCAGGAGCTCCTGCGACTGCGAGATCGACTGCACGTGGTGCAGCAAGCCCAAGCCGGTGGACGAGGAGGGGGCGGTGGCGGCGGACAGATGGATCGCCAGTTGTCGCAACTGGAACTGCGCAATGACCGCAATCGTTACGAGACCGAGCGGCAGGCTCCGGAGGCCCGCGCCGCTCAGGGGCGGGAACAACTGCAGGCCCTCAATCGGCTGCAGGAACTGGCCCAGCGGCAGGCTGATCTCAACAAGCGGATCAAGGAGCTCGACGACCGCCGGCGGCTGGCGAAGAATGACCAGGAACAGGAGGAGATCGAACGCGAGCTGAAGCGCCTGCGCGACGAACAGCAGGAACTGCTGCGGGACGCGGACGAATTGCGCGAGCGGATGCAACAACCGCAGAACCAGCGGCAGATGGCGGACTCGCGACGGCAACTGGAGCAGACCCGTTCGGACCTGCAGCGGGCATCGGAGGCGCTGGAGGCGGGGCAGGCGTCGCGGGCGCTGACGGCGGGCACGCGGGCACAGCAGCGGCTGGAAGAAATGAAAGAAGAGTTCCGCCGGCGTTCGGCAGGCTCATTCGACGAAGCCGTCCGCGATCTGCAGCAGGATGCGCGGGAACTGGCGGACCGGCAGCGGGCGATCGGCCAGGAACTGGAGCATCCGGAAGCGCCGGCCGACGGGGGGCGTCCCACATTGCGCGACAGCGATCGCCGGGAGGAAGTGGGACAATCGCTGGCAGAGCAGCAACAGCGGTTGAAATCGCTCATGGACCGGATGCGCGATGTCGTGCAGCAGTCCGAGGCAAGCGAACCGCTGCTGTCGCAGAAGCTGTACGACGCGATCCTGGAGTCGCGCAAGAGTCAGCCCGACGAAACGCTGCGGATGGCACAGGAACTGTTGCGCCGCGGGTTTATCAAGGAGGGGACAGAAGCCGAGGAGTTGGCGCGCGGCGCCATCGAACGGCTGGAGCAGGGCGTGAACAAAGCGGCGGAAAGCATTCTGGGGGACGAACTGAAGACGCTGGAGCGTGCCCGGGCACAGGTGGCCGATCTGGCGCGCGCACTGGATGACGAACTGGCGCAGTCCGATCCGCGGGCCACGCGCAGCGGCGAGCGCGGCGCGGGGAACGAGTCAGAGGGTCAGCCCGGCGCCGCCGAAACTGCATCGCAGCCTTCTCAAGATAACGCTGAGCGTCCCCAAGCAGGCGAGGGGAGCAAGCCCGGGCAACAGGCCGGCGAGGGAGATCGAACCGGCAACGGAGCAGGGGAGCAGCCGCGCGATCAGGCCGATCGTGACGAGCAACAACAGGGGGGTCGCGGTTCGCCGTCGGAAACCGGTCAAGGTGGCGAGGGTTCGCAATCGGAATCGAGCCCGCAAGACGGTCAGCAGCAGGCTGAGACGCCACGTGGCGAGCAACAAGGTTCCGGCCAGCAGCAAGGATCCGGCAATGAGCCCGGCCAACAACCGTCGGAGAGCCGTTCGCCAGGTCAAGGGGGCGGTCAGGGGCAGCGTTCGGGAAATCGCAATCAAGGCGGTGGCCGTGCCCAGCCGGGCGCCGAAGACTCGCCATCCCAAGGCGCGGCGCTGGCCAATCTGTTTCAGACGGGGGGCCAGGAAACGGCCGGCACGAATACCGGCGGACCGCCCCTGACCGGGCAGGACTTCACCGGCTGGTCCGATCAGCTGCGCGAAGTGGAGGAGATGCTGTCGCTGCCGGAGCTGCGGGCGCAGGCGGGCGCAATTCGCGAGCGCGCCCGCGACGTGCGGCGAGAGTTCAAACGCCACTCCAAGACGCCCGACTGGAACCTGGTACGAACCGAAATCTACGGTCCG
>JAXMBS010000130.1:0-4631 GCA_046349775.1 Planctomycetaceae bacterium | reverse complement strand
GGCAAAATGCCGTGAGTCCCGGCTCCAGACGCTGAAGTGGGCAGTCTCGGCGACGGACCAATCGCCACGCGACGAGCACTCGGAGGTGCGGCAATGCTGGCACGCACACGCGCTCACGGCGGCAACCGGCTGCTCGGCATAGGCGCCGGGAACCGTCGCCAGGAGCAGAATACCGATTGCCAGGACGGCCGTGGATCGCATCGTTGATGGCTTAAGCGTTTGCAAATCCGAATGGAGTGCAAACGCCTAATTCAACGCGCGTGCCGATCCCGGAGAAACGTTGTCTCGAAGACAATAAACCGCTGCGTAACACGCTCTGCTGACAGCCTTTACGGTAACTGGCCCAAGATGATCGGCTGTCAAGCTGCGGGAGTGGACTGCCCGCCTTGTCAGCATCGCCTGCTGATTTGCGATGCGAATCGTGCCAGTCGCATCGGGCCAGTTTCAACATCCCGGCGACCTCTGTGGCCTGCCAGGATGTCGAGAAGCGGTGTCCCGGACGGTTCAACGGACCGTGTTGCAGGCGGCAGCCGTCGCGTTCAGAAACTTCCGGGACACTTGTGGCGATCAATCGAAACGGCACGAAAACGACGACACCCCGGATGCTGTCAGCAACCGGGGTGTTCGAACTCAAACTGTTCTCAATCGATCACGACGACTTGGTGAGTCAGCGGGGCACACCCGCGGCCGTCATGAAGTCTTCGGCCAGCTGCCGCCGCAGACCGCCCGACTTCTGGTACTGATAGACCCAGTAGTCGAGTTCTTCCTGCGTCGGCTTCTTGCCGAGGATCGATTCGCTGAGCAGCTCGACATAGCGCTGGTCATCCTGCTGACAGCGATTCCAGACCTTTTCGTTTGCGGCCATGTCAGCCTGTACGTCAAACAGCGTCCGCCCGCGCTCCGTGACCTGTGCCGTCCACAGGGGCATCTCTTGCGGGGTCGGGTCGCGACCGAAGTACGTGCGGAAGTAGCTGATGATCTGCTGCTCGATCTGGCTCCGCGCGTCGGTGGCAGCCGTCTGCGGATCGGTGGCCCGCTGGACTTCCAGCGCCGCCGTCTGCGGACGACCGTTCGTCAGCACTGCGTACTGCTGAATTGTCGTATACAGCGGGACGCCATTGGCAGTGATCGTCGCCGTGACGACGTAGTTCCGGCGCGGATTGATGTCGAGCGGGTCATACTCGACCGCGAACGGAATCGGAATCTGTCGAAAGTCGTTAATTTCCTGGCGCCCCAGGACGAGGCCGGACGTGCTGCCCGGCAATGACGCCTCGCGCAGTTCCACCAGTGCCACCGCGTTCGGCGGGAGCACGTACCTGTTGCGATAAGCGATTGTACCGGTGATCAGTGCCAGACGTGACTCGAGCTGGATCGGCAGGTTCACCACCGTGCGGCTGCGACTGTCCAGCACCAGCAACATGCAATTGCCCTGAGAGTCTGCGCGCAATTCGAATTCGTTGCCGCAATCGTACTGCTGGCCGTTGACGATACCGACCTGATAGCCCGCGACGTTAACGATCACGTCGTTTGGTTCCAGGCCGGCGCGATCGGCCGGCGAATTCGGGGCGGTCCGCAAGATTTTCACGCCGATGTTGGTGTCCTGCGAATACACACCGAGCCGCCAGCGTGGCCCGCGAGAGGGCATGTTCGGCGTCCCTGGCGTCGTCAGCAATTGCGGCGTGATTCCGCCGGGGGGCAGGGTTCCGGGTGGGTACGTGCCGGGCGTCACCGACAGCCGGTCGCGTGCAAACGGCGGCAGCCCGGTCGTATCCGTCCCGGGCACCCCGGGAATCAGCGACGGGGCGGCGGGGCCGGATGGCACGATAAACGCCGTGGTGGACGGACTGGTCGTCGTCCCAGCTCGGCTGGGGTCGACGCCATAGGCCCTGTGGCCGATGCTGGCGAAGCCGAAAGCGGCCAACACCAGAATGGGAGACAGCATCCTGGACATGTGAAGGGTCCTTCCTGGATTTCAAGCCGCCGGTGTCGCTATCGATCGAGGCGGCGATGTTGTTCGAGTGAACGGAAGTCGCGAATCAATCCCAATCGAAATTCGGATTCTTCCTACTTGATCGCTCCCAGCCCCACGGCATCGAGCGCCAGGTTGGCCGGACGCGCGCCGATCGGGTGCATCCCCGCGCGGATCACGTCTTCCTGACCAAAGCGGCTGAACACGTACTTGAGGAATTCGGCCTGCAGCTCCGGCAGCGGCTCGCCCGGAGTCTGGTCCATCACAAGCTGCAATGGCCGGATCAACGGATACTTGCCGCGCGTGGCTTCGACAGAATCGGCGGCGACGAACGGCTGGCCGTCCTGCATCGCGAGCGGCACCATTCGCACGCCCGCGTCGCTGTACGACGTGCCCGCGAAGCCGATGGCGTTCGGCGTTTTCGCAATCTCCTGCAGCATCTCGGTGTTATCGAGGATTTCCTTCATGTCCGGGCGGAACTCGCCGCCCCCCAGGACGGCTTCCTGGAAGAACACCTGCACGCCGGTCGCCTGGCGACGCCCGAATACCGCGATCGGCTTCGTGGCCCAATCGCCGGTCAGTCCGACATTGCCCCAGGTCGCCGCCGACTTCGCAGCCCCGCGCTTCAGCGTGGACGAGAAGATCGCGTCCAGATCCTTGATCGTCAGCCCCTTCACCGGGTTATCTTTGTTGACGAAGATCGCGATGCTCTCAAACATCGGAGTCAGCAACGTCGGCGGATGCCCGTGCTTTTCGTTGAACGCCATCGCTTCGCTCTGCAGCATCGTCCGGCTCAGCAGGCCGAACTGCGCCTCGCCGGCGGTCACGGCATGCACGGCTTCGACCGCCCCCTTGACCTGCACGTCGATCTCGACCTCCGGGTGATAATTCCGGAAGCCTTCGACCCACACGGTGGCCACTTGGGACATCGTGTACGATCCGGTCAGTGTCAGCTTGCCGCTGAGCTTTTCTCCGGCCCGGTACGGCTGCAGACTGGGATCGAGTGGCGACTGGGCTGCAGCGGGACGGGCGGCTGCCTGCAGCGTGCAGGCCACCGCTGTGACGAGCATTAGCAATCCTGGCTTTCGCATCGCAGTGTTCCTCCTTGGGTCATGGGACCGGGCTGGCAGCCGCCGAGTGACGACTCCCGCGATAGCGTTCCGCCCCCCAGATCGGCGGAAAATGCGCATTCCGGTCCCTCAGCGGGGGCGGAAGTATAGAGTGATCTTGCAAAACGAGGGAATACCGGTTTTGCAAACAGTCCTTTGTCCATCGTCAATGGTCCCTTGCAGGTAACCATGGACAATGGACCAGAAATCACCTGGCATTGATTGAAGATGATTGTTCGCACCGGCCCCCACGTCTGGTTGCTGATCTCGCAGATTGAGCATGCCCGAATCGCTGCGGAAATCGCGGCCGTCTGGCGCCTGCCGACGCTGTTGATGGACTTGGCAGATGACTTCCAGTTTGCGGTCCAACATCACGACGACGGCTGGGCTCAATGGGATTCGGCTCCAGCCGTTAATGAACACGGCCGTCCGCGCGATTTCATGGACATGCCGATGCCGGTGGCAACCAATATCTGGTCCGCATCGATCAATATCACGGTTCAGCACTCCCATTGGGCCGGACTCTGGGTCAGCCGGCACTTCTGCCACCTGGCGGAACTGGCCATTGAGCATCGTGAGTCTGAGGCCGATCTTGCGGCCGCGCGTCGGTTCCTGGCCATGCAATTCGTCGCCCAGCGACGCTGGCGCGCGCAACTCGGCGTGGAACCGGACTCATTGATCGAGTTGCTGGGGCTGCATGGAGTGCAGTTCTTTGACCGACTGAGTCTGTGGCTGTGTTGCGCCGAACGGACTCAGCCGCAGGAGTTCGTCGATCCCGAGGACGACAGGACTCGCTGGACCCCGGTTTCTTCGGCGGAGGTTCGCATTGAGTCGGCGGCGTTCATGGCTCAAAAGCTGCAACTTGCCGCTCCAGCGACAGTCATTCCGCAGCAGTTGTACGCCGACGATGCGGAACTCCGTGCAACCATCGCCGCCGGACAACGCACTATGCTCGCCTGGACTCTGTCGGCCTGCTGATGTGTCCGTGGCAAGAGCGGCATGCCTTCCGCGAATCCGTGTGACACGCCCTTCGCACGTCGGGGTGGCACGCCCTTCCCACAGCGAAGGGCGAGGCGCATCGCGCGCGACATACCCAAATCTGTGGCGATGGATCAGATCTTCCACCGCACGGCCGATTCCCAGAATCGCGCGACAACCGCGTTTAGAGCAAATTCAGCTTCTTCGGCCGCGTCTGCGGCGGCTGGCAGCACGCATCGCACAACCCCTGCACCTCCAGACGGTGTCCCTCCATCCGGAATCCATGCTGCCGGGCGATCTCTGCCAGCATATCGTTGATCGCCTCATTCTCGAACTCGATCAGTGTGCCGCACTTCCGACACACCAGGTGATCGTGCTGCGGATAGCCGTAATCGTGCTCGAAGATTTCGCGATCATCCTGCCGTACGACTCGGCGGATCAGCCCGGCCTCCACCAGCAGGTTCAGCGAGCGATAGATCGTGGATCGCGACACGCGCCGTACACCGCGGCTGCGGGCGAGCCGCTCGATCAATGTGTCCGCGTCGAAATGCTCGTGCGAACTGAAAATCTCCTCC
>JAXMBS010000129.1:0-4688 GCA_046349775.1 Planctomycetaceae bacterium | reverse complement strand
GCAGCCATTCAGTTCGCATTCCTGATCATGCTCCCGTCGGTTCTGCTGTCCGGCTTCGTGTTTCCGCGGTCGCAGATGCCGTTTCCGATCTACATGCTGTCGTTCGGCATCCCGGTGACGTATTTCCTGGAAATCCTGCGCGGCATCGTCCTGCGCGGCGCCGACTTCTACGACCTCTGGCCGCAGGTGGCCGCCCTGACTTGCTGCGGCGCTGTCATCTTCAGCTTGAGCGTCCTCCGCTTCCACAAACAACTGACTTGAGGGTTGATGGTTAATGGTTGATGGTTTATCGACAGCATTGCGGCCGGTCTCCTGGCCGGGCCGCAAGCGCGCGACTGCGGGTCTCCATTCGGGAGGCTGACACTCTCACTCGCCAGCGATACCGCAACCGAGTCATCAACCTGTTTTGATTCACACACTCTGAAACAAACAAAGAGCATGACAAAATCTCTCTGCCGCTGGGGCTTCCTCGGCACCGCCAACATCGCCCGCAAGAACTGGCGCGCCATTGCCAATACCGGCAACGGTACGCTCGTCGCCGTCGCCAGCCGGACCGCCGACCGCGCCGCGCAGTACATCGCCCAATGCCAGGCCGATTCGCCATTCCCCCAGTCCCCATTGCCGGTCGGCGGCTATGAGCAACTGCTCGCGCGGAAGGACGTCGACGCCGTCTACATCCCGCTGCCGACAGGTCTGCGCAAGGAGTGGGTGCTCCGCGCCGCGGCCGCCGGCAAGCACGTCATGTGCGAGAAGCCCTGCGGACTGAACGCCGCCGACGTCGCCGAGATGCTCGCCGCCTGCCGGAAGGCCAATGTGCAGTTCATGGACGGCGTCATGTTCATGCACAGCGCCCGGCTCGCCCGAATGCGCGAGGTCCTCGACGACGGCGCCAGCGTCGGGGAAATCCGTCGCATCAATTCGCACTTCTCCTTCCGCGCGCCGGACGATTTCTGGAATTCCAACATCCGCGCCAGCAGCGAACTGGAACCATTGGGTTGTCTCGGCGATCTCGGCTGGTATGACGTCCGCTTCGCACTGTGGGCGATGAAATACGTGCTGCCGACGCAGGTCACCGGCCGCCTGCTGGCGCAACGGGGGCGCACCGACAGCCCGCAGCCGGTCCCGACCGAGTTTTCCGGCGAACTGCTGTTTCCCGGGGGTGCGTCGGCCGACTTCTTCTGCTCGTTTCTCTCCGCCCACGATCAGCGGGCCGGCGTCGAAGGCGCCAAGGGCTATCTGCACCTGTCCGACTTCGTCCTGCCATTCACCGGCAACGAGCTGGCATTCCAAGTCGAGCAGTCGCAGTTCGTTGTAAAAGGTTCCGATTTCCAGATGCAGCGTCATTCGCGCCGCATTACTGTTCCAGAGCATTCGCACGGACAACCGCAGGCGCAGGAGACGCTGCTGTTCCGCAAGTTCGGCGAACTGGTCCTGGGTGGCCGGCCCGATCCCTTCTGGGGCGACGTCGCCCTCAAAACGCAGCAGGTCGTCGACGCCTGCCTCAAGTCGGCGCTCAACGGGAACACGCCCGTCGTCCCTGGATAGGCACACGTGGCACGTCTGGTTGACGGTCCCGTGGCGGCGCCGCGGTTTACGAATCACGATGGAGTTCGCCAAACATTCACCGCTGCCGCCGCTGTATCTTCTTCGACAGATTGCTACGATCGCGGTTGCTCCCGTAGCCTGACCGGATTTTCTGGAGACCCTCACGATGTCCGCTCTCTCGCGACGCGCTTTCCTCGGTTCCACGCTCGCCGGTCTTGCCGCTGCGCCGCTGTTTGGGGCCGAGCCGCTCACCGCGCCGCTGCCGAAGCTCCGCGACATTCCGGCGTTTCAGCCTGACAAGCTGTTTCTCACCTGGCAGCGCGATCCAACCACCACGATGACGGTTCAGTGGATCGGCACCGTCGGCGAGACGAAAGACACGAACGTCTATTACACCGACGATCCCAACGGCGTCTGGCTCGGGCAGGCGACGTCGGCCAAGCCGTATCCGCAAACCGACCTCAAGGTCTTCCGCAATGAACTGACCGGCCTCAAGCCCGGCACACGCTATGCCTTTCGCATCGGCGCGGAATCCCCACAGTACTGGTGCCAGACGATGCCGGCCAAAGCGACCGACACCATCCACTTCGTCTCCGGTGGCGACTGCGGCATCGACCAGCACGCGATCAACAACAACATCCAGGCTGCGAAGCAGGATCCGATGTTCGCTGTCATTGGCGGCGACCTCGGCTACGACAACGGCCGCTCCGTCGAAGTCAGCCTCGCGTTCATCCGCAACTACAGCCGCAACATGATCGGCCGCGACGGACGCCTCATTCCGATGCTGGCCTGTCTCGGCAATCACGAGGTCGACGGCGGTTACGGCGATGACCGTTCGAAGGCAACGTTCTTCTACCCGCTGTTCGACGGCCTGTTCACCGACACGGGCTATGCCACGCTCGATTTTGGCGACTACCTCAGCCTGGTCCTGCTCGATTCCGGCCATACCAGCCCAATCGGGGGCGCCCAGGCGGACTGGCTGGAGGGTCAACTCCGCGAACGCAAGGACCATCCCCATGTCGTGGCCGGGTATCACGTCCCCTCGTACCCGTCGCATCGCGACTTCACCAAGGCCAACGGCGAGGAGGGCACCGGCTCCGAGAGCCGCCGCGCCTGGGTGCCGCTGTTTGAAAAGTACCGTGTGCCGGTCGTCCTCGAGCATCACGACCACACCTTCAAGCGGACGAAACCGCTGCTGAACGGCCTCGCCCACGACAACGGCGTGCTGTATCTGGGCGACGGTTCGTGGGGCAAGCTGCGCATTCCCAAGACGCCCGAACAGTTGCCGTACCTCGCCCGCTCCAGCGGCAGCTACCACATGTCGCTGCACCGGATCGAGGGGGACCAGCGGTTCCACCTCGCCGTCGACGAAACCGGCCGCGTGATGGACGTCTGCCGAACCGGCCAGCGGACGAGCGCGTAGCATTCGGGACGGTGAGGCGCTCAACCCGGAGGGCGACGCTCCTGCGAGTCGGGAGGGCGAGGCTCCTGCCGAGCCGCTGAGTCGCTACGCCCGCATTTCCTGACCTCGCTGCCAACCTCGTTCCTGGGATTCATTCGCAAACGCCCTGCCCCGACGCTCGCGCTTCGCTTTCCCAGCAATTGCAACGTCGCTCTCTCGCGACTTTGCCACTCTGCCACTTTGTCACTCTGTCCGGTCTCCGTCCCCTCTGATCCGTTGCTCCTCTACTCCTCTGCTCCTTTACCCCTCCTCCCAGTCACTTGACATTTATGACCAAATTCATAATCATGGTTCCGGTGCGGACGGATTCCCGCACAGGAGGACCCCCTCAGTGAAACGCAGACCCGTCCGGGTGACGCCCGGAGAAATGGACTTGCTCAGCATGCTCTGGGCCGAAGGGCCGCTGCCCCTCGGCGAAGCGCATAAGCGCTTTGAGCACTACGGCCGTTCCGTCAGCTATCCCACCATGCAGACGCGGCTCAATCGCCTCGTCGACAAGCAGCTCGTCGCCCGCTCCGAAGATCGCCCCGCCCTGTACCGCGCCCTCGCCAGCCGCGATCAGGTCTCTCTCGGGCATCTCCAGGAACTGCTCGCCAAGATCAGCGGCGGCGATGCCGTGCCGCTGGTCGCCCAATTGCTCCGCGAACAGAAACTGACCCAAGAACAGCTCGCCGATCTCGAACAACTCCTGGCCGACGCCCGTCGCGCCGCCCAGACCCCCGCCCAGCGGAGAAAGTCATGAACCAGTTTGCCGATTGGTTTGCGCCATCGCTGCTGAGAACTTCGCTGTCGCTGATTGTCGCCGCGTTGCTCGTCGCCACCTGCATCAAGTGGCTGCGGCTCCGTTCCCCCGGGGGCGAGCAGTGGGCCTGGCTGCTGGTCCTCTCGCAAGGCGTGATGTTTGTGTGGCTGACGGTCCCGGTGCCGGAGGAACTGCTCCCCGTCCTGCGCAAAGCGGCCGCGCCGATCCAGGAGCTTGTCCCGGCGCGGCTCCCGGAGGTGCAAGCGGTCCCGATTTCCGACCCGCCGCCGAAGAACGACGTTCCGGAACAAGCCCCGGCACGTCCGCGACGCCCGATTGAAGAATGGGTCGAGCCGAAGGCGGAAATCGCGATCGCCAGCGCTCCGCCCGTGACGACGCCGGTCTCATTGCGCGACCGGTTGCCGAACTGGAGCATTGCGGCCATCGGCCTATGGCTCGCCGGACTGATCGCGGTGATTGCGGTCGGAGCCGCACGCTATGCGGGATTCGCGCGGCGACTCCGCACAGCGCGGCCGGCGCCGGCCGACTGGTCGCACGAGTGGCAACAGCTCTGCGCCGCCGCCGGACTTGACCGCCCGATTCCACTGGTGATCGCGAAGAACCTGGGACCGGCGTTATGCCGGCTGCCGTCCGGGTACCTCCTTGTGGTTCCCGAGGATTCGTGGGCTCTGCTCACGAACGACCAGCGGGTGGCCATCTTCCGGCACGAACTGGAGCACTATCGCCGCGGCGACGTGTGGCGGCTGCTGTTCGTGCGCCTGCTGGCCAGCGTCCACTGGTTCAATCCGTGCGCCTGGTGGGCCGCGCATCGCTACGAAGCGCAGAGCGAATTCGCCTGCGACGCGGCGGCCGCCGGCGATGACCCGGCTGCGTTTTCCGAATTGCTCGTCCAGCTTGCGGCCGGTAACTCGCGGCGGA
>JAXMBS010000128.1:0-4797 GCA_046349775.1 Planctomycetaceae bacterium | reverse complement strand
GTTCTGCGAATCTCCCGGCTGCTTCGGGGGGTGCTTGATGGGTTTGTCTGATCGCGTCCGGTCGTTACCTGATGTCTGAGTCGCTTCCCCCGTCCGCATCGCTTCTGGGGGCATCCTGGGGGCTTGCGCCAGTGGAATACGGTCACGGAATCCTTGGAAACGCTGACCGCTCCCGTGCTGGAGTCTCTCCGGGCAGTCCGCGCGCGAACAGCTGACCCCAAGGAGAGCAGCGAGGCACTCTCACCGATCATCGTGCTCCAGGAACGCGCGCCTGACCAAGGTTAAACGTCCCCACTGCATCGAACGGTTTTTACATTTGCGGCGAATGCCGACGGGACACCCACATGGCGAGTGACATTGCGACGCAGCACCTCGGGTTCCCTCACGAGACTGGGTAAAGAACCGCTGTATGGGAAGTGTCGTGGCTCTGACTGACGCGACTCCGTTGCAGCCACAGGGGGAGGTGTGAACCCCTGCCCATTTTTCGTATACCGAAATCTTTTGGGTCGGGCGAACAAACCGGCGCAACGAAACGCGCCCAGCTTCTGGTTGGCGAACAGGTGCTGGGTTCCGATGTCACTCGCCATGTCGGCGTCTCCCGAAATGTAAGAACCGCACTGCGCGGAGAGGTCGTTTAACCTTGGTCAGGCGCGTTCCTGGAGCACGACGAGGGGAGACAGCGTTTCGCTGCTCTCCTTGGAATCAACGGGGACCGCCATCACGGCTGGCCGTCGTTCTCCAGCCAGAACTTGGACGTCCGCTTGTGGTTCAGGAACCGCACGTGCACCGAGTCGGCGCGCCGCGGGTTGGGGCTCCCCAGCGTCCCCCACAGGTACTGGCTCCAGACGGCGAGGATCAGGTCCCCCGCATCACCGAGCGTCTTGGCGTACTCGGTGAAGAAGATCGGCCGGCCAAAGAGGGCGTACACGATGACCGTTCGCCATTGGTCGCCGCAGTAAAGCCCCCAGACCGGTCATGCGCCATCCGTTGGCCGACACATTATGCTGATCGGAACTGAAGGAGGTGTGTTTCACCTCTGCGCCGTAGTCGAATCCGTTCGTGCTGGCGGGCGATGCATCCTCTGTAGATTTTGACGCGGCGAAATCTACAGCGGTGTGCTCAGCCCGCCGTCCTTTTCGAATTTCAACGAAGCAGTTCTGGGGATTTCCCTGGAACACACAACAATGGCAACCTCACATCCACAGATCGGCTCGAATGCCCCGTGTTGCGATCGGGCACGGCGGAATTCGTTCGAAGCAACTGCAATTTCGGTCGAGCCCGGTCAAGCACATGTAACTAGATATGCCCGCCCTGCAACGCTCCGATCTCATCATCTCAGATCTCACGTCGACGTATCATTCGTGGTCATCAGGCCGGCCGTGACATTCCGCAAACCGACTCAGTGCTGCCGCGGACCGACCTGAGCGAAGTCGCGTAATCTAACGACGCGCACATGGTCGGCGTCCAGCGAATACACCAGAGACTCGTCTCGATCAGAGAAGCAGCACAGTGCCGTCTGGGTCGACGCAAAACCCGACCGGTCGGCGACCTTAAAGCTGGCCAACTGTTCGCCGGTGGCCAGATGCCAGAGGCGGACCGTTCCATCTTCGCCACTGACGGTCACAAGCGTCTTGCCATCCCGCGACACCGCCAGTCCGTTGATATCTCCTTGATGTCCGAGGAACTCGGTGCGGATGCGACCGGTGCGCGTGTCGTATGTGCGCGCGGTCCGCTCTGCACCGACCACCAGGACATCATCCCCGAGGACGAATGCGAGGAGGTGTCTGTGCAGCGCTGACTTCGGCAGCGTGCACATATGCTCTTGCGAATCGAATCTTGCGACGTTGATGTGCCGTTCAAACGCGGCAGCGAACAGACGGCCATCGCCAGAGAATTCGATCTGGTTGCAGGCAAACTCCAACAGCGCCGACTCGGTGCTCCCGGTTTCCGTATCAATCCAGACTGGCTCAGACGCCGACGTCGTCGTGACGCACAGCCGGCGTTCATCGGGAGTGAAGGCGACGGAATGGATCAGTCGTCCCTCGAAGGCGGTCACCACGTGCGCTGGGCGATCCGCACACGTGTTCCAAATTACGATGCGTCCGACGCCGTCCCCGGCCGCCAGCCGAAGCCCATCGTTGGAAGCAGCCACACAATGCCAGTCCGATCCGCGATCCAGCCACCGCCTACCTCCTACGGAATCCTGGGTTTGCCGGCGGGTGAATTCTTCCGCCACAATCCCGTCCCGGCAGGCGATCAACAGCCGGTCGTGTCCCGGCACGTTCACAAAGTCCCGGATTGACGGATGGTGGAACTCGTGCTGAAGCTGATTTTCAGAGAGGCTCGCTTGCCAAGCCTGCATCGTCCCGTCACGGCCGACCGAGATCAGCTCACTGCTGCTGGATGACCAATTCAGGTGCGAAACCTCATCGCCATGCGCCTGCCATTCCGTCGTTGTCGAAGCCCAGGTCAGACCATCGGCCCCCAGTTCCCATTCATGAATCACGCCGATGAGATCGCCGACAAACAGCCGCCGGCTGGAGTCGTCGAAACAAAGCCGCGTCGGTTCATTTAGCGTCGATTGATTGAGGACCTGAGCGCCGGATTGCAGATCGAAGATGATCAGGAGAGAACTCGGCGTACTGGCCGCCAGCCAGCGGCCATCGGGCGACAGCCGGATATAGCTGACGCGGTGGGGCGAAGTGTCGATGACACGCCGGCAGGTCAAGGTCGTGAGGTCCCAGAACCGTAGCGTCTCATCCTTCGACTGCGAGTACAGGGTCTGTCGATCTGGTGACAGCTCGAGAGTGTCTACGGTTCCGGTATGCCCGGCAAGTTCGCCCAACGATGCTCCAGTGGCAGCGTCCCAGATCCGGATCGTCCCTTCTCGACCGCACGAATAGAGACATCCCCGCCCGGGGTCTTGCACAACTTCAAATGCCAGCTCGGGACCGTGTGCATTGAATCGAGCCTGCAGGCTCTGCGCAGCCAAATCCCAGCTACAGAGGGTGCCGTCGTCGCCGGCCGTCCAGAGCTGGTTTCCGTCTGGTGAAAAGCAGATGCCGTTCACCTCGCCCTGACCGCCCGGCCACTCCGCAAGGAGTTCTCCTTCCGGCCAGGCGAAGATGCGCACGGTTCCGTCGGCGCCCACCAGCGCCAGCCGCCGCTGATCGGGAGAAAGGGCAGACATGTACTGCGGCTGTGCCGAGCGGAACAGCTCGCGACCTGATCGCCGGGAGCGCAGCGACAGGTATTCCCATTCGACGCCGCGATACTCTGCCAGCGGTGATTCATCCGCGTACTTATTGAGCAGATTGGCGACCATGCGGGCGTCGCCGCTGGCCGCAGCGCTGAAGGCGTGTCGCAGATCGTGCGAGTACACGGCATCCCGGGCCTCATCGCGGGCCGACTTCGCGTCAGCGAGCGCTTTGGCAAGCTGTGTATTGCTGGAGGTGAGCAGGAAGTTCGTCGCTCGCAACTTGCCTGCCGACTGTTCGAGGACACCGTTGTGACGTGTCAGCAATGCCAGCAATATTCCCGTCGCCAGGGCAACGGTCGAACACAGTGCCGTCGCCGTGGGATGTCGCCGTACCAGCCTCCCGCACATCTCGCGCAGCGCGGGTCTGCGGGCGCTGACCGCCTCACCCAAGAGAAACCGCTGCAGGTCCGCGCTCAACTCGTGCCCGTCGCGGTACCGTGCCGCTGGCGATTTCTCCAGACACCTCAGGCAGATTGCCTCCAGGTCGCGAGGAATGCCGCGAGTCAGCTCACGGGGCGACGTAGGGATTTCCTCATTGATCCGTAGCAGGATTCGGCTGTGATGATCGCCTCCAAATGGCTTGTGCAGCGTCAGCAATTCATACAGCACCGCCCCCAGAGCATGCACGTCGGTCGCCGGCCCCACTTCACCGTGGGACTGGTGCACCTGCTCGGGTGCCATGTACGCGAATGTGCCCATCAAAGCTCCGTCCGCCGTTGCCGTCCCTGCCTCCTGTTCCAGGATCCTCGCCAGTCCGAAGTCGCTCAGCCGCACGTGCCGCGCGACATCGGCGTCGTTCACGGCCTCTGCCGCCAGCAGTACGTTGCCGGGCTTGACGTCCCGGTGCAGAATTCCGACGGCGTGCGCGCAGCCCAGCGCCTCCGCCAGGTTGGCAACGATCTCGGCGGCAATCCGCGGCGGAACGGGCGTCGCGCGACGTCGCAGCCACTGGTCCAGGTTCGGACCTGGACAATACTCCGTCGCAATGTACGCTTCGTCCCCTTCGACGTCGGCCTGGAACACCTGCACGATGTGCGGATGCTTGAGCCGCGCCGCCGCCTGCGCTTCGCGCACGAACCGCCGCCGCAATGCGTCCGACTCCAGCACGTGCGCCCGGGGAATCTTCAGCGCCACTTCGCGCTTGAGCACTGGGTCGTCTGCCAGGTGGACCACACCGTAGGTCCCCGCCCCCAGCCGACGGATGAGCCGGAACCGGCCATACCACTGCGGCCCCGGGTCCGGGTCGACGTCCGAGCGTACAGGCTTAGGTCCCAACTGGGCGTGCAGATCGCGAATCAACTGCTCCAGCCCCGGTTCCAGACGTGTCGTCGCCTGCGCTGACGCCTCTCCGGCGGCCAGTGCTTCGTCGAACCGCGCCGCCGCTTCGATCGCTCTCAGTTCGTCCTGTAGTCCGATGTCGCTCACGCGCGCTCCTTCAGTTCCTGTTGCAGCAGCAGCAGCGCCTCGTACCACGCCCGCCGCGCCCTAAACGGCGAACACTTCTCTGCCTCACCGATCTGCTCGACAGTCTGGCCTTC
>JAXMBS010000127.1:0-4844 GCA_046349775.1 Planctomycetaceae bacterium | reverse complement strand
TACAGTTCGTCGCCGCACCGCCCCACGCCACCCGTCCCTCCCATGACCCACGGCTCGTCCCAGTACATCACGCCCGCCTGATAAGCGCGCTGTGCCAGCGCCTTCTCGCCAAAGGCGATCGTGTTCGACAAGCCGTCGACGACGTCGCGATGCCGCGTCACCCTGCCCCAGCCGGCATAGGTCGTCCAGAAGAACTGATCGTTGGCCGCATAGTCGACTCGTCCGCTGGCGGCCCCATCCGCGACGACATACTGCCATCCCGGATAGACCGGATCGGTCGTCGGACTGACCTGAGCGCCCGCGCGGCGCGACGGCATATGCAAGAGGGCCAGGGAAGTCCGGTAGCAGAGGAGCGGGTCGCTGAAGAGCGCCGTCTGTTCGAGAAACGGGAGCAGTGCAAAGAACGTCGAACCGAGCTGGAACCGGGGGAGGTCGGTGGGATCGCCCCAGCGGGGCCGGAACACGCCATAGCCGGGAATGAATGTATGCACGTCGGGAGTCGGCACAACCGCGCCCCGGGCGGTGGTCTCGTAGGGGGCCGAATTGTCCGCAGCCGGCGGTGAGTAGTCGTAACCGCCGGAATTGGGATAGTGAGTGAATGTCTCCTCAAAGTTCGCCGCCGCCAGCGCGAGTTGCTTCAGGTGGTTGCGAGATTCGGTGCGCCGTGCTGCCGCCCGCGACTGCTGCACTGCCGGCAGCAGCAGCGACAGCAGAATGGCAATGATGGCGATGGCGACAAGCACCTCGATCAGGCTGAAACCGGATCGGACGGAGCGCCGCGACGACCTGTCGGTACCGGCACGCATGGCGCGGTCTTTCGAAAACGTCTACGGCTCAGTCTTAAGCCGCCCCTGCATCGTGAGGAGCCGAATCACCGCCATATCGACCATTGCCTCGCCGGCGCCCACTTCGACGCGGGCGGTAATCCCTTCGGCGCCGTACCCCCCTTCCGTTGCGGCACGGATTGTCGGGAAGTATCCGTGAAAACCGTTGCAGTAACCGGCGAAGAACGCGGCCGCCGCCGGCGCACGATCGCGGAAATTCAGTCCGAACTCGACGAACGGTTCCCCCGGCATTGCCATCAGCGCGATCTCGCGATTGATCAGCACGGTCGTCACGACGCAATCCATCGGCGTCGCGAGGTGCACGCGATAGCGCTCCACGAACTCCGGACGCACACCGCGTGCCTTGAGTTGCGCCAGCAGTTGCTCGGTGTCGTAACGCGGCTTGAACCGGCGAGTTTCCAGCGCGATCTGGATTTCGGGCGTCGCGGGAGAAGTCGGTGTCACAGATTTCGCGACGCGGAGCGCTTCTTCGCCCAGTTTCTTCCCGGTCTCGCGCATCAATGTCTCGGCCCCCTCCTCGAGTTTCATCTTGTCGTAATACGGATTGATGTCGCCGGGCGCTCCCTGCAGGTACAGGCTGACACATTCCGGACCAAACGCCGCTTCGACGACTTCCGCCGTCGCGCCCGGAAAATCCGCCGAGTACTCCAGATTGTCCGGACCGAAAACCACCGGGTGACACGCGTAGTTCACGACCACGGCCACCGTCTTGCCGGTGGTGGTGTCGATGCGAATGACCCCCACGCGCGGATCGAGCGGATGCGTCGGCATTTTCGTCGCGTTGCGCCACAGCATTTTGACCGTGCCGTCAGTCTGAACGTAACGGCGGTTGTGACCGATGAAGACCGAGCCTTCCCCCGTGCCGATCAGCGCGGGTTGCAGTTCCTTCGCCGCGGCTTCGATCGCGGCCGCGATCTTGTCGAGCGCGGCTGTCTCCCATGCCGGCCGTTTGCCGGGTTCGTAGAACTCATCGATCGTCGGCCCGGAATGCGTGTGTGAGGCGGAGAAGCAGACTTGTGTGACTCCTGCCGACGCCTTCACGCGGTCGCGCACAATATTCATCGAATCATTGCCAAACGGCCGGCCGAGATCGAGCGTGACCCAGGCCAGCCGCGTGGAGCCGTCATCGAGCAGCAACACCTTTGCGTACAGCGGATCGTGCGTGCCGATCGCCGGCCCGCTGCGGTCCGCGTACCCCCACATATTGACGAACTCGGCCGGTGTGATGTCCGCCTTGGCGGCGGCGGCACGGAATTCCGCCGCAGCCGCGGGAAGAGCCCCCGCGATCGACGCCAGCCAGATGAAAACGCTGCTGAACCGCAAGAGAGATGTCATCGCTATTGGCTCCAAAATTCTCCGAGTCGGTTGAGCATATCGGGAAGCCATGTCGGATTGTATCGTTGTGAGCGCCCGTCAATCACGGCGCTCCGACATAATCTGTTCGGTACGTTTCGCAGGAGGAAAACGATGCACATGAATGTCAAACGCTGGCTGGCCGCGCTGTTCGGTTGTCTGGCGATCGCGACGAGCGGCTCCACGTGTGTTCCTGCTGCGGAAGCATCCACGCCTATCACCATGACAGCCGGGACTGCCAAGGTGGCAATTACGCCTCGGGCGGCGAGCTTGCCCGAACTCACGACTGTGATGGGGACGAAGGCCACGACGATCGACCACGATATCTACGCCCGTGCGCTGGTCCTCAACGATGGAACAAGCCGCCTGGCGATCGTGACTTATGACCTCAATTGCCTGGACGTGGCGACGCCGCTTTTGCGGGTGCGGTGCCGGGATGAGCTGCAGATCCCGCCGTCGCACTTGATCCTGATGGCCACGCACAACCATGCGGCCCCGATCCAGATCTGTCCCGAAAACTTTGAATACGGCCGTGGGTTGGCCAATACGATCTTCGACCTGATCAAGACGGCCATTGCGAACGAGCAAGGTCCCGCACACGTCTCGCTCGGTCAGGGCTACGACTACCACATCCGTGCCGTCGGCAATGCGCCCGCCGACTACGACGTGCATCTGCTGAAAGTCACTGCTGCCGACAAAGTGCTGGCCGTGCTCTTCAATCACCCGACGCACCCGCTGCAATCGTCCCGGACACACATCGACACCGGCCACCCCGGCTATGCGGTCGAGTTCGTCGAAGCGGCCTTCCCCGGTTCAGTCGCGCTGTACGCCGACGCCTGTGGGGGCAATCAGTTTCCCGACCGGGGCACCATCATGTACAGCTCGGCGGAAGACGTGAAAGCCATGGGCCGGCAACTGGGCGAATCGGCTGTCGCCATCGCCGAGGGGCCGACTTTGGACGTCACCGGCAAGATCTCCTCCACGCTGGAGATCCTTTCGCTTCCGCTGGCCGAACCGCTGTCCTACGAGCAAGCCAAAGAGCTTGCCCGCGCGAAGAAGGTCCCGCTCGACATTGGCTTTGTCCCATATCCCCATCCGGACCGCGGCACGAACTGGATTCGCGCCCTGCTGCAGCACCACGAACAGAGCATCCCCTTCCCGAAGCGAACGACCGATCGCGTCTGCACCGATGACGAGTTTCTTGTCGACAAGCTGGACGACGGTCGTGAGTTTCCCTCACGGTTTGAAGAAGTGATTGTCGCAACGATCGGCCCCTTGTGCTTCGTCGCCATGCAGGGAGAAGTCTGCGCGCCGATCGGCATGCGGATCAAGGATGCATTCCGCCGCCAGATGCCCCTGTTCCTCGGGAGCTACATGGGAGAGCACAACCTGTACATTCCGACTCGCGAACTTGTCCGCCTCGACGCCTACCAGGCCCAGGTCATCAAGATTCAATACGCGTCCCCGGTCGGCTGGGCGCCGGAAGTCGAAGACGAAATGGTCGATGGCGTCTGCAAGGTGATCACAAGAATGACCGGCAAGAATCCGGAAAAAGTCGTGCGTTGAGCCAGGCGATCAGCCGGGTTCGACTCTCGCAGAGGACTCGAACGTCACTCCGGCACGGCTGTGTGCGCGTCCGCCTGCACCCATGATGCCTGGGTGATCAGCAGATTCAGCGCTGCGTACGAGATGGCCTGATTCGTCGCATAGGCCGGCGTGCTGTTGGCGGGGAAAGTCGCCAATGTGGCGTCGCCCACGAGAAACGTGTTGAAGTCCTGTCGCAGGTTCTCATACCCCGCGGTCGTCGAGCAGACGCACATGTCGGTGGCATAGCCGCACACCAGGACGTGCTCGATCCCCTGCGACTGCAGAAATCCGCGCAGCGCCGCGTATCCCTGCTGATCGAACAGAACGACGTCCTCGTCGGCGACGTCGATCGCATCCATGACGGGAATCGGCAACTCCCAGAAGCCTTGCGGGTCGTACTTGTTCGAGGCATCAAGCCCGGGGAACGCGCGGAAATAGTCGATCGCTGGCCGGCCCGACGTCAGTTGAATTTCGCGCGGCAGAGGCTGAGCGCGATAGTCAAAGCTGCGAAACGCCTGCGCCATCTCGTCGCGTGCGCGTGCACGCTCCTCGCGGGAGGGCGTCCTGTCGATCGTCCGGTACAGTTGAGTGCGAATCGGATCAGCCCGACCCGACAGACTGTACAGCACGAGCTTGACCTGGTCCCGGTGCGCCTTCAGGAACGGATTGATCACGTCCTTTGCATGCCGCTGCGCCAGTGCGTTCTTTTCTTTCGTGCAGAAGAAGGCGACGCCTGCCGGCTCCGGCGTGATCCAGCCGTGGCTGTCGTCGATTCCCCACGGGTGGACGACGATGATGGCCGTCTTGTCGCCGTCCAGCCGGCTAGGGACTTCAATGATCCCGCGGGCGTTGTACGAGAACCGCCACGCGCGCACCGAGAGATTGGCGTCGGCGTCGTCGATCAGCACTGGTGCTTCGAACCGATTGACATCAGTGATCGGCTGGACGTACTTCGGGTAATCAGCCAACAGCGGCGCAGGACGGTCGATCCTTCGTAGAGAATTGAAGTACGTACGGACCGCCCCGTCACTCTGGCCAAAGGCCGGCAGCGCCCCGGCC
>JAXMBS010000126.1:0-4858 GCA_046349775.1 Planctomycetaceae bacterium | reverse complement strand
GACGCGGCTGGTGCCGGCGCTGGCGGACGCGCGGTTCGAGCAGACGTGGTCAGGACTGCGCCCCCATGCGCAGCGCGGGACTCCCTTCGTCGGCCGGCTGCCAGACTGTGAGAACGCACTGGTCGCGACAGGTCACTTCCGCGGCGGACTGAGCCTGTCGCCGATCACCGCCAGGCTGATCGGTCAGTTGCTCGTGGATGAACGGCCCGACTTGTCGCTGGACGAACTGGGATTGGCGCCGTCGGTGGGCTGAGGGGAGAGGGCTAAGGGTCAAGGGGCGGGTGTATGATTTTTCTCGTACCGAGGTGAGTGCACCTGAGTCCAGGAATCAGAACGTGTCAGGAATGCGATCGAGTGTCATACCCGCGCGGATCAACTTGCTGACGCAACGGCCCGATGATCGACATTGTTTCTTTTTGCCGGTCGTGGTCATGGGCCTTAACGTGCGACAATTGCTGCGAGTGTGCGTCGTCGCAATCTTCTCCGGAACGTGGCAGCTGGCGACTGCTGATGCGGCGACTCCCGACTTCGACCGAGAAATCGCACCGCTGTTGGCTTCGCATTGTCTCGAGTGCCACAGCGGGGGAGAGGCCAAGGGAGGTCTCGATCTCCAACGGCGCGAGCGGGCAATGGCCGGTGGCGACAGCGGGCGAGTGATTGAACCGAGCAACGTCGACGCCAGCGTGCTGTGGCAGCGGGTGGCCGCGGACGAGATGCCGCCCAAGCATCCGCTGTCGGCGGCCGAGAAGGAACTGCTGCGCCGGTGGCTGGAAGCGGGGGCATCGTGGGGGACCGATCCGATCGACCCGTTCCGCTACACAACAGCGACGCGGGCCGGCTCGGACTGGTGGTCGCTGCAGCCGCTGCAGGCGGTCCAGCCACTGCCGACGGCCCTGCATGACTTCGTCAAAAATCCGATCGATCGGTTCGTCGCTGCCCGACTGGAACACGCCGGATTGTCGCCGTCGCCTGCAGCGGACCGCCGGACGCTGATCCGCCGGCTGTCGATCGATCTGACGGGATTGCCGCCGTCGCCGGACGAGGTGGACGCGTTCGTCAGCGATGCCGATCCGCAGGCGTATGAACGTCTCGTCGAACGGCTGCTGGCGTCGCCGCACTACGGCGAGTGCTGGGCACGGCACTGGTTGGACGTGGTGCGTTACGGCGAGACCGATGGCTTCGAACGCAACGCGCGGCGACAGAGTTCGTGGCACTACCGCGACTGGCTGATTGCCGCGCTGAACGACGACCTGCCATACGACGAGTTCTGCCGCCGGCAATTGTGCGGAGACACGCGGGACGGAGCACGGCCGGAGGACGTGATTGCCACCGGATTTCTCGTTGCGGGCGTGCATAATACCGTCCTGGGCAACGACCAGATGCGCGCCGTGGCCCGACAGGACGAACTTGAAGACCTGATCGGCAATGTCGCGCAAACGTATCTCGGGCTGACCGCCAACTGTGCCCGCTGTCACGATCACAAGTTCGATCCGATTGCACAGGTTGACTACTACCGGCTGCAGGCGACGCTCAGCGGCGTGCAGCACGGCGAGCAGACGATCCTCGTTCCGGAACTGCAGGCGGCGGTCCAGGAGTTGAATGCTCGAATTGAGACCTTTCGCGGTGAACGCCAGGCGCTGCTGGCGGCGGGTTGGGCAGCGCTGCTGGCGGAGAAGTCGCAGGCGTCGCCGACGACCTCTGCTCCACTGTCGCCGATCGCCGCCTGGGACTTCACGCAGGGACTTTTTGACACGGTCGGCGAAGTCGATTTTGCGATTGTCGGCGATGCAAAATTGGGGCCGGACGGCGCGCACGTCCATGACGGCGGCTACCTCAAGAGCGCGCCGCTGGGGCGAACGCTGAAGACCAAAACGCTGGAGGCCTGGGTGCGGCTGGACCGGCTCGATCAGCAGGGAGGGGGTGTCCTCACCGTGCAGAGCAAGTCCGGGGACCGGTTCGATTCGCTCGTCTACGCCGAACGAGAGCCGCACAAGTGGATGGCGGGCAGCGAGAGCTTCCTGCGGACTCAGCCGCTCGGTGGAGCTGAGGAGAACGCGGCGGACGCGCAGTTCGTGCATGTGGCCGTCGTTTATGGCGGCGATCGCACACTAACCTTCTATCGCAATGGCGAACCGTACGGCACAGCCTATCGGCCGCCTGGGGCGGCGACGTTCGACGCGGATGCGGTCCTGCTCGTCGGCTGCCGGCACGAACCGAACGTCGGCAACCGGCCGCTGACCGGCACCGTGCAGCGCGCGCGGCTCTACGATGCGGCGCTGACGCCTGAACAAATCCGCACGTCGTCGTTGACCGGCGGCATTATCGCGTCCGAGGCCGACCTGCTGGCACAACTGTCTCCCGGCGAGCGGCAGCGCGCCGATGAGCTTGCGGCGCAGATCAGTCCGCTGGAGGAGCAGTTGCAGAAGCTGCAGGCGCACGCCAGGTTTCCCGCCTATGCCGTGAAGCCCCAGCAGCCCGGCGAGACGCACCTGCTGCGGCGCGGCGACCTGGCACTGCCGGGAGAACTGCTGACCGCTGGTGCAATTCAGTCGCTTGCGCCGCTGGCGGCGATCTTCACCGACGACGCTGCATGGCCGGAGGCCCGGCGACGGCAGCAACTCGCCGACTGGATGACGGTGACAGCCCGACCGCTGTTGGCCCGCGTGATCGTCAACCGGCTCTGGCACTACCACTTTGGAATCGGACTGGTGGAGACGCCGAGCGATTTCGGCTTCAACGGAGGCCGGCCGAGCCATCCGGAGTTGCTCGACTGGCTGGCGGGCGAGCTGATCCGTCATGAGTTCCGGCTGAAGGATGTTCAGCGAGTGATCGTCATGTCGGCAACGTATCGACAGTCGTCGCAGCCGCGGGCCGAGTGTCTGGCGGCCGACGCGGAGACACGCCTGTTGTGGAGAAAGCGTCCGTTACGTCTGGAGGCCGAACCGGTCCGGGACAGTCTGCTGGCGGCCGCGGGGCTGCTCAACGACCAGCTGGGCGGCGCGTCGTTCTCTGACTATCGAATCATCGATGCGATGAACGGCACGGTGTACTACGAACCGGATGATCCGGTCGGGGCGGAGTTTCAACGCCGCAGCATCTATCGATTCCTGCCGCGCGGCGCCAATCAGGGGATGCTCGACGTGTTTGACTGCCCCGATCCGGCCGCCAGCGCGCCCCGCCGCAACGCGACGACGACGCCGCTGCAGGCGCTGTCGCTATGGAACGGCTCGTTCGCCCTGCGAATGGCCGAACAGGTCGCTGCGAATGCGTCGTTGCCGCGTGCCGGCCGACCGCAGGATCAGATTCGGCGCGTCTACAACGCCGTCCTGCAACGCGATCCCACGACGGAAGAACAGTCACAGGCCGAGGCCCTGGTTTCCAAGTACGGACTGCGCAGCCTGTCGCGCGCGCTCATCAACTCGAATGAATTCCTGACTTTACCCTGAAGGATTTATAAAAGGTCACGAAGGTCACAAAGATTGCGAAGAGATCGTCTCATCTGAAGCAGACGCGAATCCTGGGTCTCGCTATGAGAATTGACTCGCGCATGACGCCTTAGCGTCCTTCGTGAACTTCTGTAAAGCCTTTTGCACATCTTATATAGATGGCGTTTCCATGAATCGTCGTGAGCTGTTGTCCTGGAGCGTGCGCGGACTGGGCGCCGCAGCGGTGATGGACCTGCTGCAACGTGAACCGGGCGTTGCCGCCGATCGCGAGCTGGACTATCGCCTGCCGGCGAAAGCGCGGCGGGCCGTGCAGATTTCACTGATCGGCGGGCTGAGTCACCTCGATTCGTTGGACTACAAGCCCAAGCTGGCGGAGCTGCACGGCAAGTCGCTCAAGACCGATACGCCGCCGGACATTTTCTTCAACCAGGTCGGCCTGCTCCGGCAGGCGGACTGGGAGTTCCAGCAGCGCGGCGCGAGCGGACTGTGGATGTCGGACCTGTTCCCGCACCTGGCCAAGTTCGCCGACGACCTGACGGTGATCCGCTCGATGGTGGCCGACAGCGCCAACCACACGCCGGCGCTGTTCGTCGAAAACAGCGGATTTCAATTCAACGGTTATCCTTCGCTGGGAAGCTGGCTGAGCTATGGTCTGGGTTCGGAGTCCGAAAACCTGCCGACGTTCGTCGTGTTGCCCGACGGCCGCAGCGAGCCGAACGGCGGGTCGTCGAACTGGACGAGCGGATTTCTGCCGGCGCAGCACCAGGGGGTGGCGTTCCGCAGCGGCGCGGAACCGGTACAGAACCTGAATCCGGCCCGGCCGATCACGGGCGACGAGGACGCGGCGACGCGTGCATTTCTGACGTCGCTGAACGAACGGCATTTGGAGGAGTCGGGCGGGGAGGCAGCACTGGGCGCGCGCATTCGCTCGTACGAGCTGGCGGCGCGGATGCAGCTCGCAGTGCCGGCGGTAGCGGACCTGTCGCAGGAATCGGCCGAGACGCAGGCGGCATACGGGCTCGACCGTCCGGAGACGGCCGATTGCGGGCGACGATGTCTGCTCGCGCGGCGGCTGCTCGAACAGGGGGTGCGGTTCGTGCAGATTTATTCCGGCGGCGCCATTGGCGGCTCGC
Organism: Planctomycetaceae bacterium; assembly: GCA_046349775.1. Classification (GTDB taxonomy): domain Bacteria; phylum Planctomycetota; class Planctomycetia; order Planctomycetales; family Planctomycetaceae; genus JAEUIG01. The sequence continues at coordinate 279 of JAXMBS010000126.1, read as the reverse complement.
CGCGAGCGAGCTGGGACGCGCACGAAAGCGTCAAACAGAACCATACGCTGGAAGCGTCTTTGATTGACCAGCCGGTCGCCGCGCTGCTGGCGGACCAGAAGCAGCGCGGGATGCTGGACGACACATTGGTGCTGTTCACGACGGAGTTCGGCCGCACGCCGTTCACGCAGTCGGCGGCCGACGTCGTCGGAGCGGGTCGGGACCACAACAAGTATGCATTCAGCCTGTGGCTGGCAGGCGCGGGACTGAAGCCCGGGATCGCCTATGGGGCGTCGGACG
>JAXMBS010000125.1:0-5101 GCA_046349775.1 Planctomycetaceae bacterium | reverse complement strand
GGGGCAATCGCAGGCTCAACAGCCCCGCCGCCACGCTGAACGCGGCCAGCAGGAAGAACGTGCGCGGCCGTTGATCGAGCGCCGTCATCCCCCACAGCGCCGCCGCCGCAATGCCTCCGGCGACCCCCCAGCTCACTCCCATCGTGATCGAACTGGCGGCCCGCGGATGCTGCGGGAGCATCTGCTGACCAAAGCTGATGAACACCGGCAGGGCAATCCCCAGCATGAAGCCGGTCACTCCGACTGTCGCCGCCAGCCAGGCGGGCGAGACGAGCGGGATTGCCACCAGGCACGGCGCGGCCAACAAGGGCTGGCTCCAGATCAGTCCTCGCTCCCAGTGCGGACGAATGAGCAGAGCGCACAGGATGCTCCCGGCGCCAACGCCGATCATGAACGACGACTGCACCGCGCCGATTAATTCCCGATTGTTGAGCCAGTAGGCGAGGACCAGCGGCACGCCGATCGACGGAATGATCCGCAGCGTTCCGACCGACAGCAGCAGTGCCCAGGGCTTCCAGTCGCCAGCGTCCGTTGTAGCGGCGCGGCGCACGGCATGCCGCAATGGCGGTGTCGGAATGTGTCTGTGTTGGGTCATCAGTACGAACAGCGCCGCCAGTCCGCAGGCGCCCCACCAGCACAGTGCCTCAAAATCGTACTTCGTCGTAATCGTGGCGGACGCGTACGGTCCGAGCGACTGACCCAGATAGCCCCACAGGGCAAAGATGGACATCATCCGGCTGCGCTGCAAAGGCGCCACGGCGCCGGCGGCAGCCGCACCTTCCGGGTGAAAGGCGGCAATCCCCAGCCCCGCAAGGACCAGCAGCACGGCGAGCACAGCAGAATTCGGTGCCAGACCGGTCAACCCCATGCAGGCGGCGCCGATACAGGGCCCGGCCCAGATCAGCCACCGCTGCGGCGCCCGGTCCGCCCACCAGGCGAACAGCAGTTGCGAGAATGAAGACGCTGCCTGCCAGCAGACGTAAACCCACAGCAGTCCGCCGCTGCGAACTCCGAATCGCTCCTCAAACCCCTGCCACAGCGGATTGATTGTCCCGGCGGCCGTGTCCACCAGGAAGTGCATCGCGGCCAGGAGCGAGATTGCAACGACCGGTGTGGTCGAGCCGGCGAGCAGCGACGGTGAGTCCGTCTCGCCCGTCGTGCCGGTGGCGGTGTGGACATCCAGCGCGGGGGATCGCGCGGTCGAGGTCGCCTCTGCCGTAGGGGGCGGGGTCATGCAGCCAGATTAGCGGGCAGGCGGTGTCCCGGACAGGTGAAAGGACCGTCGGCACTCCTGAAAACGACGCTTTGACAACTGTCCGGGACACTTCATTATCATCATGCGACACACACAGGAGACGCTCATGCAGGTCCAAGTCCACACAGACAATCACGTACACGGGTCGGCTGAACTGTCGAGCCGGGTCGCTGCCGACGTGAGCGACGCGTTGAGACACTACGGTCCGCAGATCACGCGCGTCGAGGTGCATCTCACCGACGTCAATAGCAGCAAGAAGGGGGAGGACGACAAACGCTGCCTGATGGAGGCGCGGGTGTCGGGCTTCGATCCGATTGCCGCGAGCCATCACGCGGGGACGATCGACGAAGCCATCGCCGGCGCCATCGACGTGTTGCACCGGAATCTGGAGCGGGCGATTGGCAAGCTCGGCCACAAGAAAGGCCGCATGTCGGCGAGCGGAGAATGAGCAGTTTGGACCGGCGCGGCCAATGGCGACTGGGCCTGATCGCCGGACTGCTGGCGCTCGCAGTCGATGTCGAGGGAGCAGAGTCGCTCCCCAACATCTTGTTGATCGTCACGGACGATCAGCGCGCCGACACGATCCATGCGCTCGGCAACGATCGGATCCGCACGCCGGCCCTCGACCGGCTGGTGCGGGAGGGGCTGACGTTCACGCGAGCCGTCACGGCGTCGCCGATCTGCGTCGCCAGCCGGGCGGAACTGCTGACCGGCCGCGACGGACTTCGGAACGGACACCACGATTACGGGTTCACTCCCGTCGACAACGTCCGCTGTCTGGCGGAAGTGCTGCGCGACGCCGGTTACGCCACCTGCTACACCGGCAAATGGCACACGACCGGTCGGCCTTCGACGCGCGGGTACGCCACAGCAGCCGGCCTGTTCGCCGGCGGCGGCGAAGCTTTGCCGCTGACCTACCCCACTGATTGGCGCGGGCGTCCCGTGACCGGCTACGTCGGCTGGGTCTTCCAGACGGACGATGGGACGCTGCGGCCGGAACTCGGCGTCGGCCTGACGCCGGACATCAGTACGGTGCTGGCCAACGCGGCCCTTGAGTTTCTCTCGCTGCCGCGAGACGGACCGTTCTTTCTGCACGACCTTCATTGCCGCCGCACGAACTGCTGATCCTGCCAGGTACCGAGTTTCGTTACGATCCCGCCGACATTCCACTGCCGCAGCTTCGCACCCTCGGCACCTGTTCGATCATGGTGAAAACCGCACGGCCGGGATGAGCTGCTGTTTGCAGTCCCACGAACATCGCAGGACAATGCAACTGGCCGTATTACGCGGTCATTTCGCACATGGACGCGCAAATTGGACGAATGCTGAAGGGCTCTCGACCAGACCGGGCGCCGCGAACAACACGATCGTCGTGTTCACCAGCGACCACGGCCTGGCGATTGGCAGCCACGGCCTGCGCGGGAAGCAGAACATGTACGAGCATACGATTGGCGTGCCGCTGATCGTACGTGGTCCAGGAGTTCCGGCCGGCAAACAGACGGCCGCCCAGTGCTATCTGCGCGACCTGTACCCGACACTGTGTGAATTCGCCGGAGTGCCGGCACCGGACGATCTCGACGGCCGCAGTCTCGCGGCGGTGTTCCGCGACACCGAAGCCTGCATCCACGATGCGGTCTTCACACACTTCGGCCCGTTCCAGAGGGGGATTCGCACGGCCGAGTGGAAGTACATCGTGTACCCGCAGGCGGACCGAGAGCAGCTTTTCCATCTGGGGAGCGACCCCGACGAAATCGCCGACCTGTCGCTGTCGGCAGACCGGTCGGCGGTGCGAGACGAACTCCGCGCGCGTCTGACTGGCTGGCGCAAGTCGTGGCAAGATCCGACGTTGCCGGCGGGGAACTAGGCCACGTCGCGCCGCAAGTCTGTGATCCTGCGAGTCTTGCTGACGTCGGAGGATTCGCGGATTTTGACTCAAGAAACCGTCTTGACGCATTCGGGACGAAGGCCTATCGTCCCGCCCCGTATCCGGTCCTTCGTGGCCGGCCACGTCCGATCGTCACTTCCCCCTCCCTTCGTCTCGACGATCCCCTCCCAGTTTTTGGGCCTGCCGGGCCGGCCGTGCTGATGCGCGGTCTCCTGTTCAGGTGCGCTCGCAGTCTGTCGGCTTTGGCCGTCGGTGCTGCGGCCGCCGAAAACCGAACGTGCACGACTCTTGTCGCCTCCCTCGTAAAGGAACGTCTCCATGAAGCGTTTTGCCCTGTTGTCGGCCTGCCTGGCCGTCCTGAGCGCCTCGACCGGCTGTTGCTGCCTCGCCCCGCTGTGCGGCGGCTACGGCGGCGGCTGCGGCTATGCCCCGGCCTGTGCGCCGGCCGCTCCTGCCTGCTCCCCCTGCTCGCCGGGTGGATACGGCGCCATGTACGCCCCGACCAGCGCGTATGCTCCGGGTGCGAGCTTCACCGCCGGCCTGTCGATCGGTCCGACGTATGCCGCGGCCCCGTATCCGGTGGTCGCAGCGGCGCCGCTCGACGTTCTGCCGACGTACTGAAATCGGCCTGAATGATCGCGCCGGGTGCCACGGGCCCTGCCCGTGCCAGTCGAATTGCGCTTGCGATTTGAGGCAGCACTGGCAGAGCCAGTGGCACCCAGCAATTCCCGACGACACTGGCAGGGCCAGTGGCGCTCGGTATTCGGTCGTGCACCGGCGGTGCCGGGTCCGGCTCCGTCTTCCGATTGAACAGGCGACGTGCTCAGGCGGCACGCCGCCTGTCGTCGCGCGCAGTCGCCGCTATAATGCCGCCGGCCTCATGATTGACCGAGCATGACTGCCGCGACGTTCACCCCCCCGGCGACCTCAGTCCGGAACCTGACGCGTCCGGCGGCGGGAGAACTGTCGCGGCGATGGAGATTGTCACCTACCCCCATCCGGCTCTCCGCTGGAAGTCCACCGATGTGAAGCGGATCGACGAGCCGCTGCGCGCGGTTATTCGCCGGATGTTTGAGCTGATGTACGCGGCCAACGGCATCGGTCTGGCCGCCAACCAGGTCGCGCTCCCGTTCCGGTTCTTTGTCGCCAATCTCTCCGGCGAGGCGGAAGAGATCGACGAAGAACTGGTGTTCATCAATCCGCAGATCATCAAGCGGAAGGGGACGGCGCTCGCCGAAGAAGGCTGCCTGAGCCTGCCGGGGCTGTATGCGGACGTCAAACGCTCGGAAGGCGTGACCGTGGAGGCGTTCGACCTCGATGGCCAGTTGTTTGAAGCCGATTTGACGGAGCTCGGCGCACGGGCAGTGCAGCACGAGATCGATCACCTCGACGGCATCCTGTTCATCGACCGGCTCGAAGAGGCGGTCCGTGAGGAAGTCGCCCCCAAAGTCGCCGACTTCGCCGCGGAATACGCGCGCCGGCAATCGCTGGGCGAAACCCCCACGGATGACGAGTTGCGGGCACGTCTCAAACAACTGGCCGACGGCAACGGCGATCTGTCCAACGTGAGGTGAGCCGTGCCGCTGCGCATCGCCATGCTGGGGACCGGCGAGTTCGCGCTATCGGCGTTCCGCAGCCTCCTGGATTCGCCACATTCAGTCGTCGCGCTCGTCACTCAGCCCGACCGGACCGGCCGCGGGCACCATCAGCATGTGAATCCGCTCAAGGAACTCGCACTGCAACGTGGCGTGCCGGTCCTCCAGCCGGAGAAAGCCAGCAGCCCGGAATCGCTGGACCAGCTCCGCGCACTGAACGCCGACTTGTTCGTTGTCGCGGCGTACGGCCAGATCCTCTCCACGAAACTGCTGCAGATTCCGCGGCTGGGCGCGATCAACCTCCACGGCTCGCTGTTGCCGAAGTACCGCGGCGCGGCGCCGATCCAGTATGCCGTGTGGAACGGG
>JAXMBS010000124.1:0-5155 GCA_046349775.1 Planctomycetaceae bacterium | reverse complement strand
AGAGCAGTACCAGCACGACAAGCAGCAGCTCTGCGAAACGACGCTCGACTGCCTGGAACGCTACGTCCCGGACGTGCGGCAAAAGCTGGATTGGGTCGAGGCGTCGACGCCGCGAACTTTCATGCACTACACCCGGCACGCACAGGGCGCCTCGTTCGGGACGAAGTTCGAAGGACTGAAGGTCTCCCAGACGCTGCCCCAGCAGGTCCGCGGCCTGTTCCATGCCGGCAGCGTGGGCATCATCATGTCCGGCTGGCTGGGGGCCGTGAATTACGGCGTGATCGTCGCGAACGAGATTGATAAGTGTCTGACGGGAGGGAGTAGGTAGTGGATAGTCGGTAGTGGGTAGCGGAAAAGTTTAGCCGCGACTCGCAGAGGAGCGCATTTGACGAGCGAATGCCAATGCGCGTTCCGATGCCGTCGAATCAAACGTGTGTCGCAGCAGGTGCTCGTCTGCCGGTGTGAGTGCACAGTCGCGGCGGCTCATGGCAATCCGTGCCGCAGCGATCCCGCGCTCCAGGACATCCTCGGGCGTTTCGAGCCGTCCGTAGCGATGCCACGTGAACGACGGCACGTGCTTGGGCAGCAGTTCGCCGTCCGGCAACAGCATCGACATTACGCCGACAGACGTTCCGGTGTTGAACAGGCTACCGATCGCCGCTTTTGTGTGGTCGCCGATGAAGCAGCCGACCTTTGTGCTGTCCGTTTCAATCGGCGTGCCGGTCAGCGGGACGCGGACCGAGGAGTAGTCATTCTTCAGGTCACTGTTGCTGGTCAGCGCGCCGAGGTTCACCCACGGGCACACGTACGCGTGGCCGAGGAACCCGTCGTGGTACTTGTTGACGTACCCGTGCAGGATCGATTCCTCGATCTCGCCCCCCACGCGGCACACCGGTCCGATTGTCGTCCCCTCGCGAACGTGAGCGCGAAACAATTGGGCATTGCGGCCGACGTAAGCCGGTCCCTCAATCCGTGTGAACGGCAGCACCCGCGCGCCGGGATCGATCCACACCGGCCCGTGGCGGGCGTCGATCACGACAAACGGATCAACCGCGGCGGCCGGATCGATATAGACGTCCCCCGGATTCCCCTGGATGACAACCTGCGGATCGCCCGTGACACGGCCGCAATTTCGCTTGCGACGGGCGAAATCTTCCCGCAACATCTGCGAATTGCGCGACACGAGGTCCCACGGATACTCGATGAGCGTCCCGGCCAGCTCGACGCGGCGGCGGGACGCGGCGATGCGTGACAGCTCATCGACCAGTTGACCGCCATCCAGCTCGTCCTCCGGAGTGATCGTCACACTCACCGGCGTGTCACCGACATAGCCGGCCTGCCCGGTGGAGATCTCAAGCGCACCCCGCCCGGCAGCCACCGTCCGTGCACGAATGTCATCTCGCCGCTGCTCAGCCAGTCGCAGTCGTTGAGATGCGCCTCGATGCTGCTGCGCGTACGTCTCGCACAACCTGGCCGCAGCCAGGCACCCCATTCGCACACGTCGCCAAACCGCACCCACCGCCGCGCACTGAAAAGTGTCCACACATCAACTCAAAGACTGGCCGCAGCAGCTGCCAGCGGCACAAGCTGGTCGGCGGCTGCGTCTTTCGAAAAAGGCGATCCGTCGCATGAGAAGGAGTCAGAGATTAGACGTGAGGGATAAGTAGTCCACTTTCAGCTCATTCGACGTTTGGACATTCTAACATTCCAGCTCAATGTCCGGATCATTAGTAGTGTGACTGGGCCGCCACAAACTTCTCCGTCCGCTCTTCATCGCGAAATGTCACCGTGACTGTGCGCGCTCGTCCAAAACCCGCCGACGTCCACCACCGTCCTGATCCCGTAACGCGGGTGACGCACCTGTGAACCCAGCGGAAACCCGCGCGCGGCAGATCGGCCTGGCCGGTGCCGCCACGCAGCAGCTCGGCCGCCGTGGTCAGCAGCGGACGCGGGCGTCGGCGAATCCGAACCGGCACGATTCGCGGCCGCAGTCGGCGTCGGGCTCCAGGCCGAGCGTTGCAGTCTTCTCGACGACGTACTCTGCCGTGCATTCCAGCTGCGACAGGAACTCGCTCGGGATCGTGCGCACCGAGCGCCCGTGCAGCACCCGTTCCACCGTTTGCGTCAGGAACAGTTGCTGCTCGGCACGCGTCATACTCGACGAACAGCAGCCGCCGTTCCTCCTCGATGTCGCTGGCGGAGCCGTCGCGCCGCCTCGTGCGGCAGCAGTCCCTGCTCGACCCCCAGCACGAACACGACCGGATACCCAGACCCTTCGCGGCGTGCAGCGTCATCAGCGTCACCTGCCCGCGCGACGTGTCGAGCGAGTCGGTCTCGTTGACGAGCCGCCGTCTGTTCCAGAAAGCCGATCAGCGTCGTTCCATGCCGGCCGCCCGGTCATGCTCGGCCGCGGCATTTGCCAGTTCCTCGATGTTCGCCAGCCGCTCCAGGTCTTTTCGCTCTGGCTGCCGATCCATTGTCGCGCGCGTAGCCGGTGCGGTCGACAATCCGCTCGATCGTTGCCGCCACCGAGCCCGCATCGGCCAGCGAGAACTCGACATCGTGCCGCTGCAAACGCCCGGAACGCCGCCACGGCGCGGGCGAGAGAGTTTGGCACTTCCTTCGCCCGCCCGGCCGCTTCCAGCGGCGTCACGCCCTGTTCGTCGGCCCACTTCAATAGCCGCTGCTGCGACGCGCCGAGTTGTCGCGCCGGCGTATTGACAATTCGCGTGAACGCCGAGCGATCGGCCGGATTCTGCACCAGCCGCAGATACGCCAGCAGGTCCTTGATCTCGACCCGATCGAAAAACGCCGCCCCCGCCGCCACCTGATACGGAATCCGCCGCCGCGTCGCCCGCTCCAGTTGCCGCGACAAGGCGTTCACCTGCATGAACACCGCGAAGTCGCTCCAGTCGCGACCCGCGTCGGCGAGTTGCTGTATCCGCTCGGCGATCCTGTCCGCTTCGTGCGACTCGTTCAGAAAGCACAGCAGCGTGACCGGCTCTCCCTCCGGGTTCGACGTGATCAGCCGCTTCGCCTTCCGCCGGCGGTTGTGTCCGATCAACTGGTCGGCGGAGCGGACGATCGCCTGCGTGCTGCGGAAGTTTTCCTCCAGCCGGACCACGCTGGCGTCCGGGTAGTCGCGCTCGAACCGCAGGATGTTTCGATCTGCGCCCCGGCGCCAGCCGTAGATTGATCGTCCGGATCGCCTGCTACCGACAAGTTCCGCCTGATCTGCGACAAGCGCCGCGACGTCGATCTGATACTGCGCGGTTCGTGTCCTGGTACTCGTCCACCAGCACGTAGCGGTACCGGTGATCGAGTGACTCGCGCAGGTCCGCGTTCTCCGCCAGCAGCGTGGCGGTGTGCAGCAGCAGGTCGTCGAAATCGACCGCGTTGGAGTTCAGCAGCCACTGCTGGTACGCGGGATACACCCGGACGACGGCCGCCTGCCAGTGGTCGGCCACCATCTCCTCATAGCGTCGCCGGTACGTCTCGGCGTCGATGAGATCGTTCTTGGCGTTCGAAATCCGGTAGCCGATCTTCTCGGCCGAGAACGCCACCGGGTCGAGGTCTTCGTCGCGAATGATCTGCCGCAGCGCCTGCTTCTGATCCCCTGCGTCGAGGATCGTGAAGTTCCGCTGCAAGCCGACCATTTCGGCGTGCTCGCGCAGCAGCCGTGCACAGAACCGGTGAAACGTGCTGATCCAGACCCGCGCGCCCGGCAGCAGTTGGGCTACGCGCCGCTGCATTTCGTCCGCCGCCTTGTTCGTGAACGTGATCGCCAGCACGTTCCGCGGCGACACGCCGGACTCAATCAGCCGGGCGATGCGGCGCGTGACGACCCGCGTCTTGCCGGAGCCGGGACCGGCCAGCACGAGCAGCGGACCGTCCCGATGCTCCACGGCGGCGGCCTGCGCAGCGGTGAGCGAGACGTCTGGGATCGACACAGCGGGACGAACTCCGTTTCAACGGGCGGTTTCGTCATGGTATCGAGCGATGCGGGCGGTGTCAGCGTTCGGCTTCGACAGGGCGTCTGGGGGTAGTGGGACAATTTGAAAAATCTTTTCGGTCAAGGGCTGGGGAGCACGTTTTCTTCCTGATCTCGGACCCGGACGATTTTGTAATCTTCGACGTCAAGTTGATCCCCCTGGGGCTGGAAGTCCAGCAGGAAGGAATCGGGGCTGGATTGTGTAAAGCGACTCCTCACCTGGCCACTGGCTCCGTCGCCAATCGCCATGTAGTACCACTGGCGAAAACGCACCTTCCAGTAGTGCAGTCCGGTTTCACGTGGCCGTGGCGTCGTGATGAACAGGCCGTCACGTACATCCCAGTCAAAGGCACGCCCTTGGGCATCGAGATAACGCCCGGTCCCATCGTCCAGTAGTTCCATCCTGTAGCCGCTTCTGTAGTCAGCAAACCAGCGCCCTACAAACCGTGGGTCACTCTTCCTGGTCCCACGCCATGCAATGAAGGCGGCGACACCGAATAAGACAATGGCGAAAACGCCGCGGCGCGACGACCGCTTGTGACTTTCAGATTCTGAGTCAAGGCGCATGAAAAATCCCCGGCTCGTCACCGGGGTCTATTCTATCCTACGCCATCACTTCATCGTATAGCCGTCCCATCGTCCACAGTTCGCTCGTAATGCCCGCTTGCATTGCCGGCGTGAGCCAGTAGCGTCCTCCGGCGTTCTCCCGCCACCGCCAGCAGTAGTTGAAGTACGCGACGCCAGGCGACGGCAGCGGACATGCCCGCATTCGTGGGGCTGCCGTGGCTGAGGATTAGTGAGGTGCGGACTCGCCTGTGCCTGGGGAGTCGATCCGTCGGAGAATTGCGTAGGACTTAATCGTCTCGTTATCAGTAATCACACTGACGCTAAACTCATGATTCCCGAGGTCAGTGAGTTCCCACGCTCGTTCATGTGATGCAATCCCGTTCGGATTCCACAAACGAGCCTTCAGACGATCGAACGCGCGAGCGACAGCATCCTAAAATGAATCGTTGTCTTCAATTCGCCAGACCAGTCGATTCCGATTTATTGACCAACACAACGGAGCGGGCGAGGATTGCGGACGAGACTGCCACAGGGCAGTACCGTCGGCTCGAAAGTCGATCGTTGGACCTGACGGCGAGTAATCTGACGACGATTTTC
>JAXMBS010000123.1:0-5219 GCA_046349775.1 Planctomycetaceae bacterium | reverse complement strand
GTTGGTCCGCAGTCCTTCAATCAGGATCGTGGCCAGAAGACGTCCGGCCGGTGACTTGGGATCGGCGATGATCGCGCGCCGCAAATCGTCGAGTCCCGGTGCTTCCTCTCCCAGGTGGACGTGGATTTCGCCCCGGCGCAGCAGCGCCGCTGCGTCGTTCGGCTGGGCGGCTAACTGTGATTCGACATCCCGCGTGAGCTGGTCCAGCGGCTGCATGCCGAACACGGAATCCGCCGTCTGGCAGACAATTCGACCGTCCGCCGATAAGAGGTTGCCGCGACCGGACTCCGGAGTCAGCGGTGTACGCGCCACCAGGCGTCCCGTTTCGAGATCAATGGTCGCGACCTCGTCGGTGGCCAGCGGCAGCGCGTACAACCGGCCGTGCCGGAAACCGCGACCGGCCGGGGGCGGAATTGGCAACACGACATTCCAGGCCGGCGCACCGCTCTCTAATTGAAGCGCTTCCACCTGCTCCCGACCGACGATCACTACGCGATTTTGCTCGACCGTGGCGATGAACTGCCGTTCGCCACGCGGCTGTCGCCAAACCGGTTTGCCGTCCAGCAAGCCGAGACACAGCAGTTCCTGCGAATCCGGCGGTGTGCACAGGACGTACTCTCCCGCGATCACCGGCGCGGCATCCTGCCAGTGGTCGGATTGCAACAGTTGATCCATCAACTGGTCTTCAATCCGGCCGCGCGATTGCTGCTGATTCATCAACATGCGGATCGCGAGCGCCTGCTGCGGGGCGTCATAGGAAGGGCGCCGATATTCGTGGGCCCATAGCAGCGCGCGGCGGCGGCGGTCGACGGCGACAATCGTGGTTTCGCCGGTCGGACAGATCGCGACATCGCCGGAGACCGATGGCGTCAGGCCCGCCAGACGCCGCTCGATGCCGACGGCCGGGTTGCTCAAATTGGCTGTGGGGTTATAGAGCGCCTGCGACCAGGCGACCGTCACGCCTCGTGCGCCCGGTTCCAGGACGACCAGTTGCACCTGCCCCTGATCCTCCACCAGGCAGTAAAGCTGACCGTCAAGCGGCAGGGGAGCTCCCAGAAAATACGCGCCGGACAGTGCCGCCGCTGCCGGGGGGCCCCCAAGCTCCCAGCGGATCCGGCCGGTGTGTAGTTCGATCGCCAGCAGCCGGTTGTACGCGTGTGGCGCCAGCGGATGCTCCGACAATGCCGGTAGCGCGACGGCGGACTGCATGATCGAAGAAATCATGCCCGCATCAAAGACGGCGTAGACATTCTGACCGTCGGTGCTGAGCGTTGCGGCAGAGGCGTCGCGCCACATCCGTTGAGCCAGCAGCAGGTCGAGGTTCGCGCCGTACCAGTCTTCATCGCGGCGGGTCCATTCCTGATCGAGGAGGTGATGGAACGTGTCGTCGACAAAGATGCAGGACCAGGCGAGCTGTCCGGTCGCCAGCGACACGGCCTTGACGGACGCCGGGCCGCGGAACACGGCCAGCCCATCAATCGTGATCGGCGCCCCGGCGGGCAACAGCACGCGGTCGTCATTGGCCGTAGTCGGGCGCTCCACCTGCGACCGCATGCGTCCGGACACTTCGGCGGTCCGCGGAGACTCGGGATCCTCAAAGCGATCTTCGGAATCGGTGCGATCAACGACGGCCGCCTTCCACACAACCGGTCCAACCGCGACGGCCGGAAAGTACGCCGCGTCTCGCTGCGGGTTGCCGCGAAACATCGTCGAATCCAGCAGAGCCGGGCCTGAGTCGGCCAGCGGCGGCAACTGCGCGAGCTGGGCTGCCGACAACTCGATGGATGGGGGGCTGGGTCCCGCGGTCGGCGCCGTCGCCGGCAGCTGGCCGGCCGCCTGCCGTTCGGCCGCAAGTCCGGCGAAGCCGGCCAGTCGCCAGCAGACCTGCGACCGCAACAGCCAGTCTTCACGGTGCTGTGCGGACGTCCGCGGGTGCAGGGCCAGGCGATCGTAAAGCCGCGCTGCCGAAAGCGGTTGCCCCTCGTCCGCCAGCCCCTGAGCGAGGACGATCGCCGCCGCCTGCCCGGCCTCCGTCAGGAAATACCGCCGGACCACTTCGTTCAATCGCTGGCGGTCGTGATCGCGGAGGGCGTCCGTGAGCAGCGCCCGCGCCTGCGGGCCGAACCGCACCTCATACTCCTGGCGTCCTTCTGCGGGCAGGATGCGAAGCTGTTCCTCGGCGCCGGAGCGCAGGCTGCTATCGGGCCGCGCCGGATCGAAGTAGTCCTCGGGCATGTCCAACACGGCCTGCCAGCGATCGACGGCTTCGGCAAACTCTCCCGCCGCGGCCGCCTGCTGTGCCTCGGCCAGGTTGGTCCGCAGTTCATCGGCCGGGAATGGCCGCCGGAATTGCTGAGAAACCGCCGGCGCACCCCAGAGAGAGATGAGTACGACCGTGCAGAATATCGGCCACAGGCGAACCGCGGACCTCACCATCAACCTCCTGGAACAGCCATGACACGCGCTCCTCCAGCGTATCGGATTGATGCCGAATTGACGACGGGATTTCGACAATTGTCCGGTCGGCAGGTCTGTTCAGGGCGCCACCTGTCCCGGAGCACTGTCCAGTCCTGATTCAGCAATCGTGGCGGCTCGCGCGAGCGGAGCGTCCATTCCAGGCCGAGTCGATCTGCCGTGCGGGATTGCCAGTGCGGATTTCCCAGAGACGCGTCGCGGCGGATCAATTGCCGTATGGCGGCCAGCTGAGCCTCGAATTGCGGTCGATTGACGCGCTCCACCCATTCTTTCGCCCGGCGAAGAGGCCACCGGTGCAAGAGGCCCGGTCTCGCAGTAACGCTGCTCGTCAGGCTGTCCGAACGTCAATCTAAGGCGCGGGCGACGACGTTGGCGCGCAGGGCTTACGTTCGACGTGGCGTATCAAGGTGTAGATATGCTCGTGGGTCTCGACGGCGAACGATTTGAATCGCTCCGGACAAGCGTGGCCACTGCCGAAAGTACCGAAGCGGGATTGCCAGCGCATGGCATGCATGTGGGACACCCAGCGAACGAAGCAGGAAAGTGCGCCGTCATTTCGCGGCCAGACAATGTAGTGAGTGTGTTTGGGCATCACACAGTCAGCCAGCACACCTGTCGGATGCTTCTGAAGGACCTCGTCAACGACGTCGAGGAAGGCGTCCTATTCGCGGTCGTTGCCGAACAGCGTATGCCGCTCGGCCGCCCGATTGAGGACGCGGTCGACGAGACCGCTGGGAGCAGCACGAAGACGACGGGGCATCCTGAGCAGAATGCCCGCGTGAAGGTCACGCAATAGAAGCTGCGTCCCGTTTTCTTGCTTGTTCGGTCACGCGGCCACGTCGACGTCGCCCCGTGCCTTACGGCGACGAAGGCACGACGTCCATCGCGGCCCAGCCGCATTCCTTATGCGTGCCATCGCAGAAGGGACGATTCTTCGTCTGTCCGCAGCGGCACAGCGAGAACTTCTCTTTGCCGGCAAGATTGAATTCACGGCCTTCATTGTCGATCAGATGAACGGGGCCGGTAATCAGCAGGGGGCCGTTCGGACGAAGCGTAATCGTGACATCAGGCATCGTAGGACTTTCTCAATCATTGAGAAGTGAGGCGGCCAGCCGACGGTGTACATCATGACCGTTGGGATAACTCGGAACTGGACCGTTGGCCGGGAATCTGGAGTGAAGCGACCTGTGAGTGGAGTGATGGATCGCACATCTCAGAAACTGTTGATGTGAGCGCCGTGACGCATTCAACCTTCGGTGATCTTATGTCGCGCCTCGTTTTCCGACATACCCTGTTCAGGGGACAAGTTGAGTAATGTCGTGCAGGTGACATTGCAGGCATGAAGCCTGCCTCGCTTCGGAGTGTCAGTGAAACTGCTGGCCGCACCCGGCGCTCTTGCAAATCAATGTCGGAGACCGGACAACATGTGGATCCATTCTGCAGAATCCACACTTCGCATTGATGCATCGTCTGCTGCTGCTGCCAGAACGCGTCGCGGACGCCGTCCTCGCCGTTCCTCTGCGCGACGGAGAATACGTCGTGGGGAGGTCACATTCCTGCGACATCGTCGTCAATGACGAGTCGGTGTCGCGGCGTCATGCGCTGTTGAACTTGAAGGGCACGGTATTGTCCATCACCGATCTTGGCAGCAAGAACGGGACGTTCGTGGACGACGTACAGGTCAGCGGTCAGGTGGTGGGGATTGGGCAGATGATCCGCCTTGGATCAGCTCCGTATCGTGTTGCATTGGAAGACAGGCTGTCGGCGATTTCTCCGTCCGAGGATGATGAAACCAGTCGTAAATCAGCGGCGTCGAGGAGGCAGAACGACTTCCTGACGCCGACCCAGCAGCGGGTTTACGAACTGATGCTCGACGGCGCCCCAGAAGCGGAGATTGCCGCGAGGCTCAACGTCAGCGCGCACACCGTGCATACGCACGTGAAGGCGATCTATGTGCAGTTCGGCGTGCATAGCCGCGCCGAATTGCTCGCGCGCCGGATCCGGGAGACACGCCACGGCTGAGCGGACCGATGTCGGCCGGTCAGAGGGCGACCGCGGCTCGCTGGCCAATCTCGATCACGACGGCTGACGCATTGTCTCGGCCCGATTCAGCGACGGCAGCGCGCACAATGCGATCGGCCGGCGGCAGCGCGGCGTACTCCGGCGGCGGCGACGAAATCAACTCCTCAAGTCCCCGGTCCCACAGCCCCTCGATAACGCCGTCGGTGCACAGCAGCAGCTTGTCGCCCGGAACGGCGGGGATCGCCGCCAGTTGCGGGCGGATCGTCGTGTTGCCTGCGCCGAGCGACTGCGACAGCACGTTGCGCCGCGGGTGATGGCGGGCCTCGCGTTCGTTCAGCTTGCCCGCCCGGCGGAGCCAGCCGACGTGCGTATGGTCTTCGGAAATCTGGCGGATGCCGCCCCCCTTCGGCAGGTGATAGACCCGCGAATCGCCGATGTGTCCCAGGTACCACGAGCCGGCGACGTACCACACGAGGCTGAGCGTGGCCCCCATGTTGTGGCCGTCCTCGTAGCTTTCACCCAGCGTCGTAAGTTGCCAGTGAATGCCGACGAACAGATCGTGCAGACAGTCGAACAGCCCCGAGCTGCCGTGGCGGGAGGCCAAACGGAATCGCCGCGGCAGGAGCTGCGTAATGTTGTCGATCGCGCAGCGGCTGGCGAACTCGCCGCTGCGTTCGCCCCCCATGCCGTCGCTGACGGCGAACACGAAATCAAATTCATCG
>JAXMBS010000122.1:0-5875 GCA_046349775.1 Planctomycetaceae bacterium | reverse complement strand
TCCGCCGGCGGGAGGAGGGGCGGCGCCGAAGCTCGTGGCGGCGATTCTGCCGCAGGACGGAGTGCTGCTGTTTGACCCGCGGCTGGGGTTGGCAATTCCGCCGACCAGTGATGTCAAAGGCGCGCTGCCGAGCGGCGGCGTCACGCTGCAGGAAGCGCGCGAGAACGACGCAATCCTCCGGCAATTTGATGTGCCGGGGGGACCGGCGTATCCGTGGACGTCGGCGCTGCTGGCGGACGCAAGCGTGCGATTTATCATCGACAGCACGTACGCGGCGCCGCGGATGTTGTCGTTGCAGACTGTGCTGCCGGCGGAGCACGCAGCGACATTGTACGATGGTCCGGCACTGTCGGCCGAGAGCGCGTCGCTGGCAGATCGCGTTGTTGCGGCCGGCAAAGACGGTGGTTGGACGGCGGAGTCCGTGAGCGCCTGGAAGTACCCCGAACAGCGACTGAGTGCGTTTTACGGGGCCGGCGGCGAGGCGGCGTCCGAGGTGCAGAACCTGCTGGCGACGCTGCACCGTCCCCAGGGAGTGCAGTCCAAGGTCGTCGCCGGCGTCGAGCAATACGTCCCGGTGGATTCGTCGCACCCGTTGCGGGCAGTCCGCGTCGAGCATCTGCGGGGGAGACTCGACGAAGCGCTCCCGAGCTACAACAACATTCGCACGGCGCCGACGGTCCTACAGCTGCAGGGCGTGCCGATTACACTGGACAATGCACTCGTTCGCGAAGACGGAATTCATTGGGTCTCGGTGTGTCAGGAGGAATTGGGGCGATACCAGGCCGCGATCGAGAACCTGAAGGGGCTGTTGCAGAACTACTCGATCGGCGTGTGGAGCGGGGCATCCCGGCGGGCGCTGGCGCGCTGTGCGGCTCTGGCCGGCCGGTACGAGGAGGCGATTTCCCTGTTGCCGGCGCCGGGTGACAACCAGCCGCCGGATTTTGCAGACGCCTATTTCCGGCGACGGTGGGAGGCACAAGTCCCGATGCCGGCCGCGGAAAATCCGAAGGTGTCCGAATAGGTGGCTTCATCAACCTGGCACGGCCGTCGGGCGCGGCGGGCCGAGCCGTTCGTCCTCGCCGTACCGAGCCGATCTCATGCTTCGCTGGCTGCTGCGGCGCTGGTTTCTCGTGCTCCTGGTGATGTTGATCCCATCCGGACTGTGGGTGGGCTCGCAGTTGAGCGCGGGTCGGATCGACCGGCTGCGATCGGCGATCGATCCGCAGACGCCGACGGCGCTGGTGATTCTCATCCTGTTCCTGATGTCGGTGACGCTCGACAACGGCAAGCTGCGGGCGGCGCTGAGCCGGCCGGGCCCGGTGCTGTGGGCCAGCTTCGTCAACATGGCGCTGATTCCGCTGGCGGCGTGGCCATTGAGCCGCGTGCAGTTGTCGGTCGATTTCACCGTGGGGCTGCTGATCGCGGCCAGCGTGCCGAGCACGATGGCGGCGGCTTCGGTCTGGACGCGCAAGGCGGGCGGGAACGACGCGGTGTCGCTGCTGGTGACGCTGCTGACGAACGGCGCGTGCTTTGCAGTGACGCCGTTATGGCTGAAGCTGCTACTGCCGCCGCTCGGCCAAGGTGACACGGCATTTACGCTGGACACCGGGTTCCTGATGGAGAAGCTGGTCGTCTCCGCGCTGCTGCCGATTGTCGCGGGTCAATCCGCGAGATTCCTGCCGTATTGCGCGGCGTTCGCCGATCGACACAAAGTGCCGCTGGGAGTGGTGGCGCAGAGCTGTATTCTGGTGATGGTGTTCTGGGAGTCGATCAAGGCCGGTCCGCAGGCGGCCACGGGCGCGCTGGCCGGCGGTATCGGCGCGATGGCGCTGGTGTGGCTGTCGTGCATCGTGCTGCATCTGGCGGGGATGGCGCTGGCGGTGGCGGCGAGCCGCGCTCTGGAGTTTGAACGGGCGGACCGCGCGGCGATTGCCTTTGCCGCGAGCCAGAAGACGCTGCCGATCGGGGTGTACGTGGCCGCGACGTTTTCGGCGGCCGGAGCGCCGCTGGCAGTGCTGCCGATGCTGATGTACCACGCATCGCAGTTATTTCTGGACACGGCGGTGGCGGATCAGCTCGCGGCGGCGAACCGGCGCGCAGAGGAAGCCGCGTCCGCCAGTGGAAACTGATGCGATCCAAGACGCCGGCTGACTCCCGTCGACCGAAAGACTCTGGCATGATGGGACGCTGCTGCGTCCCTGTTGCCGGAGTTCGCCATGCTTGTACGTCGTCCGAGCCGAGTTCTGTTGGGGGTCTTCGTGATCGCACTCCAAACGTCGATGTCCGGGGCAGCTGATCGGTCAGTGACACTCGAAGCACCGGTCCGCGGGCGGTGCCTCGACATCCTGCGCGAGGGGCTGCGCTCGGATCAATTCTGGCATGCGATGCATGCGGCCGAAGGACTGACGGCCGGTGGGCACCCGGACGAAGTGCGTCCGCTGCTGCTCGAAAAACTGCAGACGGAGACGGACGACCAGCGGCGTTGCGGTCTGGCCCGTGAGCTGGTCCGTGCGGGAGACCGCCGGTATGCCGATGTGCTATTGCTGATCCTGACGAGCGACAATCCGCACGGACACGTTCACGCGGCCGAGAGCCTGTTCAAGATTCGTGAGCTGGGAGACGGCGCGGCGCTGCGGCAGGCGTTTGCGCGCGACGGTAATCCCGGCCTGAAGGTCATGTCCGGCGCGGCGCTCGCGCGGGGCGGAAATCCGCGGGCGCTGGCAATCCTTCGTGAATTGTTGAAGGCGGAGGATTCCCTGACCGGCAAGCTGGCCGCGTGGGCGCTGGCCCGAGTCGGGGATGCGTCTGATGCGCCGGCCCTCAGACAGCGGATGTCGCGCGAAAGCGATCCTGCGGCACGTGCCTTCTACGAGTATTCGCTGGCGTTGCACGGAGCCGCGGACGGTCGCGCGGCGCTGCTGCGAAACTTTCACCACGCGGACGACGTCGCGCGGACGATGGCGGCCGAGTTCGCCCCCGAGGTCCCCGACGCGGCCGAGCTGATCCCCGACCTGACAGCGTTGCTCGACGACTCCTGGCCGGACGCCCGGATTCGTGCCGCCCATGCGCTGCTGGCCATTGCCAATCCGCCCGACGTCGATCGCGGAGACGACGTTTCCAATCTGGTCTTTGCAGCCACTCCGGAGCATCCCCGGTATTCGGAAGGCTCGGTAATCGATCTGTATGACGGCTCGCTGCTGTCTGCGATGACCGAGTTCAGCGCCGACAGCAGCGACTTCGCCAAGGCCCGGATCGTGGCGCGTGCGTCGACCGACGGAGGCAGCACCTGGGGCGAGCCGCGCACGCTGCAGGAGAACACCGGGGCGCTGAACGTGATGAGCGTCACGCTGCGGCGACTGGGCGCGCCGGCCGAACCGGGCGCGATCGCGCTGTTCTTTCTGCAGAAGAACGCGTTCAACGACCTGCGGACGTACGTCCGGATTTCGTCGGACGAAGCGCGGACGTTCGGCGAGCCGATCCTCGTGACGTCCGATCCGGGCTATCACGTCGTGAACAACGACCGCGTAACGCAGCTGACCGGCGGCCGGCTCATCGTTCCGGCGGCGAGCACGGCCGATGTGGAATCGGTGAATCATTTCGTCTGTCACTGTTACGTGTCTGACGACGGCGGCCGGACGTGGCGCGGGACGAGCGGGAAAGTGGACGCCCCGCAACGTGGAGCGATGGAACCCGAAGTGCTCGAGCTCAGTGACGGGCGGCTGATGATGATCGTCCGCACGCAGCAAGGGCACATCGCCACAAGCTATTCGGACGACGGCGGGGAGACGTGGAGCGCACCGGGGAAACTGGACCTGCCTGCGCCGGAAGCGCCGGCAACCATCCGCAGAATCCCCGCGACGGGCGACCTGCTGCTGATCTGGAACAATGTGTTCGACGCCGGCGCAGGGCACGGCGGCGAACGGACGCCGCTGACGGCGGCAATTTCCAGCGACGAGGGCCGAACGTGGACGAACATCCGGAACCTCGAACCGGATCCGCAACGGACGTACGCGTACACCAGCGTGCTGTTTGTGCGGAATCGGTTCCTGCTGACGTATTACGACAATCCGCGGGGGACCGTGAACTACTCGGCGCGGTTTCGTTCGCTGCCGGTGAGCTGGCTGTATGCGAAGTAACTGATCGAATGGGAGCTGCGTACCGACCGGTTGGCGCGACATTGAATGAGGGTGTTGGCGCACGGGCGGTTCGGCAGCAGCCTCACCCGGCTTTGCACAAAAACTGCAGGGTGGGCTGTGCCCACCAGATTGCGATTCGTCGTGGTGGGCACAGCCGACCCAACTGGTCCGACTATCAATTTCTGTCCGGCCGATTGGAAATTCACCACGGAGAGATCTCTTCTCGGTTGTCTCCGTGCACTCCGTGGCAAGTCGTCACAATGGGCATGCCCTCGCTCGCGCTTCGGGCTAGTGGGCGAGACCTGACAAATACCGATGGTCGGACCAATGCACTTTCTGTGCAAAGTCGCCTCGCCCTTCCGAGGGGGCGACTCGGTGATGATTTCAGACAGCAGCCGGGCTGCGTGTAACATTTGCGAAGATCGTCCGCTGAGAATTCGGCTTAGTGCCGCCGAACGCGACAAGCCGATGAACACAGTGGCGCGATTCGGTACAATCGAAACGATTCGGCTTGCGTCTGCCCACCGTTCGCGAGGTTGTCATGGCTGATTCCAGCGGAACGATTTTCGCCACGTTTGAGAGCAGCACGGCGGTGGTCCGAGTGCGGGGACGCGCTCAGGCTCATCAGTGTCCGGCGTTTCGTCGATTTGCCGAGGAAGTGCTGGCGCGGCGCGTGGAGCGACTGCAGGTTGACCTGAGCGAGTGCGAGTATTTCGACAGCACGTTCCTCGGCACGCTGCTGCACTTGCGGAAAACCCCCGGCCAGGACGGCAGCAGCATGCTGACATTGGTTGCACCGTCGGAGCAGTGCCTGCAGATCCTGGGACGCATGGGGGCGAAGACGCTGTTCCGGATCGATTCGGGAAACTCCGCCAACGACGACAGCCAGTGGCACATCCTGCCCGAGGAGCAGCCGGGTCAGTGCGGGCTGGATTTCAAGAAGAACGTCGTGCAGGCGCACCAGGAACTGGCGCAGGTGCCGGGTCCGATGCAGGACCGGTACAAGATGATCGCCGAGATGGCGGCTCAGGACCTGGCGGCGGCACAAGGGGAATGACCTGCTGGTCCGATGTCATGGTTCCGTTTGTCGAATCGCCTCCATGGCAATTGAGTGCTTCGTTCCTCCCGCCGGTGCGTTTGGCTTGCCGACGACGAATACGAAGAACACCGCTGCCAGAATCAGAACGAAGCCCACGATGTAGTTCCAGCGCAGCGGTTCTTTCAGGTACAGCACGCTGAAGGCGGCGAACACGACCAGGGTGATGACCTCCTGCATGATCTTGAGCTGGGCCGCTTCGAAGTGCCGGTGACCGATGCGATTGGCCGGCACCTGAAAGCAGTATTCGGCAAAGGCGATCCCCCAACTGACGAGGATGGCGGTGATCAGCGGCGCCTTGGCGTACTTGAGGTGGCCGTACCAGGCGAAGGTCATGAAGACGTTGGAGATCGTCAGGAGGAGGACGGTGATCATCGGAGGTCGGAAGTCGGCGATCGGAGGTCGGCAAGAGGGGGAGGGTCGTAGGAAAACTCCGATCTGTAAAGAGCGAAACGTCCCGGACGCTTTGAGCGTCCGGGACGCCGCCAGAACTGTGCGCGACACGCGGTTGCAAAGCTACGCGATCAGCGTCCGCAGTTCGTCGAGAATCGCCGGAATCCGCTCGCGCGGTTCCTCCGGTTCCTCGTACTCGAGCACGAGATAGCCGCGGTAGCCGGCCTGCTTGAGGATGTTGACGACGCGC
>JAXMBS010000121.1:0-6990 GCA_046349775.1 Planctomycetaceae bacterium | reverse complement strand
GGGTGAGCGTCCTGGGAAACCTCCGATCTGTAAAGGTCGCAACGTCCCGGACGCTTGAAGCGTCCGGGACCTTACCAGAACTGTGCGCGACAGGCGGTTGCAAAGCTACGCGATCAGCGTCCGCAGCTCGTCGAGAATCGCCGGAATCCGCTCGCGCGGTTCCTCCGGTTCCTCGTACTCGAGTACCAGATAGCCGCGGTAGCCGGCCTGCTTGAGGATGTTGACGACGCGCGCGAAGTTCGAGCGTTGCCGCTGGCCGGCGGCCGTCACGCTGACTTTGAGCTGCGCGTTCATCGCGTAGGGGGCAACCCGCTCCAGTTCGGCATAGGGATCGGCGGAATTGAAATTGCCGCTGTCAAAATTGACGCCGAACCACGGGGAAGGATCAACGCGCTTCACAATTGCCAGCAGCTGGTCGGCGGTGGCGGTGATTCCGCCGTGGTTTTCCAGCGCGAGGACGACGCCTTTCGTGGCGGCATACTGAACGCATTCATTGATGCCCGCGACGCAGCGATCGAGGGCTGCGGACTCGGTATCTCCCTTGGGCACGCTGCCGGCGAAGATGCGGATGACCGGCGCGCCGAGCAACGCCGCGTAATCGATCCAGGCTTTGGTCATCGAGATTTCGAAGTCGCGATCTGAGCCCGGGGCCACGCAGAAATTGTTGCCGATGGCGGTCCCGGAGACGTCGAGCCCCAGTCGGAACGTGAGCTCTTTAAGGTGGATGAGGTACTCCGGCGTGACCGCGGCGGGGAAGTAGTAGCTGGTGAGCTCAGTGCCATCGAGGTTCATCTCGGCGCAAAACTCGATGAAGTCCTCGAGGTTCATCGTGGCCTTCGACGGTTCTGGCTTGGGCCAACCGCGCGGCAGTTGGCGGTGGAACGAGTAGGCCGCCAGAGACAGCTTGAAGTGCGGCTTGCCATTCCGCTGCGGCGGGTCAGCGGCACGCGCTGGCGCTGCAATGGCGCAGGTGGCGGCAGCGAACGTGGACTGCAGGAAGCGTCGGCGGAGGAGTTGTTGCGGCGCAGGCATGGGGCTGTTCTCGGGGCGGGTGTGGACATCGTCGGCATCGGGGTCGGACGCCATCCGGGTTATAGCCGCGCGCTGGATGGGCGTTCCAGCACAGGCACGGGACGACGATGCTCCGGGCGAGGGGCTGATCGCTGCGGAGGACCGACAGTTGATCGAGCCGCGCGTGCGGGGATTGCACGGTTTGACACCGCAGGACATCGCCGACGGCGAATGCAGGCCGAAGCAGCCGGGCAACGCCGGTGTGGCTGGTGTCAACGATTTTCCTGCGCGCTCGGGGCGAAAATCGCCTGCCGGACGGAAAAGAGTGCCACTTGAGGCAAAATCCAAAAAATTGGCGGAGCGAATTTGACTGTCGGTGAGGCGACCTAGGTTTCCGTGTCGTCAGTCGCCGCCGCACGCAGCAGACACGACACAAACTTGGGTCTAGCCTCGTAAGAGGTTGTGTTTCGGGAATCGGCGGCTGGTGAACCGGGAGTTCCGGTTCAGGAGCTGTTCGGTGTCGCGACCGGGTCCACCGGGCGCGGAAGGTTCGTAGAGAGGACAAAAAAATGAAGAACTTGGTTCGACAGCGGAAGACCTTCCTGGTCTCGAAGATGGCCTGACGGCCGTCGAGTACGCCGTGATGCTGCTGCTGATCATCATCGCCTGTTCGACCGCCATTAAGGCTGTCGGCACGACGGCGAACGATCGGTTCACGGACGTGAAGAACGCCTGACCCCGGCCCCGTAATTGCCGCGGTTCAGTCAGCTCCTTGGGGATCTGCCGTCCGGCCGGGCTGCCAGTCCGACCGGGCGGTTTTCCCTTGGGGGGCGATGCCGCGCCCGCGGCGGAGAGTGAAATTCTGCGGTGACGAAAATCTGAAAGCGACGACATACTCGTTCTGGATTGAATTCGAAGCTGCCGCCCTGTGGCAACTGGTTGCAGTGACTGTCGTGTGCCCCGCGATGTTCACGACACCGGCGGTCCGCGGTGGGTGTTCTAGGCCCCGCAGGCCGTCGCGATACCTCTGATCGCGAGGGTCCGCCCCGGGCGCCTGACGCCGAAAGTGGGCGCTATTGAAGCGCGCCCGGCCTGGAAAAACCGTATCGCAACCCTCTGCAATAAGGTTGAGCAATCATGGACTGGCAGGCATTGCTGCTGACCAACTGGCACGTCAAGGTCGTCTGTATCTCGATCTGGGCTGTGCAGATTGACGGCCGGCAACTGCGGGTACGAACTGGCTGACTTTCCCTGATGATTCTCAGCGGTCTCGTCTACAAGCGCCTGCGTAGGCGGCTGGGCCGGCCTGGGTGACGGCCTGACCGGCATGTGCGTCGGCCTCGCCACCTTGCTGCCGCTGTATGCGGTGGGGGGTATGGGAGCCGGCGACGTGAAGCTCATGGCGGGGATCGGCGCCTGGCTCGGAGCGTCCGCCACCTGGAATGCGTTCGTGGTCTCCGTGATCGTCGGCGCCGTGATGGCTGTCGTGATGGTGGCCTGGCGGAAGAGCTGGAAGAAGCACTGCGGCAACTTCTCGCAGATCGTGCTGGAATTCATGACGGTCAAAAGCCCCGGCGAACTGTCGCGGATTGCGGCCGAGCGGAAGCCGCAGATGCTGCTGCTGCCCTACGGGATTCCGATCTGCGTCGGTTCGATCGCCTACTTCTTCTATGCGGGGATGATGTAAGAGAAGGTTCAAGGGGTTAGGGCCAAGGGCTAAGTGAAACTGCCTGCCCTTGATTCTCAGGCCTCGGCCCTCGATCCCTTCGTCCGACATAATCGTTAACCCGGCCCGTGAACGGCCGGGTTTCGTTTTGTAAACGTGGAAAATCGCGATCATGCGTGACGGTTGACCTAGAGTTCGACGGGCCCAGCGGTCTACATGGCCCGGCAAGCGGCGCAGTCGCGTTAAGTTGGTGAACTTTGCGGGACGGCGCGGGCTGACGTTGCAATCGAAACGATCAATTCAGTCGGTACAACCGGCATAAATTGAAGCCCCCGGCGCAGGGGTGCCGATGTTGACACGGAGCGTGTCGTTCGGCACCGGAGTCGGGGCGCCCGTAGTCCCTCTCAGGTGACGACATGAAACCCAAAACGTTGGTGTTGCTGGCGGTGGCAGCGGGTTGCGGCCTGGTCGCGATGCTGGGAATCCAGCAGGCGATGCAAGGAGGACAGGGCGCGGCCTCACAAAGAGTCAAGGTGCTCGTCGCACGGGCGGAGATTCAGCCCGGAGTCGAGCTGACCGACGAAGTCGTCGGTTTCCAGGAGATGTCGGTCGAGGGGTTGCCGGAAGATCCGGTGACCGCATTTGAACAATATGAACAGCGGTCGTTGATGTACCCGGTGATCGCCGGCGACATCATCCGGCAGACGAAGCTCGGCAAGAAGGGAGAATTCACGAGGTCGCGGCAGATCCCCGAAGGCATGCGGGTGATCGGGATCTCGGTGAACGACACGCAGACAATCAGCGGCATGCTGCGACCGGGCGACCGGGTGGACGTCCTGGTGACGTACCAGAAGCGCGGCGATCGAGGTCAACCGGAAACACATACGGCCACACTTCTGAAGTACGTCGAAGTGTTCGGCACGGACAATAAGACAGCCAGCGACGGAGTGGGCAAGCAACAGGAAGTGAAGACGAAGGTCGTCTCGCTGCTGCTCGATCCGAAGCAGGTGAACATCATCCTCCTGGCACAGAGCAAGGGACAACTGGGACTGTCGTGGCGGCACCCCGACGACAACGAAGACGTGCAGGGGAGCAACGTTGACGACGGCTTGCTGGCGGAACTGTCGGGCGTCGCGACGGACGAGGATGATGTCCAAACGATGGATAAATCGGGGCCGGCCCTGTTCGATCAACCGAAGACGGCAGTGGCGGAACCGAAAGAGGATTTGAAGAACCTGCTCGACGAAGGCGAACAGCCGGTGGCGGTCGCCGCCCCGACGAAGCCGATGTGGAGCGTCCAGATCTATCAGGGAGACACACCGGTCGAGCAGCAGTTTGAGCTGTCCGAACCGGCGAAAGCAGGGGCATCCGAGGCGGGCGCGGGTGGTCAGGAGACGTTGACGGACGCGTTCCGGTGGTTGCACGAGCAGTTCACCGAGGACGCGACTCCGGCCAAGGCGGGTGCGGCGAAAGAAACATCGCTGTAGCCTGAGGCGGCCGACGGACACGGACGGGCGGGCATGGAAACTCGCGAGAACTCGATCCCGCGTGCGGGGGCGGTCGCCGGTGGCGACCCCTCCCACTACGCGGTGTATCGCGCGCCAAAGGTGCAGGGATGCGAAAGTTGAACTCTTTCCGACGTCTGTTCGGTGTGGCGGTGGTCGCCGCCCTGGCTTGCAGCGGATTCGGGCGATCCGCCTGTGCTCAACCGCCGTCGCCCCCCGACGACCCGGACACCGCGGCCGCGGACGCATTGCGTCCCGGCGAACAGGTGTTCCAGGTGCTCACGTCGCGCAGCTCGCTGACGCTGGTGGAGCTGCAGACGCGCGTCGTCGAATTGCAGTCACGAATCAAAGTCGTTGACGGGTTCGACCAGGCCGTCGTCAACGTTACGGCACTGGACATGAAGCGGCTGCGGCTGCGGGCGCTGAAGCCGGGCGTCACAAATCTCACGATCACCGACGAATTCCAGGCGCAATACACGCTGGAAGTGTTCGTCCAGGGTGACATTCGCGAACTGCAGGCGTACCTGCGGCAGCTATTTCCCGGATCGGCGATCGATGCGATCAAGCTCAAAGACAGCATTGTGCTGAAGGGCTGGGTGACGGAACCGGACCAGATACCGCAGGTCGTCGCCATCGCCGAACAGTTTGCTCCGAAGATTCACAACCAGATGGCGGTGGCCGGCGAGAACCTGGTGCAACTGAACGTCCGGGTGATGGAAGTGCAGCGGTCGCGAATCCGGCAGCTGGGCTTCAACTTCCTGGACCTGGGGAACCATCATTACATCTCCAGCAACCCGGGTTCGATCGTGCCGCTGCAGTCAGTGACGCTGCCGTTCGGCGGGCCGCCGAACGTCATCACGCGGGCGACGGCGCTGGCCAACCCGACGATGCAGTTTGCGATCCTGGGCAACAATCAGATCTTCCAGGGGTTCCTGGATGCTCTGCAGTCGAAGTCGCTGTTGAAAACTCTGGCCCAGCCGAAGCTGGTGACGACCAGCGGCCGCCCGGCCTCGCTGCTGTCCGGCGGTGAGTTCCCGATCCTGGTCCCGCAGGGCTTGGGCACGGCGACGATCAGCTGGCGCGAGTTCGGCGTGCGGATGGAAGCGGTGCCGATCGTGCTCGGGAACGGCCGACTGCGGCTGGATATCGCCCCGGAGGTCAGCGATCGCGACTTCAGCAACGCGGTGACGGTGAACGGCATTGTCGTGCCCGGTCTGACGACCCGGCGCGTGAACACGCAGGTGGAAATGCGATTCGGCGACACGCTGATGATCGGCGGACTGATTTCAAGCCGCAAGGACCGGAACTCGTCGTCGATCCCCGTTCTGGGCGATATGCCGATTGTCGGCGCAGCGTTTCGTCGCGTGCAGGCGACGGACGCCGAAACCGAACTGCTGATTCTGGTCACACCGTTCCTGGTGTCGCCAATGGATGCGAGCCAGGTGCCGCCGGGCGGTCCGGGCCTGAATTCCACGGGACCGGAACCGCATGAGTTGTACATCGATGGGTTGCTGGAAGTGGACGCCGTCGATGGGGCAGGCGGCCCCGGGATGATCTGCCCGGAGCCGGGCATGATGGCCGCGCCGCAAGGCATGATGGCCGCGCCGCCGAGCACGGCGCCGACGATGCTGCCGAGCCCGACGCCTGACCCTCCGCTGACGGCACCGGAGCCGACTCCGCCGGCCGTACAGCAGATGTCCGGCACGCGGACGCCCGGATTGTTGCCCCCGAAAAAGGAAGCCAAGAAATCCGCATCCGGCCGCTCCAGTTCCGCACCGCCGGGGCTGATCGCGCCGCAGGGATTCAAGTCAAAATGATAGCGGTGCACTCGGCGGAGCGGGATGACGGGGCCAACGTCTCCCGCAGGCGCCGCAGGGACAGTTCTGACGGACGACTGAGTACGACACAAGCACAGTTCTGAAGGACGAAAGAGCGAGCAATAGAGCGATGAGCGACGTCCTTCGCATGGCGATCGTCGACCCGCGCGACAACAGCCGCAGTCTCACCAAGAATCTGCTGCTGGGGATCGACTCCGTCTGGCTGGAAGCCGAGTGCTCGCGGTACGAGTTCTTCGTCGACGTCCTGACGCAGACGAACCCCGACATCGCCCTGATCGCCATCGACGCCGACCCGCAGCGCGGTCTGGCACTCGTCGCCCAGGTCAGCGCCGACTTTCCGCTGTGCAGCCCCCTGGTCGTCAGCGCGTCGCAGGAAGGAAGCCTGATTCTGCAGGCGATGCGCAACGGCGCACGGGAGTTTCTGAGCTATCCGCTGCAGATCGACGACTTCATCGCGGCGCTCGACCGGATCCGGGCGGCAGGTCAGGGGGGCAAAGGGGGCGGCAAAGCCCGCGTCAGCCGGGTGACCGCAATCGCCGGCGCGAGCGGCGGCGTCGGCTGCACCTCGCTGGCGATTAACCTGGCGTGCATCCTCGCGCAGAACCCAAAGAACACGGTGGCGATCATCGACCTCGACATCGCGCTGGGTGATGCCGACGTGTGGCTGGACATTATTCCGGATTACACGATCCAGGACGTCGCCGAGAACATTTCGCGGCTGGATTACTCGCTGCTGAAGCGCTCGCTGACGCAGCACGACAGCGGTGCCTTCCTGCTGCCGCGGCCGGTGCATATGGAAGACCGGCCGCCGATCAGCCCGGACCAGTTCCAGCGCGTGATCGCGTTGCTCAAAGCGACCTTCACGCACCTGATCATCGACATCAGCAAGAGCTACACGCCGCTGGATCTGTCGGCGATCCAGATTTCCGACACGACGCTGCTGGTCACGCAGCTCGATCTGCCGTGCCTG
>JAXMBS010000120.1:0-7246 GCA_046349775.1 Planctomycetaceae bacterium | reverse complement strand
AATTGTGTCACCTGCGGCTCACCGCTTGTTGGCAACTCAAGCAGACGTACGATTTGCACGCCTGTGAACTCGTATGACTCTACAGGATTGGCGAACCTCTCGTCTGGGCTGCGGCGAGATTGTACAGCTCGATCTTGGTTCGAGACCGCCGTTCGACACACAATGCGTGGCGCCGGCTTGCGGAACGGCGGCCGCGCGTGACAATGGCGCTGCGGAGAGGCACCTCGCGCGAACGCACCGGGCAGGTTCGCGCCGGCGCTTCCATCACCGGCCGCCCGGCAAGCAATGGGGGAAAGTCTCATGTCGCGCATCGCACTCGCTGCAACGTTGGTGTTCGTCCTCGGCTCGAACTTTGCACAGGCGGCGGATAAGCCGGACCCGACCGGCACGTGGAAGTGGAGCGTGATGTTCAACGATCAGAAGCGGGAGTTTACGCTCAAGCTCAAACTGGAAGGGGACAAGCTGACCGGCGCGATGGTGGGACAGAACGGTGCCGAAACGGCGATCGATGAGGCGTCGTTCAAGGACGACACGGTCGCCTTCAGCGTCACCCGCGAACGGGACGGCCAGAAGCGGACGATCAAATACAACGGCAAGATTGACGGGGACACGATCAAGGGGAAGGCCGAATTCGAGCGGAACGGCGAGAAGCAGTCGCGCGACTGGGAGGCCACACGCTCGAAATAGCGTGCGAATGCAACGCGGTGCGGTGGCGCGACGGACTGGTGGCACTGCTGGCTTGTCCAGCAGTGCCAGTGCGGGGATGAACTCCAGCGCTTCGGCTTCTCCTCACAAAATAGGCCGAAGGACCGGATCATGCGTCGTATCTTCCTTCGCAAAGCGGTCCTCGCGTTCTTGCTCGTCCCAGTCGCGGCTCTGGCCAACGAACCATCGGATGCGACCGCGTCTAGCCTCCTGCCGGAGGGCGGACGCGCGCAGGCCGCGATGCTGACCGTCGCCCATACCGAGACCGCTTTCTCCGGCAACGCGACATGGCGCGCCACCCGCGACCGGAGTCTTTGTCGAATCAGCAGCGGCGCTTGATTCCCCTCCGGCGCCCCGTCAGAATAGCGGCTTCCTAGACGCATGATCGGCGCGTCCCCGGGGGGCTGCTCTGGCACCCCTGATGGCCGTTTCTGCATTCACCTGACAGGCACCGCACGAGTTTCCCAGGATTTCCCGATGAAGATTCTTGAAGGGCAGACGGTCGGAATTGATTTGGGCACAACCTATTCCGCAATCGCCCAGTTGGACCCCAACGGCGTGCCAACCTCGCTGCCCAACGCCGACGGCAAGCCGATCACGCCGTCCGTGGTGCTGCTGGGAGACGACGGCAAGGTCATCGTCGGCCCGACGTTTGAGCGCATGTCGCTGGAGGATCCCAGTCACATTGTCGAGGCCATCAAGCGGCAGATGGGCAACAAGGATTTCTTCGTTGTCTACCAGAACAAGAAGCTGACGCCGGAATTCATCTCCGCGCTGATTCTCAAGAAGCTCAAGCAGGACGCCGAGAAGGTCATCGGGCCGATCACCAATGCCGTGATCACCGTGCCGTACTACTTCAACGACATCCGCCGCAAGGCGACGCAGGACGCCGGCCGCATCGCGGGCCTGAATGTCATCGACATCATCAACGAGCCGACCGCCGCCACGCTGGCATACGCCTGGCAGCGCGGCGAGCTCGGCCGGCAGGATCTCGCCAGCAAGGAGCGGACGATCCTGGTGTACGACCTCGGCGGCGGGACGTTCGACGTCACTGTCGTGCGGTACACGCCGACGTCGTTCCGCGTGCTGGCGACGGACGGCGACGTCATGCTCGGCGGGCTCGACTGGAGCCGCCGGATCGTCGACCACATCGCCGAGCAGTTCCACCGCAAGTACAACGAAGACCCGCGCGAAGACCCTGAGTCGATGATGACCGTCACCCAGGAGTGCGAAGACGCCAAGCGCGAGCTGAGCACGAAGGCGCAAGTCTCCATCAGTTGCTACTACAAGGGGAAGACGCTGACGGTCGCGCTCTCGCGCGGCGACTTCGAGCGGATCACCAGCGACCTGATGCAGCGCACGAAGGACACCACGGAACTGGTGATGGAACAGGCCGGGATGAAGAAGGGGCAGCTCGACGAGGTGGTGCTCGTCGGCGGTTCGACCTACATGCCGGTCGTCGAAGCCATGCTCAGAGAAGTGACCGGGCGCGCTCCTTCGCGGGCCGTCGTGCCGGAAGAAGCCGTCGCGCAGGGGGCCTGCATTCACGCGGCGATCCTGGAAGCCCGCGCCACCGGGGGCGACAGCCGCCTTGCCCGCGCGGTCATCAGCCGGCTGCGGTCCGTCAACACGACTGACGTCAACTCCCACTCGCTGGGGGTCAAGATCACCGACCCGAACAACCGGTCGCGGAAGATCAACCACATCATGATCCCCAAGAACAGCCCGGTGCCGCACCGCGTCACGCAGCAGTTCGTCACGAACTCGCCCAACCAGCAGCGCGTGCACATCAGCGTGCTGGAAGGGGACGCCGCCGATCCGGACGCGTGCACGACGATCGGCGACTTCCGCGTGGTGAACCTGCCGCCGAACCTGCCGGCCGGCTCGCCGGTCGAAGTGACCTACGAGTACGACAAGAACGGCCGGATCAGTGCCCGCGCCCGCGAGCTCACGGGCAACCGCGAAGCTCAGATTGAAATCCAGCGTTCGCAGGGACTCGACTCCGACGGCGTCTCGGCATTCGAAAACCTGGCGACGCAGTACCACGTCGAGTAACGGACTGGATCGGCAGTTGGCGATCATCGTGAGCCATGGGCTTGATCCCCGTGGCAGGGCGCAACCGTGACCGGTGCGATCTGCGGACGAGATCGTGCGTCAGCCTGGTTGGGTGTTAACTCCTCGCAAATCGACCGATACCTCCCCCAACGGCACGCGCATGGATGTCTATAAGGACTGGCTCGGAATCCCCGACGGCCCGCGGCCGCCGGACCATTACGAACTGCTGCGCAGCGTGCGGTTCACCGACGATCCGGACAGAATCCGCGCGAACTACAAGAAGCTGAACGCGCACGTCCGCAAGTATGCGACCGGCCAGTATTCGGACCGGTCGCAGACGCTCCTCAACGAGCTGGCCAAGGCCATGCTCTGTTTGACCGATCCGGAGCGGAAACGCGACTACGACGAAAGCCTCGGCCGCGAATTCGAAGCTACCCGCGATGAATTCGGCCGGTTGCCGCTGCTGGACATCCTCGTCAAGCAGCAGAAAATCTCCCGCGATCAGAAAAAGGAAGTTGAAGACTACGCCAAGCGCACCGGACTGTCCGAGCGCGACGCCGTCGTCCAAATGAAGCTCGTCGCCCCGGAGCAGGCGGCCCAGGCCCTCGCGCAGCAGCTCGGTTACTCGTACGTCGAACTGGACGACATGCTCCCCGAGGACGCCATCCTCGATGCCGTCCCCAAATCGCTTGTGAAGTCGCACACGTTCCTGCCTTTGTTCATCGACGACGACCGACTTCTCGTCGCCGGTGTCGACCAGCTGGACCATGAGGTCGAAGAGGAACTCCAGCTGCGGTTTGGAGTGCCTGTCCGGCCCGTGATTGCGACGCCCCGCGCGATCAATCAGGCGATCGCCAAGTACTACGCACCCGGCGCCCGCAACGAGGCGGCAGAGATCGTCCCGGACAAAAAAAAGGCTGCCGCCGGCAAGAAGGGGAACGACAAGGCTGCTGAAAAGAAGGCCAAGCCGGAAAAGCGCGGCCCGAAGGTCCCGTTCGACAAGCTGCCCCCGACGAACAGCTCCAAGCGCAAGCAGGTCGGTTACATCGTGCTGTGCTGGTCGGTCATTATTCCGATGCTGCCGCAGCTATTGCAGTTCATGGGGGTGGTCCGGCTCCCCGGCGTACTGGCCTCGCTCGGGCTGCCTCGCAGTGGCGTGCGTCACTGGTGGCCCGGCCGCGTTCTGGGTGACGCAGAAGTACTCGGGAAGTAACGCTGCGAACCGCCGGACGCTAACATGCGTCCGTTCTTGCCAACCGCCCGAGAATGTCGCCGCCGCGCAAACGTTGCGCGACGCTCATCGTCCTGATTGCTCAAAGCACCATGTCGCAGCCTGATCGTCCTGACCGCTTCGAAGCCGCCCGCCTCGAAACTCCAGAAGATCGTCGAGCTGGGCACGATCCGTTCGACAGCGGTTCGACGGCCAATGCGCAATTGCCGACGTCCGCCCGCTCTGCCCCCCCGCAGCCGGAATCAACGGGCCCGACGTGCGCATCGCCGGCCGCATCATGCTCCGCCGCAAGGCGGCAAGCTCCGGTTCCCCGGATGTCCAGACGCCACCGGCAAGATTCAACTGCTGTTCTCGAAAGGCGACCTCAGCGAGTCGCAGTGGGAGCTGATGTCGCAGCTCGACCTCGGCGACCTGGCCGGCATCGAGGACGGCGCCATGCGCCGCACCGAGAGCGGCGAGGTCTCCGTCTTCGTCCGCGAGCTCACGGTCTCGCAAGTCGCTCGCGCAGCCCCCTGGAGAAGTGGCACGGCCTGGAGGACGTCGAAACCCGCCCGCGCCAGCGGTACTCCGACCTGATCTACAGCGACGGGGTCCGCGACAAGCTGCTGCTGCGGAGCCGCATCATCGATTCCGTCCGCCAGACGCTGCGCGGCGCCCGGTTCGTCGAGGTCGAAACGCCGGTGCTGCATGCGATCGCCGGCGGCGCCGCCGCGCGGCCGTTCATCACGCATCACAACGCGCTCGACATCAATCTCTACCTGCGGATCGCACTGGAGCTGCACCTCAAGCGGCTGCTGGTCGGCGGCATCGAGCGCGTGTACGAGCTGGGGCGCGTCTTCCGCAACGAGGGGATCGACGCCACGCACAATCCCGAGTTCACGATGCTGGAGGTCTACCAGGCCTATGGCGACTACGGGTCGATGATGGACCTGACCGAGGCGATCGTCGTCAACGCTGCGCGGACGGTGGCCGCAGAGGCCAAAGGTCAGAACCCAGAGGTCAACGAACATGCGGTGACCGGTCCTGAACGGCTCCAGTTGCCGTGGGGAGACGCGACGATTGATCTCACGCCCCCCTGGCCGCGGCGGACATATGCGGAGTTGTTCCAGGAGGCAGTCGGTATCTCGATGACTGACCACGATGCCGTCCGCGCGAAGTGGCGCGCGCAGTTTGGCACGCGGGCGGTCTATGTCGAAACCGAGTCGCCGTCACTGGCAGCCACCGGAGAGGACCACGTCGCCGGTCAACAGCCGAAGCATGCACCGCGCACGGGCGCTCCCAAGTCCCCGCCTCCGACGCACGTCGATCCCGACGTCGCGCATCCCGACGTGCTCATCAGCGAACTGTTCGAGGAGTTCGTCGAACCGCAGCTGGGCTTCGACCGGCCGGTGTTCGTCCTCGACTATCCGGCGGCAATCTGTCCGCTGACCAAGCGGAAGCGCAGTGCGCCGGCGCTGGCCGAGCGGTTCGAGCTCTTCATCCAGGGGATGGAAGTCGCCAACGCCTACACGGAACTGAACGACCCGCGACTTCAGGAGGAGCTGTTCCGCACGCAGCTCGCCGGGTTGGCCGAGGAGGAATCGATGGCCAAAATGGACCACGACTTCATTCGCGCGCTGAAGGTCGGCATGCCGCCGGCGGGCGGACTGGGGATCGGCATCGACCGGCTGGTGATGCTGCTGACGAACTCGCCGACGATCCGCGACGTGATCTTCTTCCCGCTGCTGCGGCCGGAAGGCTGATCTGCTGCACGGCGCAACAAAAAACGCCCGCAACAGCAGGCGTTTTGAAGAACTGCCCACGACAGGACTTGAACCTGTACGGGATTTAACTCCCACTAGGCCCTCAACCTAGCGCGTCTGCCAATTCCGCCACGTGGGCCGGCGATCAAGTGACCCGGCCCGCCCGGCAGCGGTTCGCTCTGCCCGGTGCGGGGGAACAACTCGCCCCAGCGGCCGTCACTCGTGCGGAGGAGTATAGCGGATCGGGATCGCGGTTCAACGCACCAGCGGCGAACCGCAGCGTCACTTGAATGCTGGACGCTGCATCAACACCACGGTCGCCGCATCGCAGGCGGCAAAGGCCTGCTCCTCCCCGGTATTGGTCATCACCAACGTTGCCCGCTTCGCATCCGGCATCAGCCACACGAGCGAGTACTGGTTCGAATTATTGCCGGTATGTTGCAGCGTACGCCCGAACGGAGATTCGAAGCGGATCCAGCCGAAGCCATATTTCTGCCCGGGGATACCGCGATCCGTGTCTCCCTCGTGCAGCCGGCGAATCGTCTCGTCAGACTTCAAAACCGGGCCGGCCGACTCGTTCAGGTGCCAGCGGAGGAACTTGGCCCAGTCGCCGATCGTGGTGCGAATCGTTCCGCAGCCGGCGTAGACGGTGGGATTCTCCGAAACGGGCGCCCCGGGCTTGATCGGCTCGCCTTTGGCCCCATGCCCCCACAGCAGCGGACCTTTCGCGGCTTTCAGCTTCTTGGTTGAGCAGAACTCGGTGCTGGTCATTTTGAGGGGATCGAAGACCCGCTGCTTCATCAACTGTTCGAACGGCTGTTTGCCAAGTTCTTCGAGCATGGCCGCGACAATGACGTATCCGAGATTGGAATAGTCATGCTTGCCGACCGTGCCCGCAGGTGCTTTCGTCAGCAACAACTGGCACATGCGGGCGCGTTCCTGCTCCGGCTTGAATCGTTCAGCAAAGAAGCTGCCCCATTCGGGACCGGTGAGCGGCAGGTCTTTCTGCAGACCGCCGGCGTGGGCGAGGAGTTGTTCGAGCGTGACGTTTTTGAATCCCTCGTGGACCGGCTGGTCGGGCCAGACGTCCGAGATCGTCGTCGACCATTCGAGCACACCGTCGTCCACCAGCACGGCCGCCAGAGTCGCCGTAAAGGCCTTGCTGTTGGACGCAATGGAAAACTGGTCGTCGATGCTGATGGCGTCGCTCGACCCCCGTTTGCGCACGCCGGCGCAGGCCAGTTCGATCACGCCGTCCGGCCCGACCGATGCTGCAATGATGCCTGGCACATTCTGCGACTGGCAGATTGCGGCCAGCTGGTCTTCGATCTCGCCGCCGGCCGCAGTTGACGCGGAGACTGCGATCACGGGTACCAGCACTGCCAATAGAACGCGCCCCCCTCGAGCGGCAAAGGTTTCGAGCCGCCCCTCGGCGTCGCTGGCCGGACTGGTGAACAGCGGAGCGAACGGCGATGTTGTCATGCGTCGAATCCTGGGCTGGTGTTCATAATAC
>JAXMBS010000119.1:0-7769 GCA_046349775.1 Planctomycetaceae bacterium | reverse complement strand
AGTGCCGGGAAGCAAGAGCTGGGACGCGGCACTGACGCGGATCGTCACCTGGGTGCAACTGCGCGATCGCCGGGATGACAGGTCGCTGCTCTACTTCAACACGCATTTCGATCACCAGGGTCGCGAGGCGCGCGTGCACTCGGCGGAGATGTTGCGCAAACGGATCGACGAACTGCCGGCAGAGACGCGGGTCATCGTCACCGGCGACTTCAACGCCGGGGAGCCGAGTCCGGTGCATGCGGCACTGTTCGGACCGATGGGAGCTGCGCCGCCGCGACTGGTCGACACGTATCGCAGCGTGCACCCTGCCCCGCTGGCCGATGAGGGGACGTTCAGCGGCTTCCGGGCGGAGAAAATCGCCGGCCCGAGGATCGACTGGATCGGCTGTTCTCGTGAGTGGCGCATCGTGCGCGCAGAGATCGATCGCACATCGCGCGACGGGCGGACGCCCTCGGATCATTTTCCAGTGACGGCGGAGTTGGTTGAGAAGTAGGTAGTTGGTAGTGGGTAGCAAGCGGGTCAGCGTTCGGCGATGCGCGCGAGATCGGTGCTTTTGCCCTGCCCACTACCAACTACCCACTACCTACTTCCCCTTCAACTCGCCGTAGATGTGCTCGATGTTTTCCGTTCGCGTCTTGGCGTCGACGCCGGTCCAGTCGTTGTACCACGGGAGGTCGATGAGCGTTTTGATTTCGTCCAGCGAGCGGCCGGCAGTAATGCCCGCCTGGACCTGCTCGCGCAGCTCCAGGAAATACCGCTGCTGGGTCTTCAGCAGCTCGGCGTCAGCCAGTTCGCCGTGGCCGGGCGCGACCTGTTTCACCGGGAGCTTCTGCATTTCGCCGAGGACGTTGATCCAGCTCGCGGTATCGCTGTCGCCGGTGTAGTTGAACGGGCCGTTCAGGCAGGCATCGCCGGTAAACAGAATCCCCTGTTTCGGCAGCCAGGCGACGGCGTCGCCGGCCGTATGGGCGTGGCCGAAGTGCAGGAGCTCAACGCGCTGCGTGCCGTCATCGATCACGAGCCGGCCGGGGAAGTACAGCGACGGCTCGATGTACTCCAGGTCGCCGTAGATGTCCGCTTTGGTCTTCTGGGAGTCGCGGAAACCGGCGATCCCCTTGGTGGCGAACAGCTCCTTGCTGTTCTCGTTGGCGACGGCAATCGCCCCGATCGCCGTGAACTGCTGATTCCCGTCGGCGTGGTCGCCGTGATAGTGCGTATCAAACACGTAGCGGATCGGCTTGTTGGTCTGCCGGTGGATAATGCGGATGACCTCCTGGGCCTGGTCTGGGAAGTTCGCGTCGATCACGAGGACGAAGTCCTTGAAGACCACCCAGCCCTGGTTGCAGCCGATGAACTTCGGCTCGGTCTCCGTTTTCCGAAAGTACACGCCGGGAGCGATTTCCGTGATCGTCGTCTCGGTCGGAATGAACCTGGCGCCGGCCAGCCCCCCCATCGCGAGGACGACGAGCGTGACCCAGACAATGGCACGGCGGTGGTTCATGCAGCGGCTCCCGGCAGTGTGAATTCAGGGTGGCGGAACTGGCGGCATGTTACTGGACGATGGGCCGCAATGGCAGCAGTCCCGTTGCGAGCTGGCCGGCCTCCCGGCTGGTCATTGGCAACTGGACGTCCGGCGACTCTCGACCAGCCGGCTGCTTCGACGGTTGCCGGGCCGCTCCGCTCAGTACAGGCCCAATTTTTTTCGAAGAAATCGGTGTAACGCTCGCCGCCTATTCTCGCTCAGCAGGGTGTCAAACAACCGGGAAGGCCCAAACAAACACAAGACTTCCCGCGAAAACAGCCACACCTGACACCAAAGGAGCCACGCCATGAACGCCCGTACCTCTATCGCCGCCTTCGCCGTTGCCGCCGCCCTGAGCCTGACCAACGCCTCCCACACGCACGCCGGTTTCAATTTCGACCGCGACTTCCGCAACATTTTCGGAAACGGCTTCAACAACAACTTCGGCGGCAACAATCGGAACTTCTTCCGCCAGGCCGACCGCGTCGTGTTCTCCGACCGCGTGCTGCGTCGCGAAGTCCGGGATCTGCCGTTCAACCAGCAGTTTGTGCTGGACCGGCTCACAAACGAAGTCGAATTGCGGACGAACCAACTGGTGTTCGCCGTGCGGACGGACAATCACCGGTTGATCGAGGTTCGTGCCCGGCAGTTGATTCAGGCGGTGAATGAAATTGACTTCATCGTCGATCGGCTGCCGATCCGCAACTTCCGGGCGAACGAAGTGCAGCGGGCGGAACGAGCCCTGGAGAACGACGTCCGCGACTTGTTGCGAACGTTCTGAGCGGGGACATGACAACCGGTGCGGTCAGCGGACCGGCCGAGACCTATGGTGCGTGAGCCCGGTTGCGAGGTGCAACCGGGCTCACTGCGTTTTGGCCAGACAGAGACAGCCGCGGCGTCCGCCGGCTCGGGGAACTCGACCGGGCCTCTGCAATCTCCTTCGCCCAAAGTCGCGCACAAAACTCCCTGGAGCCGCGATCGATCATGCATCCGCAATCGAGGCACTCGTCGATGTCGCAGCCAAACCAATCCGGGTCGCCGTACTTGAACGGCTGCATCCGGCCGCCGCAGAACTCGCAGGTGTGCCGCCAGGGGGCGAGGCGTTCGACGAAGCCACACGTGGCGAGGAGCAGCGCCCCCGTCACGACGAACAACTGCACCTTGCGGGCCACCTGTGTCCGTACCATGCAGCACTCGATTCGCGGGCCAGCTGCGTTGGATGGAAACGGATCGCACACGACGGCGATCAGCGACGACGCGGTCGCAACTGCCGATAATTATCCCAATTCTCACCAGATTTGGAATGTCGGTTCCACAAACAAGACCTGAACCGGGGGTACTTCCGCCAGATTCGTGACCACGGGGGAGTACTGCACGCCTGTGAGAAAGTAGGCCCCGCGCGGGACAGTGAGTGTTTCGTCGCGTCCGAAGGGAATCGCCTCCATCGCCCTTGCGATCCGGCTGCCGGTAATGCCGCTGGTCCACAGCAGGGGCTGACCGGCGCGTACGCATTGCCCGCCCGGTAGATACAGGTCGTCCGGCAAACCATGCGGCTCGTAGCCGAAGGGTGCTTGCGAGTTTTCATCCATCAGCCGAGGCGCCAGATCGGGCGGGATCAGGCCCACGAGCGACGCGGGAAATTCATCGTGTTCGAGCCGATACCGCTGAAGGGCCAGCATCAGGACCGTTGCGGCCTCGTAAACGCGACTTTGCTTCAGTAGTCCGCGGCGCCCGTCAGGAGCATAGTCTCCAAACTCTGTCGGACTCGTTTCCCATGCGTCCAGTGGCAAACCGGACGTCGTGGCCGCCCAGCGACCCAGCTCCTGTCCACGCAGACGCCGTGCCTCATTGGCGACAAAATCGTGCTGCAATTCTTCCTCAGTCACCTGGCCAAGAAGACGGCGTGCGCGCACGCGTTCGAACACCGGCATGGCGGCAGCGAGCCGCACCCCGTCGTCCGTAGGCAAGAACGACCTCTCGGCAAACTCCGTCTGGATTTGCTCCCACTTTCGTCCGCGATGCTCCAGCAATTGCGAGTAGAATGCGAACCGGTTGATCACCATCTGCCGAGCGGAAATCGGCGCCACCAGTTCGCCGGTGAGCACCTCAAATGCCGCAGTGAGTGCGGCCGGAGTCTGTTCGGCCCGCAACGTCCACGCTCGAATGGCTGCCAGCAATTGCCGGCGGGCGCGCAGGCAATCGTTGAACTGCCAGGGCGTCACGCTCTCGTGCGACAAGTAGCGCGTGATCCGCAGACCTGCCGCAAGGGCGCGCCACTGTTCGTC
The DNA here is from genome assembly GCA_046349775.1 of Planctomycetaceae bacterium. Lineage (GTDB taxonomy): Bacteria > Planctomycetota > Planctomycetia > Planctomycetales > Planctomycetaceae > JAEUIG01. Next base: position 3,962 of record JAXMBS010000119.1, on the reverse strand, counting down.
GACGGACTGCTCGACGAAACTGGAGACCGAAGCATCGGCGACCACTTCCCCTTGCGCATGCAATGCGACGTCCGTGGAACTTGCGTCTGACGCGGCAACGTCGGAGTGTATTGCTCGTTCCGTCAGAAATGCGGCGATTAACTCAACGGAAATATTCTCGTCCGGGCTGAAAGCGACCGGATCGAGTGGCCGATTGGCAGCACCGATCTTCTCGCTTAATTCGATCAGCTCCTGGCGAACCCGGGAGTGTTGCTCGGACGGGATTGTATGACCGCGGGTGCTGATTGGCGACGACCGAAAGCTCGACAGGACGGCCCGCCAGCGGTTCGACCAAGCGGCGTCATGCGTACGGTTCGCTGCCATACGAGAAATAATCTCGTAGGCGTCTCGCAATTGAAGGAAGTCGAATGGCGGCAGGGAATTTGCCCGGTGCGCAGCCGCGGTCGTGACCGTTGCGCAGACGGGCAGCACAATTGCCGCCAGTCGGACGGAGCGCAGTTTCCACGAGTCGCGGCCGCGCAACCAGACGCCCGCGCTGACGAGCGTGGCAGCCATCAGCGCGATGCTCAGCGGCCAGGATGCGATCGCAAAGGGCACATCCCCAAGCGTCAGCACTACGTGCCAGATCACAAGGACCGGCGCCGCAATCAGTGTCGCCGCAAGCGCCAGAATCCCGCGCCTGATCCAGAACGCTGCGCACTGCCCGGCAGCGAACAGCGAGATGCTCAGCGCCCACAGGAAGTGTCGCTGCAATGCGACGTCCTCCGGCCGATCGTAGGCCACTTGCGGCAACATCGTCGGGACATGCAGCCGGGTCAGACCGGTCATCAGCAAACTGACAGGCGCGCGTGGATTCGCCCGAAGCGCACTTGCCGCCGTCGAATCCCAGCGCAGGAAGAGGACCACGAACAGCACTGCGAGCAGCAGCCAGACCGCCTGCTTAATGCACCAGACGCGGAACGGGGAGGCGCCGCGCTCGCCCAGGAACAGGTACGTCTGATGCCGCTGGTCGCTGAAGCAGGTCAACAGCCCACAGAGCACGGGAGTTGCGATCAGGAAGAGAGGTTGCGCTGGCAACGTCTGCCGGACTTCACCACCAATGCACGACAGGATGTCGATCAGCAACAGTCCGACGAAGCCCCAGATCGCTCCAAACGGGACTGCGGCGCGGGCTTCGCGCCAGACGAGGACGGCTGTCTCACGCGCCGCTGGCGAACCGCGCCGCGCGGCCCACTCGACCATCGGCAACCAGGCCTGGTGCAAAAGTTCCGCCAAAGGCGTTTGCAACGCGCGCCGGCGAGGCGGTGCAGCGACAGTCGTTGCTGATGCAACGCCGGCCAGCCCCCAGCGGGGTGCCGTCACCAATGCGAAGAGCAGCACGACGCCAGTGATCACAAAGAACGACAGCGATTGCATCTCGTCGCCGAATTGGGCGCCGTGTTGCCAGCCGGCGAAGACGTTTCTGACCAAATTATCCGTCAGTTGTATGACCACGATCTGGGCCACGACCGCGGCGACGATCGCGGTCAGGACTTTGCGGCAGCGCGGAGAAAAGAAAAGTCCCCAGGCCAACAGACCCACGATCGACTGTGCCAATTGGGGCAGATTCGAGTTGGACAGATCTGCAACGGATCTTCCGGACAATGCGATAACGACATACCCCGTTGCGGAGCACGCGGCCAGGAACAGCAATGTCGCGAGCAGCGCGAACGCCAGCTTAGCGCTGATGAGCACGCTCGGCCGGACGGGCAACTGGCGCAACCAGTCGCGCGTGCCGTCCTCAGTCTCGCCGGCAAACGACAGCGACAGGGAAGCGGCGACAAAACACGCGGTCAGCACCAGGATCACGGTCGCGATGTGGAGTGCAGGAGTCGCATGGTTGATGAAAACAACGATGGCCTGCAGCAGGATGGCTCCGATCAGCAGGGCCACCCAAAGGCTGGCCTGCGCTCGCCATTCCTTCCACACGATCCGACGAAACGCCAGAGAGAACATGCGATGTGTCCGCAGGAGTTTCGGATTATCTAGGAGATACCGACGGACGCAGACGCCGCGTTCGGCCGCGCCACGGGCGAACGCCGGTATTCACGGAGCAGCGCCAGCAGAATGTCCTCCAGAGACGGCTGATTGACGTGAAACGCGGCTCCCTCCGGCAATGACCAGCGTTCCAGCGATGACTCGTCGAAGCCGCGGACCATCCAGACGTGCTCGTGTCCGAACCTCGCGTGCGCCAGAACTTGTCCGGCGAGAGGTGGAGGCTCCGTCGCCGCATCCGGCAGCGTGGCGACGACTTCGCGCGTGGTCCGCTTGAGGTCGTCGAGGGCTTCGACGCAGACCAGTTCTCCACCGAGGAGGATCACGACCATGTCCGCCACCCGCTCGACCTCGGACACCTGATGGCTTGAAAGCAGCACCGTCCGTCCTTCCGCGGCGACGTCGACCATGCTCTCCAGAAACTCGCGACGGACCAGCGGGTCGAGGCCGGAGGTCGGCTCGTCGAGGATCAGCAGTTCCGGCTTGTGCGCGAGCGACAACGAAAGTGAGACTTTAGCGCGGGTGCCCTTCGACAGGTGTTTGATCTTCTGCGTGGGATCGACCTGAAAATGGCGGATGTACTGGTCGTAATGAGCCTGAAAGCCGCTGGCATAGAAGCCGGCTGCAAACCAGCCGATCTCCTCGACCGACATCCAGTCGTAGAGCGTCGGCTTCTCCGGCATGTAGCCGACGCGGCGGCGAATTTCGAGCCCGTGCGTGCGGCTGTCCATGCCGAGCACCTGCGATGAACCGGCATCGGGGGTTTCAAGTCCGAGCAGGATGCGGATCATCGTCGACTTGCCGGCGCCGTTCGCGCCCAGGACGGCGCACACGCGTCCGGGCGGAACGTCGATTGAGACTTCGCGCAAGGCGGTCACGCGGCCAAACGACTTGCTGACGGATTTCAGGCTGAGTGCGGGCGTCATGGTCGCGAGTGGCGAAGGCTGAGGGGCCAGGGACTAGGATCCAGGAACGAGAGAATTAGTGTTGCCGAGGTGGGTGAGTTCGTTTTCGAAGAGCGTCCGCAGTTCGTCCGCATCGATGCCGTTGCGCCAGGCTTCGCTCAGGACTGAGCGGAGCCGGGTGCGTATCAGGTCCAGGCGTTCTGCGCGGCAGCGCTTCGGTGCCTCGGGCGTCACGGCCAGGCCGGTGCCGCGGATGGGGACAAGGATGCCCTCGGACTGCAAATCACGGTACGCCCGGGCGACGGTATTCGGATTGACCGCGAGGCGCGTCGCCATGTCACGGACCGAGGGCACATGCTCGCCGATCTGCAGCAGGCGATTGGCGACAGCAAATTTGACGTGTCGCACGATCTGCTCGTAGATGGGAAGGCCGTTGGCAGTGTCGAGGTGCAGGTGCATGTGTGTACCAGTCAACTAGTACAGTATACGCACGAACGGCAGCAATGCAATCGAGAAAACGTGGAAAACAGCAGCAAGAGTGAGATGCGTGTGAACAGTACGAAAGGTGTCTTGGTCTCAGCGACTTTTGGTTGTGTCCTGATTTGAATTCTCTTCTCGCCGAGACCATACGGCGATCGCCAGTCTGTCGAATGCCACAATCAGTGCGGCATAGTGTCGCGGCTCAGCGAGATTCACGTAGAGCGTCGCTATACCGATGAACGCCACTGTGGCAACGTAACTCAGTCTCTGGGACTTCTATTGGAGCAGTGTCGCGCTTCCGGTGGCGGCTTCTACTTTCCGCAGTCTACCAAGGCGCATGAAAAACCCCGCCACTTCGGCAGGGTGCGGCTGGTCTCAGTCCGCGATCGTCGCGCTGCTAGTATACTGACACCATGCCCTCCACCCGCACCCGCCGGATCGTCAGACGCGCCGTGATCGCGCTGGCGGTCGTCGTGCTGCTGCCGTCGTCGTACGTCTACAGCGTGGTGCTGCTGAACGGCACGACAAACGCTGGATTGTGGA
>JAXMBS010000118.1:0-7779 GCA_046349775.1 Planctomycetaceae bacterium | reverse complement strand
TTTGGCCAGGGTTTCATCGTGGAACACCAGCCGCTCGGGATCGAGACCGACATGGGCGGCGCGCCGCTCGGTTACGTCGGGACGTTCCCGCTCGCTGGCGATCAGGACTTTTTTTGATGCGAGCTTCATTGCATGCAGGTCGTTGCACAGCGTCTGCAGGCACAGCTCGGTGCCGAGCTTGGCCTTCAGTTCGCGTAACGCGAGATCGGGCTGCTCGGTGACGGCCGCACGGATTTGTGGTTCGATCGTGCGCCACTGCGGAGTTCTGTTGCGAGTGGTGGCGGGGGCCGTCTTGCCGAGTTCTCGACGCTCCAGCTTGATGCGTCGGACCCAGGACTTGGAGACATTGAACTTCAGCCCGACGGCCGGTTCCAGGTCAAGTTCATCCGGCTGCTGGGACCTCACACGCCGTAGTACGCGCGGTACCAGGCGACAAAGCGCCGGACGCCTTCCTCGATCGGCGTGCTGGGCTCGAAGCCGGTGTCACGGGTCAGGTCGGCGACGTCCGCAAACGTGTCCAGAACATCTCCCGACTGCAGCGGCAGCAAGTTCTTGATCGCCCGGCGACCGACGCAGGATTCGATGACCTCGATCAGTCGCAGGAGCTCGACCGGCTGGTGGTTGCCGATGTTGTACAGCCGATAGGGGGCGCGGCTGGTGCCGGGGTCGGGCCGGTCGCCGGACCAGTCGGGATTGGAAACGGCAGGGCGATCGAGCGTGCGGACGACCCCTTCGACGATGTCATCGATATAGGTGAAGTCGCGCTGCATGCGGCCGTGGTTGAAGACGTCGATCGGCCGGCCGGCCAGGATCGCCTGCGTAAACAGGAACATCGCCATGTCGGGGCGTCCCCACGGGCCGTAGACGGTAAAGAACCGCAGGCCGGTCGTCGGGAGTTCGTACAGGTGGCTGTAGCTGTGGGCGAGCAGCTCGTTGGCTTTCTTGGTGGCGGCGTACAGGCTCAGCGGATGATCGACGTTGTCGTGCGCGGAGAACGGGAGCGTCGTGTTGGCGCCGTAGACCGAGCTGGAGGACGCATACACGAGGTGTCGCACGTGCGCGTGGCGGCAGCCTTCGAGAATGTTCACGAAGCCGACGATGTTGCTGTCGATGTAGGCATGCGGATTGGTGAGCGAGTAGCGGACGCCTGCCTGGGCCGCGAGGTGGACGACGCCGTCGAACGACTGTTGCCGGAACAGTTCGGCCATCGCCGGCCGGTCGGCGACATCGAGCTCGACGAACTCGAAGCCTGCGAGGGGCGTCAGCCGCGACAGCCGGTCGCGCTTGAGCTGGACACTGTAGTAGTCGTTGAGGTTGTCGAGGCCGACGACTTCATCGCCGCGCCCGAGCAGGCGCAGCGCGACGTGCGAACCGATGAAGCCGGCGGCGCCGGTGACGAGGAAGCGCATGGGGTCAATGGTCGATGGTCGATGGTCGACGGTCAATAGCCAGGGCCGCTATGACGCATTGGCCATCAGCCGCCACCCGGGGCCACGAGGAATTCGGCGGCGGGGACGACGCCGCAGAATTTGCCCCATTGAGTGGCCTGGTAGATGGTCTGGTCTTCGAGGACGAGGGCCGACAGGGCGCCGCGGAGCGAATAGGCGCAGGTGTCGAGACAGACCCAGCCGGGAAAGATCAGCGGGCGCGCGTCGCGCTGCGCGGTGTGTCCGCACAGGACGGGCTTGCCGGAGACGTGGGGCGCCTCGTGGCCGGTCAGCCGGTTCCAGCGGAGGTAGTGGGCCGTCTGGCGATCCATCGGCCAGGCGGGATTGATCGCGGCGTGGGCAAAGATAATCGAGTCGGATTCGTAATAGTCCTTGCCCGACTTGATGAAGTCCAGATGTTCGGGCGGGATCTCCTCAACGCTGCCGCCGTACGAGGCGAGCATCTCGCGTCCGCCGTACTGGGGCCAGCTGTCGGACCATTCTCCGCCGCTGATGGCGTCGAGGAACATCTCCTCGTGATTGCCCATCAGGTGCATGAATCGGCACTGGTCGCGAAGTTGCAGCAGGCGATCGATGCAGCCGCGGGTATTGGGTCCGCGGTCGATGACGTCCCCGACGCAGATGACGAAGTCCTCCGGCCGGGGCGCGAGTTCGTCGAGCAGAATGTTGAGAGCGACATCGCATCCGTGAATGTCGCCGATAGCGATCGTTCGAGCCGTCATACCGTGCCGTGTCGAGCCTGCTTTCCGGACCCGCCGCGCCTCTCGTCTTCGTCCGTGACTTTGTGGAACCGACATTGTAGCGACTAATTCTGGAAGGCCCGCGTCCTGGATTAGCGCCCGCTTTGATAACTGGCCTGCCGGCCGCGATCAGTGCGACTTCACTTCGATGTTTGTGCTGTTTTCGCCGGCGCGAATTTCGCACCGAATCTTCGAGTTGCCGACTTCACGCGCGTCGTGAACCGTCGGTCGCGGCTGGAATCCGCCGAGGTCATAGATCATTAACCGGTTCTGACCGACTACCGGGCCCATGCCCGCGGGCAGCGAGTAGTTTCCGTTCATCACGAGCGCGAAAGCGGACGCCTGCAAGTTGTGTTCCGGGAGGAAGATGACCGCACCAATCCCGATCGGTTTTCCATCGAGCGTCACGGTCCCCTTGACGGCGGCGCGCGGCGACTCCGCAAGAAAGCCGCTCATTTTGAGCCAGTCGGCCAGCCGGCCGGGCCAGGTGGACAGGACCGGATCGCCGGCGGCCAGCCCCACGCCGTGCGGCCCGTTTTGGTAAATGTGCAATTCGGCCGGAACTTTGTGCTCCAGCAGGGCGTGGTAGTAGGCGACGGCGTTCTGGGGCGGCACGCCGCTATCCTGGGCCGTGTGGAACAGAAACGTCGGGGGAGTTGCCTCTGTGACCTGCGTTTCGTTGGACAGCGAATGGACGAGCGCCGGATCGGGATTGTCGCCCAGCAGATTCTTGAGCGAGCCGCGATGCGTATACGGGGCCTCGAAGCTGATCACCGGATAGCACAGGATCGAAAAGTCCGGCCGGCAACTGAGGCGCTCGAGCGGGTCGGCGGCGTCGGGCGCGCCGGCGTCGAAATGCGTGGAAGCGGTCGAGGCCAGGTGTCCGCCAGCGGAGAAGCCCATGACCCCGACGCGGTGCGGATCGACACTCAGTTCGGCGGCGTGAGAGCGCACATAGCGCAGGGCCCGCTGCGCATCCTGGAGTGGGGCAGGGTGGTGGTATCTGGGGCCGAGGCGGTACTTCAGCACGGCCGCCGTGACGCCGATCGAATTGAGCCAGCGGGCCACCTGCTGCCCTTCGTGGTCCATGGCGAGTCCGCCGTAACCGCCGCCGGGACACACGACAATGGCGGCGCCGTTTCGTTTTTCATCCGGTGCGGGATAAATGCGGATCGAAGGCTGATCGGCGTCTTCCGTTCCGAGCGCGCCAGGCGCGCCGTTCGGATAGAGCAGAACAGGATCGGGGGCGCCGGCATCGTCGGCGGCTGCCGACGGAACGGCAGCACCCAAAGCGCAGCAGATCAGCAGGGAAAATCGTCGAAAACCGGGCAGTGGCGACATGAAGTGTTCCTGGATGCGAATTCCAGCCGGATTGTAGCGAATGCGACTGAGACGGGGAGTCGCCGGCGAACGGAGCGCGCGGTCTTTGCCAAGAATTGACACAAGGGGGCGCGCGGCAATTGGAGCGGGATCGACCTTTACGGCGGCGGCAGCGCGCCGGCGCGCTCGTAAATCTCGGCGATCTGAATCAGCAGCGCTTCGAGCTGGGCGAAGTAATCGGCTTCGGCGAGCTGCGATTTGCGGTCGCGGAGGTCGAAGAGGGCGAGTTCGAGGCGGTCGCGGCCAGCGCGGGCTTCCGGCGTGAGCTTGCGTTCGGTTTCGGCTGAGGATCAGGTCGCCACTGGCCGGCACGGCGGCCGTCTTTCGCATCGGGCTGGTCGAGGTCGCCGGCGCGGGTACGGGCGCCGTCGCCGTTGTCGTCGAGGAGTGCGTGCTCGGTGACGATGCGGCCGGCGGCGAATAGAACTCGTCCTCGTGCGCGACGAGGCCGCGGAAAGCTTCGAGCAGGAGACTTCGTCGTCTCGTCGAGATCGGCGGAGGCGTCGCTGATGCGAGAAAGGAAGTCGCCGAAGCGTGAGAAGTTGGATTTCGCCGCCCCCCATCGGTGGCGGAGACGATGGTTCTACCTTCGGCGGAAAGCAGATCGACGAATGGTCCGCTGCCGGAGGCGCGCACAAAACGATCGCCGTCGGGCGTGTCAGTGCAGCAGTTTCGCGGAGAGCTCGTCGGCGGAGAGGTCGGGCCCCGCGGAGACGAACTTCGCGGTGCGGCCGTCGAAGGTGCCGTGGCCGATGCAGACGAGCCAGAGCGGGCGGGACGTTTCGGCGGCGGTTGAAAGCTGTTCGAGGACGGTGCGCGGTCGTCGGGACGATTGGTTGTGTCGTCGTTGCCGATGAGGGTGACGTCCGCCACAGGCTTTGCAGGCGCGCCAGCGTTCGGGTCCAGGGCGCGGAATTGTTCGCCATATTCGGGGTGCCGGGACATGCCGAGGATGATGAGCACGTCGGCGGGAGGCGCGCGCGGCCGGTTGCAGGAAGCGCTGGCTCTGCGGCGGACAGATGACACGAATTGAAAGGCGATGATCGCAAGGATGGTGACCAGACTCGCACTTAATCTCGAGCCGTTCTCTGCACCCTCACCCCGGCCCTCTCCCCCGAGTGGCAACCAGCCGCGAGATCCACGCGTCTCGCGGGGGAGAGGGGGAAGATTTCCTTTCCCTGAATCCTGAATCCCGAATCCTGAATCCTCCTTCATGGCAGCCCTCGCAGCCGTCGCAGGCCCCATTCGGCGGCGAAGCAAGCTGATGGCGGCGAGGAGCATCCAGGGGGTGTGCCAGAGCGGGTGGCTCCAGGCTTCCATCATCGGCGCTTCGCGGGTCGGCAGCGTGTCGACGAACGCGGCGATGAAGGCGGGACGAGCCGCCTTTGTTGCTGTCGCAAGGGTGTTCAGTGCAGGCGATGCGATCGACGGCGATGCGGCGGAACCTTCGTCGACGGCGGGGTCGCTGGTCCAGCCGGTTTCGCCGCGGGCGAGTCTGAGCGCCCGCCTGATCCTTGATGACGGCCGTGCGCAGCGGGAAGCCGGGCCCGCTTGCCGCGGGGCAGTCGGTGGAGTACAAGCCGAGGTCGTCGAGTGACGGTTCGGCGTGCAGATGGTATTCGCCGCCTGCGGGTCTTCATTGTGAACGTCACGTCGGCCGCTTCGACCGGCTGGAAGGCGGCGTCGCGGACGCGGGCGGCGAGGCGGACGGTGGTGGCGGATTCGGCGGCCTGGTCGACGGAGACATCGACGCGCGGCGGGACGTCGACGACGAGCCAGCGGAGCATTTGACGCCAGGCCTTGGCGTAGTCGTCGGGCTGGCCGTCCTGGCGGTGCAGCGGCTGCGCCAGGCGTCGCCGATGAGGAGTGCAGCGACGCGGCCGGCGCCGTACTGCTGGGCGACGAGTGGCGATGATCGTTGCCGACCATGTCGCGGACTTCGGCGAGCGTGCGGGCGGCGGGTTTGACGTTGGCCGCTGTCGTGAGCGTGCGGAACTTCGGGCATCTCGGTGAGACGCTGTTCTTCTTCGTTCTCGGTCCGGCGGAGACGCGCCCAGGGCTGGCCAGCCGTCGCGGCGAGCTTCCAGCGGTATTCGCGCGACGCGCGGCTCGAGGGTTTCTTCCGCGTTCGAGATATCTCCGGCATGTTCGATGAGCGTGCGGCCGAAGCCGCTGTGGGCGAAGGAATCGGGCGGCCGCCGAGCATCAGCAGGCTTCCGCCGCGATTGGACACGTACTGCTCGAGCAGCGACATCTGGTCGTGCGAGAAGAACGGACGCCTCGACGTCGTCGATGATGATCGCGCGATACTCGTACAGCTCTTCGCCGTTTCGGGGAAGCCGAAGTGCAGTTCGCGGTTGTCGCGGTGCTGGAGCCGGACGATGACCGGTTCGTCGTAGGTTTCGGTGTCGGTTTCGCGATCGGCCTGGAAGCCCTGGGAAGAGCCGCGTTGACGTGCTCACCCCGCGCGGCCGCGAAACTCGAATTTCCGGCTTCTTTCTTCGCGACGCGGACGAGGCCGACGACCCAGGAAGCGCGGGTCGGACTCGACGGAGCGACGGAGGAACTTGAATTCCCAGTTCGGCCGGCCGGCGATGTACAGGATGCGGTGCGGCGTTGTGTCGTGCTCGATGGCGACCAGTCGCGAGTTGTTGGCGAGGACGGCTTCGGTCGATTTCGCGACGGGTCGTCGAACTGGGCCGTTTGACCGGCGAGCGCGGGCGCGGACGCGGTAGAACTCCAGCGCGCGGTGGGCCGATTTCGAATTTGAGCGGGATCGGCAGACCGGGCCGCGAGGCGGTGGCCGATCTCCTGGACGACAGCCGCCTCGCGCAAGAGCTGGCCGACGATTTCCGGGCTGCCGGAGTTGCCGGCGACTCGGACGTTGGCTCGACCGTGACCGGGCGCGTCCTCGAACGGCGAATGCGTGATGGTCAGGTTGTCGAGTGCGACGTCGACGAGCGGTCGTTTCGGGCCAGACGACCGGATAGACGGGGGCAGGCCGGCTAATTCCGTCGAAGACGGCAGCTGGTCGTGGTAGCCGCCGCCGGTGAACAGCAGGATGCCAGCGACGGGACGATCGCGGAATCGTTCACGCAGCATGTCGGCCGCGGCGGTCCAGCGTGAGGCCGGTTGATCGAAGCTGAGCTGCTCGAAGCCGTCGACCGTTTCGAGCCGCGCGCCGAAAGTGTAGCGGCGGACGTCGAACTGCTGTTCGAGTGCGGCGCGCCAGCCGCCGATCTGTTCGGGCGAGAGGAGCTGGCGAAGCTGTTCGCCGCGGGGCGGGGCGCCGGCGCTGTCGGCGATCGTCAGGCTGCTGCTGTTGTCGACCAGGACGAGGAACAGGTTTTCGCCGGGCTTGATCCGCGTGCCGCTCCAGAGCGGCTCGGTGAGGCAGATCGAGACCAGCGCGAGGCCGGCGATTTTGAGCGAGGCGGCGAGGACGCGGCGGGCGAGCGGCCAATTGGTGCGGGCATAAGCGGCGGCCACGATCGCGATCGCGACGAGAATCGCGGCGGCCGCTGGCCAGAGCCAGGCGCGATCTCCGAGGATGATCGAGGCGGCGATACGCATGCGCAGGGTCCGACGGGGGCGGACTGTTGAGTGTATCGACGGCGGGGGGCGGGGACAGGCGCGGGGGAGGGGGAAGAGGGGTTCGTGATATGGGTGTTGGGTCGAATTAATCGGAAAACGCTGTAGCCGGCTCGGTGACGCTCGGCCGTCCCTGTTGCATTCGCGTCCGCCTTATCTGCCGCTTGTTTCCTGCATTTGCCCTGGCGCGGCTCCACGTTCTATCCCCCCTCAAAGAACACCACGTATCCAATGTCAGTAACTCGAAGCTCAGAGGAAGTTCGTTTTCCTCGTACCATTTGATGGGCTTCCAAATGGGGAGCAGCAGTACGGGTTTCGCGTACGCCTGATGTCCATTGTTGAATGCCCAACGCGCGAATAAGTAACAGCCCAGGTATGCCCACAACAGTGCGATTGGAACCCCCGCCGCGATCGCAGCACGTCTGACGATTCGACGTTTTCGAGACACTACCATGCCCGCATCTTACCACGGACGGGTACGGGCGAGGGGGAATGTGACACCGTGAGCGGCGGTTGGGAGCAGTGTCCCGGACAGTTGTAGGGGCATCGGGAGGTGAGAACGACGCGTCGACAACTGTCCGGGACACTTCGGCGAGAGGTCGTGGTGCGCGGTCATTTGA
>JAXMBS010000117.1:0-7801 GCA_046349775.1 Planctomycetaceae bacterium | reverse complement strand
AACAGCGCCGAAGGTCCGTTGTGGTCCCACGGGACGATGATCGCGTCGCCGCTGAGTGTCGGAGACGCCCCTTCGCCGAAGTTGTTCAGCGTGTTCATCTTGCCGAAGTCGTCGCGCTTCCAAACCGGCTTGCCGTCGAGCGTGTAGCAGTACAACCCGCGCGAGCCGAAATGCGCGTACACGTGCTCGCCATCGGTACAGGGAGAGGCGGCCGCGAACCCGCTCGTATTGTGGACCCCCTGGTGCGGACGGGCGACCACGGCGGTCTGCTCCCAGTTGAGCTTGCCGGTCTCGGTATTGAACGACAGCAGCTTGAACGCCAGCAGGGGGAGCTGCCCGTCTTTTGCCGGTTCGCGCTCTTCGGTCGCGACAACAAACACCTGGTCGTCCCAAACGATGGGAGAGGAGTTTTCCTTGCTCGACAGGTCGACCTGCCACTTAATGTTCTTCGTTGTGCTCCATTCGGTGGGGGGCGTCGCTTCCGGGGCGACCCCGTTGCCGTTGGGCCCGCGCCAGTGCGGCCAGTTGTCGGCGTTGGCGAGGGAAGCGACCGTCGTGAGTACGAGTAGCGCTGGAAGCAATTGCGACACGATGCGGACCTCCGGAGAGAAATCAAAGGTCGGGGCAGGAAACGGGAAACGCCGGTTAGATGAGTGTGAACGGGACGCGGGAACGATTCAAGTTCAGACATGAAGATTGGAACGGGGCCACGCGCGCTGAGGAAGCGACGCTGATTTCCGAATTGCAGCGCGAAACCATTTGCCCGCTTGACACCGGTCGAAGCCGGCGACGAGAATTCGATCGCGCCGATAGTCGGGCTGGCTTTTTCCTTTTTGCCAACCGGAGAGAGAGATGTCTCGAGTTGCTCCCGCTGCCATGGCATTCTGCCTGGCCTTGTCGGCCGCATCGGCGTCTGCCGGGCTGATTAACGGTTCGTTTGAAACCCCACTTGTCCCCAACGGCGGCTTCACGAATTTCGCAGCCGGCTCGTCCGCCATTACTGGCTGGACCGTGGTCGGTGTTGACACCGCCATCGTGAACACGAATTTTGTCCAGAGCGGCATTCACTTTCAGGCCCACGACGGCAACCAGTGGGCGGACCTGGCGGGCGTCACTTCCAATTCGCAAACGAGCGGACTGTCGCAGAACGTTGCGACGTCCATCGGTGCGTCGTACATGCTGAGTTTCTGGGTCGGGTCAGCGACGGATGGCGTCTTTTTCTTCCCGACGACCGTTGACTTGAGCCTCAACGGCGGAGCGCGGACACACTACACGAACCCAGCCGCCCCCACGGACCACCTCGACTGGAAGCAGTTCCTGGTCGTGTTCACGGCCACCAGCGCCACCACTAACATCACGTTCTACAACGGCGGCACGCCAAACAACTTCTTGAATGGACTCGACGACGTCACGCTGACGGCGGTCCCCGAGCCGGCCTCGGTCGCGCTGCTGCTCGCTGGAGCGCCGTGTGTTGCGGGCCTGGTCCGACTGCGGCGTCGTCACGGCTAGCAGTCCGAATAACAGCTTCAGCCTTCCGCCGTCACGCTCACGACGATCCGTTTGAACGCCGGCGTCTTCGACTCCGGATCGACGTCGCGCGGAATCAGGACGTTGGCTTCCGGGCAATACATCATCGCGTTGCCCCGGCGCACTTCGAACGGCCGCACGCGCTGGTACCGCATCTCGCCGGTATCGCTGGCGACGCGGACCGGCCGATCGGCCGACAGGCCGAGCCGGCGAATGTCATCCGGGTGCATCAGGATTACGTCGCGCCGGTCCTGGCCGCGGTACAGGTCGTAGTCCTCGTACACGACTGTGTTGAACTGCCCCTCGGACCGGATCGTCATCAGCTGCAACTGATTCTCCGCCAGCGACGGCCGCTGCGGGATCGGGACGACGTGGAACTGTGCCTTGCCGGAGGGGGTCGAGAACCGTGTTTCAGCGACGTGCCGTCCCGCGATGTGGAATTCTCGCTTGGTTTTGCCGATATCAGCGATCGGCTCGAAGCCGGGGATCAGATCGGCGATGAGTTGGCGGACCGCGTCGTGACTCTCCAGTGCGCGCCAATCGACCGGACCGGACTCACCCAGGACAGAGCGGCCGAGTGCAGTCAACAGGGAGACTTCGCTGCGCGGACCGTCGTAGCGGCGCGGGCCGCCGTCGCTGAGCCGGACGTAGCTGAACATCGATTCCTGCGTGGTCGGTTGCGGCTCCTCATCGCGCGGCAGGACCGGCAGAACCAGCGTTTCCCTGCCGCGGCCCCACGCGTGGGTCGTATTGAGCGTCGTGGTGAGATACGCGACGCACCCGATTTTCGCCAGCGCCTGTTGGGCATAGGCGGCGTCCGGGTTGCTGCCGTAGAGGTTGCCACCCAGGCACAGGGCGACGTCCATCTCGCCCCGGTCGGCCGCGTCCATGCAGGCCATCGTATCGAGCCCCGGTGACGTCGGCGGTTTCACTCCCAGCCGTTCCTCATACCGCTGGAGGATCGCCTGTTTGAGCAACGGCGCGACGCCCACCGACCCCATTCCCTGAACGTTGCTGTGGCCACGGATCGGCATCAGTCCCGCATTCGGCCGGCCGACCATGCCGCGCAGCAGTGCGATGTTCGCGATCATCCGCACGTTGTCGGTGCCATGCAGGTGATGCGTGATCCCCATCGTCCAGCCGAAGACAACGTGCTTCGCGTTCGCGTACAGCTCGGCCGCATTCCGGATTTCTTCACGAGGCACGCCGGACGAGCGCTCGATCTCCTCCCAAGTGACGGGCTCGATCGAGCGGCGGAACTCCTCAAACCCGGTCGTCGTCGAGTTCAGGAACTCGCCATTCTCTGCGCCGCGATCCAGGACCTCCTTCGCGATCCCGGTCAGCAGTGCGATGTCGCCGCCGATGTGCGGCTGCACGTACAGGTTCGCGATCTCCGACCCGAACACCAGGCTGCGGACGTCGCTCGGGACGCGAAAATTGACGAGCCCCGGTTCGCGGGCCGGGTTGACGACAATCACCTTGCCGCCGCGGCGTCGCAAGAGCATCAGGCTGCGCATCAGCCGCGGATGGTTCGATGCCGGATTGCCGCCGATCAGAATGTACAGGTCGGCATGCTCCAGGTCTTCGAGCCGGATCGTCCCGGTCCCGGTCCCGATGCTCGACGCCAGCCCTACGCCGCTGGCCTGATGGCAATAATACGAGCAGTTGTTGACGTAGTTCGTCCCAAACAGCCGCGCGAAGAGCTGCAGCAGGAATCCCGCCTCATTGGACGAGCGTCCGCTGGCATAAAAGAAGCTGCGCGACGGGCCGGCTGCCTTCAGGCGATCCGCTAACTTGGCCAGGGCTTCGTCCCAGCCGATCACGCGGTAGTGTGTGTCGTCCGGGCCGGCAAACAGCGGAGTGACGAGGCGGCCGGCCGTTTCGAGTTGCCGCGGCGTCAGTGCGCGGAGTTCGTTGAAGCCGTACTTCGCGAAGAACTCCGGCGTGATGCCGGCCTGCATATCTGAGGCCATCGCCTGGAAGGACTTCTTGCAGACCTCCGGGAAATACCCCGCTTCGTTCACCATCCCGCCGAGCTGCCCCCCCATCCCCAGCGCGCAGGTCTTGCAGGTATTGCGGGAGCGCATGGCGGTCCACAGCCGGCCCCAGCCGACGCGATTGGCCACGCGCAACGTGTACGCGATTGCCTGCCACCCTCCGCCGCTGTGTGGTTGCCGCATGGTGCTTCGTCACGAGTTGCGAATCTGAAGCATAGTCAAAGGGTTCGATGGAAAACGAGGCTGCGGTGTTTGATGTCTTGGTCGTTTGGTCGTCGGCCGGAGACGCACTGGCGGAGCCAGTGGCGCCCAACATGCATCCGGATTACGGCAGCGTGACGTCCCAGACCTTCGTACGTTTTGCCGTGCCTTTCGGGCCGGTGACGGTAAGGGTCACGATGAAGTCGCCCGCGCCTGATACCGGCGGAATCGGGTGCTGTTCGCGGACGACTGGCCGTCGCCGAAATCCCACTTCCAGGCGGTGATCTCTCCCCGCGAGCGGTCACGGAATGCTGCATTTTTGCGGTCCGTCGGCTGATTTCGACGAAGGACCAGTTTGCAGTCACCGGCTTGCGCAGGCTCTCCTCGATCGGCATCAGGCGGAACCGCACGAGGTCCGACGCGTTGCCGTACATCTCCGTCTTGTGCGACAGGTTCCAGAAGCCTTCGTACGTCTCGGACTGGGGATCATCGTAGTCCAGGATCGCCCACGACAGTCCGATGACCTTGTTCTCCTCGAGCTTCGACGCGACTGCCCGTGTTGGTTCCGCCGGCGCGAAATCAAATGGCGTGATGAAGAACTCGAGGACGTACCGTCCAGACTTGCCGGGCTGAAACTCGTACTTCTGTGCGGCGTTCGCATAGGGCAAATCCTTGATCCACGGCTGTCCCCCCCAGACCATCGCCCAGTCCTTATCGAGCGCCGGTGTGAAGATGTGGTAATTCTGCGCGTGGACGCCGTGAAAGTCGAAGTGCATTCGGCGGTCTTCGTGCAGTGACTTGTCCGGATGCATCTGGCGGATCAGCGGACCGCCGGAGAGATCGCCATCTACGACCACTTCAAAAATGTCATTGTGCAGATCGGGACGGGCGAAGTCCCAGTAGTCGTCGGTTGCTTCGTACAGGAAGTAGAGCTGGTTCAGCCCCTCGACCCAGCCGACGCGCACGCGGACGTCGAGATCGGCCGGGTCATGGCGGTCGCCGAGCCCCTTGACCGTCTCGCGCAGCTCGCTTGTGCCGATCGCATACGACTCGGGAACGATCTCCCAGTCGTCGGCGTTGCCGTCGATGCGCGGGATGCGGTCGGCCGGGAACTGGAAGACCTTGAACTCAACCTCGGGACGTTCGAGGCCCAGAGTCGCGGACAAGAGCAGCGGCCAAAGCGCGTTCATTGATCACGTCCGATTGGAGAATTGGAAGAATGACCAAATGCCCAAATGTCGAATGGAAGGGAACGTTCAATCGCAGCCATTCGACATTTGGACATTCTTACATTTCGACATCGATGACCTGTGCCTGCAACGGGGCGGCGAACTGGCGCTGGAGGCGATTGGCCGTCTCCGGCGGGAGGTCGCCGTCGTGGAAGACGAAACGATAGCGGGAGACGTGCGGCTCGCCCGGTTGGAGATCCCACTCGCCGAGAAACGAAGGCGTGTAGACCATGTAGGGCATTGTGGGGTGGATCCGCAGCGGTTCGGGAGCGCGGAAATTGTCCGGATGCGTGATGAACAACAACCCGGCGGTGGCGTCGCCGGCCGGTCCGCTGAGGTCGCACCACCAGGGACGGGTGTGGTTGCCGGCAATCCGGTCGAGCCCTTCCGACGTCGTGAACTTCGCAATCCCGGCCGTCCATTGCCGCGCTCCCCGCAGGGCCATTCCGCCGTAGTGATACTGCGGGAGATGCAGCGGCCTGTCGGTGGCGCATTCGACTCGAGAGGTGAGGTCGCAGATCCAGTAACCGGCCTCGCGGCCACCAATATTCCAGACGCGAACGCTCCAGATTTCGTTGAGCGCGACTTTCTCGGGGCTGGCGGACTGATCGACGTGCTCATGCACCGCCTGAAATTCGGCGAAAATCGGGCCATCGGTCGTGCGCGTGACGCCCTTCGAACGCACACGCCCGGTTCCACCGAGCAGGTTCCAGAAGTCGGGCGTGCGGCCTTCGAACTCGGTCTTCACATAGGCCAGGAACAGTCCGCTCTGATGGGCATGATCCGGCGGAAACCGGTCGGTGACGACCTGGTCCGGGACGGCGTCCAGGCGGGATGAATGTGTCCGCTGCGCCAAGGCTACGCGTCGATGTCGGCCGGCGGAGTCACATGAGCGACGTTGTACTGCAGCACGCGCATCACCGACGCGGATCGTGACGTTCTCCGGATGAGTGGTGTCCACCAAGACGGTCGAGGCTGCCGGGGTCGGTTCGCCTCGATCGAGCCGGTACATCCGCTGCGCTCCGGCCGGCAACTCGCCGCGGGCGATCCACAATAACCGTGGGGAAGCGTCGATCTCGACTTGCGACGGGATCGGCGAATTCTTGCCGCCGGTGGTTTCAATCAGTCGGATGTTGGCGAGGTCGTCTTCTTCTTTGAGGGACAACAGCACGCTGGCGGACGAATCGACCGAGCCGTGTTCCGGTCCTGTCAGCGAGAACGTTGTGCCGAAGCCTGCGGTCGCGGCTTCGGCATCCTTGGAAACAGCCGCGGTCGAAGTGGAGTGCGTAGGCATCAAGCAACGGTGTTACGGATGGATCACCTCGTCGAAAACCGGAACTCCAGCCGTACCGGTTCGGCGATGCAAATCCGTGCCTGACGTGACCGCATCTTCGCAATATCCTCCCGTCTTCAGCTTCGACGCCATCTGCATCGCGCCGGGAGGCTTCTGCGAAATGACGTCGAGCCTGCGGAACTGCAGCCGGGCGGCAATGTCAGCAAGTCGGTGACGAATGAGCCACTGGTGACGTATCCGGTCGCAGTGCGTGCGAGAACCAGATTGTCGGTCCGGTTGACGACGTTTTGCTTAGTGCCGCGCTCGATGAAGTAAGTGTCAGCATACGTCCACGGCCAGACGTTGAGCCGTTGGTAGCTACGGCGACGTTGGAAGTGTTCCGTGTTCGGTCCATAGCCGCGAGTTTCGAACACATCGAGGCCGCCGCGGCCGGCGACGACCAGTTCCTGAAACGGATCGTCATCCACGTTGCACATGTACGCATGGCCCCAGTACCGGGGCTCGCCGAGATCGAGTTCATCGAGGATTTCGCCGTTCGCGCTCAGCGCCGTCAATCGGGCAGGCGGCTCGACGCCCGGCGTCGGCTCGTACGGTCCGTGCGTCATGGCGACGATTTCCAGCTCGGGATCGCCGTCGAGGTCGCACAGGATCGGCGTCATGTACATATGCGTGGCGTCATCGAGATCCGGCCGCAGATCGCGGTGCCAGCGAACTTGGCCGAGCGGATCGAGGCAGTACACCTCGCCACCGAACGACATGCCGACGATCTCGACCTGCCCGTCGCCGTCGAGATCGGCGACGTTTGGCGAGTCCTCCTCCGAAAGCCCAGGCACTTTCCAGAGCAACGTGCCGTCGGCCTCGAACGCATAGATCGCGTCGTGGGCATCGTCCTGCTGGTAGTTGTCGACCGACTTGATGACCTCCACCTGGCCGTCCTTGTCGATGTCGACGAGGACTGGATCGGCGCTGGAGGCGTTGTCGTTTGTCGGAACGCTCCAGACGCTGTTGAGCGTCAGCGGGTCGAGCCGGTGCAGGACACCTTTGGCGATGCCGTCATCGCCGCTGCCGGCGAACAGGTCCCAGTGCCCGTCGTGGTCGACGTCCATCGCCGTGGTGTAACAGCCGCACTGGACCCAGTCAGGGCGGCGGCTGAGAACCGAAAGATCGGACATCTTTAGCCGTATGAGCTCGCGCGAGCGGGTGCCGAGGAAGCCCTCCAGCACTCCGTCGCCATCGGCGTCGAGCACAACGGGAGAATTGCCGAGCTTGTGATCGCCGCTGTCCCATTGCCGTAGCAGATTTCCATCGTGATCGCAGACGTAGAGCGTTCCGGGATTCGACGTCGTGTACACAATTTCGAACTCGCCGTCGGCGTCCAGATCGAACGCCGACGTCGACTGCTGCTGTCCCGGCCAGTCACGCCGCCAGCGAGTGCTGCCGTCGGCCGCGTTGAGCAGTTCCAGCTTGCCGGGGGCGCGGGACGCGTAGAGCAATTCACGTTGGCGATCGCCATTAATGTCGATGCAAACTTCGGAGCTGCAGAACTCGCGGTC
>JAXMBS010000116.1:0-7871 GCA_046349775.1 Planctomycetaceae bacterium | reverse complement strand
GACCTCGATCCGGCCCACGAGGCGCTCTTGCTGAAGGAACATTTCAAAGAGCTGTTGCGAATGCAGGACGTAGCCACAAAGCCGGATCCGTTTCGGGAGTCCCTGCGTGCGTCAGAGACTGCCGCACAGGAGCTGCAAGACGCGCTGCGCATTCAACCCGCAAACCGGGCGGCTGCCAAGTCGGCCTTTGACGCAGTCACCGCCAATTGCAAGTCCTGCCACCGGGCCTTCCGCGACAACCCCGCGAAGTCTGCGCAGTAGGACACGTTGACCGCCACAGTTCCGTCGATGCGCTTGGCCCGTTTCAGGGGCATGGTCCTCAGCTTGAGTCAGTCGCAGCATCTGCTTCTTTTCAGGACCAGTGAATCGACGGGTCTCGCCCCTGGGAGACTCCGCCGATGTTGGCGCAGACGCTGGCAGGCGGCGCACCGCCTGCCGTTGTTGGAGTCGATTCGGTGGGGTTCAGTGCGCCTTCGTCTGACCGCTGGTCATCCTTCCGGCGTTGGCGGCTGTTTCCCGTATTTGGCTTCGTACTGGGCCGCGAACTTCGCCTGCAACTCCGGATGACACTTGAAGCACTGCGAATCCGGCCGGTCGTGCTCCTTGCACCAGTCCCCCTTCTTCTGAAACTCCGCCGCCAGCTTGCTGTCGCACAATCCGCAGACCTCCTCCGGGACACCGTGCTCGCTGCACCACCATCCGGAATGATCATGACCGTCAGCATCTGCTGACGCGACATGGTCGCTGTGGCTGTCGGCGTCGGCATGCTTCTCGACTTGTGCTGGAGCGGACCCCGATTGTCCGCAGCCGTTCAAGACTGCGACCGTGAGCGGCAAGGCAACTGCAAACCAGAATCCGTTTCTCATTCGTCGTCCTTCCTACAAAAAGGTGTGACTCAAGGAGTGCCCGCCAATACCGGTTCGGCGGGCGATACTTCGTGACGCTGCCGGCGCTGTTGACGTCCGGCAGGAGCGTTAAAGATCAGGTACAGCACTCTCAGAACCAGCAAGGACATGATCATCGCCCCGATGACGCCGCCGATCACAACGGTTGCCAGCGGACGCTGCACTTCCGCCCCCATGCCGTCGCTGAAAGCCATCGGCAGGAAGCCGAGGCTGGCCACCAGCGTCGTCATGAGAACCGGTCGCAGTCGCGTGATGGCCGCCTGCGTGACGGCTTCATCGAGTGGCAATCCCTTTTGTCGAAGCTGCCGGATGTACGAAACGAGAATCATGTCATCGAGCACCGCGACGCCCGACATGGCGATGAATCCGATCCCAGCCGAGATCGAAAATGGCATGTCGCGCAGCCACAGGGCAAAGATGCCTCCGACCCAGGCAAAGGGAATCCCCGTGAACACGCGCAGGGCGTCCACAATGTTGTGATACGTCATGTAGAGCAGGATCAGGATCAGCACCAGTGCCAGCGGCACGACGATCATCAGCCGGTTCCGCGCCCGCTCGAGATTCTCGAATTGCCCGCCGTATTCGACCCGGTACCGCGCCGACGGCAGCGACACCTCCTCGCCGATTCTCCTGCGGGCCTCGGCAACGAACGTGCCCAAGTCGCGTCCGCGGACGTTCGCCGTAATCGTGATCCGGCGCTGGCCCCATTCGCGCGTGATCGTTGACGGCCCCTCAACCACTTCGATGGAGGCTAACCGCGAGAGTGGAATCCGCTCGCCTTTGGGAGTCGACACCAGCATATTTCCGATGGACTGCGGGCTGTCGCGGAACTCCTCCGGCAGTCGCACGACCAGCGGAAACCGAAACGGACCCTCGACGATCTCGCCCACGGGCTTGCTGCCGATCGATTCCGCCAGTTCCAGAACGTCCTGCGCTGAAACGCCATATCTGGCAATCTGATCCTGATTCACCTTGATCTGGAGCACCGGCTGGCCGGTGACCTGTTCCACAGCGACATCGGCAGCGCCAACGATCGACTTCAGGACCGTCTCAATCTCCTGCGCCTTGCTGACCAGCACTGTGAAGTCGTCTCCGAACAGCTTGACCCCCAGGTCCGAGCGGACGCCGGAAACCATCTCGTTAATCCGCATTTCGATCGGTTGCGAGTAGGCCAGTCGCTGTCCAGGCAGGTCGCGTAGCGACTTGTCGATCAAGTCCGTGAGTTCCGCCTGCGTCTTCGCCTGCTTCCATTGCGAACGAGGCTTCAGGGTGATGAACGTATCGGTCAGTTCGACACCCATCGGGTCCGTCGCAATCTCGGCCGTTCCAACCCGACTCCACACGTTTTCGACCTCGTCGGGAAACGTGGCAAGGATGACCTTCTCCATCTGCGTGTTGTAGCGGATGGATTCGCTGAGATCGGTTCCCGCCAGCCGGACGACACCAATGGCGATCGCCCCTTCGGAGAGACGCGGCACGAATTCCGAACCCAGATTGGGAGCGATCATTCCGAAGGCGACGATCAACACGCTGGCCGCGAAGCCCATCACGGCCAGTTTGTGGTGCATGGCAAACTGCAGGATCGGGTAGTGGATCGCATGCGCGATCCGCATCAGGAACGGCTCATTTTCCTCAACCTTTTTCGGCAGCAGGAAACTTGCCAGCACCGGCATCAGTGTCAGCGACAGCACCATTGACCCCAGCAGAGCGAAGATGACGGTCAAGGCCATCGGCCGGAACAGCTTCCCTTCGATGCCCTCCAGCGTGAGGATCGGCAGGTAGACGATCATGATGATGAGTTCGCCGAACATCGTCGGTCCGCGAACTTCAACGGCAGCGTCCCGGATGATGTCCAGACGGTCCTTCCCGCTGTTCGAATCGTGGGCCAGATGCCGCACACAGTTCTCAATCATTACCACCGAACTGTCGACCACGAGCCCGAAATCGATTGCGCCCAGGCTAAGCAGGCTGGCCGCGATCCCAAAGCGATACATGCCGGTGAACGCGAACAGCATCGACAGCGGAATCGCCAGCGCGACGATGGCTGCCGCGCGCAGATTGCCCAGGAACGCGAACAGCACTGCGACGACCAGCAACCCGCCTTCAAAGAGATTGTTTCGCACGGTATCGATGACGAAGTCCACAAGCTGCGTGCGGTCGTAGACGGGCTGCACCTGCACGTTGCGCGGCAGGCTCGACTCCAGGGTTGCCAGTTTCTCTTTCAGGGCGCGGGTGATTTCGTGACTGTTCTCCCCCATCAACATGAACCCGAGTCCGAGCACCACCTCACCCTGGCCGTTGGCGGTGACGGCGCCCCGGCGGATCTCGTGCCCGATGACGACTTCGCCGACGTCGGCCACTCGAATCGGGACGCCGTCTTTGGCTGCGATCACGATCTGGCGGATTTGATCGATGTTGGTCGTGCGTCCCAGGCCCTGAACCAGCAGCATCCCGCCGGACTGACTGATGTTGCCGCCGCCGACGTTGAAGTTGTTCTTCTGGACCGCCCCGACGACCTGATCGAACGTCAGCTCGTATTTGATGAGCCGGTCGGGGTTGAGACGGATCTGGTACTGCTTGACATAGCCTCCCCAGCTGTTGATTTCCGCAGTGCCCGACACCGTCTTCATCGGAGGCTTGATGACCCAGTCCTGAAACGTGCGGAGCTCGGTCGCGTCGCTCCCCTGGCCGGTCACGATGTAATGGAAAACTTCGCCCAGACCGGTGGCAACCGGCCCCATGCGCGGGCGGGCAATCCCTTGCGGCATTTCGACCGAAGCCAGCCGCTCGTTGATCAGCTGGCGGGCAAAATAAATGTCGATTCCGTCTTCGAAGACGACGACGACCTGCGAGAGGCCGAATTTCGAGATCGAACGGAGCTGCTGCAATCCGGGCAGGCCACTGATGGCCTGTTCGATCGGAAACGTAATTTGCCGTTCGACCTCTTCCGGGCTCAGAGCAGGAGCAATCGAGTTGATCTGCACCTGCACAGGCGTCGTATCCGGGAAGGCATCAATGTCGAGGTGCGCCAGCGAAATGACGCCCGCAGTGCCGGCGGCCAGCACGCCCAGGATGACGAGCATCCGGTTGTGCAGTGAAAAGCCGATGACTCGATTGAGGAAATCCATTTCGTTGCCAGCCTCCTTCGCTCAGTGATCGTGGCAGCCGCAGCCCGCGCCGAGATTGCTTCGCAGCAGCTGCGCGAGCAGGACATTGCTCCCCCTGGTCGCGATCACTTCCCCCGGGAGAACACCGGCCAGCAATTCGACGTACTGCCCGTCGCGCGCTCCCATGCGAACCTGCCGCACATGGAAAAACTTGGGTGAGCCGTCCTCGAAGTAGTGTTTGTCCCGGACGAAGACGAATGTTGCATCTGCGGTCGTCTGTACTGCGTCCCGAGGCACCACAATCGCATTTGGCTCTTGGCGGAGAATGATCCGCCCGGTGCCAAACGTCTTGTCCCGTAGCGAGCCGCTGTTGTTCGGGACGACCACACGCACCTGCAGTGTGCGGGTCTGGGCATCCACGGCCGGACTGATCCAGGAAATCTGACCGTCCACCTTCTGATCGCCGTTGTCGGATTCAAACCGCACTGGCAGTCCGACTCGAACGTAGGGCGCGTCCTCCTGACGCACGCTCAGCAACAACCACAGCCGACTGGGGTCGCTGACCGTCATCAGGGATTTCGAAGTGTCCACGACTTCGCCCGCGACGACGTCGGAAACCACGAGCACGCCGTCAAACGGCGAAATGATCGGGACCAGATTGGCCGTTTTCTTTTGTGCGGTCAGCTTGAGGAGGGCGGGGTCGGCCAGCCCGAGAAACCGCAGGTCATCGGCGAGCGCCTGCGACGTTTTTGATTCAAGGCCTTCCGGAACCTCAAAACCGAGGTTTTGCAGTCCCTGGCGACTCGTAATCAGCGAGACTTCGGCCTCTTGGACGGCGGATTCGGCTTCCGCGATGGATCGCGCTGCCACGATTCCGCTCTCGGCGACGGCTCGCATGCGCTGCAGCGTGTTCTTCCGTAACTGGAGCTGCACGACCGCCTGGAGTAGATGTGATTTCGCCTGTCCGACCTGAGCGGCGTCAACCAGCGCGAGCGTTTCTCCGGCAATGACTCGATCTCCCACAGTCTTCATGACGGCGACGATGGTGCCCGGCACGCGTGCGGATAGATGTGCGACACGAGTCGGATCAAAGACCAGTTCCCCGTTGGCTGTAAAGGCATCCGTCATCGGCCGCTCCTGCACCACGTCCACGTCAATGCCGGCCTTGGCGATGCTATCAGCGGACGCGAACTGAACGCGACTGGTGTGCATCGTGTTGCGGCTGTTGTTCTCCGGGCGGGGCAGCAGGTTAATGGCCTGGACGGTGTCGTACTTGGGCGCCAGCGGCTTCTCTTTGACTTGCGCGAGTTCGGGATGGTCGATCACGCATTCGGCGACGCCGTGTTCGCGACAGAAACCGATCGGCTCCGGTTTGGGCAGCAGATCCCGCTGGCATTCAATGCACAGGGACTCGGGAACAAGATGTTCGGCACACCAATCATCCGCTACGGACGCACTTGAGCCCTGGAGTTCCGAGAACTTCGGCAGTTTCCAGCCGGTGTGATGGCCGAAGTACAACACGCCGGCGAGTGCCGAAAAGACGACGAGATTCGGAATGGCGCGCAGTCCCGTCGCCCACCAACAGGGCTTGGTGGGGTTGGTGAGCCTTGGCTGAACCTGTGGGGGAGTGACCGCCGAATGTACGGGGGGCGTGGCAGTTGCGGACATGCTCTCTCCAATACGGAAGCGTTGCGGCGAGTCGCTGCGACCCAGATTGGCCGCAGAGCGGACTCCGAAATGTGCCAAACGCAAATCGCGAGAGGATGATCTGCTCGATCGTCAACTCTGCGAATTTACGAAACAAAGAGACGCCGCCTCAGCAGCGAATAACGACCGTCGAGAGAACGGTCTGAGCAAAGTCCGGAACCGCAGGCGGATCAGCCCAGCGCAATAGCGGACGAGCCATCGCGTCGCCAATGCAGCTCAGCATCGGCGGTAATGCCACCAGCGACAATGACGTCTCGGCGTCGGACGACACCGGAGATCGAATTGCGATACTGCGGTCAGAAGACATCACGACCGCAATATGCGTGCAACCGCACGAATCGGCCGCTGACAAGAACCCGTCGCACGCTTGGCGCCGATTGTCGTCGTGGTGCCGGGACGGTGATCCGGAATGCTCCTGTTCGCAGGCTTCACAGCAGGCATCATGCGGCGATTCCTGCTCGTCGCGACAGCAATTGCACGAGTCGGGACCGGCATCAAGACAGCAGTATTCGCCGTCGCCGTCGAAGCACAGATAAACCGACCTGCTCCCCGCCGCAGCGAGTTGCGTCGTCACCAGCACCAGGATGAGCAGCAACTTAGCCATGCGAACGCCACATCCCCCCACAATTCCGGCCTCAAGTTGATTGTATCGGCAGATTTCCGTTGAGTCTATTACCAGTTCCACCGGCAGAATTCGCCGATTTCTGGCTGACTCTGTTGTGACAATCCGACGTGGCGAACGGGGTATCCCGTTGGCCCGTTTCACGTCCCCGGCCCGTCCTACTGTCTGCTTCAACGTTCGAGCGATCGGGCTGATTTGTTTTAATCCGCAAAAGGTGCTCGTTCACGCGAGTCGGCTGCGTGCACGCGATTACGACCCGCAGGAAGTTAAGCTCATCCACTGCGTACGCCTGCTTCGACAGTTTCAGCGTCTTCTGTGCCCGCAGCAGGATTACCTCCGAATAACGCTGCACGCCCGCGGCGGCGGAATCGAACTCCTGCGCGACGCGGGCCCGTCGTGCCTTCAGAGACAATTCACTTAGGCGGGCATCATGTGTGGCCTGCGAGTATTCCGCGAACGCCGCCGCGATGTTGCCCCGATTCCGATTGAAGATCGGCACGGGAACACCCACCTGCAGGTTCACGATATGCGAATTGGTCCCCTGGTCGTAGCCCCCCTGCAGGATGACGCCCACGTTCGGGATCGGCTGGGCCTGCTGCCGATCGAGGTTCGCCCGGGCCCGATTGACGCGGGCATACGCCGCGCGGAGCTCGGGACTGGTGCCCACAACGCTTTGATACGTCGCGTCCCAGTCTCGCGAAATCTCCGCCGGATCCAGGCTGCCGGATAAGGGAGTGGGCGACATCTGCGGTACGCCGGCCGTCGCTGCCAGGTCCTTCCAGGCCGCCTCGTAGGCGATCTGTGCGCGACGCCGCAGCAGGTCGATCTCGTTCAGTTGAATCTCCGCTTGCAGTACCTCGGGCTGAGAGCCTTCCAGCGCCTCCTTGCGCTTGATCGCCACACGTACGCCCTCTTCAGTGACGTGATGGAATTCGTCCGCCAATTCCACGCGCCGCTGCGCTGCAAGCGCTTCGTAAAAGCGCAGTCGGATATCGGTCAATACCCGATAACGTTGGGCCTCGACCTCCCAGAGCTGGGACTGAACCTCGTGGTCGAGAACCTGCTCGCTGAGTCGCAATTTTTTCCCAGTCACGAAATCCTGTTCGATCATTGCGAGATGCTGGTCGGTTCCAGCATCAAACAGCTGCTGCCCAGAGTACCCGACGAACGGGTTGGGATATCGTCCGACCTGCCACCGGTAACCGACGGACTTCTGCGCCGCGGCGGCGGCCTCCTGAATCGCCGGGTTGTGTTCGAGGGCCAGTTGCTCGAGCGCTGCCAATGTCAGCCCCGCTTCGCTTCCCGCCGCACTGCTCGACCGTTCCGAGTCTTCAGCCGGCGGCAGGGGCGGCGGTTCACTGCCAGACTGTGCAAGAAGCAGATCATTCCCCGTGCCACCGGTGAGTTGAATCGGTGGATCGTCCGATGGGACGTTCGGCGAATCGATTTCCTGCTGCGTGAGCGCGGCTGCTAGCAAGGCCTTGTTGGCCGCATGGGAACTGAGCGCCGGTGGCGATTGAGCCTCGTCCG
>JAXMBS010000115.1:0-8124 GCA_046349775.1 Planctomycetaceae bacterium | reverse complement strand
TTCGCTTGACCCTCACTCACGATTGCGTCAGTGTGGGGCCGATTCCCCCACGGCCACCCTGCTGCGGAGCCCGAGATCGTGCATCACGTTGATCTTCCGACGACAGCCGCCGAGTCGCAATCGGGCGTCCGCTGGTACAAGCTGCTCAATAACTACCATTGGTTCGTCCTGGCAGTGGCGGCGCTGGGCTGGTTGTTCGACTGTCTGGACCAGCAGTTATTCGTGCTCGCCCGACCGGCGGCGATGAAGGAACTGATCCCCGACGGATCATTCTCCAATCCCAAGGACTTGAGCATCGCCCGCCAGGAGGGCGGTGATATCGCCACGTCGATCTTCATTGCCGGCTGGGCCACGGGAGGCCTGATCTTCGGCATGCTCGGTGATCGCATCGGCCGCGCGAAGACGATGGTCATCACGATCCTGTTGTACTCGCTATTCACCGGGCTCAGTTCGTTTTCGAAGGGGCTCTGGGACTTCGCGCTGTACCGGTTCCTGACCGGGCTGGGTGTCGGTGGAGAATTTGCCGTCGGAGTGGCGCTCGTGGCGGAGGTGATGCCGGGCGCAGCACGACCTTACACGCTGGGTCTGCTGCAGGCGTTGTCGGCCATCGGCAATATCAGCGCGGCGTTCATTAACCTCGGACTGGGCATCGCCGAAGAGCACGGTTTGCCCTACAGCCCGTGGCGAATCATGTTCATGATCGGGGCCGTCCCGGCTTTGCTGGCACTCGTCATTCGCAGCCGCCTGAAGGAACCGGAACGCTGGCAGCAGGCCGCGCATGAGGGAGCGGTCGCCAAGCAACTGGGATCCTACGGCGAACTGTTCCGCGACCCGCTGTTGCGCAAGCACGCCCTGCTGGGCCTCGTCCTTGGCTGCTCGGGAATCATCGGTCTCTGGTCCGTCGGCTTCTTCACGCCCGATCTGATCCGCCTCGTGCAAACCAAGCAGGTCTCACGCGACGTGTACACCGCTCAGCTTGAAGCCGCCCGCACCGAAGGGAATGCCGCTCGTGTCGGACATCTCGAAGCGCTCCTCGCTGCGGTCGAAAACCCGGATCTGGCCAAGACGCTCTCTTCGGACACGCAGGCCATTCGCACCCAACTCGACGGCTCAATTAACGGTCGCCTCTCACGTTGGGCCAGCTATGTGTCAATCGCGATCAATGTCGGCGCAGCACTGGGCATGTTCGGCTTCGGCGCTCTCGCGCAACGCATCGGCCGCAAGCCGACGTTTGTCCTGGCCCTGCTGTCGGCGTTCGTCACGACCGTTTCGGTCTTCTGGTTTCTCAAGGACTTCTGGCAAATCTGGGTGATGGTCCCCGTGATGGGCTTCTGCCAGCTATCGCTGTTCGCCGGCTACGCGATCTACTTCCCGGAATTATTCCCCACGCGTCTCCGTTCGACCGGCACCAGCTTCTGCTACAACGTCGGCCGATTCGTCGCCGCCTTCGGCCCCCTGGTCAAGGCGCAGCTTGTCAAAGTCTTCGCCGACACGCCGGAGCCGCTCCGCTACGCGGGCGTGACCATGTGCGGTGTCTTCCTCATCGGCCTGTTCGTCCTTCCGTTTCTTCCTGAAACCAAAGACGCCCCGCTGCCGGATTGAGGATGAATGTCAGAATGTCCAAAGGCCTTAATTTCGAATGCTTGTGTCCAATACACCCATTCGACATTTGGACATTCTCTCATTCCTTCATTGCTCCTTGAGCTTCAGATACAGCTTCCGCACTTCCGGCATGCAGCACTGACCGTTCGCAGCCAGCGTCGCGCAGCGGGCTTCCGGCGACGTGGACTTGGCGTTCAACGCGCGGATTCGCGTCGGCGTCCCGTCCCGCACGTCGGCTGCCACGTCTTCGCGCGTCAGGCCAAAGCACGCGCACAGCGGCGACTGAGGGTCCTTTGGCGTCACGGGGCCGTTGAGTTCGCCGACCGTGACAACGGACTCGAACAGGTTGAAGTAGGCGACCTCGCACGGCGGATACGCGCAGAACCAGGCGGTGTCCGCCATCTTCGCACGGGACTGGGACTGAATGTGCGAATCGAGCGCCGCCGATCCGACCTGCGTCCCCAGTGCGCCGCACCGCGGACAATAGGCGCGCCCGTCAAACTCCGGCTCGCGCACAAAGGCTTTGTTCATGGAACGGTCAGCTTTCAGCTGTCAGCCATCAGAGGTCAATGTCAGTTGCGACAACGCACCTCATGCCCGAGTTTCATTCGGGAACGTCCGGACCGGAAGTTCCGGCCTCGCAATTCATTCAAATGACGTCCGGTCTCCACACTGTGGCGGCAGCCCGCTGCGTTGCAGGGCGTCCGAAAGTCGCAAGTCTCAGCAGTCGAGCCGGTACCGCTCCAGCCTGTCGCGATCGATTTCGATTCCCAGTCCCGGCCGGTCGGGCACACGAATGCGTCCGCGCTCAATCGTGATTCGCTCGGTAAGCACGTCGTCCACCAGTCCGTAATACGTGCAGTCGTTCGCCAGCGAGTACGCGGGGCCAGCCGCAGCGACGTGCACCATCGCCATCGTCTTCGGCCCCAGGTCGTGTCCGCAGTGCATGATACAGGGTACGTTCGCAGCGGCGCAGATGTGTCCGATCTCCAGACACGGTTGCAGGCCGCCGGCAATGTGAGTGTCCGGGAGCACATATTCGGCCGCATTGTGGCGGACGATGTCGATGACGCTCGCCGGTCCAATGACGCTCTCGTTGAGCGCGATCGGCGTGCGCGTCTGTAAGCGCAGCCAGGCGGCGTCACTGAGCGGCGCAGGCGGCAACGGTTGTTTAAGATACTCCAGCCGGAACTCTTCGAGCGCGCGACCCAACTCGGCCGATTCCTCGCGCGAGTACGCACAGTTCGGGTCGATCCGCAACTTGAGCCGGTCGCCGACCGAGTCGCGGATCCCGCGGACCATGTCGAGATCCTCCTGCATGTTCGAACCAGCCTTGCATTTGAGCGTCGAGAATCCGTGCTCGACGTAGTACGCCGCGAGTTCCTTGGCGCGCTCGTACGACGCAATCCCCATACAGGCTGCGACCTCGACATCCGGCCTCAGCACGCCCCCCATCAGTTTGGCCAGCGGCAATCCGGCGGCCTGGCCGCGGATGTCCCACAGCGCCATTTCGACTCCGGATTTCAGTCGCGTCTCCAGCGGGCACTCGCGATGGAACGCGGCGATGTTCAGCGGATCGCGGCCGACGAGCCATTGCGCGGCGTCTTGCTGCATTTTCCGTCCGCTGATTCCCTCCAGGAAATTGACATTATGCTCGCCGCAGCCTCGGACTCCCTCATCGGTTTCGACGATCACGATCCCACTGCGCGTCGTGGAACTGGAGCGGATGTGCGAGCGGTACGGCGCCAGCGGGGCGGTTTGCGGGACTTCGACGATGGCGACTTCGACTTGCGTGACGCGCATAGCTAGCCCATTCTGCGAGACAGGTCGACAGATTGGCTATCGACCGTAACGCGCCCAATCGGACCGCTGCAACCGATTCGTTTCTCTGACGTGCCCAGCGCAGTCATCGCAACTCCAGTTAAGCCGACTGATCACTGACGGTTGTCCATTTGGAGTAAGGACAGGTTTCGTTACCCGACCTGGGGGCGCCGCTGTGAATCAATCAGCGACATGGCCGGCCTGGGCATTGATGTGGCTGCTGGCCGTCACAATTTACGCGATTTGCAAATTGGCGACGTGGTCGGCGCGAACGGTCCAGGCGCCAGTGTGGAAACACATCGCGTATCTCGTTGCGTGGCCTGGCATGGACTGCGACACCTTCCTTGCCGTCCCTCGGACAGGAATTCAACTTCCAAGCGCCGGAGAGTGGACTGGCGCGACAGTGAAGCTCGTTGCGGGCGCCGCTGTCGTATGGGGCTTGTCCCCGATCATGCGCCAATTTGGCCCTGAAGCGTTTGCGTGGTCGGGCATGATTGGACTCGCACTCCTCCTGCACTTTGGACTGTTCCACTTGCTGTCGTGCATATGGCGAAGCGCAGGAATTGACGCGATCCCCATCATGAATTCCCCGATCGTGTCGGCCGGTGTTTCTGAGTTCTGGGGACGACGTTGGAATCTCGCGTTTCGCGATTTGTCGCATCGTTGGCTGTTTGTTCCCCTGCGGCGTTCCCTGACGCCAACCGGCGCTCTGGCCGTTGTGTTTTTGGCCAGCGGAATTGTTCATGACATTGTAACTTCCGGCCCCAGGCCAGGCGACGGGGATTGCCCACACTCATCGTGTTGCAGTTCGCGGGAGTGATGCTCGAACACAGCCCAATCGGAGTCGCGGCAGGATTCGGCCGATCGTGGATGGGACGGCTGTACTGCTGGGCATTGATCGTCTTGCCGAGTCCGTTGCTGTTTCACGCGCGTCACAATTCGCGTGATCGTTCCATTCCGGATGCACTCGGAGTTGGATCATGAACATCGAATTACCAAGTGTGATCTTCTGATGGGCTTCGCCCACCTCTCGGTGCTCGCTGTATCCGCGTGCTCGTCCCGGTTCGGCTTAAATGGACCGAGACGCTTGCGCCAATACCGCCGCTCGTGCGGCAGCTGTTCTGGATCTACGGTGGATACGTCGTCCTGACGATCGTAAGCCTGGCAACGGCGAGTCTGTGCTTCAGTCACGAACTGGCCGGCGGCACAGGACTGTCGCGAGCGGTTTGCGGATTCGGCGCGGCGTTCTGGGGAATTCGCCTGCTGCTGCAACCGTGGCTGGCCGCGAAACCCTACCTGACCGAGTGGTGGCTCTGTGCAGGGTACCGGCTGCTCCCGGTGCTGTTCGCGGCGTTTACGGTCGTATATGCGCTGGCCGCGATGAAGCCGACATAAGCGCGCCGCTCGTGAACACGATTCAGGCGTCGATTTCGTCCGGCTCGGCGAGGACTTCGTCGAAAAGAGGCGTCAGTTCCATGCTCCTAGCGAGTTCCCGCACCATGCGTTCCTCCTCAGGAGTGGCGCGAAGCATGATTTGCCGGACGTCGCGGCGGCTTTTGTGACTTCCCTTGCTGATCCAGACGAGCTTAGAAATGACCAGATCGGGCCGAGAAATAATCGGAAAGCTGAACTCGCTGGTGAACGCCGCGACGTGCGCCCGGTTCAGCTCGCCGGCGACCAGTTCACGCGGGTAGAAATCAATTTTGAGGCACTCGACGGGATCTAAAATCTGAAACATTCGCCCCCGCGAGACGGCATCGCGGATGACCCGTGCATCGCTGACGTAGTTCAACTGCTGCAAGGCCTGAATAAAATCATCGAGCCGCGACTTCAACTGATCCGGATCGACCACCAGATCGGCATCCTGGGTCAAGCGCGGCTCCGCATAAAAAACAGCAACGAGTCCTCCCGTGATCAAAAAGCGGACGCCGCAGCGGTCAAGCACCCGCGCCACCCGTTCCAGCATCGGAAAGAACGCCTCGGGATTCAACATCTTGCAGCCTTTGTTCGATCAGCCGCCGTGTTCGCATGTCCGATCCATACTGTCGGAGCGCGATTTCCCACTTCAAACGCTCCTCCGACACATCCCCGAGTTCTTCTCGCAACTGCCGCGCGTACAGATCACGAGCCCAGTACAGGAGGGCATGCATCCGCTCGAACTTTTCCGCCACCGTCATGGCGTCGACACGCTGTCGATAGATTTCCTCGATCTCGCTCATCGTCGGCATCCTCGGCCGCATCGTAGCAAACGACAACCCCAGCGACGATGTCTCCGGCCGGCAACATCCTGCTGTCGCCAAACGGCAACACGCGGACTCTGACGGCTGCGTAAATCTGTCCCCTTTTGCGGCGCGCAGGGCCGCACCGGAAAACATCTTGCGCCGCGTTACGGATTCCCGGCACTCCCGGCTTGAGTTCCGGCATGCCCCTTGCCAGCATAGGCGACATGCTGACTATTTGCGGCGATCCGCTCCCCGTCTCTGAAACCGTCTACATCGCCTTCCGGCTGGCGTGTTGCGACACGCTGGAACGGATGGTCCTGGCGGAACAGATCGACGACCCCGGCGAACGCGCGTTCGGCTACCTCACCCAGGTGCCGTTTTTGCGACAGGTGCCGGCGCCCGTGCAACTCGACCTGCTCGTCGAGACCTGGCGAAAGCACACGAATTCCGAGACGGTCGCCGCCGATCTGGTCGACGAGAGCGTCATTTACGCAGTCTGCGAAACGGCCTCGCACCTCGTCGCGAATGATCCGGCGACGGCTCAGCGGTGGATCGAACGGGGGCCCGTCGAGATCGCGGACCGGCCGTGTCCACGCATGAGCCGCGAAATTCAGGCGGTGCACCTCGATCTGTCCAATGAGGGGGATTTCCTGCTGATCAGCCAGTTCCAGGACATCCCGACCGATGAAGCGCTCGAACTGAAGACCAAGTTCGGGCTCGATCCGGCGGCCTGCGAAGCGATGTTCGAAGTGCTGGGACGCTGGTACGTCGGGAGTGACTTCGTCCGCCGCGCCGGCGGGCTCCTGAATGCCGTCGAAGCCGGCCAGGCGCTGGCGCTCTTTCCGGGTTACAATTCTTCGCGTACGACGCGGTAGGCGGGGCGTATCGGCCGCAGCCCGAAACGCGGTCGCCTCCCCACTAAACCACGTGCCGATCGGAATTGCCGTCGCAGTCGTTACGACCGGCAGATCCCGAACCTGTGGACCTGCAGTCGCAAGATTGACACGACTGCTAAGCGCCGCATTCTGCCGCATGACCTACCGTATTGCAGTAGTCTGCAACACGACGCCGTTGTTGCTACAGAACTGCGGGCCGCGATCGGAACAGGCCATGCCATCTCGAATTCTCGTTTGCGACGACGAACCCCACATCACCTGTACCCTGGCGCTGCGCCTGCGGAAGGCGGGTTTTGAAGTCGAGATTGCCGAGAATGGCCAGGTCGCCTGGGAGTTGATGGAACGCTCCGTACCGGACCTGCTGATCAGCGATTGTCAGATGCCCGTGATGGACGGGCTCACTCTGTGCCGGCGGGTCCGCAACGACTATCGCTTCGTCCAGTTGCCGATCGTCCTGCTCACAGCCAAAGCGTACGAATTGCCGACGAAAGTGCTGCAACGCGAACTGGACATCTCCGCCGTCGTCAGCAAGCCCTTCAGCCCGCGCGACATGCTGCAGCTCGTGCAAGTGCTGTGCGGCAATGAGTCGTACGCGAACAATTGAGCTTCGCGGCTGCAATCGCCGCCCCGGCCGCCGCTTTGCGCGGACCATTCGCGGCGCAACGGCGACCGTGATGGAGTACGACGAGCGACTGCTATCAACAAGCTGCGTCCGGCCGCTCGAATCTCCCGCATCGCCACCGCAGGATGCATCGCAAGTCTTTTAGGTGCAGAGCCTTACGATCCGCGTACGGAATCTCCCGATTCAATTCTGGGAAATCCCCGGTGAACGGGCCTGGTGGCTTGACACCAGCATCTCGACCGTCAAAATCTGCTCATTCTGTGCAGCTTGACGGCAGCGCTGTGGAGGGGTCCCGCCGCTGCCCCTGGATGCCGGGATAGTCCGGCATCGGGACAAAGGGAGGCAATCCAATCACGAACTGACCCCTTCTTTGGACGACCGTTGCCCATTCGAGGCATGCGCCCTGCGGCGCGCGGTCAAAACCCAGACAGCAGCGCCGCGACGCGCTCTTGCGCCAGCGTCGCCGTCTCACCCTGTTTTTTTTGAAAGGAGTGCTATGTACGTTACCCCAGCTCTGATCCTCGTACTGGGAGGGTTCCTGGGCGGCATGAACACCGATTCCGCCAGCCAGACCTTCGGGAGCTATACCAAGGCCTACCACGCGGCCGCCGACGTCAAGCGGCCGATGCTGGTCATCCTCAATCCCCCGTCCGACCAAGTTGCCGCAGGCAACGCAATCTCCGTCAACAAGCTCCGCGAGGATGCCGAGATCAGCAAGCTCCTGGAGAGCTACGTCGTCGCCGAGATCGACACCGGGACGGACCACGGCAAGAAGGTTCACGAACTGTTCGGCAACAAGCCGCTGCCGAGACTGGTTGTGATCGACAATACCCAGAAGCTGCAGATCTATCGCTCCAGCGATCAGCTCGAGTCGACGAAGATCAAGGAAGTGCTCGAAACGTACCAGGATGGGACGGCCACAGCGACGACGAACCTGAACTGGGCTCGGCAGTACGTCACA
>JAXMBS010000114.1:0-8208 GCA_046349775.1 Planctomycetaceae bacterium | reverse complement strand
AGGGATTTGCCACCGAGATCGCATCGGGCAGTGTGTTTGCTTTCACGGAATGGGACCCGGACGGCGGCGGGCCATTGCTCGCAGGCCCGCTTGCGGTGGGAAGCATCGTCACTGCTGGGACACGCACAGTGAGCAACATAGCGAGCTGGCAAGGGAGCGACTGGCGCCAGCTCGGCAATGGCCTCGGTACCGGTGCGACGACCGGAGCTGTGTTTGCATTGACGACGTGGGATGGCGACGGGGGCGGACCCGGGAATGCGCAGGTCGTCGCGGGCGGCACGTTCACCGTTGCGAGTGGCAAGGTCGTGAATCACATCGCGCGATTTGACGGCTCTGAATGGCACCCACTCGGGACGGGAATGACCGGAGGAGGAGGAGGAGGCACGGTCTACGGCCTTTCCACGTGGGACCCCGACGGCGGCGGGCCGCTAAGTGATGAGATCGTTGCCGTGGGCGACTTTGTCACGGCCGGCGGAGTCACGGTCAACGAAGTCGCGCACTGGAATGGAACTCAGTGGCAGGCGTTCGGGACCGGCATCGGCGCGCATCTCAATGCGGTCACCGTCTGGGATACGGATGGACCGGGCGGGGCCCCGGGCATTGTCGTCGTCGGCGGAACATTTACGGAGGCCACCGGGAAGCCGGGCAATTATGTCGCGATGTGGAACGGCAGCGCGTGGCAGCGGATGGACAATGGATTTATTGACACGGTGTATGCACTGGCGGCGTTCAGCCCCACCGGCAACCCGGCGGATACGCGGGTCTATGCGGGCGGGCAGTTTGGTGCGGCGCCGCCTTTCCAGTACATCGCACAGTGGAACGGCACGGCCTGGTCGCAACTGGTCAATGGTGTGAACTCGAATGTCCAGGCGCTGACCGAGTGGCGTAGTTCATCATCGCGACTGGTCGTCGGCGGGGCGTTCAGCACTGCCAGCACGACGATCGCGAACCGCGTCGCTGCATGGACGGGCTCTGCCTGGGTCTCCACTGCATTTGAGCCAGGACTATCGGGATTGCCCGGC
Organism: Planctomycetaceae bacterium; assembly: GCA_046349775.1. Taxonomy (GTDB): domain Bacteria; phylum Planctomycetota; class Planctomycetia; order Planctomycetales; family Planctomycetaceae; genus JAEUIG01. The sequence goes on along the minus strand of JAXMBS010000114.1, from coordinate 7,186 downwards.
GTGGTTTACTCGCTGACGAGCTGGGACCCGGACGGCCCCGGGCCGCTGCGCCCGCAGGTAATCGCGGGGGGCACCATCACGAAGACGACCAGCGTCAATCCGCCCGCGGTGAACAACATCGCGCGCTGGGACGGAAACTCGTGGGAGCCGCTGGGTTTGGGAACCAGTGCCAACGGCACCGTCTTTGCGCTCACGACCTGGGATCCCGACGGGCCGGGGCCGCAGAGCGCCATGCTGGTGGCGGGCGGCGCATTCAACATGGCGGGCGGGCTGCCGGGGTCGCTAATTTCGGCGGTGAGCGGATGCGCGGCCGTGTGCAATTCGTGTGACACAAACTGCGACGGCGTAGTCAACAGCGGCGACGTTCAACCGTTCATCGACATGGTTTTGGAATTGGCAGCGCGTGCTCATCGTGCGCGGGCGACACCAATGGCAGCGGGGCGGTAAACGGATTGGATATTGCCAGTTCATATGATAGCGAATCCTTGATCCGCTCGCCGATACGCCTGTGCCTTGGCGCCCGTGCGCGTACCGCGGCGTCGGGGCCGCCGCAGCATGCCGCCGTCGGATGCTACGGAATCCGCGCCGCCACGTACGCCTGCGTATCGCGTCCATTGACTGACCCGTCTCCGTTCATATCCGCAAGATTGAGTCCGCAGCTGGGAATACTACCCGGGTCGAGCAGAGCGGCGACAAACAACGGATCGTCGAGTGCGTCAATCACTCCGTCGCAGTTCAAGTCGCCGTGCGCGTGGAACGAGAAGTTGAAGTCCAGGTTTCCGCCGTTCGTCGTCCCGAAGCTGGCGACCTTGATCAGGTAAGTGGTGCCCGCTGTCATCGGAACATCCGGGAGGGCCGATTCAAGTCCGCCGAAATCATCGTTGCAGGCAATTACCACTGGCGACGCGCACGCTCCGGAGAACACCGATAGAACCGTGTCGTATGTACTCCCGGCCGTGTCGATGGCTGCCGAGCCGCTGGCGGTGGGAATGAATCGATACCAGACCGAGCTGCCGTTGGGCGGAAACCCGCACGCCTCGCCTGGTTCGCCGGCCGACACGGTCGCTCCCAGCGTGCAGAGTGCCGGAGGATTGAACGGATTGCCGGAAATCACCGTCGCCGCGCTGCACAAATCGTTCGTCGGCGCGACCGGCGCGTACGCCAGATGGAACATCAGCGTACCGCCGTTCGGCCCGCCGTAGTCCGCGACCTTAATCAAGTAGTTCGTCCCAATCGTCACTGGTACGTTGGTCAATTGCGAATTTGAGCCGGTGCCACTGTCATCATCGCACGCCACTTGGACAGGCGCGCCGCATGACCCGCGAAACACCGAGAGAACCGTGTCGTAGTTGCTTCCGTTCGTATCCAGGCTGATCGTCCCGCTTTCGCACGGATTGAAGCTGTACCAGACCGTGTTGCTCACGCCGACGCCACCAACCTCGCAGCTCTCCTGCGGCTCCGAAACCGTCGCGTTCGCGCCCATCGTGCAATAGGGCGGCGGGGCAAAGTCGAGCGTGTTCTTGGGAATCACCGTCGGCGACGCGCACGAGTCATTCGTCGGCACAAAGGACGGCGAATACGAGAAGTTGAAATTGAGCGATCCCCCGTCCGGATTTCCGAAGTCGGCCGCCTTGATGAGATATGTCGTCCCCTCGCTGACCGGCACATTGATCAGCTGCGAATTCAGTCCCGTCCCACTGTCGTCGTCGCACGCCAATTCTACCGCGCTCCCGCAGCTTCCGGTAAACACGGACAATACCGTGTCGTAGTCGCTGCCGTTCGTGTCGAGCGTGATGTGGCCGTTGGCGCACGGCGAAAAGCTGTACCACACCGGATTGCTATTGGACGTGAACCCGCACGATTCGGCCGGATCGCCCGCGGTGACCGTAGCCCCGACCGTGCAAAACGTGGTCGGATTGAACGCGCTGGCGTTGCCCGGAATAACGACCGCGGCGGCACACGCGTCGTTCGGGGGCGGCGTCGGCGCGTAAGCAAAATTGAATTCCAGCGTTCCGCCACCGGCCGTCGTGTTGTAGTCGCTGACTTTGATCAGATAGGTTGTTCCGGCGGTGACGGGAACGTTGAGCAGCCGGGCCTGCGTCCCGATGGCGTCGTCGCTGCAGGCGACCTGCGCCGCCGCCGTACAAGTCCCGGTAAACATCGCCAGCACGGTGTTGTAATTACTCCCGAATGTGTCCAGAGTCACCGTACCGCTTCCGCACGGCGTAAAGCTGTACCACACCGTATTGCTTACGCCGGCATTGCCCACTTCACAGGTCTCCTGCGGCTCGCTCGCGCTCGCGTCGGCCTGCACCGTGCTGTATGTCGCCGGATTGAACGAGGTTGCCGTCCCGGGAATCACGGTCGCCGTCGCGCACGTATCGTTCGGCAGGCTGGCCTGTGCCACCATGGAATAGCTGTTGCGCGTATCGCAATCAGACAGAAAGACGTGCAGCAGCACGTTCGTCGCAGCGCCGGAGTTCGTGAACACGATCGACTCTTGGTTTGTCGTGCCGCTCGACGACGCCAGTGCCGTCCCGCCGCAAGTTCCGAACAGCTCCATGTCGATGTTGCCGTTCGCGTTGGTAAAGGTAAGCGTCACCGAGAGCGTGCCGCCGGCCGGTAGCGCGATCCGGAACCAGTCGTCATGGTTGAATTTGACGATTCGATTCGAAAATGTCCCCTCGGAGATTGTGATCGCCGTTGCGCAAGTGTCGTTTGGCTCGAGCGCGTCGTCGCTCCCGCCGGCCAGAAGTGTCTGCACCGTCGTACTGCCGGAAAACGTCGCCTGCATCGCGCCGAAATTGTCAAACGTCGGGTTGGCGCAAGTCGCGGGTCCGCAGGAAAGCTGACCATAGACGCGTTGCGTATCACTTCGAAAGATCGGCGCGCCTTCCGAGCCGCTCTCGGAGGTGCCGTCAGTCCAGTTCATCCTTACGAAATCAGGTGACCCGCTCGAGCAGAATGCCGAATCCGCCGTGGCCTTGGTTCCGAAGCTGATCCGCTTCGCGCCGCCCTGCGGATGGTGAATGCAGGCCGACGCCAACCCCGTGGTAATCGCGTTCGCGTCGAACCCGGCCCAGAAAAGTCCGCAGGGCAACGACCCTTCGGCGATCAGGATCGAGAAGTCCGAACTTGTGCCGGTCACTCCCAGAGTCGCAACGCTGGATTTCGGCACGCTGCTGAGCGAAGGTGGAGTTCCGTTGCACGACGATGTCTGAAAGAGCCAGAAGAACTGCGTTGTCTGCGCGACCGTGTTGGTTGCAATGCACGTATTGGATGTGAGGAAATAGGGCGTCAGATCGCCGTTCTGCGGATTGATCAACTGGCCCGTGCAGAGAAACCCATTTCCGTTCTCAACGAAACTGATCCGCGCCGTTCCGTGGCTGACGTTCGCAAACGTCGGCGAACAGGTGACGTCGTTGTGGCAAGTGCCGCGCGGATCGGCCATTTCGCCCAGCGGATCGCGATACACATGCTGAACCTGGTCGATCCGGGGCGTGCGAAGCCCGCCGCCGATCGCTTCGGACGGCACGATCATCTCGACCCGGGCCCGATCGCCCTCGATCGTCCCGCTCCAGAACTCGCCCGTGTTCAGGGCGCCGCGCCCCAGGTGCGGACCGTCCCTGCCTTCCGGGTGGTCCGGCGAATACACCCAAAGCTGCGCACCGGCCGGCAAGTCCAGATCCGCAAAATGTACGCGGATCGCGACTGCGCCCGTCGACACCAGGTCGACGCGCCAGACCCTTCCGAGCGTGGCAACATCCTGCCAGCGCCCTGAGTCATCCGCAGCCGCTACATTGCGACCGACGCTGATCCGCTGCCGTTTGCAGCCAGATGGGTGCTCAGAGTCTTCGCGCATCAAGGCCGCCGCATCCAGCGCGTCAAGGCGCACCTCCGGACTGTCGCTTTGATGCGCTTCGGCAGCGGCGATCGCCGCGGGCTTCGACAGGCGCCATTCCAGAGGGCCTGCCACGCCGTCGCTTTCGCCCCGCTGAACTGAATCCAGCGGAGCAGGAACAAGCTCATCGGCAGCTCGCTCAATCGTCGACGGCCGCGCCGCGCCGCGTGTCTCCTTCACATGATTCGCATTGTCGAGCGGCCCGTTCAGATCAGGTCGTGCCCCCGGCGTTTGCGGCGTCGCGTCCTCCTTTACCTGTCCGAACGCAGACGCTGCCATGACCAGCGCAATGCCCCCGGACAGGCGCAGCAGGACCCCCGCCCAGCGCCGCGGCGCGGGAATGACAATTCGCGTACCGATCTTGAACGATGACATGGAACCCCTCCGTACCCCGATCAGTCGAACCGCAGCGCGATGTATGGCCAGCATCGTCCTGCCCAATGCGCTTATCATACCAATGAATAGCGATCTTCCTGGAATATCTCTGGTTTTCCCGGCGGCCGTGCCGACGACCCCTTCCCAATAAAAAACCCCCGGTCTCGCCGGGGGTTCTTCGCTTGAGTCTGCATGGACGACGAGCCGACTTACTTCAATTTCCCCTCGTAGATGCCCATGATCGTCTCGAGCATCTTGAGTGCATCGGCCTTCTTTCGCTGAAACGAGTTCCTCCCAATGATCGAGCCCATGCCTCCGCCGTCGCGAATGGCACGCGCCTCGTCAAAGATGGCCGACTCGTCGTCCTTCTTCGCTCCTCCGGAAAACACCACTACTCTGCGTCCGGCGAACGCGCATTGCATCACATGCTTTACGCGCTCGGTGAGCGTGCCAATTGGAATCTTTTCTTTCTCGTAGACCTTCCGGGCGGCATCCTGCTCGATGTGGTCGGTCGGCAGTTTTACCTTGATGATGTGCGCTCCCATCTCCGCCGCAATGTGCGCCGCATACCCGCACACGTCGATTGCCGTCTCCCCATCCTTCGAAAGCTGGCTCCCACGCGGATAGGACCAGACCACCACCGCCAGCCCGACGCGTTTCGCCTCCTCGGCGTATCGCCGCAGATTTTCGTACATCTCTTTTCGCAGCGCCGATCCCGGATAGATCGTCAGCCCCACCGCGCAGGCCCCGATCCGCAGGGCGTCTTCGACCGACGCCGTCAGCGCCTGCCACGAGTCCTTCTCGTCCGCCAGCAAATCATGGTTGTTGCACTTGAGAATCAGCGGAATCTCGCCGGCGAAGTCGCGTGCCCCCGCCTCGAGGAACCCCAGAGGCGCCGCATACGCGCTGCATCCCGCCTCGAGCGCCAGCTTGAAGTGATAGCGCGGGTCGTATCCGTCGGGATTCGGCGCGAAGCTCCGCGCCGGTCCGTGCTCCCATCCCTGATCAACGGGCAGGATCACCATTCGGCCAGTCCCGCCCAGCCGGCCATGGTTCAGCATCCGCGCGAGGTTTGCCAGACACCCTGGATTGTCGCTGCCGTACCAACTGAGAATCTCGCGGACCCGTTCGGTCATTTCGGAAAGCTCCAGAGTGGGTGGAATGCCCGACCTGCGTTTGGCCGCCCTGTGAAAAGCGAAGGCGGGCACCGGCTCGTCGGGGGCTATTTCACAGTCGCCGCCTGCCTGAGTCAAGAGTATTTTGGATGATCTTCCGCTCCGCTTTTCGTTATCCAGCCGCGCGCCGCGGGGGCCGACCCCCACCCCGTCCCGCGGCCGGCAATGGAACCACGATCCAGCGCTGCAGATCGTCAAGCCTTTGCCAGAAAAGTGATAGCGGCTGGCCCGTCAGCCGCAAGGACATCGCCGCGATCGCGAACGGACCCGTCGTCAGGATCACGGGCTGCACCGTGCGAGATCGTTTCAGCAGCGCCGCGACCGCCGCGTCGAGCCGCAGCCCCGCCTCGTCGAGCGACTCGCCCTCCGGCGGCTGAATCGCCGTCGGATCATCCCGCCACATCTGGTGCACGCTGGGAAATCGCTCGCGAAACTCCGCCTCCGTCAACCCCGCCCAATGCCCGAGGTTTACCTCGTGAAGTTCCTCCTTTTCCCGCACCTTCAGGCGAAGGTGCTCGGCCAGAATCTCGGCCGTCTGCCGGGCCGGTTCGTCCGGACCCGCGTATAGCGCGGCCGGCCGAAAGCTGGCCAGGGCCGCGGCGACGTGTCGGGCCTCGAGTTTTCCTTCATCGCTCAGCGGCACGTCGGTGTGCCCGACAAGCCGGTCCTGGGCATCCCATTCCGTGCGGCCCCACGGCACAAGGATTATCTGCCTTACGCCGTCCTGCGTTTCCACACTGCCTCCGCCTGACGACGAAGCGTCGCGATCGCCTCACCCGGATTGGGTGCGCGGAACACCGCTGTCCCGGCAACGAGCATATCGGCGCCGGCCGCAACCGCCCGCTCGACCGTCTCCGCGTTGACGCCACCGTCCACCTCAAGCCGCTGGTCGGGCCGCAGCCGTTTCGACAACTCGCCGACCTTGTCGAGCATGTCGAACAGAAACTTCTGCCCGCCGAATCCCGGCTCGACCGTCATTACGTTTACCAGGTCGACGTGCGACAGATACTGCTCGATGTCGATAGCCGGGGTCTTGGGGTTCAGACTCACTCCGACGGTCACACCCAGTCCACGCAGATAGTCGATCAGCTCGAACGGCTCGGTGACGACCTCGGTATGAAATGTGATGCCGTTCGCTCCGGCCTTCACGAATGACTCTGCGTAGCGGCGTGGCTGGTCGATCATCAGATGCGTGTCGAAAAATAGCTTCGTGACCGGCCGAATCTTCTCGATGACGGGAATGCCGAAGCTGATGTTTGAGACGTAGTGGCCGTCCATGACGTCCAGGTGAACGACATCGGCCCCACCGGACTCTATCCGTTGCAGCTCATCGCGCAGCCGCGAGAAATCCGACGCCAGCAGCGACGGCGCGATGCGGATGCGGGGCTGTGTCAGCGGATTGGTCGGCATCGGAGCAGCGCTTACGCCTCGTCGAGAATTTCAATCGTCGCGAACGGCTTGCCTTCGAGAAACTCGAGGCTCGCGCCTCCGCCCGTGGAGATATGCGTCATGCTCTCGGCCAGGCCGGCCTGCTCCACCGCCGCCGCCGAGTCGCCGCCGCCGATGACTGTCGTCGCGCCCTTTTTTGTCGCCTCGGCAAGTGCCGTCGCGATGGCGACCGTTCCAACGTGAAACGGCTTTGTTTCGAACGCTCCCATCGGCCCGTTCCAGACGACTGTTTTGGCCGACTTCGCGATTTCGCCGAAGCGTTCGATCGTGCGTGGCCCGATGTCCA
>JAXMBS010000113.1:0-8553 GCA_046349775.1 Planctomycetaceae bacterium | reverse complement strand
TCGTCCCTGGGGGCAGGTCAAATGCCGCCGCCATGCAGATATTGGGGATCACGCCGGACCAGGTGGCAGGGACCGTCGGCATGAGCTTCGTCCCGGACACGCCCGACGCGCAGCGGCGCGTGAAAGAGGCGTTCGCCCGGATTCAGCAGGGCGAGAACGCCGGCGGCATCATTCTGGAACTCCGGCGCAAAGACAACGGCAAGCCGGTGTGGATTCAGTGGTGGTCGCGGCCGGAGAAAGGGACCAATCTGACGCGCACGATGTTTATCGACATCACCGACAAGGTGTTGATGGAGCAGGAGCAGGCACGACTGCAGGCGCAGAACTCGTATCTGCGGGAAGAGATCAAGTCGGTACATAACTTTGAAGAAATCGTCGGACAGAGCGCCGCGCTGCAGACGGTGCTGACCAGCGTGCGGCGCGTGGCCGCCACCGATGCCTCGGTGCTGATCCGCGGCGAGACGGGAACCGGGAAGGAGCTGATTGCCCGCGCAATTCACTCGGCGAGCAACCGTCACGACAAGCCGCTGATCAAGATCAACTGCGCGGCGCTACCCTCGGGCCTCGTGGAAAGCGAGCTGTTCGGCCATGAGAAGGGGGCGTTCACCGGCGCGATTGCCAAGCGGATCGGCCGCTTCGAACTGGCCGACGGGGGGACGATCTTCCTCGATGAGATCGGCGAAATCTCGCTCGACGCGCAGGCCAAGCTGCTCCGCGTCCTGCAGGAACGGGAATTCGACCGGATCGGCGGAAAATCGCCGATCAAGGTCGATGTCCGAGTCATAGCGGCGACCAATCGCGACCTGCTGAAGGCGGTTGCTGACAAGACGTTTCGCGAGGACCTGTACTACCGGCTGAATGTCTTTCCGCTGGAACTGCCGCCGCTGCGGGACCGCGCTGACGACATTCCGCTGCTGGTGCGGTTCCTGATCGACAAGTTCGCGACGCGGATCGGGAAGCGGATTGCCGACATCGACGAGACATCGCTGCGCCGGCTGTTGTCGTATCGCTGGCCGGGGAATATTCGGGAATTGGAGAATGTCATTGAGCGAGCGGTAATACTGGCGGACGGGCCCGTACTGAGAATCGATCCGGGGATCCTGCCGGAGTCGGGGCCATCGACCGACGACGTGGCCGTGCCGGCGACCGAGAGGCCGACGACTGGCAACCTCGAGGCGCTGGAGCGCCAGCACATTGTCGACACGCTGCGGCAGACGCGCGGCGTCGTCGAAGGTGCATCGGGCGCCGCACAAATCCTGGGACTGCATCCGAATACACTCCGGAGCCGGATGAAGCGCCTGGGAATCACACGAGAGTCGTTGCGCGGCGCATCAGCGGACGGCGCCCACGACGCGTCGTAGTTTGGCAATCTCGCCCACGAAGCTTCGTGGGCGGCCCCGAAATCTCGTGGGCTGCTGGTCCTGTACGCGGCCTCGAATTGCGGTCGGAATTCGGCGTTGGCTGAGTCGCTTCTTCTTGTGTCGCAAGAAGCTATGTCAAATCTGCGAAATTCTTTCGGGGTTTGGCACACGGGTCGCTTTGTCGATCGCACGTACGACAGCCGGAGCACCGCGACCCATGTTGAGGATTACCACGATCACAGCCGACGACTCGGACCGACAACTGGTTCTCGAAGGCGCGCTGGTCGGAGCGTGGGTGGCTGAACTCGAGTCGGTGCTGCGTTCGTCGAATCCTCCCCACCACGTACGACTCGATTTGTCGCATGTGCATTATGTGGACGCCCAGGGACGTTTGTTGCTCCATCGGCTGCTGAGCGAGGGCGCCGTCGTGGACACCGCGTCTCCGTTCGTCCAGGAACTCCTGAACCTGAGGAAACCATGCTGACCACCCTCTCCCGTCGATCGATTGCTGCAGCCGTGCATTGTCCCCCTTCCCTTCCCCGAGTTGTGGCGCCTGCAGTTCGGCGCTGCGTCTCCGTCGACGAGCTTGAGCAAGCGATTCAGAACTACGGTGCTCGACTACTGGCCGTGGCTCGCCGGCATCTCGATTGTGAAGCCGACTGTGCCGACGCGGTGCAGGAGGCGTATCTGAAGGCGCTGCGGGGCCTGCCGCGATTCCGGGGGGAATGCGATCTTGGCACGTGGTTGCACCGGATTGTCGTTAACGTCTGCCTGATGAAGCGCCGCGCCGCGTCGATTCGGCGCACGGCGTCGCTCGCAGACAGCGACGTTGCGATGATCGAGTCGCCCAACGAGCAGCGGCGTTGGGATGATCGGACATTGACGGCGGCGCGCGACGCGATGCGCCGGCTTTCGGAGTCCCACCAGACCGTCATCCAGCTGCGGTTCTTTGAAGGCTTCAACACGGCCGAGACGGCGGCGCTGCTGGGAGTCAATACGGCGGTGGTCAAGACGCGGTTGCACAGGGCCTGTCGCGCATTGCGGCGCGCACTGCGACTGGAACTGGCGAGCGAGGCATAGGACTTTGCCGCGGATGCCCAGTCCGGATGTCACTTCGGACGACGCGCGGCATCCAGAGGTTGAGTCCATCCGCGAGCGATGGTGCGGATTCTCTGTGACCGCCAGCGCGGTCGGCGAAGATCGAAGAGTGAACTGGGATCGCGGTCTGCGCAGTGGGAGCGGTCGTCGTTCCCGCCGGTCCGCGACGATTTCGATCGGTTGTGAACCGGAGCAGCAGAGCCTGACGGGGGTACAAAGTGGAAAAAGGGTGGCAAGGCGGCGCCTCATTTGCCGGGTTCGAACGCGTACAGGGCGCAGTCCCGCAGCCGGACCCTCAACTGAACGTTCTTGCCGACCAGCGGCTGCAGGTCGGTTCCGGGCTGCCAGACAACCGGGACTCGAACGCCGCCGCGCGTCATCGGCTCTGAGGCTGCGACGACCGAATTGTCCTGACCGACGATTTCCACGACGGCCTGACCCTGCTCGGCCGGTTCCAGATTCAAGTAGAGTGTGGAACCCGGCAGCACAAACGCTTTCGTTAGCAGCACGCCTTCATGATCCACGGGAGCGAGTGACACGAATCCGTCCCGCCGCAGCACGGCGAGGCACACGGCTCCGCGATCAGGGTCAAGACCCGGCTTGTCGATCGTGTGCCCATTCGGGTACGTCCCTTCATAGACGAATGTCGAGCGATACTTGAGGCCCGTGTAATAGAACCACAGCTCGTCCCCGTGCACGACCGGCGCCGAGGGCGGCAAGATCTGCGTCAGGTCGTACGCGCCCGATTCCAACCGCGACGGTCCGATGAAGACCGCCCGGTCCGCCACACGCTGCCAGTGCCGCAGGTCACGGCTGACGGCCAACTGGATGACATGGAACCCGTCGGTGTTGGGATAATTTGGCTCCGGCCCTGTGGCGTGGTACATGGCGGGGAGACCGATGTACTGCCCCTCGTAGCGGAAGACGCCCATGTTGTAGACGTCCACGCGAAAAACCTGTTCGTCGACGGAGAAGAGCGGAATCAGCGTCGGATCGGCGATGCGGCGCCGGATCGTCTCGGCCCCCCGCTGTTGATCTTCATCGTCCGCCTGAAAAACGATGCCGTAGTCGTCCCAGTGCTGGAAGTCGCGGCTGACGGCGATGGCGACCGACCGGCCGTACGTCCCGCCCCGCTTCACCGAATGGATGAAGAGCTTCTCGGACGGGTCAAAACTCAGGTTGCTTTCATCGGAACTGGGGACTTTCTCGACCGGCAGTCGCGTCCACGTGACGCCATCCGGCGAGACCGCGAAATAGTCGTTCGTCTGTGCCGCCTTGAACCGGCGATTGGGATCGGGATCATCGGGGTCGTAGACGACATGATCGGTCCGCAAGTTGGGCGTCGGCCCTGGTGTCCAGTGCAAGCCGTCGGCACTGATCCAGAGAGGTCGTTCCGAGCTCAGCAGCCACAGTTTGTAAACGCTTGCGTCGCGGTCCCACACCGGCGCCGTGCGGATCTGGATCGTTTCGCGCGGTGTCGATCCCCGAATGACGGCCCCGAGTTTCCGAGGCGCATGCAGGGTCCGTTTGAGTCCCTGCAGTTCCGCAATGATCTCATCATCGAGGAATAGCTGCCGACGTCCGGCCGGGACTTCAATTTCCGCGGCGGTCGCAATCGCCGAGGTCATTCCGATAAGAACGCTGCAGAAGATCCAGGCGATCCCTGCGCTCCCGCGGCCGGTGAGCATGTCGGCTCCGAGTGTCATGAAGCAGTTTCGAAATCAGGATCACCGTCCCGTGACGCTGTCACCCCGGGAAGACCCCTTCGCCGGCAACGATGCCGTCCCTCATATAGATCTGCCGTTTTGTTCGCTTGGCGATGTCCGGCTCGTGCGTGACGATGATGATCGTGCGGCCTTCCGAATTCAGTTGCTTCAGCAGGTTCAGGATTTCCTCGCTGGTCTTGCTGTCGAGGTTACCGGTCGGTTCGTCCGCCATGATGATGGCCGGATCGTTCACCAGGGCCCGGGCAATCGCCACACGCTGCTGTTGACCTCCGGAGAGCTGGTAGGGACGGTGGTCGAGACGTTCGTCGAGTCCGACGCGTTTGGCCAGGTCGTGGCACCGGTCGCGGTCGTTGCTTTTGACCGCCGGCGCGCCCGGGCGGTAGTGCAGCGGCACTTCGATATTTTCGAGCACCGTATACTGCGGGATCAGGTTGAACGACTGGAAGATGAACCCGATTTCCGTGTTGCGGATCGCGGAGAGCTCGTCGTCATCCATTTGCGCCACGTCCCGGCCGCGCAGGAGGTACGAGCCGCTGGTCGGTCGGTCCAGGGCGCCGAGCAGGTTCAGCAGCGTGCTCTTCCCGCTGCCGGACGTCCCCATGCGGGCGAGGAACTCACCCTCGGGGATGTCGAGCGTGACTCCGCGCAAGGCGCGGACCGGTTCGATTCCGGGACCGAGCTCGTAGTCCTTGGTGAGATTGACGAGTTTGGCAACTTCAGGCTTCATAGGCGCCGCTGTGTTCCGCAGTTCTGAGGTCGTACAGTCGCGTCAGAATTCACTATAGCGGAGTGCCGTGACGGGCGGCCATGCCGGCGTGAAGTGTCCCTGACAGTTGACGACTTGCGAATTTCGAGCGTGGGACGCTATGGCAGCGCCGCTCGAAGGATCCGCTCGATAGCGGCATCGAATGAAATGCCGCCGCGTTCCAGGGCCGCGGCGAATCCGGCGTCGGGGGACAGGCAGGGGTTGGCGTTCAATTCCAGAATCCACGGCCGGCCGGCGGCATCGAGCCGGAAGTCGACGCGGGCGTACCCGCTGAGGCCAAACACCTGCCAGCAGCGCCGGGCGAGGTCAACCAGGATCGCGAGTTGCGGCGAATCGGCGTCGGGAAAATCGAACCGTCGCGGGGTGTCCTGGTACTCGGCCGAGGCGACATCCCATTTGGCAGCGTAACCGACGATGCGCGGCTTGCCCGCCGGGAACCGGGAGAAGTCGATTTCGGCCGGCGGCAGGACCTGCGGGCCGTTGTCGCCGTCGAGAAGGGAGAGATTGAACTCGCGGCCGTCGATGTACTGTTCGGCAAAGCAGGGGCGGCCGAGCCGCTCGCTGCGCTCGCAAACCAACACCGTGAGTTGATCTGGTGAATCGGGTGTCACGATCGAAGCGTCGTCGAGTCCGAGGGAGGCGTGCTCGGCGATGGCCTTGATGATCCAGGGGCGGGAGATCGTTCGAGAGGGGGAGGCTGCCGCCGGGCCGGATTGACAATAACCCCCTATCCCTGTTGCGGCGCTCGCGACGGGTCGGGGTCGCCCTCCCGATGTTGTCCAGTCGGGAGTCGGCAGTCCGGCGGCCTGCAGGATCGACTTCGCGCGGATCTTGTCCGACGAGTCGATGATCGCCGACGTGTGGCAGCCGGTGTAAGGCAGATGCAGCCCGTCGAGCAGCACGGTCGCCAGCGGCATCATCCGGTCCGAGCCGCCGAGGCTTTCGACGAGGTTGCACACGACGTCGGGCCGGTCTGCCGTCAGCCGTTGGCGGGCATTTTCGAGATCGAGCGTGCACGGGACGTCGCTGACGGAATGTCCGAGCCGCGTCAGCGCGGCAGCGATGGCATCACGCTGGACGAGGACATCGAGGTCGTCCGCGGCGGCTTCTGCTAGGGGCTGGTTGTAGAGAATGGCAACGCGCATGGAGGCGATTTTAGCGGCTCATACGCGATTGCCAGCACACGAACGTTCGAGCCACGGGGTTAAACCCCGTGGCTCAGTGGGTCGAAACGCGCCGCGACGCCGAGTTGACGATCCGCCGGATCAATTCGATGTAGGGCATGCCGACGGCCGTGGCGATCATCGGCAGATCGGAATGCTGCGGGTGCAGGCCGGCCAGGGGGTTGGCTTCAATGAACTGCGGCTGGCCGAGGGCGTCCGAGCGGAGGTCGATCCGTCCGGCGTCGCGGCCGTCTAATGCGCGCCAGGCGGCGAGGGCGAGGGCTTCCGCGGCGGCGACCTCAGCGTCATCCGTCGCCCGGACGAGGCGGTACTCGACCAGTTCCTCGCAGCGCTCCTTGTTAACGTACGAATATACCTCGGGTTCGGCCCCGGCGAGGAGGACGATTTCCAGCGTGCCGAGGACTTGGGCATTGTCGCCGGTCCCGACGAGGCCGGTCGTGAACTCGCGGCCCGGGAGGAACTCTTCGACGAGGACTGGCTGGCGGAAACGGCTCAGCAGTTCGCGGCAGCCGGCGATCAGTTGTTCGAGATGGTCGATCTTGGACGCCGCGGTGATCCCCTTCCCTGTTCCTTCCCCCACCGGCTTGATGAATAGCGGGTAGCTGAGATGGTGATCATCGAGACTGCGAATGTCTTCGACGACGAGCGACCTTGGCGTCGCCAGACCGTGTTCGCGGACGATCATCTTGGTCAGCTCCTTGTGGAGGCAGACCGACATGACCAGCGGATCGGCGAATGTGTACGGAATATCGTAGGCGTCGAGAATCGCCGGCACCTGGGCCTCGCGGGCCGGGCCGCGGAGTCCCTCACAGATATTGAATACGAGGTTCCAGCGGTCGCCGGCCGCCAGGCGCTGCACAAGCTGGCGAATGTGGCCGATCCGGTCGGTCTGGTGGCCGAGGTCACGGAGCGCCGATTCGATGGCTTCGATCGTGTCCGGGCGGTCGAACTCGGCGGTCTCTTCTTCACCGTAGCCGGCCGCGAGATATTCGGAGCGGAGGTCGTAGGTCAGGCCGATGCGCATCGCGAAAGGGTTGATGGTTTATGGTTGATGGTTGATCGACCGGAGGATATTGGATTGCTGAAATGAAAACAGCCGCGGGGACAATCCCCGCGGCTGCAAGTTTCTCCGGCGCAGTTGATTTCCGACTAGCCGCGACCGTTAGTGAGTGAATCCGCTCTCGTGCGCTCCCTAACGGTCGCGGCTAGTATGCGTCAAAACTTCCTCAAGGCAGCGGATCGGGATAGCGGAACGTGCCCCCTTCGAAGTTTCGCAGGAGCAGGTCGTCCCCTTCGCGGCCGATGACGTTGTCGGGCTGCAGAGGGATTTTCCCGCCGCCGCCGGGGGCGTCGATCACGTACGTCGGGACCGCGTAACCGGTGGTGTGGCCGCGCAGGCCCTGAATGATCTCCAGGCCCTTGCTGACGGGCGTGCGGAAGTGCGACGAGCCGCTGATCGGATCGCACTGGTACAGGTAGTAGGGACGCACGCGCATCCGCAGCAATTTGTGCACCAGGTCCTTCATCGTCTCCACGCTGTCGTTCACCCCTTTGAGCAACACGGTCTGGCAGCCCAGGGGAATTCCGGCGTCGGCCAGCCGTTCGCAGGCCCGCTGCGACTCGACTGTGCATTCGTCCGGATGCAGGAAGTGCACGCTCATCCACAGCGGATGGTACTTCCGCAGGATGCGGACGAGCTGCGGCGTGATCCGCTGCGGGAGGACGGCCGGCATCTTGGTGCCGATGCGGACGAACTCGATGTGCGGGATGGCTCTGAGGTTACTGAGGATCCAGTCGAGCCGGTCTTCATTGAGCGACAACGGGTCGCCGCCGGAGATCAGCACATCGCGGACCTGCTTGGCGTTCCGGAGGTACTCGAAGACCTTCTCCAGCCGGTCCTTTTTGGGCGCGATCTCGCCGTGACCGACAACGCGCGACCGCGTGCAATAGCGGCAGTAGGTCGTGCAGAAGTCGAGCGCCAGCAGCAGCACCCGGTCCGGATAACGGTGGACCAGCCCTTCGACCGGGCTGTGACCGTCTTCGCCGAGGGGGTCGTCCGCCTCGCCCGGCAGGCGGACGAATTCGGATTTGGTCGGAATGACCGTCTTGCGCAGCGCCTGCTGCGGGTTGAGGCGGTCGAGCAGGCTCATGTAATAAGGGGTGATGCCGACCGGCAGCATCATCCCGCCCGCCTGGAGGGCGTCGCGCTCCTCGTCGGACAGAATCAGCACCCGCTCGATCTGCTCGAGCGTGCGGAAACGATGGCGCGTCTGCCAGCCCCAGTCGTTCCAGTCCTTGTCGGTGGCTTGGGGGAAGAATTCCTTGCGGAAGGTCCGGCGCTGTCGCGCAGCGGCATTGCGGTCGTCGGAACCGGAACCGCCGTTGCGGGGCGGTTCGTGCAGACGGCGATATCCGCT
>JAXMBS010000112.1:0-8895 GCA_046349775.1 Planctomycetaceae bacterium | reverse complement strand
GTGATCCGGCACGTCGCAGAGCGCTTCGCTTCAGCAAACCTGGACCAATACCCCAGTTGGAAAGAGAGAACGATGCACATTTTAAGAACGGTCTCTGTTGCGTTGTTTGTATCCGTGTGGTGCCACACAGCCCAGGCCAGTGTCATCTACGGCTCCCTGGGCAACTTCGATGCGATCAATGACACCGGATCGGTCGCACATGGTTTTGAAATTGAACTCGACGGCTGTCTTCCCGGAGACGTGTTGTACACGTTCGGTGCGCCTTACAACCGCTATGGCGACCCAACCGTCACCACGGATGGCACAAATACATTCGTTCGTTATCAAAGCACATATGATCCGATTGGAGGATGGGCCGTCGGCACTGATTCAGGCACCCTGCCGGATACCGGCGGACATTCATTGTTTAACTCCCAATACGGAGGCGATCCCAATTACCCCAATGTGCCGGGCGATCACTTCGGCATTTCAACGAGCGTGACACCCACCAACACCGTCTACCATTGGCTGCTGGACGGAGGCAGCGGGACGCTCATGCTGGCGGGAACCCCAGTGAGGTTGCCTGCGCCCGTGCTCACGCTGGCGCCGGCGGTAAATCCCGGGAATCCTGCAGCAGTCCAGGCGGTCATCCAGGCGCCGTTGCCAGGACTTGGCCAGGAATTCGGTGACGCCATCTGGGCGAAAGTCTTCACCACCGTTGTTGAAAACGCCGGGCCAGTTCAATTGGAAGATCTTGTGGTCGGCAATCCCAACGTACCGGGTGAGACAGAGACCGAGATCGAATGGTATCTGCTCCAGTCCAGCATTAACGGCCCCGGAGAGAAGATCGACCAGGCCGACGTGGGCAACGGAAATGAATCGGTAACCCGCCGATATGAGTTCTACGACTATATCGGCGGCTACGATCCGGAGAACCATGAAGCACTCCATGACAACTACGACGCCGCTTACGTCGGCGCATTCCTCGGCAACCAGAATGTGGCGGTCAACTTCGCCCTGGATGTCGCTGAGGTACCGGAGCCAAGTACGTTGCTGCTTGGTGCGTTCGGTGCGCTCGGAATGGTGATGGCGTCGCGTCGCCGCCGCAGGTCGACCGCGCCAGCCGCGGATCGAGCAGGCGTGCCCGAGTGATGACTCGCGATGGTGTGGCCGCTGACTCCAACACATCGTTTTGCGGCGAGCCGGGACAAATGCTCTTTAGCGTGTCCATAATGACTCCGGCAGGGGGCAACCTTGCCGGAGTCGTTTTGTCGGATGCCACGTCAGCTTCATGACTGAGGCGGTCGGAAAGCTGGAGGGCCGGTCGAGATTACTCGGCCCGATTTCGGCCGCGGTAGCGCGGCTCGAGACCGGCGCGGCGCAGCGCGGCGCGTTCGACCCGGCGCATGCGCGCTTTCTCGCGCGGAGCCAGATCATCGTAGCCACAGGCATGCAGCAGGCCGTGGACGAGGTACAGCGTGACTTCGGACGCCGTTGACCACCCGAACCGCGGGGCTTCGCGGGCCGCGGTCTGGGTGCTGATGATGATTTCTGCGTCAATTCGGCGGCCGGCGTCGGTCTCCTCGGCTTCGAGCAGGAAGCTGAGAACATCGGTGGGGTAATCGTGCGCGAGGTGCCGGCGGTTGAGCGCTTGCATTTCGTCGTCGTCGACGAACACGAGGCTGATCTCTGCTTCGGTCACACCCTCGCCGGCCAGAACATCGCGCGCGATGCGGCGCAGGGCGGTCTTGTCGAGTCGCAGCGCCTGTTGCCGGTCGGCGAGCGCGAGGCGAATCATCACGCCGGCTGCGCCTGGGCTTCGGGATAACGGATGCGGCCGTGGTAGATGGCGATCAGCGACTTCACCAGCGATTCTTCGATGGCGCGGATTTCGCTGAGCGTGAGCGAGGACTCGTCGAACTGGCCGTCGAGCAAGCGCTTGAGCGTGAGGTTGTGAACCAGGGTCTCAATGCGTCGCGGCGTCGGGTCGGTCAGGGCGCGGCTGGCGCTTTCAACGGCGTCCGCGAGCATCATGATGCCCGCCTCGCGCGATTGCGGCTTGGGGCCGGGATAGCGGAATGACGACTCTTCCGCATCGGTCTTGTGATCGGGGTCCCCTTCACACTGCTTCGCCGCCTCGTGGTAGAAGTACTCCACGAGCGTCGTGCCGTGGTGCTGCTCAATGAAGTCGATGATGGCCTGCGGCAGGTTGTGCTGCTCGGCGAGATCGATGCCGTCCTTCACGTGGCCGATGATGATCAGCGTGCTCATCGCCGGCGCAAGCTGGGAGTGCCGGTTCTCGGTCCCCTGCTGGATGTTCTCGATGAAATACTGGGGCTTGAGCATCTTGCCGATGTCGTGGAAGTAGGCCCCCACGCGGACGAGCAGTCCGTTGGCCCCGATCTTCTCGGCGGCGGCTTCGGCAATGCTGCCGACGGTGATCGAATGGTTGTAAGTGCCTGGCGCGCGGCGGACGAGTTCCTGCAGCAGCGGATGCGACGGGTCGCTGAGTTCCAGCAGGCTCATGTCGGTGACCACGTCGAAGGCCTTTTCGACGAACGGCAGCGTCCCGGCGACGAGGAACGACGCGACGAGGCACATGCCTGCGCCGCGGAGGCTGTGCACGAGCGGCGTCCAGTCGTCGAAGACTTCCGTGAGCGATTGCGACTCGATGATGTCCAGCCCCATCGACACGCAGAAGTACGTGGCGGCCGCGTACAAACCGACGATCACGATTTTGGATCGCGATGAGACGCTGGAAAGGGGGATCACGGCCGTCGCGGCGGTGCTCATCAGCACGATGAAGTGCGACAGGTCGAGCGTGGCGGACAGGGTGACGATCGCGCAGATCGTAAAGGCGGTGATCGTCGCCAGCACCTGGTTGTAAGCGACCGCCAGCAGCATGCAGATCGACAGCAGCGGAATCACTTCGACCGGCCATGAGGCGAACGACAGCAATCGCGCGCAGGCCGACGCGGAAACAACCGCGACGAGAAACACGCTCAGACGGCTGACGCTCCCGGCGAGACGCGGCTCGTTGCGCACGATGTAATAGCCATTGAGCAATGCCAGCACGACCATCAGCAATGCGACGACGGCGACGCGGGAGAGTCGCTCGGGCAGATGGACCAGCCGTTCGGCGGTGGTGTATTCGTCCCAGAGTAACTCGAGTTGTTCGTCATCGATCACCTGGCCGGGTTCGACGAGCGTGTCCCCCTTGATGAACTGCTGACGTTGCGGCTCGACGCCGTCGCGCGCGGCGGCGCGGCCGGCCGTCCACGCCGCCTGGTCGAACTGCAGCGTTGAGGGAGCGGTGGCCACCAGCCAATGCGACAGCGCGGTGCGCAGGTCGGTCAGTTCCGGGTAGGACAGCCACGACTTGCCGAGGTCGCCCGCGTCGTTGAGCTGGTCAGTCAGCCGGACCTGGGACAACAGGACTTCGACGTCAGTGCTGGAGCTGTCCGCCTGGACGATCCGCAACTGCCGCTCGCGGCCGATCTTGAGTTCACGGACCAGTTCGGGGTCGATGACGCCGAATTTTCTGAGCGGCGCGATGAACTTGCTGAAATCGTCGACGACGTTGTCGATCAGCGTCTGAGTGGTGGTCATTTCCGGATCACCCAGAATCTGCTTGAGGTTCGCGTATCGCTCTTCGGTGCTGCGGGGTGCGAACACGGCCGCAGGGGACTGGCGCCGGCCGCTGGACGCCACCAGGCCGAAACCGGCTGCGACGTCAGGCGCCAGTCGCTGCAACTCGCTGAGCGAAGCCGACTGCGCGACTTCTCCCAGGGCATACCGCAACTGCTGCGGCAGGGCGTCGAGCCGTTCCGGATGGTTCGTGAAGACCAGCGGCGTTCGGTCTTCGGCCGTCCGACGAAGCTGGTTGGTCGCGTCGGCGTCCACGCGGTCGAAATCGAGCTTGGCTGCGATGCCGTGCGGCACGCGCTGTCCGATCCGGTACGGGAACGGCGTTTTCCAGCTTTGCACCAGTACGAGGAGGATGGCGATGGCCGCCAGGCAGAGTCCCATCCGCAGCAGTGTGCCGCGGTCGCCGAAAAACTCGGCGGCGCGCGACCAGACGGTCTCGGGTCCGCGGACGGTCATCGTCCGGGTCGTCCGGCTGCGTTTTGAGTTGGCTCCAAACATGGCGCAATGCCCTGGGGGCTAGCGACGACGCGGCTTGCCGCCCGAACGCGGGGACTCGTCGTAGGCTCTCACGATTTCGCGCACCAGGCGGTGACGGACAATGTCCCGGCCGGTCAATTCCACGACGCCGACGCCTTCGATGCCGTCGAGGCGGTGGATGGCGTCCAGCATCCCGGATTCGATATTCGACGGCAGGTCGGTCTGCGTTGTATCGCCGGTGACGACAATCTTCGATCCCTCCCCCATGCGGGTGAGGAACATCTTCATCTGCGTGACCGTCGTGTTCTGGCCTTCGTCCAGAATGATGAACGTCTGGTTCAGAGTGCGCCCGCGCATGAAGGCGAGGGGCACGATCTCGACGACATCCGCTTCCATGTACCGGCGGACCTGGTCGAAATCGAGCATCTCCTGCATGGCGTCGAGCAGGGGCCGCAGGAAGGGGTTGACCTTCGCGAGCAAATCACCGGGGAGGAAGCCGAGGCGTTCGCCGGCTTCAACGGCAGGCCGCACGAGGACAATCTTGCGGACCTGCTCGCGTCGCAGGGCGTTGACGGCCATCGCCACCGCGAGGTAGGTCTTGCCGCAGCCGGCCGGACCGCGACAGAACACTAAATCGTGCGTGCGAATGGCGTCGACATACTCTGACTGACCCGGCGTGCGGGGGGCGACGCGTTTCGCCTTTTCAAACAGGTCGATGGCGGCAGGGGGGACACCCGCCGGCAACGTATGCTCCAGCGTCCTGGCGACATCCTCTTCGGAAAGGGCGCCGCGGCGGGCAATAATCGACTGCAGCGACTCGACAACCTGCTGTCCTCGGCGGACTTGGGCGTCATCCCCTTCCAGCGTCAGGACGTCTCCCCGCAAAACGGCAGAGACGCCGACGGCGTCGCGAATGCGGCGCAGATTGACATCCTGGGCGCCGAATAGCGTGCGGATCTCGTCAGGGTTCGAAAGCGGGATGGCGGCGGTCGACATGCCAGCAATTCAAGCGGCCCATGCGGCGGACAACGGCGGCGAGGCGAGCCGTTGGCATTCGGGGCCTTCAAGCAGCGCGTGAAGGGGTCCGCAACGAGCAGAACGCGAGATCACCTTTCCGAGGCATGAAACCGACTGCGTCGGCACGCCGATCGACATGTCGTGGCGGCTGCGATTTCCCCCGTGGGGCTGAATCGGCCGGTTGCGCGATCCGGAACAGTCGCAATGTACAGAACCATTCCCCAGGTTGCCGGCCCGATCGATGGCCGGGAAGGCCCGCGCTGGCGGAATTGTAGCCCGACATGCCAAGCGTGTGAAGAAATCGCCCCCGCCCGCCCGGTGCACAACAAGTTGGTGTCGGGCGGAGGTCAATGCCTGCCTCCTGGCGTTGTTGTAAGTGGCTTCTGTGAAAGATGTTGTGGTCTTGCTCGGCGTGTGGCTGGACGTTTGCGTCGGCAGTGGATTTCCATGGGAAACGGCGGACACTTCACTGCACCTGGCCGGAGGCAGATTGGGGAGGCCGTGCCGATCCTGCGAATTCTGACAGCGCGGCGGCGACGGCACAATCGGCCATATCGTTGAGACCTGCCAGGGCGCCGAGAGGCTGTAAGGCGTCGCACCAAACGACTCCAGAGCGGCCGGCTCACCGTTCGATTCGACAGGAACCAACGGCGGTTCCCGCGCGCGCCTCGGGCAATCGCCATCGGCCGAGTCGTGCGCAGACGGGCCGGTTTGGATCTCAGTTTTGGAGCGTACCCGGTGTACGAAGCCTTCTATATGCTCCGGATGCGCCCGTTCGGGGTGGACGCCGGCGCCGGCCGCTGCTGGCTGACCCCGCATGTCGCGGAGTCCGTGCAGCACGCCGTGGCCAGCTTACAGAACGGCGCCGAGGCGGTGCTCGTCAGCGGACCCTCCGGTTCCGGAAAGTCGACCGTCTGTCTCGAATTGGCACGGCGTCTGGCCGATCGGCTGCAGCCGGTCGTTCTGACGCATTGCGAGTTCGGGAGCGCCGATGAACTCTGGCGCACGATTCTGTTCGAGCTGGGACGGGAGTTTGCCACGCAGGCTTCCGATGAACTGCGGCTGATGGTGCTGCGTGAAGCGCGTGCACTGCGGCCGGAGCACAGCGGCCTGCTTGTGATCGCCGATGGGGCGGACGCTCTGCCGAATCCCCTATTGGACGAATTGCGTCGGCTGACGATTCAGCGGCATGAAGGGCGTTCGGTGGTCCAGTTGGTTCTGGCGGGGTCGATCGCGCTTGAAGAGCGGCTGGCGACCCCGGAACTGAGCAGCCTGAGCCAGAGGATCGGTCAACAGATAGTGCTCGAACTGCTGACGCGTGAAGAGTCACGGCAGTACATCGAGCATCGCATCGGGGCGGCGGGCGGGCGGCTGTCGGAGGTCTTTGCCCCGCAGGCAGTCGACGCCATCATCACGGCGAGCGACGGCAATCTGCACTGCCTCAATCAGCTCTGTGACCACGCCCTGCTCCTGGGATTTGCGGGCGAACAGCGGCCGGTGACGCCGGAGACCGTCGTGGCCGCCTTGGACGATCTCCGCGGCCTGGCTCTGCCCTGGAACCTGCCGTCCAGCCGTACCGATGCTGTTGCAGCGGTCGGCGACGAAACGGTTGTGTCGTGGGACTCAGAGACGGCCGTGGAAATCCCGAACGTGCCGGCGGAAGCGGTCGGAGAACGTCACTCCTGGTGGGATGACGCCGCGGACGCCGTCGCCATTGAAATCGGGGCCGCCGAAGGTTCGGCAGAGGCGGCGATTCCTCCTCCAGAGCAGAATCCTATGAATCCGGTCCATCCCTCCTCCGACGCGCCGATCGTCCACTCCCGTGAATGGATCACCGGGATCACCCCGGTCATCGAGGTCGCCGTGGACGACCGGTATGCCCAGCTCGACCGTCAGGCTGAACTGCCGCAGACCGACGGCTCCAGCAGCGCTCTCCCGCGCCGCGAGCCCCCCGCGCCGACATCCCGGGGTTCGGCGCCGGTGCTTTCGTCCGCCGGCGAGCGCTCTCGCGACGAACCGCGTCCCTCCCACAACCGGTCCGCGGGCGTCGAGACCAAGCTGCTGCTCGATGTGACCGATCTGCGGAACGAACTGCGGGCCGGCGATGGCGGCGAACCGCCGGCGCCAAGGTCCGCGCGTCGTTCTGCGCCCGAGCTGGCGCCGGTGGATACGAACTGGGACATCGTGCAGCCAGAGCCGCAGATCAATGCGGTCATTGAATGCGCTACGGTCGGGGGGCCGGAACCGATTGACGACGCACATGCCCGCACTGAGCCGATGATCGACGCGAGCAACCTTGCGGTCGAGCGTCCGCCGACCATGCGCCGCAGCGAGGTGCCTCCTGAGCGACGGTACTCGCGGTTGTTTACCCGCCTCCAGCAGCGGCGGGCTGCCACCGCTGCGGATTCGACGTCCTGGCCGTTGCGGCTGTGGCGGTGAACAGGACTGAGAGTCGAGCGCTGCGAAAGTCGCTCGAGGCGATTGCGGTCGTTATTCGGCGAGCATGTCGACGACGAGCGTGCCGATCTGCAGCGAGGCCGTCGCAGCGGGAGACGGTGCGTTGCCGATGTTGATGATGCGGCCGTTGCGCTGAATCACAAAGTCGTCGATGAGGTTGCCGTCGGGCCCGAGGGCCTGTGCCCGCACCCCGGCGGGCGCGGCTTCGAGGTCCTCCGACCGGACCGCCGGCACGAGTTGCTGCAGCGCCGCGACGAACGCGGCTTTGCTGAGTGAACGCCACATTTCTCCTGCGCCCACACGCCAATATCGTCCAGCCAGGCGTAGAAACCCGCTGTACGTCAATGACTGCAGCAGGTCGAGCGGCGCGATGGTCAGCTTCGAGTAGCCCTCGCGCGCGAAGGCCAGCACGGCATTGGGGCCGCACTCCACGCCGCCGCGGGCCATTCGCGTGAAATGCACTCCCAGGAACGGAAACCGGGGATCCGGAACCGGGTAGATCAGGTTCCGGCACAGTCCCTCGGCCTCGCGCCGGAGCTTGTAGTACTCGCCGCGGAACGGGACGATCGGCGCCGCCGGCGGTTCGCCGGTGAGCCGGGTGACCCGGTCGGCCTGCAGTCCGGCGCACGTCACCACCTGCTTCGCGGCAAACTCCCCGCTCCCGGTCCGCAGGATGACGGCGTCGCTGCGATGTTCGACGCCGGTCAGTCCCGCCGACAGGAATATGTCGCCTCCGGCGTGACGGATCAGTTCTCCGAGTCGCAAACAAACGGCCTGAAAGTCACAGATACCCGCATCCGGCACATGAATCGCCCGCAGACCGGCCGTGTGCGGTTCGAGTTCGACCAGCCGCTCCCGGCCGATCAATTCGCACCGCACGCCGTTAGCCTGCCCGCGATCAAAGATCGTATGCAGCCGTTCGAACTGACTTTCGTGCGTGGCGACGATCACCTTGCCGCAGACGTCGTGCGGTAGACCCTGCTCGCGGCAGAACTCGACCATCGCCTGCTGTCCGATCCGGCAATTTCGGGCGCGGATCGAACCGGGCCGGTAATAGATCCCCGAGTGCAGGACTCCCGAGTTGTGGCTCGTCTGGTGTGCCGCCAGACGATCCTCCTTCTCAAAGAGCTGCACGCGGCGGCCGGGAAATCTCTGCACGTAACGGTAGGCGGTCGCGCAGCCGACAATCCCACCACCGACAATGGCCAGGTCTGCAACTGGGCGGGTCGCTGTCACGTCGAAGTGGGTAGTTGATAGTGGGTAGTAGGTAGGAAAGTGCGAGTGTTCCCAACTTTCTCAGCCACGGGTCACTCGCCA
>JAXMBS010000111.1:0-10001 GCA_046349775.1 Planctomycetaceae bacterium | reverse complement strand
GACGCATTCGACGCGTATCGCTCATCGGGCGAAAGCATCGTCGATTCGTTTTCAACTTCGGACATGGTGTTCATGGCGTGCCAAGCCAGCGGAGTGTCCCGCTGGCCAAGCTGATCAACCCCCATACCTCATTCGCTGACGGCTGACCGCTGACACCTGACCGCTTCACCGATCACCGCGTCAGTGCGTCATCGCATAGAACACGATGTTGATCCCCAGCGGGTACGCGTACTTCTCCGAGAACTGATGGAAATACTCCTCGTTCTCCCCCTCGCGTTCCCAGCCGTCGCCGAGGTCGGTGTTGTGGCAGATGATCATCATCACCCGCCCGTCGTCGTCGAGCAGCGCGCGGTAGTGCGCCTCCGGCGCGTCCCAGCGTTCGGTCCTGTAGCCGCTCATCGCGTGGCCGATCGACGGAATCTGCGGCTTTTCCTTGAGGTCATACACACAATGGAAGATCGGGTGTTCCAGCGGCAATTCTTCCGGCTCCCGATCGGGAAACACCAGCTTGAGGTCCCGGTAGAACCCTTCCCACTCGTCCTCCCCCCAGAAGTCATCAACCATCACGAACCCGCCGTTGAGGCAGTAGCGCCGCAGGTTCTCCGCCTGGTCCGGCAGCAGCCCGATGCCGTGACCTGGTTCGATGATGTACACAAACGGGTAGTCAAACAGCCGCTGGTCGCTCAGATCGAGAATGATCGGGTTGGGGTTCACCTTCAGCGAGGTGAGCTGCTGCAACCGGAACGAAAAGTTGAGGTCGCTGTCGGGATAATCCGTCGCCCACTTTTCCCAGCCGCCCCACCCATAACGCCCGCCGCCGCGTGAGTCGTACCGGATCCGGACGAACGTGAACACGTCCTCGGGAAACTCTGCATCGACCTCCCAGTCCGGCACGCCACGCCGATCGCTGGAGATATCAATGTTGCCTCGCTGCCCCCGCCAGCGGCGCCGGCCCTCACCACGCTGCGCCAGGCATACCCCGCAGATGGCAATGATCGCGACGACTGTCAGGAATCGACGCATGGCGGCCTCCCGCTCAAAAGTATAACCGGCCGCGCGGCGCAGGGGGAATGAGCGAATGCCGGACTGACGAAATGTCGAATGCTAAAGGAAAGCGGAAAGCCGACAGCGGAAAGCGGATGAACCGACGGCCCCTTGCAAATGACAAATGACTATTGACCACTGACAAATGACAAATCCTCGCCGACTCGCCGGATCTCTTCCATCAACTCCCGCAGGTCCTCCGCCGTCGTCAGTGGATTGATCAGCGTCACCCGCAGCGCCCCACCACCGTTCAGGTTGGCCTGGACGAGATAGAACTTGCCCGACTCGACAATCCGCCGGCGGATGCGCAGGTTGAGTTCGCCGATGGTCTTCACGTCCGCGTCGCGCAGCCGCTCCGGCCGGTAGCGGAAGGCGACGATGTTGCACTGCGGCTCGTGTAACGGCTCGAAGTCGGAGGCGGCGCGGAGCATCGCGTGGAATTGTTGTCCGAGGTCGAAAGTCGCGTCGACCAGGTCCGCGAACAACTGCGGTCCGAACAGCGACCATACCCCCCACAACCCATAGGCCGCCGCGCGTTTGGTGCACTCGACCGTCAGCATCCCGCTGTCGTATTCGGCCATCCCCGGTGCGGAGGGATCGAACAGGTACGGCGCATCCTGCCGGAACGCCTCGAACCGATGCGCCGCGTTCCTGTAGAACACCAGGGCGCACAGTGCCGGCATGAACAGCATCTTGTGGGCATCAACCACAATGCTGTCCGCCTGCTCGATCCCCGCGATCAGGTGCTGATGCCGATCACTGAACGCCGCTGCTCCTCCGTGCGCCGCATCGACGTGCAGCCACACGCCATGCATGCGGCAGACGGCGCTGATCTCGACGAGCGGATCGAACGCACCGATCGGCGTCGCGCACGCGCACGACACGACGGCGACGATCCGCCGCCCGTCAGACTTGAGCCGCGCGATCAAGGCATCGAGTTGGCGCGGGTCCATTCGCCGACGGTCGTCCAGCGGGACGCGCACCACGCTTCTCGTTCCGAGCCCCAGCATCCCCGCCGTCCGCGTGATGCTGTAATGCACGTCCGGATGGACCAGCAGGGCAGGGGACTGTGCGGCCACGTCGAGTCCCTGTTCCCACGACTCGCCGAGGGCGACATTCCGCGCCGTCAGCAGCGCCGTGGTGTTTGCGAGCGACCCGCCGTGCGTAATCAGCCCCGCGAATGTCCCGGGTGTCAGTCCCAGCGTCTTGCCGATGCGCTCGATGACCGCCCGTTCGACAGCCGTGGCCCACGGCCCCATTTCATAGATCGCCATCACCTGATTCGTCGCCGAGCCAACCGCGTCGAACAGCGCCGCGATCGGAATCGACGCCGGCACCTGGTGCCCGACGTACCGGGGGTGATGCAGATTGTGGCCCCGCGCCAGCATCGTCCGGACAACCTCGCCGAACCGCCGGCCCAGCTCGTCGATTTCCGGCGGTTCAGCGTGCGGGTCCGGATAGAACGAAGCTCGAACCAGCCAATTGCCGGCTGCCGCGATGTTTTCGGGGGGAGCCTCCCAGTTCAGGACCGGCCCCTCGCCCCCCTCGACCGTCTGCAAGTGACGCCGCAGCAGTCCGGCCCACTGGTCCGCCAGCGCGCCGAACAATTCCGGCGAATACGCCGCACGAATCCGCTCGCGAGCGGCGGCCAGATTGTCGGCACGGTCCTGCATACAAGCTATTTCATTCACAATCGCGGAAACCGAGCCGTTTCCGATTCGATCGTCGGCGGGCCAGTTTGGGTGCGTCGACTCCGATGGTGTATACACACGTATACTTATCGGCTTGGCATCGTTGCGTCAGTCCGCACGCAGTCCGGAATCGGAAAGAATTCGACTGGCATACGGCAGAATCGGGACTCAGAATCGAGAACTTCCGCGCGCAACGACGGCGAAGTCACTATCCGATCGTACTGCAATCCGCGAGAGTACGAACAGTGCGAAGAGTACGAACACTGCGAAAAGTGAAACCCCGCCGCGACCTTGTCCCTCGTCACTTACGCCTCTGCTGACTATTCATACTGTTCGCACCTTTTGTACTTTTCGCACTCCTTCCGATGATCTCCC
Organism: Planctomycetaceae bacterium; assembly: GCA_046349775.1. GTDB lineage: Bacteria > Planctomycetota > Planctomycetia > Planctomycetales > Planctomycetaceae > JAEUIG01. The sequence continues at coordinate 6,891 of JAXMBS010000111.1, read as the reverse complement.
GCTCGCGAACCTCGAACTCCCGCTCCAAGCGCGACCGGCGCAACGCCCGGCCGAGCTACGGCGACCGTTCGCTCGCGCGGATGACCGACGCTCAACTCCTCGAACTCCGGTTCGCTGATCTGCCGATCCGCATCGACGGCACACCGCTGGAGGAACGCATCCAGCGGATGCACGACGAACTGCAACTCAAGGGCATGCGGTTCCGACCGCACTTCTGGCTGTCGACCGACTGGTTCAGTCCCGACGGCATTCCGGGCGTGGCGATTCCATTTTACCTCGCGCATCCGCGGCTGATGCAGTTGGAAGAGTCGCAGATGCTGGAAGTCGAAGGGGGCACCGACGAGTCGTGCCTGCGGATTCTGCGGCACGAGGTCGGCCACGCGGTCGACAACGCGTATCGGCTGCGGCGGCGCGTCACCTGGCGGCGCGTCTTCGGCTCGCCATCGCAACCGTACCCGGAGTTCTACACGCCGCGACCATTCAGCAAGAGTTACGTCCATCACCTGCAGGCGTGGTACGCACAGAGCCATCCGGCCGAGGACTTCGCCGAGACGTTTGCCGTCTGGCTCAAGCCCCGTTCCGACTGGCGGACTCGTTACGAGGGCTGGCCCGCGCTGAAAAAACTCAAATACGTCGATACAGTCATGCGCGAGATCCGCACGCAGCCTCCCAAGCAGCGCACGCGGATGCGCATCGATCCGTTGCGGGCCGTGCGGAAGACCCTGCGGGAACACTACCAGGAGCGGCGGAACTTTTATGGCATCGACCTCCCGCGGGACCTCGACCGGGACCTGCTGCGGTTGTTCGTCCGCGAAGAACCGGCGGCCAATGGCCGCTCCGCTCCGGCGAACGGGCGGTCGGCGGCCGCGTTCCTGCGGCGCGTCCGGGCGCGCATCCGCGAGGACGTCGCCGACTGGACCGGCGAGTATCAGTACACCATCGACGAAGTGCTTCGCGACATGATCGACCGTTGCGAAGTCCTGGGTCTAAGGCTCGACAAGCCCGATAATGAGGCCGAACGGCAGGTGTTGATCGTGCTCACAATGCACGTCATGAACTATCTCAACGCAGGGATGCATCGGATCGCACTATGAGCCGCAAACGGGTGCTCGTCCTCGTGCGCGACGGCCTCGTGCCGCCCGACAGCCTCGACGGATACACACCTAAAGAAATCGCCGAGTGGAAGTGCGAATTCGACGTCATCCAGGCGCTGCGCAAGCTGGACTACGAAGTGCAGCCCCTGGGCGTCTATGACGACCTCGGCCCGCTCCGGCAGGCGATCGCCGAGAACCCGCCCGATATCGCCTTCATGCTGCTGGAGGAATTCCACGGCGTCACCGCGTACGACCAGGCCGTCGTCAGCTACCTCGAACTGATGCGGCAGCTCTACACCGGCTGCAACCCGCTCGGCATGATGCTCTCGCGGAACAAAGCGCTGGCGAAGAAGATCCTGCTCTATCACCGCATCCCCACGCCGCACTTCGTCGTCGCCCCCCTGGGTCGCAAGCTCGCCGGCATCTCGAAGCTCAAGTACCCGCTGCTGGTGAAGGCCGTCCAGGAGGACGCGTCGCAGAGCATTTCCCAGGCGTCAGTGGTCCACGACCGCGAGGCGCTCGAAGAGCGCGTGAAGTTCGTCCACGAATCGGTCAATGGCGACGCGCTGATTGAGGAGTACATCGAAGGCCGCGAGTTATACGTCGGAGTGATCGGCAACGAGCGACTGCAGACGTATCCCATCTGGGAGATGGACTTCGGCGACATGCCGGCCGAAGGGGCGCGGATTGCCACGCGCCGCCTCAAATGGAACGAGGCCTACCGCGAGAAGTACTCGATCGACACGCGCGCGGCACGGAACCTGCCCGAAGGGATCGCGCTGAAGATCTCCAAGCTGTGCAAGCGCGTCTACCGCGAGCTGTCCATGAGCGGATACGCCCGGATCGACCTGCGACTGACGGAGGACGGCCGCGCGTATGTCCTGGAAGCCAACGCCAACCCCAACCTCGCCAAGGACGAGGACTTCGCCGCCTCCGCGAAGGCCGCCGGCGTCGACTACGCCTCGCTCCTGCAGAAGATCATCCAGCTCGGGCTGCAATACCCCGCGGCGTGGAAGGGATAAGAAGGAGGAGTGGCAGAGTTGCAAAGTGACAAAGTGGCAGAGTGAAGCTCCGACACCGGCTGCTTTGCCACTTTGTCACTCTGCCACTTTAGAACAACGCGTCGGGATTGTTTGCGTCGTCTTCGGGAGGCTCCGGTTCCGGTCGTTTCGCAGCGCGCGGCCTGGCACGCCGGCCTGGTTTCGACACCGTCGGCTCATGCGTCGCCGTGGCATCGAACGGAGCTGTGAGCGGCTCGCCTTCAGCGTTTTGGCCCGTCAGGATTTCAATTCGCCGCTCGGCTGACTCCAGCATCCCGTAGCAGTGCCGCAGCAGTGCAGCCCCGCGCTCGTACTGCCGCAGCGAGTCTTCGAGCCCGAGCGCGCCGCTTTCGAGCTGCTCGACAATCTGCTGGAGCTCGACGAGCGCATTCTCGAACGACGGTGATTCACTGCCGCCTGCCGATCTTTCAGTGTTCGCACTCATCGTTCCGTTGTATCCCTTCCTGCTTCTACGCGGCTGCGAACTGTTCCGTCAGCAACACGCGTCGCGATCACGTCCCCTGGCCGCACATCAGAGGTCCGTCGCACGACCGCGCCTGTCTCCGCACGCGTCGTCAGCGAATACCCCCGTTCCAGGACGCGCAGCGGGCTGAGCGCCGAAAGTGACGCCCCCATCGTCCGCCATTGTGACTGAGCGGTTTCGAGGCGCCGCCGGATTCCGGCCGTCAGCCGCCGCTCCAGATCATCCACGCGCTGCATCCGGTGATGCAACTGCTCCGCCGGCTGGGTCAGCACTCGTCGTACCGCAAGCTGGTTGAGATTCGAGCGCAATAGCGCCGCACGCCCTCGCACCGCAGACTGCAACCGCTCTCCAAGCTGCCGCAATCCTGCCAGCAACTCCGCATGATCGGGCACGACGATCTCCCCCGCTTCGCTGGGAGTGAGCGCCCGCCGGTCCGCCACCAGGTCCGCAATCGTCACATCGATCTCGTGCCCAACCGCACTGAGAATCGGCACCGGACTTGCCGCAATCGCCCGCGCAACAATTTCCTCATTGAACGACCACAGGTCCTCCAGGCTCCCCCCGCCACGGCCGACAATCGCCACATCCACATCCGCCAGCGCCGGCAGTTGCGCAATCCCGGCCGCAATCAGTTCCGCCGCTCCGTCCCCCTGCACCGGCACCGGCACAATCACCGCCCGCGCCGCCGGCCAGCGGCGCGTGATCACCTGCAGCATGTCGCGCACCGCCGCGCCCTGTGGACTCGTCACCAGTGCAATGCGTTTGGGGAAACGTGGCAAAGGACGCTTGCGCTCCGGCGCGAACAGCCCCTCCCGCGCCAGCCGTTCATGCAGTTGCCGGAACGCCAGTTCGAGCGGACCGACGCCGTGCGGCAGCAGTTCCTCAATGACCAGCTGATATGTCCCCCGTGCGGGATAGAGGTCCAGCCGCCCGATCGCCACGACCTGCAATCCGTCGCGCAGGTCAAAGCGAATCCGCGACGCGCGCATCCGCCAGATCACTCCGCGGAGCTGCGCCGCGTCGTCCTTCAGTGTGAGATAGACGTGCCCGGAGCCGGCATGCACGCAGTTGGAAATCTCTCCCAGCACCGCCACGCTCGGAAAGTTCCCCTCCAGGCAATCTTTGATGAGCGCCGTCAGCTCTGAAACCGTCAGCACCGGCGGCCCCTGGCCGCCGGCAGCGAATCCCGGTTCCTCGGAGACATCGGCGCCCACATCAACCTCCCAGCGCTACGTTGCGGACGTATTCGATGGCCCGCGTCACGTCGCCGACCGGGTCGGTCCCCTCGGTTCGCCGCGCCGTCATCCAACCGCGATAGCCGATCTCGTGCAGCAGCGCGAGCAGCGCCGGCCAGTCGACCTCGCCGCGGCCGACCGGTGTCTCTTTACCATCCCCGTCCCGTCCGTGAATGGCATCCCGCACATGCAGGTGCCCGATCCAGCTCGCATACTCGCGCAGATCGTCCTCCGCATCCCGCCCGCTACGGATGCAGCCTGCCGGATCAAAATCGACCGCAATCGGCCCCTGTTTCACCTTCGACAGGATGGAATTCAGCGCCGCCGGCGCGTCTCCGACCGGAGTCAGCGCCACCGTGACACCGACATGGTTCCCAAACCGTGCGAGTTCATTGAGAACATCGAGAATCCGGTGCATTTCACGCGAATCCGCCTCCGTCGGCACACGCATCGCGCTCACCGTGATCAACCGGCAGCGCAACAGCGACGCAAACTGCATCGCCCCCTTGATCGCCTCCAGCCGCCGATCCAGTTGCTCCGCATCGTGCAAGGGCCGCCGCAGCGGAAACGTCAACGCTGCCACCTTCAGTCGCCGCTCGTCCAGTTCATGCAGCAATTGCCGCCGGGCGGTGTCGCCGTAATCGGCGATCGGCAGCTCCCCGCGGGCATCGAACAGCACGCCGGACGCCCCCGTCCGCGCCGCCGTGTCGATGCACTGCCGCAGCGGCTGGCGGAAGGAACTCGTGGCGGCAGCAAGCTGGAGCGGAAGCATCTGTGAGGTTCGTAGCGACCCGATTCATCGGGTCGTGTCCGCGAAGATTAATCGTCAATCGCGACCGCATGAATGCGGTCACCACAAACAAACCGACAACCCACTCAGTCGCACATCGTTTTCACGAGGTCCCGCACGCCGAGCGCCGACGCCGGGATCAGCACTTCTCCCGCCAGGAAGCCGGCGGCAGCGCCGTACAGCTTCGCCTGTCCTTCCACAAGCCGGAACACACGATCCTTCGCCGGCGGAAACTGCGATTTGTAGGCCCTGATCGCTTCCAGCTTGCGATCGAGTGAGTTCGAGATGTCCACGACAAATCCGCGCTCCAGCGGCGTGTCGAGCGCGCCCAGGCCGAGTGGATAATACAACTGCCGATGAATCGGATGGACGATGAGGTTGTCGAACTCCTTGTCCCACTTGCTGAGCCGGGCGTAGAACACCGCTGCATCGGTGATCTGCATCGCCTGCCAGTGGTCCGGCGACGCACCCGGCGTCTTTCCATGAATTCCGAGCACAATTCGCGGGCGGTATCGGCGAAACACTTTGGCGAGCGCCACCCGCGACTCATAGCTGTCAAACAGTTTCCGATTCGGCAGGTCGAGTGTCTCCCGCACCTGCACGCCGAGAATCCGCGCCGCCTCCGCCGCTTCCGCCAATCGCATTTCCGGTCCCGCGCTGCCGGGCGTTGGTTCGCCGTCGGTCAGGTCGCAAATGCCGACACGGTATCCCTGCTGCACCAGCGACGCCAGAATCCCGCCGACAGCGATCTCGACGTCGTCAGGATGCGCACCGACGGCCATCAGGTCGAGCGGCTCTGGCAATTCCGCAGACATGGCGATCCTTTACGAGGCTGGTGAAACAACGGCGGCGCTCACAGCTTCCACTCGCGATTCGCGCGGCGGATCTGCCGTTTCCAGAAACGTCCGCAGCAGTTTCGCGACTCGGTGCGGATGCGTCAAATAGGGGTGCCGCCCCGCACTGTGCAGCGACTCCACCTGTGCCTGCGGCAACCCGGACCGGAGTTCATGGAGCGCGGCGATGCTGCCGCGGCCGAGCCCTTCGGTCTCAATCAACAGCACCGGCGCATCAATGAGCGAGAGCTGCGAACGAAAGTCGAGTGCTCCCCACAGCAGCATGCGCCGCGAGAGTTGCGCCGTCGAGGTCTGCGCCAGGTTGTCGACCAGAAAATCAAACCGGCTCTCGTCAAATGGCGGAAACCACGGCATGTGGTTCTGCACCTGCATCCCGCGCCAGCCCGGAATCCAGCCGATTGTCCCCGGCCACATCGCACCATACGTGTACAGTCCCCGCTCCAGCCACGAGAGGCCGAGCCGCGCCGCCCCCTGCACGAGCGCCAGCGACTTGACGCGATCCGGCTCATTCAGGCACAGATCCAGCGACGCGGCGCTGCCGAATCCGACTCCGAACACCGCGAACCGCTCGTGCCCCAGGTGCGACGCCGCGGACAAAACGACGCGGCTTTGTCGCGGCAATTCCTGCGCGGCACGCACCGGCCAGCCGACGGCAGGTGGTAACACGAACACGCAGCAGCGATGCTCCTTCAGCAACCAGGCCAGCAGCGCAAACAGTTCGGCGTCCCCGGACGCCGGCCCGATCACGTAGAGCGGCGGTCCCTCCCCGAATGCAACGCCGCGGACCCGCGCGCCCGTCGCGACGTCGTTGAACTCGAAAGGACGGCACCCGCGCCGGAACTCCTCCAGCACTGCGCGCCACTCCAGCGGCGTTGGACAGGGCTCGGCCGCAGCAGGGGCGCCAGACGGCGATGTTTCTTCGGACAGCGGCATGGGTTTCGAGCGGGTCGTCGACAGCGGCGTGCAATGCCGGCGTCGTCGATTCTAGCGGAGACGCCTGCAACGCCAACCGGACGCCGATGCCGGCGCGCCGTCAGAATCGGAGACACCGCACCAATCCGCAGGATCGGCCGCAGAATCCCGCGCTCCGCCGGCAAACCGCCCGAACATCGCCTCGGCCTGGCCTAGTTTTGCGTTGGACCATCCCGGATCGACGCGGCGATCCGTCCCTCCTCCATCGACCTCGGTCCATCGTACATCGAGTGGGAGCACGCCGGTGCCTGTCTTCAGCAATCGACGCAAGCAGAATTTTGTCAACGCACGTGTTCAGGGACGCCTCATCGCGCGGGTCGCTGGGTATTTCGTGCTCGGACTGTTCGTACTGCTGAATGGCTTGTTCCTGCTGCGTTACGCGTTGTCTCGCGTGGCGACGCCCGAGAGCCTAGTATCGCATC
>JAXMBS010000110.1:0-10947 GCA_046349775.1 Planctomycetaceae bacterium | reverse complement strand
GTCATAGGTTCTGAGCAGCGGCAGCACGCCGCCGACGTCCGGCCGAGCCGCGAGACAGCTCACGCACGCGTCAAGCCAGCCGGCCCCGCTGCGCGTGTCCTGATTCAGGAAACAAACGTAGTCGCCGCTCACGCCGCCTTGTACCAATCCAAAATTGTTGGCTTCGGCGAACCCCAAGGGACGCGGCGTCGCCAGCACGTACGTGCCCGGAATGGCCTTTGCTGCCGATTCCAGTTGCGAGTTCCCGCTGTTATCGATCAGCAGCAACCGGTCGTGTGGATTCCAGGATTCCGCCAGAGACCGCACGCACGCAGGCAACCAGGCGTCCGCGTGATAGGCGGCGACAATCACGATGGTCCGCACGGCACCCGCAGAGGATGCCGCACGAGATGCTTCGGCATTGGGAGGCTGGTCGCTCACGCGCGGGCCTCCCGAGAAAGGACGCTGGCCACTCCGGCTTGTCGCCCCGTTCGCTCGTTTGCTCGATGCGATGTCTTCCCGGAATCTGCCGCGACGCTGGCCGCGATCGCACGCAACGAGGCCTGATAGCGCTCCGCGGTGTACTGTTCGCGGGCGGTCTGTCGGGCGGCATTCGCGAGGACGCGTGCGAACTCCTGATCCGAAAGAATTCGCAGCAGCGCGCCGCACAGAGCCGGCACGTCGCCGTATGCCGCCAGCAAACCGGTCTTTCTGTCCTCGATCGTTTCGCGGATGCCGCCGACGGCCGTCGCAACGACCGGAGTTCCGACCGCGAAGGCTTCGATCACTGTCCGCCCAAATGGCTCCGCCACCGACGGCACGCAGACGACGTCGCACGCCCGATAGAACTGCGGCATCACGGTGATGTTGCCGAGGAACCGCACTCGATCGGCCAGGCCCAGCTGCTCGGTCTGACGTCGCAATTGCGTTTCGTAGATTGCTTCGCCGGTGCCTGTGATTGCAAATACGCAATCCGGGCGCGCCTGGGCGATCAATGCCGCCGCTTCAAAGAAGAACGGGTGCCCTTTCATCGGCCGGAGCGTCCCGGGAACGCCGATAAGCGGAACGCCGGGAGGTAGTCCGAATCGTGCGCGACATTCACTGGACGTTTCCGCCACTTCGAAGAAGTTCTGACCGACGGCGTTCGGAACGATCTCCACGACGGACGGATCGGTCGACTCCAGGATGTTCTCCGCCACCGACCGTGAAATCGCCACGCGGCGCGTGGCAAGCTTCTTGAGCAATCGTCGCACGAGCGGGCGACCGCCGCAGGCTGGGATGTGCATCTCGCCGCCGACGTCGTCAAACAGTTCTCTAATATGCCAGACGCAGGGCAGTCGGCGACGGCGCGCCGCCACGACGCCTGCGAGGCTCACCAGCGTATTTACGTACACGACGTCCGGCCGAACTTCGTCGATCAGCGCCACGAATGACTGCAGTTCCGCCATTCAGCGAAATGCGCCCGTGCGGATCTCCAGCAGGTTTCCTCCCCGCAGCCAGTTCTTGTGCGGAACAACATGCAGCCCCGCTTGACCTAATCAGGTATTCCGCGATCATCGGACCTTCAAAGCCGAAGGCCGCATCCCGACATCCCAACCAATAACCGGAACCCTTCGACCGCCAGGTGTCCGCTGATGGTCGAACCGGTTTGGTCGGAACTGTGCTGAACGAACAAAACGCACAGCACGTCCTGGCCTGCGGTTGCAGCGGGCGTCGTCGTGGTGCAGGTCTTCACAACTTCCAGCACGTCGTTCTTCACGAGCTACGCGACGGGGATTGGCTCGGCGGCCGGCGGCGTCCGACTCCGGCAAATGGATGCCAAGAACTTCGTCCACATCGCACCACATCTGTCGGACCTGCTCTCTAATCGTCTCTCCGGCACGCCGGAGTTCGCTCACCTGCCGGCTGCGGCGAAGTTCGTCGATCGCCCAGCCGACGACTTCCCGGATCTCCCGCTTCATCGCTGCCCGGAGTCAATCGGCACTCGGAACAACCGTAGTCCGCCAGCAACATGTCGTATTTGTGGCTCCATCCGATGGCAATGCTCGGTACACCCTGCGACAAAGCACTCACGAGAGCATGAAATCGCGATCCGATCACGACCTGGGCCGTCCCCAGGATACCCTTCAGTTTCCGCGGATCCAGTTCCCGAGACGGCTGTCAGTGCCCGTCCGTATTCCGCCTCCAGCGGCTTGACCAGCGACTCGTCGACCTCTGCGTCATGTAACAGGACGTAGGGCCGCCGTCACGCCGCTCCAGTTCCCGCAGGCGGGCGGCCAGAAACGGGATGTATTGCTGGCGTTCGGTCGCTACGACTTTTCGATCATGCGGTGATTCGGCACGATGCAGGCTTGGTGGTGTTGCGGTTCGAAAGCCGGCGGCAGTTCCCCGGACACCAGGCACGTGAAATCCGGCGCCCATCCGCACCTTGTCGCTGTCTCCCACCAAGTCTTGCAAGTGCGCCAGCGACGCCGGCTCACGCATAAATGCAGTCCACATGTTCGAGGACCATTCGCATTCCGGACTGAAGGTGCACCAATCGCCTCGGCGGTCCCAGCAGCTGCGGCAAGTACCACCGGTTTCCCCTGGCTCTTCCACCGCGCCGCTTCGCGCGCAAACCGGTAGACCCCGCTTCTGTCCCAACTGATCGCTGAACGCGAAACCCGAAGCATCGACGACCGCCGCAATCTCTGATTCCGCGACCAGCCCACGTCCCGGCCGGACGAATTGTGCCCTGAGTGCCGCAACCACCCGCGCCCGGCGCGAACTCACCGACTCAGGTGGCGTCAACTTGGTGCGCAGTCCGTAACGCGCGCGATCGCGCTGCGATCCAAACTGCTCCAGAACCGCAAAGTGCACGTCGGCCGCTGGAGCATAGTGCTCCAGGATCGCCTGCAGCATCAGTTCGGCGCCTTTGTTGGCTGTCGAAACTCCGGTGACTTCGAGGAACATCAGGTAATCGCGAAGCGTTCGCACGAAACTTCAGTCAAGCGACGGACGGGCGACTTCGGCGGCCGCCTGCGGTCGTATGCCGCACAAGGTCTGAACCCGGATCCAGCGCCGTCTGAATCGATTTCGCCAGCGGTGGAGAAACTCCGTACTGCTTTGCAGTCCACTTTCCAATCGGACCAACCACGGCCACAGTGCGGGGTATCGTCCGAGCCAGAGCCGCGAGTACTCCCAGGCAGCTCCCGCGACGGCCGGTAGCCCGCTGGAGCCTGACTCGTACAGTTTACCGTAGTTCGGCGTTTTGATTCCGAGCAGTCGCGCGGCCTTGCGGTACGGTCGGGTGGCGATCTTCATCGGGATCTTCCTTGCGACTGCACGATCTCATCCGGCGTCATTTCGTCTACACGACTGAATCGCGCATCCCGGATCGCCAGGTCCAGCGGCCTCCTCGTCGACGGCAGTCCGCACGACCATCATCGACAACCCGGTCTTTTCTGTGGCCGTATACCGCTTCAGCCAGGGATCGCCGAAGGAAATGTCCGCGAGTTACGCGGTCAGGTCGGTGCATGTCAGACAACGCGGGGAAAAAAATATCGATGCATCCACGACGTGTAGGCGGCCGCCTCGGTAGCGCGTCTTGGCGGCCTGCCAGCTTGTTCAGTGTTGCGATCCGTCCGTCATGGCAGAGCGTCGTCTTGCCCGGCCACCCGTCGCCGCCCGCAGCGCAGTTCCTTGGCTCGTCTTCCTTTACTCCCGCTTTGCTGGACGAACCGCGTTCACCATCGTCCCCGCCGCCGCAAAACAGTCCCAACGTCAGTACGATCCGGTTGCGGTACTTCTTGAAGACCTGCTGAAACTTGCGCGCCCCGTGCACGTGGCAAGAAAGTCCCACGAAGGCGTATCGTCCTGGCTGTCGCATCACGGCACGCAAACCGACTCCGGACCGGGACAGTATTTCGAACCTTTGGCTGCAATGATTTCCTCACGTGTCCGCGCTACGACGACTTCACTCTCGTGCGGCCGCTCCGGAGTTCATCCGCAGGACAATGGCGCGTCGATAAAACCCTGCTCAGCGATATGCCAGCAGCGGTCGCAGCGCTTTTTCTGACGGCGACGCGTGGCAGACGTCCTGATCGGCCGCGTGCCCGACATACGTCCTCCACCACCCCGACGTCGATTCCGCTCCGGTTCGCGTCCCAGAACCGCGGTTCAGCGTGGGAAAATCGACTTCCACTCCCGGACAGACCCGCAGGCAGACGTCGCAGCCACTCACATGCGGACTGATTAACAGCAGGATCAACTGACCGTTCGTCGGCGACTCCCCGATCTCGATGCACTGCACCGGACAAACCGGTTCGCAGACACCGCACCCCATGCACGGTGACCCGTTGACGATGTCTTCAACATTGCCCCAGGCGCCGTCCGCTGCGGCCTGGTGTCACGCGATCCGCACGCTCTGTCAACGACCGATCGGTCAACGCTTCCGGCATACGAACAATTCGTTGGCTGCAGAAACAGGCCATGCCGGCAGACGAGATAGGGATCAAAGTCCTGGGTGCGGCGCGCAGACGCGTCGATCGACCGCCTCCAGCCACTGCTGGATGTCGAGTCCGGCCACAGACGCACATGGTCGCTCTGATAGAACCTTTTCAGCCCTGTCTTCGGGCGTCACAACCTGCATCCTCCAGCGTGGTCTGCCGCCAGATCGGCACTTGGACAATCACGGTGCCCGCGGCGATGCCGGTACATTTCACGCATCGCCTGGGCATCGGTCGGAATGTAGCTCCAGCACGTTCGAGCACCAGATCAGCGAGAAGGACTCGTCCGGAAAGGTCATGGCCGCCTGCGTCAGATCCATCTGCATCATGGCCGGTTCTTCGAGGTCGATGCTCACATATTCCGTGGAGGCGCGCGACCACGGTTCGGTAAAGCTCCGGTGCCACATGCAACGTCTTGGGTGCGGCACCCGCTGGTCATTGATGACTGTTGCCAGATAGGCGAGGCGATGACGCTCGAGCGCGCACTTCGGACAACGGGCATCGTACCGCCGTTTCCTGGGGATCCCGTGCGGATGGAACTGCAAACCGACCCAGTCGCAGAGCGGGCATTCCCGTTCCGAACCTGACGCCAGGACACGGGCCACCGCACGCCGCTTCAGCTTCTGCAACAACCGCATGTTATGCGTTTCTGTCGTCGTTTCTCGGACGCCTGCAGACTTAAGGCCTGGTTTCGGCCGTCTTCGTAGTCAACGGTGTTTGCTCGAATTCACCGTCGCCGGCTGGTGTGGGGAGAGGAGTCGTCCAGCGACCACTCCACTTCCGGCGCCATCAACCAGTGATTTGCCCCCGGCAATCGCGCCAGTGCCGGATCATCCCCGGCGACGACATGCAGCGACAGGCCGCCGAGAATCTGATCCAGCTTGTTCCACTGAGACTTCACAAGCTCCAGACGCAGCGGGTATTCCCCGGAAACAGCCGGCAATTCTGGGCCGCTCGCCCGCATGGTCAGTTCGCCTTGCAGGTCAACGTTCACGCCGTGCTGAACGTGGTTCGCCAGCGTGAATAGACGGTCCCCACGGGGACTGCAGATTTCGATGAGCAGTCGCATCTGCGGAATGCACTCAGATGACTCGACGCACTTCAAATGTGGCATTGCCCCCGACCCGCACTGCCGGCAGCACGGTCCCGTCGTCGCCGACAATCCGAATCTGCCGGAGGATCGACTACGACCCAGCGACACGGTCCGGATGTTCGCGGAGGTCGACGTCGGTACCGCAGATGTCCCTTTCGCAAGGTACTTGTCGATCACATTCGAGACATCGCCGTCGGCGATCACGCGCCCGTGGCCCAGGAGGACGGCCCGCGTGCACAGCGGTTAATCGCCGCCATGTTGTGGCTCACGAACAGCACCGTCCGTCCGGAACTGGCGACGTCCTCCATCTTCCCAAGGCACTTGTTCTGGAATTCGACGTCTCCGACCGCCAGCACTTCGTCGATGATCAGGATCTCCGGCTCCAGGTGCGCTGCCACGGCGAATGCCAGCCGCACGCTCATTCCCGATGAGTATCGCTTCACCGGAGTGTCGAGGAACCGTTCCACGCCGGAGAAATCCACGATCTCATCGAATTTCCGGTCGATCTCGCGCCTGGTCATGCCGAGGATCGTGCCGTTCATGTAGATGTTTTCGCGGCCCGACAGTTCGGGATGAAACCCCGTCCCGACCTCCAGCAGGCTGGACACGCGTCCCCGCAAGCGCGCACAGCCCGAAGTTGGTTCGGTGATTCGGCTCAGAATCTTCAGCAGCGTCGATTTGCCCGCGCCGTTGTGGCCGATGATTCCGACGACCTCTCCCTGCGCCACCGTGAATGTCACGTCCTGCAGAGCCCAGAACAGGTCGTCTTCGTGCTCTTCTTCTGCCGGACTGCCGCCGGCATTGCGATCGGTGAACGTGTTCAGCCGTTTGAGCTGCCGCCAGTTTCGGACAGGCGCCGTCACCCATGACGTCGCCAATTGCACCAGCGAATCCGGAATTTCCTCCTTCAGGCCGATCCGATAGGCCTTTGACAGGTTCTCAACTGTGATAACGGGACGCGACACGATTCTTCGTTTGTCGTAGTCGAACTCCGCACGCGGTGCGGCGTGGGGTGTTTGTCTGTTGGACCTGACCCGGACGGCCCGTTCCGGCCGCGGCCATGTGGGCTCAGGCAACGTCCGCGAACAGCTTTTCGCGGCTGCGAAAGTAGATGCAGCCGGTGACCGCAATCATGCAGGCGGAGACGGCGCCGATGCCGATCAGATCCCAGGGCATCGGATGATCACCCAAAAACGCCGCGCGGAATCCTTCGATCACCCCGACCATCGGGTTGATTGCGTACAACTGCCGGGCCGGAACGCCCCAACCTTGCATCCCCGGAAAGTGCGTCCCAAGTCGTACCACTCTGGTAATGCATAACTCGAATAAATCACCGGAGCCCTTGAACTGTCGGGAAGTTCGCGCGTACTTGACGTCACGGTATTGAATGGCGAGCGGTCAGCCAGATTCCCAACCCAGCGACCGAGATCACCATCAGCAACACCAGCAGCGGCAGCAGACCACGTTCCAGGTCGGCGCTGCCGATAGATCACCAGCATGATGCACAGCATTGCCAGAATGGAAAAGTCGACCAGTTTCGCTGCCACGGCCGACAGCGGCATCACCAATCAGGGGAAATACACCTTCGGCGAGCAGACGGACGTTGCTGACGAGGCTGTCCGTCACGATCGTGACGGCACGCTCGCGAAGTAGGTCCAGGAATGAGCGACCAGGCTGAACAGCGAATACGGGCCGCCGTCGGATTTGACCTTTGCAGCCGAACACGACTGTGAACACCAGCATCTGGAACAGCGGCTGAATCAGCGGCCCAGCCGATGCCCCAATGCGGCGCATTGCGCCTGGACCTTGATGCTCCTCCACGTGAGAAAGACGAAGGAGTCGCGGTACGCATGCAACTCGCGAGGTCGAACTCCGCAGCAGCCTGCAACGGGGCGGATGACGACTTCTCGCGCGTCTTCATCGCCTGCTGGCACAACGTCGTCCAGGTGGGCCGTCTCCTGAACGATTGCCCTTTCTGGCGCCGGAGGGTTCGACGTCTGCAACGTTGCCATTTCGCCGACAGGGTTCACAGTTGGGCCGCGTGGTCTTGAACCAACGGCGGCCAATTGCATCAGGCTGTCGCGCTGCTCGCGTGTCTCTCTCGGTCTCGGCGCGGTTTGCATCAAGACCTTGATCAACGGCAGCCGCTCGGACACCCCACAACACGCATCACCGGACGCCCCGACGTGCGATCGTAGAACGTATTGTCACCGATCTGGTACCAGTAGACGGCGTCAGAATCAATCTGCCGTTCTGCGCTTCCGCGTACTGCGCCGTGCGGACGTTATGTTTGGGCTGCTCCGAGGACTCGTCGTGTCCCGGCCAGCGCAGCGGCCGAAGTTCATGGCGCACGCGCGAGAACCCGCGCTCGTCATAACACAAATCGGGCGGATGCGGCGTCCACTGGTCCTTGGAGTACCAGCAGGCCAGATGCACCGAGCAGCGCCGGCCGCGGCTGTTCTTGTACGACCGCGTCACCGCCCTCGGCGCCCCAACACGTTGAGCACTTTTGGGTCGATTTCGTAGTCGTCGCCTTCCGCCTCGATCGTCGATCTCCTGGCTGTGCCCGGGAGTGCGGCGAGGTCCTGCCGCAGCCGCCGCACGACGCGGCTCTTTCTGGGCACAAAAATAGTCCACGCCCCCTGCGTCGCTGCGACGAGCAGCAGCGAGGCGACGATCCAGAATATTCGTGGTCCGCCCATCGTCGTACGGCTCCGCGGCCAGTTTGAGAGTCACCCGCGGAGGCCGCACGAGTCGGAGCAGATTCGCCCGCGCGGGTGATCGCGGCCGCCAGCGGCGCGACCGTCGGCCTCGACGCATCATGCAGCATGTGTGCCAGACGCTCCTCCAGTTCGTCGAGCAGCGTCTGGCCATTCGATCGAGATTGCCGCTGGCGTCCCGTGACGTCCGCTCCGCCGCGATCCGGATGTGCCCCACCCAAGCCGCCATCAGCGGCATCTCGAACCGCCACAAACGATCGTCGGCGATCCGCGACGTATTTTCCCACTTGGCGTGATATCCCTCACGCAAAGAAGGTGCATTGACGTCCAATTCGATCCGCTGCAACGAAAGGTCGCCGGCGGCCTCTGTCAATGTGACCCACAGCAGGCTCCATTCGCGTCACCGCAGCCGGACGGCGGCTTTCGCCCGACCGGCAATCGACTCGAGCGTCGTCCGCTGACCATCGACGCCGCCAATGACTGCAACCGCGCTTGTCAGCAATCGCAATTCCGAATAGCCGAAATGCGGGTCGAGACGAAGAACAGGACGAGCATACCGCCATCACCAGCGGCGAAGCTTTCGTTCTTCCACCACAAGCTCGATAACGCGGCGATTGCCGAGAGCAGCAGCCGATCCCGACAACGACGACGGCGGTCAGGCCCCCGAACCTGTCCGTAGGCAATGGTGCAGGTGCGCTGATCCGTACTGAAGATGCTGCGACCCGTCAGCTTCCGACGGACGATTGCAGCACCCGAGATCGAAGAAGGGATAGCCATCAGGCACACCGGAGCGGCCAGGAGCACGGTGCCGGGGCCTTTGAGCGATGATTGTACCGATAGCGCACCGATCCAGCAGACCAATCAGCATGCTCCCGGCGTCACCGAGGGAAACACGGTGGCTTTCGGGAAATTGTACCGCAGGAACCCCAGCAGGCTTCCCGCGAGCGCGCCGCTGCGGCGATCGCCTCCGCCGGATGCCCTCCGATCTGGCACATCAGGGCCAGCGCCGCCACCGAGGTGATTCCCAACGTCGCTGCCAACCCGTTGATTCATCAGCAGATTGACGGCATTGATCGCGCCGAGCAGCCACAACAACGTAAACGGGACATTCAGGAGCCCCAGATCGATGAATCCCGAACAGCACGACGCGATTGATGAAGCCAGGCGAACGCCATAAGGATGGCGGCTGACAGCAACTATCCGGCCAGCTTTTGACGGCCGCGCAGGGCCGACAAGATCGTCAATGATGCCGATGAGCAACAGCACGAGCGACGAACCGGCCAGCCCCATATGAGTCGATTCCGTGACCAGCGACGGCGTCTGGCGCCGGCACCGTCACCACCAGCACGATTGCAATGTACGCGGCGATCCCGCCCGCCAGCGCCCCGCCGGCTGCGCATGCAGCTTGCGATGATGATCCGGATGGTCACCAGACCGTACGCACGACACTGCTTCGCCACTGCCGGAACCAACAGCAGGGAGAGCAAGCATGCCGCACAGAATGCAATTCCGACGCGGTGTCGCACCGATACGCTTCATCCGTTCAAGATCACACGCTCAGTCCATCGCCGGCGGCCGCCGGCGATACCCGCCAACTCGCAGCATTGCCTCAAGCGATGCTGCTCACCCGCTCAGGCGGCTCTCCGTAGTACACGTCGCCCGAAGCACCGATCACGACTCCTCCCAGAATTCGAACTTTGTACGACTGCAGCAACTGACATGCCGACCGCACTTTCGGCAACTCGCTGACGTCCCGCAGCAGCGAAATCACTACACCGTCGGCGTGCCGCGCGACCAGCCGCGTGTCGACCACCGGCAGCACCGGCGGACCGTCCACGATGATGAACTCGAAGTGTTCTTTGAACGCCTGGAACAACTCCCCCGTTCGGGCATCCGCCAGTTCGGCGATCGCCCGCTGGCGCTTGGCTCCGGCCGGAATGAGCCACAATCCTTCTGTGCCCGTCTCCTGCAGGTACTCCGCGTAGTCGCTCAGGTCAGGGCTCGACAGTAATTCCCCGAGGCCCGGCCCGACCGGCATCTGGTACACCTGATGCAGCATCGGCCGCCGCAGGTCGAAGTCCACCAGCAGCGTCCGCCGGCCTGCCGACGCGAGGCTCGTCGCCAGATTTGCCGCCAATGTCGTTTTCCCTTCTCCGGCCATCGCGCTGGAGATCATCACCACGCGGTGGTCGTCCCCAGACGTGCGGCACAGCAACGTCGCGGCAACTCCATCGACCGCTTCTGCCAGACGGGCGCTTTGCTGCAGTCGCTTCCGTCCCCGACCGCGCAGCAGCGGCACCGTCCCCAGCACGTTGATCTGCAGTCGATCGCTGACATCCAGCGCGTCGTTGAGCCGCCGCCGGCGCATGTCCAGCAGTACGATCAGGGACGAAACCAGGACAAACGCCGCCCCCCCCGAGGCGCCGGATTGCAACAGCTTCCGGCGTTGATCGTCGTCGTCCTGCATGTAGGCAATGGCATTGCCTTTGTCGTCTTTGTCAGCCGGTCGAATCCCCATCTCATTGGAACGTGCAAATGCCTCGGCCTGCGCGAGTTCTGCGTGGGTCAATTGGCTCTCAACCCGATCCATCTTGAATTCGGCGATCTCCAGTTCGTTCTCGGCCACGGCGATGTCCGTAAATCGCTGGACCTCGTTCTTGCGGCCAGC
>JAXMBS010000109.1:0-11355 GCA_046349775.1 Planctomycetaceae bacterium | reverse complement strand
AACCGGATGTGTCTGGGAATGTCGTTTGCGCTGTACGAGATGAAGGTCGTGTTGAGCACGTTGCTGGCAACCACTCGGCTGGATCGACCCGACGGCAGTCGTTCGTATCCCGTTCGGCGCGGCATCGTCCTCGCACCGCACAATGGAATGCCGATGACGCTGGTTGAACGGCGGGTCTGATGTCGGCGGCCTGACCGTACAGGGATTGCGCAGTGCCGGGCAATGCGTGGCTGGGGTCGATCTGCCGCAATGCGGCTCCGCTGTCTAGGTTCGCGCCAACGGCAGATCGCCCCCAGCGGTCGCGCACTCCGGCGCCGATCCTGCTGGAGGCAGACTGCGATTTGCGTCCTCTCTGTCATCCACGTCCCCCATCGCAGTCCGACCCCAGCCACACTCTCTCACAGGCGGGACCAAGTAATTGGAAGGTTGCAGGCCGGGGGGGTGCGCTGGTAGTTTTCGTGCGTCACGCAGCAGGTTTCGGGACAGCGTGCGCGCTGGGTGCCACTGGCTTTGCCAGTGCAATTCAAGTTGGACACTAAACTTTGTTCGCACTGGCCGAGCCAGTGGCACCCGAAAACTGCACTAGCCACGACCGTGAGGTAGCGATCACGCACCAAGCGCTTCCTGACGGGCGCGGCTAGTCGAGGACGCACGACTCAAGTTTTGCACGAGCATTGAGGATCAAAAGCGATGGCGACGAAGTACGTCTACTTTTTCGGCGACGGCAAGTCGGAAGGCAGCGGCAAGATGCGGAATGAGCTGGGGGGCAAGGGGGCCAACCTGGCGGAGATGGTCAATATCGGGCTGCCGGTGCCGGCCGGGTTCACGCTGACCACCGAGGTCTGCACGTACTTTTACGCCCACGACCGGCAGTTCCCGGCGGAGCTCAAGGCGCAGGTCGAAGACGCCCTCAAGCACGTCGAGAAGGTGATGGGGACGGAGTTCGGCTCCACGAAGAATCCGCTGCTGCTCTCGTGCCGGTCGGGCGCCCGCGACTCGATGCCGGGCATGATGGACACGGTGCTCAACATCGGCATGAACGACGAGACCGTGAAGGCGCTGACGGCGCAGTCGGGCGACGAGCGGTTCGCGTGGGACAGCTATCGCCGGTTCGTGCAGATGTACGGCAACGTCGTGCTGGAGATGAAGCCGCACTCGAAGACCGACCCGGATTACTTCGAGGACATCCTGCATCACGCCAAGGAGAAGGCGAAGGTCAAGCTGGACAAGGACCTCACCGCCGCTCATCTGAAGCAGGTCGTGGCGGACTTCAAGGCCGTCATCAAGAAGGCGACGGGCAAGGACTTTCCGACGGACGTCAAGCAGCAGCTCTGGGGCTGCATCGGGGCGGTGTTCGGCAGCTGGATGAACGACCGGGCGATCGTCTATCGCCGCACGTACGGCATTCCGCATGAGTGGGGCACGGCCTGCAACGTGCAGGCGATGGTGTTCGGCAACCTCGGCGACGACTGCGCGACCGGCGTCGGCCTGACCCGCGACTGCGCCCTCGGCAACCCGGGCTTCTGCGGCGATTACCTCATCAATGCCCAGGGGGAGGACGTCGTCGCCGGCATCCGCACGCCGCAACGGATCGAAGAAACGCTCGCGAAGGACATGCCGGGCGCGTTCAAGCAGCTCGACGAGATCGGCAAGAAGCTGGAGCGCCACTACAAGGAGGTGCAGGACATCGAGTTCACGATCTCCAAAGGCAAGGTCTGGATGCTGCAGACCCGCAACGCGAAGCGGACCGGGTTCGCCGCCGTGAAGATCGCGGTGGACCTCGTGAAGGAAGGGTACATCTCTCCGGAAGAAGCGTTGCAGAAGCGCCGGATTCCGCCCGACGACTTGAACCAGCTGCTGCAGCCGATCTTCGACCCGGCCGCCAAGAAGAAGGCGCAGGCCGAGAACCGTCTGCTCGCAAAGGGGATCAACGCCGGTCCCGGCGCCGCGACGGGAAAGATCGTGTTCCACGCGTCGGACGCGGAAGAGCAGTTCAACAAGGACGCGAACGTCCAGCTCATGCTGGTGCGGCGCGAAACCAGCCCGGAAGACCTCCGCGGCATGAAGGTCGCCAAGGGGATTCTCACCGCGTTCGGCGGCGCCTCTTCGCACGCGGCGCTGGTCAGCCGGCAGATGGGCAAGACTTGCATCGTCGGCTGCGGCGCGCTGAATATCGACTACGAAAAGGGGACTTTGACGGTCGGCGACAAGGTCCTCAAGGAAGGTGACTGGATCAGCATCGACGGCTTCACTGGCGAAGTCTTCGCCGGCCAGGTCGCGACCAAGCCGAGTGAAGTCCTGGAGGTGCTCCTGCACAAGACGCTGAAGCCGGAGCAGTCGAATACGTACCAGCACTTCGCACAGCTGATGGAATGGGCGGACAAGCACCGCAAGCTGAAGGTGCGGGCGAACGCCGAGACGGAGCAGGCGGCCGACGCCGTGGCGTTCGGGGCGGAAGGAGTCGGGCTGTGCCGGACCGAGCACATGTTCTTCGACCACCTCGACGAAATCCGCGAAATGATCTTCGCGCGGACCAAGCCGGAACGCGAGGCGGCGCTGGCTAAGCTGCTGCCGTTCCAGCGCGAGGACTTCCTCGAAATGTTCCGCGAGATGCAGAGCCGGCCGGTGACGATCCGTCTCCTGGATCCGCCGCTGCACGAATTCCTGTCGGAGCATCACTTGCACGAGGACCCGACCCTCGCGAAGAAGATTATGAAGATGTTCGGCGTGACCGAGGAGGACGTCCACCGCCGCGTCGAGGAGCTCAAGGAAGCGAACCCGATGCTCGGCCATCGCGGCTGCCGGCTGGGGATCGTGTATCCCGAAATCACGGCGATGCAGGCGCGGGCGATCTTCGAAGCGGCCTGCGCCGCGAAGAAGGCAGGCATCGACGTGCATCCCGAAGTGATGATTCCGCTGGCCGGGTACAAGTCGGAGTTCGACAACCGTGCCAAGATTGTCCGCGAGACGGCCGAGAAGGTGCTGGCCGAAACCGGCGTGAAGGTCGCCTACCTCGTTGGCACGATGATCGAAGTGCCGCGGGCGGCGATCACGGCGGACGAGATCGCCAAGACGGCCGAGTTCTTCAGCTTCGGCACGAACGACCTGACGCAGACGACGCTCGGCATGAGCCGCGACGACTACGGCGGATTCATCGGCTATTACCGCGAGAACGACATCGTGCCGAACGATCCGTTCCAGACGGTCGACAAGACCGGCGTCGGCAAGCTGATGCAGATCGGTGCAGGGAGGCTGCTCGTCGCGCAAGGACCTCAAGATCGGCATCTGCGGCGAACACGGCGCGACCCGGCGACGGTCTACTTCTGCCACGAGATCGGTCTGGATTACGTCAGCTGCAGCCCGGCGGATTCCCGGACGCGCGGCTGGCGGCGGTGCAGCAGCGCTGGAGGGGAAGTGTTCATAGCGTTGAGCGCCGGTGAACTGCGAGCCGGGCGGCGTCAGCCCCTGGTTCGACTCGCTGACTAGCCGCGACCGTCAGGGAGCGAATGGTCGCGCAGCGACCGCCTCCCTCTCCCTTCGGGAGAGGGGCCGGGGGTGAGGGCGAACCGAGTTTGACATGCACCGAGCCACGGGGTTTATCCCCGTGGCTTTTTTCGGTAGTTGGTCCACTTCGTAAAACCGTGCCGCTCACGGGGCGAAAGAGGTATATCACTTTTGCGAGTGTCTGCGAGATCAAGCGCACAAATATGAGCAAGTACTCGTGCAGCGATGGAGCGACGTTTCTCCGTCACCGATGACCGAGCAGACGATTCGCAATCACTTGCAGCCGCCCGAAGCATACCGAGTCAGCTTCATCCGATACCCGCCGGGCACCAAATTCGGTGGCACAACGATTACAGGCACTTGTTATGTGTTGTCGGGAGAGTGCGAGTTTCAATTCAACGGCCACGAAGCGATTGTTATTGCTGCCGGGTGAGTTCTGGGAATTCCCGAGGGTTCCGCGAGTTTTCCGCGCGGGGAATAAGCGACGTCGAGCTCGTCAAAGTTTGGCGATTGCCAGATGGATTCTGGCGACAGCAGTCGTGATCGACCGCTGGACGCCGCGCCGCTCGCCGGGGATTTGCATGATTGATCCTGGAGGAACGTCATGGTGCAATTTCGCTTCAACCTTCTGTTCGCACCGCTGCTGTGTTCTGCTGTATTCGCACAAGGAGAACGCGACGCGCCAGCACCGCTCACGCTCGACGATGTCATTTCCGGCCGCGCGAAGCTGATCGACCTCACCTACCCGCTGAACGATCACAGCCCGTACTGGCCGGGGGCGAATTATCAGCCGTTCAAGCTGGTGACGATCGCCACGCTGGAGAAGGACGGCGTGCTTTCGAAGGCGGTGTCGTTCCCGGAGCACCTGGGGACGCATCTCGATGCGCCGAACCACTTCGAGGCGAACCGGCCGTCGGTCGACAAGCTGACGCCGGAGCAGTTGTTCGCACCGGGCGTGCTGATCGACATCGCTATGCAGGCGGAGGCAAACGCGGATTACATGCTGATCCGCGAGGACGTGGCCGCGTGGGAAGCGGAGCACGAAGCGCCGTCCCGGCGGGGCGCGGTGGTGTTGATTCACACCGGCTGGGGCCGGTTCTGGACCAACTATGACCGCTACAAGAACCAGGACGCTCGCGGCGTGATATCTTCCGGGCTGCTCAAAAGCAGCGGCGGAGTTCCGGTGACGGAGTTGCGCGGCAGCTGGGGATCGACACGCTGAGCATCGATCCGCGTGTCGAAGACGTTCGACGTGCATCACGTGCTGAACGCCGCCGGGCGATGGGCGCTCGAGAACGGGCGCATCTCGACGAACTGCCGGCAAAGGGGTTCTATCTGGTGGTGGCGCCGATCAAGATTGAGGACGGCAGCGGCGGCCCGGCACGGGTGTTTGCGATCATGTCGCGTTGACCACGACTAGCCGCGACCGTCAGGGAGCGACCGGCGTCGACTCATAATCGCGCTCCCTCACGGTCGCGGCTAGTATGTCACTCATGTCATCTCCATTGTCGATAAACCATAAACGATCAACCATCAACCCCTTCCATGAGCGCCATCGCGACCTCGGTCTTGAACCCATCATCAACGCGACCGGCACAGTGACGCGGCTCGGTGGAGCGATTCTGCCAGCGAAGGTGCTGGCGGCGCTGGAGGCCGACCGCGAGACGCCGTTGGAGCAGTTGCAGGATGCGGCGTCGCGGCGGATTGCGAAGATCACCGGGGCGGAGGCGGGGCTGGTGACCACCGGGGCGGCGGCGGCGCTGACGCTGGGGACGGCGGCGATTCTGGCGGGGAATGACCTGGCGCGGATGGAGCGGCTGCCCGACACACGCGGGATGCGGCACGAGTTCCTCGTTGCGCGCGAGCAGCGGAACGGTTACGACCACGCAGTGCGTGCGGCGGGGGCGACGCTGGTGGAGGTGGGGTTCAACGAGATCATCGCCGGGGCCGGCGTGCGACGGACGGAGGCGTGGGAGTACGAAGCGGCGATCAGCGAGCGGACGGCGGGGATTCTGTACGTCTACAACCGTTCGTCACGGCCGCCGCTGTCGGAAGTCGCCGAAGTCGCGCAGCGGCATCGCCTGCCGCTGATCGTCGACGCGGCGGGAGGTCTGCCGCCACGGAGCAATCTCACGGCGCTGATCACGGCCGGAGCGGACCTGGTGTGCTTCAGCGGCGGGAAAGGTGATGCGCGGGCCGCAGGGAACGGGAATCCTGTGCGGGCGGCGGGAGCTGGTGTCGTCGGCCGCGCTGCAGATGCTCGACATGGACGATCACCCGGAGTTGTGGAGTCCACCGGCTTTCATCGAGCGGCCGCAACACGGCTTGCCGCGGCACGGGATCGGGCGGAGCTTCAAGGTCGGCAAGGAGCAGATTGTCGCACTGCTGGCGGCGCTCGAACTGTTCGCGTCGGGGGCGTATGACGCTGAGTTCGCGGCGCTGGGAGAACGGTTGCGTGCGATCGAAACGGCGCTGAAGGGGGCGAAGTGCACGTGCCGAATTGTGCCGGCTGCGTCAGCGGATCACTGGCCGATGCTGGAGATCGTCGTCGATCCAGGGAAGCTCGGCGTAAGTGCGTTTGAAGTGTGTCGCCGGCTGCGGGCAGGATCGCCGCCGGTCTACGTCGGTCATGGAAAGCTGGCAGAAGGAGTGCTGGTCGTGAGTCCGACATGCGTTCAGACGGAGCAGTGGCCGGAACTGGAGCGGCTGCTGAGGGAAGTCTTGATGTGAGCCGATTCCGTCCGGCAGGAGCCTGACCTACAATCTTTGCTCGCGAAAAGATGATCGGCAGGCTGACGCCGCGCCGCTCGCCGTCAATGTAGTATTCCCTAGACCCTGGACTCTAGACCTTCGCATGCCTCAACTCGCCGTCTTCCCCAAAGCCTACATGGACGACCTGTGTGTCCATGGCACCATGACCCTCCGCCAGTGGATCGAGAAGGCCGCGACGCTCGATATCGACGGGCTGGAAATGTACACCGGCATCCTCGATCTGAAACAGCCGTCGTACTGGCCGGAGGCGCGGAAGATCGCGGCGGACAACGGCCTCACGATCCCCATGATGTGTGCGTCGCCGGACTTCACGCATCCGGACAAGAAGTTCCGCGACGAGCAGATCGCCCTCGAGAAGGGCTGGATCGACATGACGGCCGAGCTCGGCGGCCGCTACTGCCGCGTGCTGTCGGGACAGCGGCGGCCGGAGGTGTCGCGGGCGGACGGCATCCGCTACGCGGCGGACTCGATCGAAGCCTGCATCCCGCACGCGCAGAAGCTCGGCGTCACGCTGATCCTGGAGAATCACTACAAGGACAATTACTGGCAGTTCCCGGAGTTCGCCCAGTACACCGACGTGTTCTGCGACTTGGTCGCGGCGATCGAAAACCCGGGCTTCGGCGTCAACTACGACCCGAGCAACACGATCCTCGCCGGCGAAGACCCGCTGGAGCTGCTACGCCGCGTGAAGCATCGCGTCGTGACGATGCACGCCAGCGATCGTTATCTGAAGGAGGGGACGATCGAGGACCTGCGCAAGGAAGAGGACAGCGTCGGCTACGCCAAGCGGCTGAGCCACGGCGAAATCGGCAAGGGAATGAACGACTACGACGCGATCTTCAGCGAGCTCAAAGGGGTGGGATTCGACGGCTGGATCAGCATCGAAGACGGGGTCGATGGATTTGACCAGCTCGAGCGCAGTGTGGCGTTTCTGCGCGGGAAGATGAAGCAGTATTGGCCGGAGTGAGGGTAGGATCAGACGGCGGGCGTCCAGCCATAAGGCGTGTACGTCGTCGCGTAGGTTCCGTCGTCGAACAGATCGACGATGTTGTACCCCTCGTCCGTGTGGTGGAAATCACCCTTCCACCAGAGGCCCGACACCGCGCCGCTGTTCACGAAATCGAGCGCGCCGAACGAGATCGACTCTGTGAGATGCGTGTGGCCGCTCAGGCACAGCTTGACGTTGGTGTGGCGGCGCAGGAGGTCCAGCAGTTCGTACGCATCGCTGTGAGCCAACATCCGCGAGGCCTGCGGAAACTTGCGCAGCTCCAGGACGAAGCCGACAGTGCCGACGGTCAGCAGGGGAACATGCGAGACGATCGCCACCGGCGTCTCGGCGGGGGTTGAATTCAGTTCAGCAGTCAACCAGGCGAACTGCGGTTCGTCCAGCGCGGCCCGATAGGCGGTCTGCTCGTCGAACGTGAGGCTGTCGAGAACGAACACCCGCCAGCCTCCGGCCTCGAACGCGTAGTACGAGCGTTCCAGTCCGAGCTGATCGAGAGCCAACTGCTTGCCCCAGCCGGCCTCGCTGCCCGTTGTGCCGCTCTTGGCTTTGTCCCAGCCCCAGATGTCATGGTTGCCCAGGCAATGCCGTACAGGCAGCGAGCCATGCTCTTTCCAGGCGGCCTTCCACAGCGACCACTGCTGCTCGGCCTGTTCGCGCGAGGTTTCCAGTGCGTCATAGATCGCGTCGCCGCCGTTGAGGATGAAGTCCGGCCGATCGGACAGCGCATGCACATGGCGGATCGCCGCGGCGAGTCCCTGCTCCGCGTTGCGCCGAGATGAGACATGCGTATCCGTGAAGTGCGCAAACCGCGCGGTCCTGCGGCGATCGCCGTTTGGCGACGAAGACTGCGCGGCGGTTAACGGTGCGGTCAGTTGGCCGGTCACAATCGCGGCGCCGCCGGCCACGATTGACTTCATCGCTGCGCGACGATGCATCATGATCGTCTCTCGACGGTTTGCAGGGACGCGCGGCCCGCAATGTACGCGGGCGCGCAGATTCGTTGAGAACGTGGGAACACAATCGACGCGCCGGGAGCCTGGCCTCACTGCTGCAAACTTGATTGGACAGCGTATTGAACTCGCTCTTTGTGTCCTTCGTGTTCTTCTGTAAATCCTTTACAGAGCCAGAGCAAGCAGGCCTGACAGAAGGCCACAAAGGGCACGAAGATAGGTCACGATTGCACGCGCCGCGGTAACGCGTGTGAGGTTTGCCGCCGTATCAGACCAGCTTGTTTGCTGCAGAGGCTCCGCGCTTCCCGGGCAAGGCTATTCGTCGGCGTCCGCTTTCTTCGACTTCTTAGTCTTGCGGGCTGCCGTCGGTTTGGTCGCGGACTTGTCCCCTTCGGCCTTCGGCTTTTTGGCCTTCGGCGGCTTCTTGGCAGCTTTGGGAGCGGCGGACTTCTTGGCGCCGCGGCCTCCCCTGCCCCCTCCCCCGCGCGCGGCGCGATCGGCGATCCACTGGAGCGCTTCGGCGAGCGTGACGCTGTCGATCTCGCGATCCTTCGGGATCGATGCGAGCAGCTTCCCCTTCTTGCCGAGACGGACGTACGGACCGTAGCGACCTTCGAAGATCGCGACCTGTTCTTTGGACTCAGCGTCTTCGCCGAGGACTTTCAGCGGCGGTGTTTCACCGCGCGACTTGCTCTTCGCGAGCATTTCCAGGGCGGCGGGCATGTCGACGTTCAGGATGTCGACGGTGCGGCCGTCCGACGTGACGAACGTGTGCGCCTTGCGATCGAAGTTGCCGTACTTCTTGTCGTGGAGGACGTACGGTCCGAAGCGACCCATGCCGGCGTTGACGACCTTGCCGTCTTCCGGATGCAGGCCGATGCGCCGCGGCAGTTGCAGCAGCTTGATGGCAGAGTCGAGATCGAGCTGCAGCGGATCGAGGTTGGCCGGGATCGACGAGCGCTTGGGCTTGGGAACTTCTTCGGTCACGTCGCCCAGCTGTACGTAAGGCCCAAACGGACCGACCAGAATGTAGACCGGCAACCCCTCTTCAGGGTGCATCCCCAGTGCCTGCGGACCCCTTTTTTTCTGCTCGATCAGCTTCTCGGCCAGCTCGTTGTTCACCTCGGCGGGGGCGACGTCGTCCGGCAGCGAGGCCGTCACTGTCTCGCCGTTCTCCTGCCGCTCGAGGTAAGGGCCATAGCGGCCGACGCGGACATTGGGCTCGAGACCGTCCAACCTGAGCGTGCACGCTTCGCGCGGGTCGATCTGCTCTTCGTGAGTCTTGACCTGCTCTTCGAGGCCTTCGCGACCGCTGTAGAACTGCTTGAGATACGGCAGTCGGTCCGCCTGGCCGTTGGAGATGTCGTCGAGCGACTGCTCCATCTGGGCCGTGAACTGAAAGTCCACCAGATTCGGGAAGTGCTGTTCGAGCAGCCGGTTGACGGCCAGCGCCGTAAACGTCGGGATGAGTTGATTGCCGGCTTTGCGGACGTAACCACGGTCCTGAATCGTGCTGATGATGCTCGCGTACGTACTGGGCCGGCCGATGCCTTCCGCTTCGAGCTTGCGCACGAGCGACGCTTCCGTGTACCGCGCCGGGGGTTTCGTTTCGTGGCCGACCGGCTGCAGCTCGCCGCAGGTGAGCGCATCTCCTTGCGCAAGTGGCGGGAGAGCGCTCTCTTCGTCGTCGCGGGCCACGTCGGCATCGTCGCCGTCTTCGACGTACACCCGGAAGTACCCGGGGAACTCGACGTGACGACCCGTCGCCCGGAATTCGGCGTCGTCCGCTGTGATCGTCACGGTGTCAAAGCGGAGGCGGGCTTCCGGCATCTGCGTGGCCATCGTCCGCTTCCAGATCATGTCGTAGAGCCGCAGTTCGCCGCCGGAAAGGCCGAGCTCTTCACCGGTCTGCATCTGGTCGCCGGCCGGGCGGATCGCTTCGTGGGCTTCCTGGGCGTTCTTGATTTTGCCCGTGTACTGCCGCGGTTCGGCGGTCACGAACGTATCGCCATAGTCGCGACGGATGCGGTTGCGAGTGGCGTTGAGCGCTTCCTGAGACAGCGTCACGCTGTCGGTACGCATGTAAGTGATGTTGCCGTCTTCATACAGCCGCTGGGCCGTCTGCATGGCCTGACGGGCCGACATGCCGAGCTTGCGGTTCGCCTCCTGTTGCAGCGTCGATGTGGTGAACGGCGCCGGCGGACGGCGCATCTGCTCACGCTGTTCAATATTCGTGACCTGCCACGGCACATTCTTGAGACGCGATTCCAGAGATCTCGCATCGGCCTCGGACAGCAGCAGGACGTCGGCCCCCTCGGCAATGCGGCCGGTGGACTCGTCGAAATCCTTGCCGGTGGCAATCTTTCGGCCGCCGACGGCGTACAGCTGCGCTGAGAACCCCTGCTGGGCAGTCGTCGCGAGTTGGGCCGTCAGGTCCCAGTAGGTGCCGCTGCGGAAGGCCAGGCGTTCCAGTTCGCGCTGGACCAGAATCCGGACGGCAACGCTCTGGACGCGGCCGGCGGAGAGGCCGCGGGCGATCTTCTTCCACAGCAGCGGGCTGAGGGTGTAACCGTAGAGCCGGTCGAGAACGCGCCGTGTTTCCTGGGCCTGGACAAGGTTCGCGTCGAGCTGCCGTGTCTGCTGCAGGGCGTCGAGGATGGCCTTCTTGGTGATCTCGGAGAACACCATCCGCTTGACGGGGACGCGCGGATTGAGAAGTTGGGCCAGGTGCCAGCCGATGCTCTCGCCTTCACGGTCTTCGTCGGTCGCGAGAATCAGTTCCTCGGCGTCCTTGAGGAGATCCTTCAGTTCCTTGACGACCTTCTTCTTCTCCGGCGGAACGATGTACAGGGGCTCAAAATCGGCAGCGACGTTGACGCCGAGAGTGCTCCAAGGCTCTTTCTTGACCTCGGCCGGCACCTCGGCCGCCTTGGCCGGCAGATCGCGGACGTGCCCCATGCTGGCGCGGACTTCGTAGTCCTTGCCGAGGAAGCCGCCGATTTTCTTGGCTTTGGCGGGGGACTCCACGATGACGAGTCCCTTCTTTCGTTTCGTGCCGGCCATGCTTCATTTGTAGCAGATAGTGGGTAGTAGGTAGTGGGTAGGCATCCGTCTGCCACTCCC
>JAXMBS010000108.1:0-11601 GCA_046349775.1 Planctomycetaceae bacterium | reverse complement strand
ACGTGTCCCGCAGCGTCGAATGATGACAACGGAAAGACATCAGTATCCGAGTTGAGGCCCCAGCGCGTTCAGAATAAAAAAACAGGCTCGGCGGCGTCCTTGCCGTCGAGCCTGTTGGCGTCTCTGTGGCCCCCTCAGGCGTCGTGCCCGGGGACGACAGGCAATGAATCATTGAGCTACGGCGTCGCAGCGTGGGCCTGCGGTGCCTTGGCAAACACTCCCCGCGTTTCTGCGGAATCAAACAGGTACAACTGGCCGCGATACCAGACGGCGTGGTCCAGCGAGCCTTCGCGGGATTCGCCCGTGTTGTCGAAGAGTACGACGTCGATGCCCCCGCGGGCCGGGACGTAGGCGGCCGGGTCGAGCAGGAACGTCTCCCGGGCCGCAGCTGACGAGAACCAGTATTGGCGGCCCTCGTAGATCACGGTGTGCTCGAGCTTCGCGTCAACGAGTTCGCGATAGTCCTTCAGCATCACCGGACAGAAGCCCTTGAAGCCGGTGAGTCCCTTGCGTTCGGCAATGCGCGAGAGCTTGCGCTGCACGTCGGCCCGAGGGCCGGTCGCGGCGGTCGCCGGGGCAGCCTTCTTGAGGACCACGGTGGTCTGCGGGACGGACGTATGGGCGTCGAGCTTTGGCGGAGCGGCCAGCGGTGCTGGACTGCTGACCTCAGCCGGAGTCGATTCCGGCTGCGGGGCCGGCGTGGTCCGGGCCGGCGCCGTGAGCGCTGCCGGCGCTTCCGTCTGTGCGGCCGGCTTCGACAGCGAGGCTGGCGCCGTCAGCGGCTGTTCAGGGAATTCGCCGGGCGAGGTGCTGGACAGATCCGCAGCCGCAGTGGGGGCCGCGAACGGATTGGATTCGAGTTCCAGTCCCGTGAAGGGGTTCGCGGACGCTTCGAGCGGCGCCTCCGCGATGTTCGGCTCTGCCGCCGGCGCGAGGGTGTTCGTCGCTGCCACTGTCTCATTGACCGATGCGCCAGCGGTGGTCGCCGGGAATTCTGCAGATTCGTCGATGAACCCGTCGGAAACTGCCGGCGCTGCGATTGGCTCCAAAGTCCCGGCCGCCTGTGGTTCCTGAGCAGGCGGTGCGGACGGCTGCGTTTGGCCATGCTGTTGTCGGTCGTCTGCTCCGGATTCGGCAGCAGGATCAGCAGCGGCGTCTCCGCAACAGAGCTCTCGGCAACAGGGGTCTCGACGACAGGCGTCTCGATAAAGCTCGGCGCTGCGGAGGTCGGAGTTGGCAGCAGGCCCGGCTCATTTGGGCTCGGCGCCAACAGCAACTCGGCGCTGGAGTCGGAGAATCGCTGGCCGCAAACTGACCGAGCGCGGGCTCGCTTGCGGGCTCGGCGAAGATTTCCGGCGAGACACGTTGCAACTGGGGTCGTGCGGCAGCCGTTGCCGGATTCGCAACCGGTTGCGACGGGCTCGCGGCCACAGGTTCGGGCAAATTCAGTCTGGGCACCGCCGGCTGCGTCGCGGGGATGGGCACCGAGGGAGCGAATTCAGGAGCGACCGCGGCTAACGCTGCCGCCGCCGAGTGTGACGTCCGCGGGAGCGCCTAACTGCGTCTGCGGCGTCTGGGTTTCGTCGTGCTGACGGTGGCTCTGTTTTCGTTCGCTGCACAGCGGTGATGCCGCCGTTTCCAGGCCGACGGGCTCAGCACGTCTTTCATCCGCATCTTCCGCGCGGGCGGGTTTCCGGCTGGCGGAGGCGGGGGCAGTGTCGCGCCCTGCGACGGCGTGCCGGGCTGCGAATTCTGCTGGTAGAGGAGGTTGAGCTGCCGCTGGACTTCAGATTGATACTGGTCCGGCTGGAATTGCGGCTTCTCTTGCGGCTTGGGCCGAAACGGGAGCGGCTTCGGTCGTGGCGGCGGTCCGTTGGATCGCCGGCGGTCGCGGCATCTCCGCGGCTGAGAGCGCCAGCGGCATGCCCAGCGCCAATCCGGCCGCGCTCTGGATCAATACGTGCTGCTTCCGGTTCTGGCGAACGTCCTTGCGCATATCCCGCCTGACTCCTGTCAGTAGCTCTGCTTGACGTCTTTCCCCGGCAGTTCTTGGCCGAGTCGTGGACGACGGACCGCTGCGAGACCTGCCCCGTCGGGATCGCGAGCACGACGCGCGAGGGCGTCAGGACAACGCGACGGAGGGGAGTTGCGTCCCGCACGGATGCAACGGATAATCCGTACAGCCGGCAGCCTCAAGCGGCCGCAGGATGTATCGTCTCCGCTGCGGGCGGAGGATTCCGGTTGCATCGCCGGGCGCGGTCGATTCATCCGGTTTCTGCGGAACGGCCGTTACGCCCGGAAATTTCGGCAAGCTGCCCGCCGACTGCCCAGATTGACATTTTTCATGACCGACAGCGTGAACACTCCCGGCAATGCTCCTATGGCCCCGGCTCCTGCTCAAACCATCGTCATCCGCGAGGCGCCGCGCCGCGCCTGGATGGCCTGGATCCTGCTGTTCCTGCTGGGGATATCACTGTTCTTCAATGTGGGGCAGCTCGGGGCGCTCGTGCTGGCCCTGTCGGGCGATGTGAGTTCGCCGGGTGCCCCGCTGGAGGTGCATCACTCGGGCGATCGGCAGGCGGATGCGAAAATCGCGCTCGTGAACATCACGGGAACGATCATGCCGCCGTTCACCGAGCGGATTCTGGACACGCTCGAGCATATTGAGCAGGACAAGACGGTCCGCGGCGTGATCCTGGTCATCGACAGCCCAGGCGGGCTGGTGGCCGACAGCCACCAGATTTACCACCAGGTGAAGAAACTGCGAGACGCGCGGAAAATTCCGATCTATGTGTCGATGAAACGGATGGCGGCCTCCGGCGGGTATTACGTCGCGATGGGGGCCGGCCAGGAAGGCAAGATCTATGCGGAGCCGACGACGTGGACCGGCTCCATCGGTGTGATCATTCCCCGCTACAACGTCTCCAAGCTGGCCAGTGAATTCGGCGTGAGCGCCGAGCCGCTGACGACCGGGCCGTTCAAAGACGCGCTCAGCCCGTTTCGTGAAATGACGGCGGATGAACGAACGGTCTGGGAAGGCATCCTGAACGACGCTTTTGCCCGCTTCCAGGAGGTGATTCTTGACGGCCGCGGAAACCAGCTCGACGCCGAGCAGATCAAATCGCTGGCGACGGGGCGCATTTTTACCGCGTTGCAGGCCAAGGAAAACAAGCTGGTGGACGCGATCGGCTACCTGGACGACGTCGTTGGTGATCTCAAGCAGCAGCTCAAACTCTCTTCCGCCAACGTGATTGAGTACGAACATCCGCTGTCGCTGTCGGAGGTGCTGTTCGGCAGCGCCGAGACGCGGTCGGCGAAGAACCCGCTCAGTGAACTGCTCGAAGCCAGCGTGCCGCGGGCGATGTATTTCTGCGGCTGGCACGCGGCGCTGGAGTGACGACGAACCGCACTGTGCCCTGCTCACCGGGCCCGGGCGAGTTGCCCCTGGCACGCGGCGTCCGTGGCAAAAACTGCAGGAAGGCAATTGACTTGGTCGGTGCGTGTCGATACTTTGTAATACAAAGTATAATCGCCGGCCCGAGAGGGAATCATGGAACTGACTGACGCCCTGGGCAGCATCTCGGAAATCCGGGCGCAGCTGGCCCGGACCGAGACCTTTCGCGGTTTCCGTTCGCTGACGGTCGGCTGCTCCGGCCTGCTCGGCGTCGGGGCCGCGCTCCTGCAGTGGCAGACGATGCAGAGCGGGACATTGAGCCCGCGGCACTTTGTCGAGTTGTGGGTCGGCGTCGCCCTGATCAGCCTGCTGGTTGTCGGCGCCGAACTCGTCTATCGCTGTTCGGTCGACCTCTCGCCACTGCGGCGCCGGCTGACGATCCTCACGCTGCAGCAGTTCGCGCCGTGCCTCGTGGCAGGGGCGGCGGTCACTGCGACGTTTGCGACCGCCGCGCCGGAACTTGTGTGGATGCTGCCCGGAGTGTGGGCGATTCTGTTCAGCCTGGGGATGTTCGCCACTTGCCGGCTGTTGCCGCGGGCGACGTTTGGAGTCGCCGTGTATTACATGCTGGCCGGGATCGGGTGTCTCTCGCTGGGGACCGATGTCGCCGCATGGAGTCCGTGGATGATGCTCGGAACGTTTGGCGTCGGCCAGCTGATGGCTGCCGGAGTTTTGTACGTCACACTGGAGCGGGCACATGCCGAACCCTCCCCCTGATCCGGCCGGCACCGGTCAGTTTGCATTCGATGGTCTCGATCGCGTTTTGCACGAGAAAGCGCGACTGGGGATCCTCAGTTCGCTGATGTCGAACCCGCGGGGGCTGTTGTTCACCGAACTCAAGTCGTTGTGCAGTCTGACCGACGGGAATCTCAGCCGGCACATGCAGGTGCTGCAGGATGCCGGCCTCGTCGACGTCTGGAAAGGCTCGCACGGCAAGCGTCCGCAGACCCTCGTGCGGTTCACCGAGCAGGGACGGGCGCGGTTCATGGACTACATCGCGGTGCTGGAGCAGATTGTCAGCGAAGCCGTGGAAGCCTCGCAGGCCAATGCGCCTGCCAGCCGGGCGGCGCGGCCGGGTTGGGACTGGTCGTCCGCGTGAGTCATTTTTTTCGGCAGTTACTTTGCACCGCAAAGTGCGGTTGGCGTCTGGGTCTGCCTGTGGAGGTCGTCATGGAAATCATTCGTGCCGCTGCATTGGGAATGTGCTTTGGAGTGCGCGATGCCCTGCGCACGACGCGTCAGATCGAATCTGCCAGCGATTCGACGATCTACGGCGAACTGGTCCACAATCCGCTGGTCCTCGTGGAACTGGAACATCGCGGATTTCAATTGCTGGCCGAGGACCACCGCACCCGCATCCCCGCCACGTCGAACGTGGTGATCACGGCCCACGGGATCAGCGATCGCGAACGTGCGCGGCTGGCGGACGCCGGGAAACAGCTGATCGACGCGACCTGTCCGCTGGTGCGCCGTGCGCACCAGGCCGCACAACAATTGGCCCAGGACGGCTTTCATGTGCTGGTGATCGGCCGGCCGGGGCATGTCGAAGTCCGAGGACTGACGGAGGATCTGGGGAGTTACGACGTCGTATCGTCCCTCGGACAGGTGCAATTCTGGCCGTACGCCAAGCTGGGTGTCATCTGTCAGACGACGACTCCGCCGCGTCAGGCTGCCGAGATCGTTGCCGCAATTCGCGAGCGTAACCCGCAGGCGGAGGTGCGGTTCGTCAACACGATCTGCCAGCCGACGCTGGATCGCCAGTCGGCGCTGGAGGATCTGTGCGGGCGCGTCGACGCCGTGGTGGTCGTCGGTGGAGCGAACTCGAACAATACGCGGCAACTCGTCCAGTTCGCCCGCGAACTGGGGACGCCCGCCTGGCAGGTGCAATCGGCCGCAGAACTGCGGCCGGAGTGGTTTGAAGATTGTCGCACCGTCGGGCTGACGGCTGGCACATCGACACTCGACGAAACCGTGGATGAAGTCCAGGCGGCGCTGCAGCGCATCCCGAACGTCCAACGACGCGCGACGGCCTGAGCAACCGAGCTGAAGACAAACGCACGCACACACACAGCCTCGGTCCGCATGGAGCTGCTGAACATGGCCGATTCTCGCCGCCGCTGGAGTTGGCTCGCATTTGGTGTTGGTCTGGCCCTGGGAATCCCGCTGGGTGTCGTCGGCCTCATCGTGCTGATCCAGATTCTGACGGTGATGATTTCACCGTGACCACGGCCGGCAATGCGGCACGACTCGTGAATGCGCGTACGGTATCACACCACCCTGCCAACAGGATCGCCATGCCACCGATTCGAGTTCCCCGCGCAATGCGTGTTGCTCCCGTGCTCAATCCAGCCCGGAAGACTCCGCCCCCTCGCGAGCGGTATGCGCTGCTGCTCAACCCGTTCTATCCCAAGGATCCACATGCCAGCTTCGGCAAGCACGTCCTGACGCCGAGCCTGGCCCTGACGAGCATCGCCGGCAGCACGCCGCCGGAGTGGACCGTGCAGTACTGGGACGAGAACCTGTTGCATGGTCCGCCTCCGAACGATCCGTTCCCGCAGGTCGTGGGGATCACCGTGCATTTGACGTTTGCAGAACGCGCGTATGAACTGGCGAAGTGGTATCGCGAGCGCGGCGCAAAGGTCATCTTCGGCGGACTGCACGTGCTTTCCTGCCCGGACGAGGCTGCGCCGCACGCCGACGCGATCGTATTGGGCGAAGGAGTGCAAGTCTGGCCGGACGTGTTGCGAGACGTCGAATGTGGCCGGCTGAAGGCGGTCTATCACGGGAGCTATCGACGTCCCTATCGCGAAGACCCGCCTCCGCGCCGCGATCTGCTGGCGCGCGACAGCTTCCTCACCACGACCAGCCTGATCGCGACCCGGGGCTGCCACAATCGCTGCGGTTTCTGCTACCTCGCGACGGAAGGACTGCACATGCCCTACCTGGTCCGCGACGTCGAGCAGATTGCCGCCGAATTTGCGGCCGACGATCAGCCTTATGGCGTGTTCGTCGACAACAATCTGGGCTCTCGGCCGGAGTATCTCAAGCAGCTCTGCCGGGCGTTGCGGCCGCTGGAAAAGATCTGGAGCGCGGCGGTTTCGATCGATGTGACCGACGACGTGGAGACCGTCCGCGAAATGGCGCTCGCCGGGTGCACGGGCGTATTCGTCGGCTTCGAGTCGCTGCAGAACGACAATCTCCAGGATGCGGGAAAGAAGAGCCCGCGCACCGAAGACTACGCTCGCCGAGTGCGAATCCTGCACGAGCATGGCATCCAGGTGAACGGCAGCTTCGTGCTCGGGTTTGACCACGACGGGCCGGACGTGTTTGCGCGAACGGTCGAGTGGATCGAGCAAAACCGGCTGGAATGCGCCACGTTTCATATACTGACTCCCTATCCGTCGACGCCGTTGTTTCGGCAGATGGAGTCGGAAGGACGCCTGCTGCACAAGAACTGGAACCTGTACGACACGGCGCACGTGGTGTTTCGCCCGCGACTGATGTCGCCCGCGCAACTCGCCGCAGGCTATGCGTGGTGCTATCGGCGGCTGTTCTCGCACTCCTCGATCTGGCGGCGCCGTCCCCAGGACCTGCGAGCCGTGCCGGCCTACCTTGCCATGTCCTACCTGTACAAGCGATCGAACCTGTTCTGGCACTTGCTGATCCGCACGCGACTGACGGCAGCGGTGTGGCGGCCGCTGGTAGAAGCCACGCGCCGGCGACACCTGCGATTCCGCCGGGACATGGCCCGGTCAGAAACGGACAGAACCCCGATGGCAGAGAGCCTGATCTCCGCAGGCGTCTGAACAGCGAAGAGAGATCGACCGGCGGGGCCCGGGGGTTTGGTCGCAAGATTCGCAGCACGACCAACCCGGCGGGCGCGCGCCGTTCGCCTGCCCCACCTGACTCCGCAAGCCAACGCGGCTACGCCACGCTCAGTGTGGCCACCGGCACAATCGCATCTGCGCTGGCGTTCCACTGGCAGGCGTCCGCGACTTCAGCGCGGTGGACCGGGACGGACCTGGGCGCCACAATGCCCAGGCGAATCCGCCCCCCTTCGGCCGACAACACGCGAACGCGGATGATCCCGTCGATCACAATCTCTTCGTTCGTTTTGCGAGTCAGGACGAGCATCAGATTTCCTCCTTGACACTGATGACAGCTGCTTGCGGGTGGCAGCCGCCAGCGGATCCCTCAAGCACTCGATAGTGGCCGACCGCTGTCTCCCATGTATTGAAGCCGGTGTAGCCGTTGACCCATGTGCCGCCTTTGATTCGCAAATCAGATACCCGTTCTGCAAAAACTGCCGGTTGGATTTCCGAATTGGTGAGTCAGGTCCGTTGCCGCGTCCAGCCAGTGACCGTCGCGGTCATTGTTGAGTGCGCTGCAACTCGTGTTGCGACAATGTGTTGTGGCGTGTTAGTTGCGTTGGAGTCCACGCGGCGCGTGACTCCGTCACGGCAGAGGCGTTTTTCCTGCCAGCCTCAGGGCGAAGGTGCCCTGAAATTGTGGATCGGGCTCCAGGTGCGCCGGTGCAGTACGCGCAGCGTGCCGCATCAGCACACCCTCCCTGTGCACGTCCCGCAATGGAGAGTCCATGCTGGCCGCTGGAGCGGGTGGCTGTTTGGTGGAGCTGCCGCGGCTTTGAATTCGTTGACGCTTCGGCATTTCCACGCGCGACACGGTCACACGCGCTGCCTCAATACAGGCTTCCGTCGGCGCTGGAATTGACCAGTCCCCCGCATCTCGGTCAGAATTCGGCCCCGCATTTCAGCAGAGCAGACGAGTCGGAACGGAATCCGGACGGACTGCCGCCAAGCGAATGGACAATGCATGCCTCCGACCGACTTGCTGCCTCCCCCGACATCGCCTGCGCCTCCACCGGAACCGACGACCAGCGGGCCAGTCGCTGCGAATGATGCGGCACAACGGGACGAAGTCCGCTTCCTGCAGGGTCCACAGTCGCGCGGCTACGAACTGGGCAAGGCGATCGGGATCTTCGCCGAACTGCTGCGCGGATTTCGCAAGTTTCACTTTCTCGGCCCGTGCGTCACGGTGTTCGGTTCGGCGCGGTTCGGCGATCAGCACCCGCATTACGCGGCCGCCCGCGAGGTGGGAGCACGGCTGGCCCGGGCGGGCTTTACCGTCATGACCGGTGGCGGCCCGGGGCTCATGGAAGCCGCCAACCGGGGCGCCAAGGACGTCGGCGGAGTTTCCGTCGGCTGCAACATCCAGTTGCCGCAGGAGCAGTTGCCGAACCCGTACCTCGACCACTGGATCGGCTTTCGCCGGTTCTTCATCCGCAAGGTGATGCTGGTCAAGTATTCGTACGCCTTCATTGCGATGCCGGGGGGCTACGGCACACTCGACGAAATCTTTGAGGTCGCCACCCTGATCCAGACCCAGAAGATCAAGCAGTTCCCGCTGGTGCTCGTCGGTCGCGAGTACTGGGAGCCGCTGATCGTGTTCCTGCGAGACCGGCTGCTGGACCGTGGGACGATCGATCGGAAGGACCTCGACGTGCTGCAGGTCACAGATTCGCCGGAGGAAGCGGTCCGGTCCGTGACCGACGTCGCCATGAAGCAATTCGGACTGACCTATGGTCCGCGCGCCCGACGCCGCTGGTATCTCGGGGAATAACCGCCGCCGTTCGGCCGCGATCGAGCGGCGACGGGTCGTCGAGCGAGCCGGGCGGTCGAATTCTCCGGCTTTCCAGGATTGCCGAGCTTTTAGGGGGCTGCGCCGGCACGGTCTGCGCTCCCCGCAAAGTCCCCCAATCGGGACCGAATGCCGCACGTTCGGCGACTGGGCGCTCCGATACCAGTCCTGAGGGCGGATCGTCTGTCATCGTCCGCGGTATCGAGTCAGCCGGCGCACCGTCGCTCGGGAGCGCATCGGGCAGGAGGCCAGGGCCGTGTCACGTCTTTTCTTGCGGTCGGCATGCGGAATTGCCGTACTGGCGGTCTGCACCGCCTGGCTGCTGGCCGCCGAGCCCAAGGCGAACAAGGCCGCCGTGGCCTGGCAGCCCAATCTGCGGGCCGCGCACAAGATCGCCGTCCGCGACAACAAACCGCTGCTGCTGGTCTTCGGCGCCGAGTGGTGCCGCTTCTGCACCAAACTGGAAGAAGAGTCGCTCGCCCATCCGGCGCTGGCAAAGTACATCAACGCGACATACGTCCCTGTCCATCTGGATTTCGACAAGGACGAACGTGTCCGCGAAATCCTGGAAGTCGAGCGGCTGCCGTGCACGATCCTGCTGACGAAAGACGCCGAAATCCTCGACCGCTTCGAGGGTTATATGCCGCCGGCCGAGTTCTATCAGAAGCTGGCAGCCGCCAAGAAGGTGCACCTGCAACTCGTCGAAGCAACCGGTCGGGCGACGGTCAACTGATTTGCAGCGCCCGCGCTGGAAGCATCCGCGACCGGAGGTTCGTCCGCGCTTTGCTTTAAGAGCGCAGTCCGCAGGACTCGCCGGGTTTGAGGATGACCGGGTGAGCCGTCGTCTCCGTGGCAACCCGGGCGCCCCAGGCGGATGAGTCCTGCGCAATCAGCGGCCAAGTGCCGAAGTGCGCGGGCACAACCCGTTTGGGCTTCAGCAGGCGGACCGCCTCGATCGCGTCGTCCGGGCCCATGGTGTAATTGTCGCCGATCGGCAGAATTGCCAGATCGATCCCGGCGCGGCCGATGAGTTGCATGTCGGAGAACAGCGCCGTGTCGCAGGCGTGATACAGCACGCCGTCGGCCAGCGTGAGCAGGACGCCGCAGGCGATCCCTGCGTAGCTGCCGTCCGGCAGACTGGAGGAGTGCAGGGCCGGTGTGAGCTTGACCGTTCCAAAATCGAACCGGTGCGCGCCGCCGGCGTTCATGCCGTGCACGTGCGGTGCACCCTGGCTTTCGGCCCAGACGGCGATCTCGTGCACGGCGATCACAACCGCCTTCGTGCGCCGGGCAATCGCCACTGTATCACCCACGTGGTCGCCGTGGCCGTGCGAGACAATGATCGCGTCGGCCTTGACGGCCGCGGCCGACGTGGACGCCGCGGGATTGCCGGTCAGAAACGGATCGATCAGGACTGTCTTGCCGCCCGTCTCGATCGAGAAGGCGCCATGACCGAGCCACATGATTCTGGTCGACATGGAGTCCTCGCGATTGTCATCGAGATCCGGTGGCCGGAGAGGGAGCGGAGGCAAGCCGCCCGTGCCGGGGCCTCGTCGGCGCGTGCCGGGTGTCTAAATCTCGCCACCCTGCTGCATCACTCGGCGGCGGCGTCTTCCTCGGCAGTCTCTTCGACCGTCGTGTCGGAGATCGGATTGCAGATCGAGCGATCGACCGCTTCGACCTCGGTCTGCCAGGTCAGCGGCAGCGGCTTGTCCGTGAACTTGGCGTGCTCGAGGATGACGTCGACCGCCTTGCGTTCACGAATCTGGGCTTCGAGGTTCTCAATCACGCCCGATTTCTGCAGGCGGGCGCGGACGCGGCGGGGATTCTCGCCGCTCTGGATCGCCATGACGTAGATCTCGTCGTCGACGTCCCCTGAAGTGACCTCGATCTTTTCCTCTTCGGCAACGCGGTCGAGGACGAAGTGCTGCTTGAGATTCTTGCGAGTCATCGAGATCGCGTTCTGCCGCAATTCGTTCTCGCGGGCGCGGATTTCGCGCGGCGTGAACCCGGACTGCCGCATCTCGAGGATCTCGCGACGCAAAGCGTTTTCGACCTGCTTGGTGACGAGGTCTTCCGGGAGGTCCCAGTCGGCCGACTCGGTGATCCGGTCCAGCACCTGCTGTCGAGTGGCCTGACGCTGCTGGTATGTCACCTGCCGCTCCAGCATCTCGCGGACGCGCTGGCGGAACTCGGCTTCGTCGGCCGCGTTGACGCGCTCAAAAAACTCGGCCGTCATGTCCGGCAGTCGCAGCCGCTTGACGTCCAGCACGTTAAACGTGGCGTGAATCGACTCACCGCGCATCTCGACGTTTTCGGCTTCCAGCGAGACCTTGATGTCCGCTTCTCGAACATCGCCGGCCGATGCGCCCTTCATCAGCTTGTCGAAGCCTTTCAGCTCACCGTCCTGCAGTCGCAGGATCGGCTTCACGCGGACCGACAGTTCGTCGAGCTTGCGCAGTTCCTGGCCGTTGTGGGTAAACGTCACG
>JAXMBS010000107.1:0-12239 GCA_046349775.1 Planctomycetaceae bacterium | reverse complement strand
CTCCTCCCGCCGGCGGAGTCTTGGGCTCGAGCACGACGCAATCGATGCCCAGTTGCCGCAGAATCTCGGCAAACACCCAGATCCGGTCGTCCACGCTCCCGCGCCCCACCATCAGCGCCTCGAACGACCCCAGTGGGACCTGGCTAGAGGATGATGACGCCAGAGAAATCTGCCGCACAACCAGCGCAAAAGCCGCCGCGGCCAGTTCCTTCCGGTCCGGCCGGACCGCCGACAGCGACGTCGCGATGTCGTGATACATGCGCGCATCGCGGATGTGTCCCGCGTCCCGCTCGCTGAACCGGCCCGCAGACACGATCGACGCCGCCTCTGCCCCCAGCCACTTCTCGATCAGCGCCGCCCGCTCAGCCGCTTCGACCGGCGGAGACTGCGCCGAATAGTCCGCCCACCACAGGTTTAAATCCGCGACCACTCCCTTGATCGCAACGTTGACGTTCAGCCGTTCCGGCCGCAGACTGTCCAGCGTCCCCCGCAACTGTCGCTGCAGTTCCGCCTCCGCGTCCGCCCGTTTGTCCCTGGCGTCGCCGGCGGGCGCCGCAGGACCGGAGTCCTTCCGCATGAACGCGACAAACACGACCAGCAGGGTGATCGCAATCGCCGCTCCCCACATGTACAGGGGACGACGCGACGAATCCGGAGTGGGAGCGCTCATGCGGTGTCTGCAGCCAGCACTGGCGCCGATCGATCGACCGGCCGCCGGAGGATAGGGAACGAATCAGGAAACCGGGAATTGTAGAACAATGTCGCGAAGTTGCGAAAGTTGCCGCAACAATTGCGGCAGATCGCGCAGCGGCAGCATGTTCGGTCCGTCGCTCAGCGCTCGGTCCGGATCGGGGTGCGTTTCCAGGAACACGGCGTCGCAGCCGGCCGCCACCGCCGCCCGCGCCAGCGGCGCAATCATGCTCCGCGCTCCTCCCGTCGTCGATCCGCCGGGACGCTGCACGCTGTGCGTCGCGTCGAACACCACCGGGCAGCCGAACCCCTGCATCACCGGGATCGACTGCATGTCGTTCACCAGCCGGCCGTAGCCGAACGTCGTCCCGCGTTCCGTCAGCAACACGCGCGGATTCCCCGCCTCCTCGCACTTCCGCACCGCATGGACGAGGTCCTCGGGCGCCACGAACTGCGGCTTCTTGATGTTGACGATGCCCGCGTATTGCGCCGTCGCCGTCGCCGCGGCATGCACCAGGTCCGTCTGCCGTGCCAGAAACGCCGGAATCTGCAGGATGCGGCACACCGCCGCCGCCGGCGCCGCCTGCTCCGGTGCGTGGATGTCCGTCGTCACCGGCAACCCGGTCCGCTCCTTGAC
Organism: Planctomycetaceae bacterium; assembly: GCA_046349775.1. Classification (GTDB taxonomy): domain Bacteria; phylum Planctomycetota; class Planctomycetia; order Planctomycetales; family Planctomycetaceae; genus JAEUIG01. The sequence goes on along the minus strand of JAXMBS010000107.1, from coordinate 10,912 downwards.
CCGCGCCAGGATCTCCAGCCCGTGTTCCAGCCCCGGCCCCCGAAAACTCGAATTGCTCGTCCGATTGGCCTTGTCAAAGCTCGACTTGAAGACCAGCTGATACCGCTCGCGGGCCGCCAGTTCCGCCAGCTCACCCGACACGCGTTCGATCAGCTCCTCGTTCTCGATCACGCACGGACCGGCAATGAACAGCAGTGGTCGCCCGGCGCCGCAACAGCAGTTATCAAACGACAGCGGATTCTCTGGCACTGCAACACCCGACTCCTGTCCTGCGAACCGGTCCACGAACGTCGCTGGCGGCTTCGCACTCCGACGCTCACGGGACGATCAACTCCACGGCCGCCGGCTCGAGCGTAATCTCGCACGGCGTCACTCCGGCCGGATCCCCGTCGGCCTGGACCGCGACCGGAACCGCGCTCTCGATCCGCAGCCGCCGCGTCCGCAGGCGTACCACCCGGTCGGAGCGATCATGCAGACCGGATATCACCATAGACAAGTCTCGCAACAGTTGGAACGTCGATGTGTGCTGAAACACTCGCACGTCCAGCAAACCGTCGTCCCCCCGGGCCGTCGGCGCCATCGGCAACCCCAGCGCGTAACTCGACAGGTTGGCCGCCACAACCATTCGCCCGCTCACCGGCGCCGCTGTGCCGTCCGGATGCACCTGCAGTTCAGGGTACGCGTAGGACCACAGTGCCCGGCCGATCGGTCGAATGTAATGCGACCGCCCGATATGACCTGTCCGCGCCGCGTGCGCCGCGTGGATCACCGCCGCGTCGAATCCCGCGCTCACCATGATCGCGAACCGTCGCGCGCCAATCCGGCCCAGGTCCAGTGGCACAGTCCGGCCGGCCGCCACGATCGCCGCCGCCGCGCTGCCATCCCGCGGAATTCCAAACTGTCGCGCCAGCAGATTCTCCGTTCCCAAAGGCAGGATGCCGATCGGAATGCCCGGATGCCGGTTCAGCACGTCCAGCACGGTGCCGTCCCCGCCCGCTGCGATCAGCGCACGCAGAGCCTGTCGGCGCTCCGGGTCCGCAAGCGCTTCATCCAGATGCGGGCGCTGCGAGAAAATCCTCGGCCGCAGCCCGTGCCGCTGGAGTGCGCGCACAAAGTCGAGCAGCGGCCGACGCCGCCCCGACCCAGACATCGGGTTCCGCTGAATCGCCACCCAGGCTGCGTGAGGCATCGCGGGATTGTAGGGAGCACCAGGACAAAGCCCCAAGACATCTCTCGTGCAGCGCCAGCGCTCGAATTTCGGGTGCCACTGGCTCCGCCAGTGCGGTGCAAATTAATCACCCAATCTGAATTGCACTGGCGGAGCCAGTGGCGCACAGCCCGAACTGCAATTTGTGGCTGCGCTCGCGTCGCCGCGATCGCAATGGCGGCTGATCGCGCGAGTTGCTAAAAGGGGTGTCCCGCGGCGAGCAGTCTCGCCGAGGCAGTGCTGAAACCATGAAGTTGACGGTTACATGTTGGCTGCCACGCAGTTATTTGGACAAGTCTTTGACTGGCACGATCTGGCCCTCCTCGGCCTGCTCGTCGTACTGGAAGGGGTGCTGTCGATCGACAACGCACTCGTCCTCGGTCTGCTCGCCAAGCGACTCCCCAAGCACGAGCAGCCCCGCGCGCTCAACTATGGTCTGGTCTTCGCTTTCGTGTTCCGCTTTATCGCCATCGCGACCGCCGGGTTCCTGATGAAGTGGCGAGTCGTCACGCTGCTGGGCGGGGCCTATCTCGTCTACATTGCCGTCAAGCACTTGTTCTTTGCGACGCAGGAGTCCGAGCACGACAAGCTCACGCTCTCGCCCGAGGGCGAGCCGGTCCTGGTCGACGATCGCACGGGCGGGCCGCTGACCCCGGCCGAAGAGCAGATCGAAATCTCGGAGCGTGTGCCGGTGGATGCGCCACCGTCGCTGCGCGTGCCCGGCGCTGCCCGGTTCTGGCCCACCGTCGGGGTGCTCGCACTGACGGATATTGCCTTCGCCGTCGATTCGATCATGGCGGCGATGGCGATGGTGGGGCCGCCCCCCTCCGGCCTCGCGGCCGGGGCATGGCATCCCAAGCTGTGGGTCGTCGTGTCGGGGGGCTTTCTCGGCATGATCCTGATGCGGTTCGCCGCTGCGGTGTTTATCCGCATGCTGGAAAAGTTCCCGCGATTCGAACAGGCGGCCTACCTGCTGGTCATCGTCATCGGCGGCAAGCTGCTCGTCGATTACTTCTGCAACAAGCCGCCCGATCCGATGCCGGCCGACTGGCACGGACCGGCCGACTTCCACAGCCCGTCAAGTCCCGCGTTCTGGATATTCTGGACGCTGATGGCGCTGGCGTTCTGCTCCGGCTTCCTGCCGCAGCGGCATTCGCATTCGACCGACGAGCAATCAGGCGTCGGCTAACTTACGACAACCGACCGGCGGGTTTTGCCCTGCCGTACCGACACAATCCGCTCCTGTCGTTCAGTGAGGCGTCCGATGTCCTCACGTCACACGATCCTGAAGCGCGTTGCCGCGTGGACGGCCGGGGTGTTGCTGTTGCTCACGGCGTACGTTCTCGGTGCGCATCTCTGCTATTCGACAATCGGACGCCGAATACCAGCTTCCGCCCCAATCGTCGCGGGCCTGTACGCGCCGCTGAGCGTGTACTCCCGCCATCCGGACTGGCCGGGCAGCCGCCTGTATGTCAGGTACGTCATCTGGTCAGACCGCGAATTCGCCAATCACTTCATCCTGACAGCCGATCCGCGCAAGGTGCTCGACGAGCAGACCGACGTCGTGTTCCACGGTACGTCGCTGCACGACGTCATCACGTACCTGCGCGAAGTCCACTCCTGCCGGATCGAATTCGATCCGGACGTCGATACAGAACAGGAGATCACAATCGTTCAACAGGGAACTGTGCGCGACGTCACTCAATCGCTACTGACGCCGCTCGGCCTCGCTGCGGCCGCCGACCGCGAGCGAATCCTGATCGGAACTCCCGCCGCATTGGAGCGTGCGGCGGCCGAATCACGGCGCTCCAATTCGATTCTGTACTTCACACTCGCAGTACTCGTTGTGCTTACAGCCGTCACCGTCGTTTGGTGGAGCCGCCGAAATCACAAGCGGCCAGCGGCGTAGTGGTTCAAATGCCGCTCTTCGGCCAGCCAGATTCACCAGACCGAATCGCCGGCGAGGGCGTGTACGAAACGGAGGATTCACCACGGAGGGCACGGCGATCACAGAGAAACTGATGATCCCCGACGGCTCACCGTGTCCTCAGTGTTCTCCGTGGTGAATCTTGACGGCACAATACTGAGGACCCGTAAGTCAGCCTCCGCCTGACACAACCAGATCCCCTCATCAGGGAGGCGTCCATGTCCTCACGTCACACGATCCTGAAACGCGTTGCCGCATGGAATGCTGGGGTGTTGCTGTTGCTCGCTCTCTACGTGGCGAGCGTACCGTTCGTCGCATTCTGGTCTGAGGCACATGCGCCTCGCCTCCGGCCTTTCTTGCGAGTCCTGTTTGCACCGGTGGTGGTTTATGTTCAACACCACAATTGGCCCGGTAGCCGAGCCTACATGCGTTACGAAGCATGGTGTGACAAGAAGCTCACTTCTTACTATGCGAAGGATCCGCTGACGCAGAAACTCGACCGTGATTTGTGCGATATCCGATTTACGGAAACGTCGTTGAACCAGGTGGCGGGCTTTCTTTCCACGTTGCACGAGTGCCGCGTCGAGCTCGATCCGTCCGCAAGCCCTGAAGTCGTGATTACGGCGACTGCCAAGACGACACTTCGTGACTCCCTGAAGTTAGTTCTGGAACCGCACGGCCTCGCCGCCGCTCCGATCGGGGAGCGGATCGTCATCGGCACTCCCGAACGAATTCAGCAATTGACAACGGGCCTGCGCCCCGGCAACGCTATGCGTGCATGGGCGGCCGGGCTGCTATCGTTGCTGGTCTTTCTCAGTGCACTTCTGATATTTCGTCGGCGAAGGAACGCACTCGCGCAGATCAGGCTCCCGCCTGACGTACCCGCAGATTCACCGTAGGCGAACTGTCGAGCGGTACGGCCCACTTGCAATACAATCTCACAGCACACCGCGACAAATTCGCGTCGTCACGCTATTTTCCAGCAGCCAGTCCTTTCTGACCGCTGACACTGACGCCTGACAGCTCCTTCCATGTATCCCTCCTCTCGTCGGCGTCATCATGGGCAGCAAGTCCGACTGGGACACGCTCCGCGCGCGGTCGAAATCCTCGACCAGTTCGGCGTCCCGCATGAGCGGCCGCGTGTCTCCGCGCATCGCACCGGACGGGATGAGCAGTACGCCCGCACCGCCGAGCAACGCGGCCTCAAGGTGATCATCGCCGGCGCCGGCGGCGCGGCATCTCCCCGGCATGGTCGCCGCGCACCGCTGCTCCCCGTGCTCGGCGTTCCCGTGCAGAGCAAGGCGGCGCAGAGCTCGATTCGCTCCTGTCGATCGTCCAGATGCCCGAGCGGCGTCCCGGTCGGCACCCTGGCCATCGGCGAATCCGGCAATGCCGGCCTGCTCGCCGTCCGCATCCTGGCGACGACCGATCCCCAGCTTCGCGAACGGCTCGCCGACTTTCATCGCCAGCAGACCGACGCCGTGCTGAAGGACCAGTTGCCGTGAGCCAGGCAATCCTTCCGGGAGCGGTGCTGGGGGTCCTCGGCAGCGGACAGTTGGGGCGGATGTTCGCCATCGCCGCCCGCCAGATGGGCTACCGCGTCCATACTTTTTCGCCGGACAGCGATACCCCGACTGGCCAGGTCGCCGACGTCGAAGTCCGCGCCGCCTACGACGACCTCGACGCCGTCGCCAGGTTCGCGCAGCAGGTCGCTGTCGTCACATTCGAGTTCGAAAACGTCCCCGTCGCTGCGGCGGAATGCGCAGCGAAGTTCACTCTGGTCCGTCCCGCAGGCAAAGTTCTGCACACGACGCAGAACCGGCTCCGCGAAGGAGTTTCTCCGACAGATCAGCGTGCCGACGACCGTCTTCGCCGCCGTGCGCACGCCGGACGAGCTTGCCAGCACGCGGTCTCAACTGTCGGACTGCCGGCGATTCTCAAAACCGCCGACTGGGGTTACGACGGCAAAGGCCAGCATCGTGTTGCGAAGCCGCCCGACGTGGCGGCCGCCTGGAGAGTATGGGCCGTCGGCTACGCTTTATCCTCGAGCGGCTGGTCGACTTCTCGCAGGAAATCTCAGTCATCGCCGGCGCGCCGACACCAGCGGCGAAGATCGTTTGCTATCCGCCGTTCGCCAACGTCCATCGGCACCAGATTCTGGACTACACGAGTTCGCCCCGCAAATGCCGCGTCACGTGGCGGACGCGGCGACGGAAATCGCCCGGACAATCATGCGGCAGCTCGACGTCATTGGAGTGCTGTGCGTGGAATTCTTCGTCACGCGCGATCAATCGGTCCTCGTCAACGAGCTTGCGCCGCGCCCGCACAACTCCGGCCACCTGACGATTGACGCCCACGTCACCAGCCAGTTCGAGCAGCAGGTGCGGACTGTCTGCGGCCTGCCGCTCGGCTCGTCGACATGCCTTCCCGGCCGCGATGGCCAATCTACTGGGTGATCTGGTCAACGGCGAACCGAACTGACGCCCGCGCCCTGCGAGCTGCCGCTGGTCAAGTTGCACCTGTACGGCAAGAACGCCGCCCGCCCCGGCCGCAAGATGGGGCACCTGACCGCCCTCGGCGACTCCGTCGAATCCGCGACGCAGACCGTTCTCGAGCACGGCAACGACTCACGTCGTAAATCCGAAATCCGAATGTCGAAATCCGAAACGCGATGTCGCTGCATATCTTTCGGATTTCGAGTTTCGGTATCCGAATTTGCGGCTACCGGCCCCTCAACTCGAGCTCAACGTCCGCCAGTTGCTGTGGCGTGTTCACGCCCAGTGCTTCTGCGATATCGAAGCACGGCAACGCGACGACCGGCTGCCCCTTCCGCCGCAGAATCTCCGCGCAGTCCGTCAGGTAATACTCGGCCTGCTGATTCGCCGGACGAATTTCCTGCAGCGCAGCGAACAGGTCCGGACCGGCGAACGCAAAACAGCCGGTGTTGATCTCGCGAATCTGTTTCTCATCGGGGCTGGCGTCGCGCTCTTCTACAATCCGCAGAAATCCTCCGGACGCATCGCGGACGATCCGCCCGAGCCCGGCGTTCTGCTCCGTCGTAGCGGTCCCGACGACGCACGCCGCACCGCGCGTGCGCTGCTCATCCAGCAGCTTCCGCAACGACGCACCGCGTATCAGCGGCATGTCGCCGTTCAGCACCAGGATCGGACCGTCGTGAGTTCCCAGTGTCCCGGTCGCGGCCTTCACGGCGTCGCCGGTGCCAAGCTGTCGTTCCTGGACGGCGAACTCGACGCCTGTCCGACCCGCCAAGGCCTCCCGGACGAGCTCCGCGCGATGGCCGATCACCACAACGAGCCGCTGCGCGCCGGCTTCGGCGGCCGCGTCGAGCACATACTCGACCAGCGTCCGGCCGCACGCCCGGTGCAGGACCTTCGGCAGGTCCGAGTTCATTCGTTTGCCTTGACCTGCAGCAAGGATAATGGCGGCAGCGGACGCGGAGGGAGGAGGGCTCTGGCTCAAGGGTGGAGAGGTTGATGGTTGATGGTTGATGGTTGATCGACACCTGCTAAGCGACGGTCACGTTAGACGGCGATTGGCCATCCATCAATGCGAAACCGCCGGCTGGCAGCCGGCGGCGAAAACGAGTGATCGGAATTCGACTTCGGGTGTCACGGGACACACATTGTCGATTTGCACTGGCGAAGCCAGTGGCACCCGGCGTCTTTTCGCAAATCTGCGAAAATCTCCGCCATCTGCGTCATCTGCGGCCCGTCACTTCATTCAGGTGACGATCCGTTGTCTACCACCGCAGCCCGACGCGGCCGAAGAACCCGTTATCCGGGTCGAAGTCTTTGCCGACTTTGTCGTAATCGACTTTCCGGGCGAGCGCCGCCCCCGCCTCCGCGAACGATGTGAATTGTCCGACCTCCCAGCGAATGCCGCCGTAGACGCGCCAGTCCGAATACTGGACCCGCGTATCGACGCCGCCGAAGTTGAGATCGACGTAGTACGCCTCGACGTGGTACTCGGCGCCGGCATAGATCCAGGTGGCGACGCCGTTCGGCGTTCCCAGAAAGTACGAGACGCGCGGCTGGGGAAAGACGAGCCGGAATTCCCACAGGTCATTCGGCGAATACACCACGCCGGCGTACGGCAGGATGATGTTGTCGACACGGTCCCAGTAGAGTGCACCCAAGGCCCAGGTCACCTGCCGGCTCCAGGTCCAGAACGCGACCGCGTAACCGTCAAACAGCACCGCATGCCCGTTGACCGGCGCGTTGAAGTCGGTCGCCACCGCCGGATTGAAGCCGAACTCCGCGCTCCAGCCGTTGACGACCGGCGTGGCCAGCTGCAGATTCAGCCCGAAGCGGTAGACGCTGCCCGGCAGGTTCGATGGCCCCGGCAGGCCCCGCGGACCCGACCAGGAGCGATAATTGATCTGCGGCGACGTGGTGAACACCCAGTTCCCCATCAACGGGGTGACATACGACTTTTCGACGTCCACCTCGAACATTTCCAGATGGCTGTTGTTCGTCGCGCCGACCGGCGGCAGATACGAAACATTGACCCGCTCATGAAGTCCGTAACGGTACGGCTGCGGACCATTCATGCCGTACCCGTAAAACCCCTGTGGAACATTGGCGCCGGCATAAGGTGCCGCGCCGTAAGGGACGGCGCCGTAGGGAGCGGGCGTCACGGTCGCCGTTCCCGGATTCAGCCACGGATCGGCCGTGGTCGGATCGGAGTAATACTGCGGCGGCGTTACCTGGTACGGCGTCGTCAGCGTCGAGGTTCCCGGATCGGTTGTCACTCCCCCCGGCTCGTACGTCGGCGGATAGAGTGTGACGGAGTTGCTTTCGGTCCCTGGGCCGTACAGCGGATCACCGACGAACGGACTCTGGCCCCGTACAATTGGAGCATCAACCGACCGTCCCTCCAGCGCCTCCTGCAATGCGGCGGTCGCACGATAGAATGCAGACGGCTGATCGTCGGGAGAGTTGGCGGCCACAGCCGACAACAGCACCAGGCACGGAATGATCACGGGGCGCAATCCTTGTTGCGGGAAGTTCGCACGGCAACTGGGTCGGACGCCGGGCGAGCCAAGGACATGAGGGGGCCGAATTCTGTAAAAATCACTCTTTGGGTCAAGATCAACTCAAGTTTCACGTGAAACGTACCGACGACGGATCGCACACTTTTCCTTCGAGTCGACAACCTGTGACAGCTAACTTCTTGGAGCGATTGAAGTTCCGCTGGACCGTACCTGATACCGATGACGCCGGATGCTGACCCAGCGATTCGCGCCGCGCGCCTGAAGGACGCGGCCCTCCGCTTCGGCTTCGACCTGGTCGGAGTCTCCGTGGCGACAACTCCCGAAACACTGGAACAATTCGGAAGCTGGCGCAGTGCGGGATACGCGGGAGAAATGGGGTATCTGGCGTCGCGCGAAGCTGCCTATGAGCATCCAGCCGCGGTGCTGGCGGGCGTCCGCAGCATCGTGATGGTGGCGCTCAACTACTCGACGGGGCCGATGCCGGCGCCGGAAGCGGGCGCAGGACGCGTCTCACGGTATGCCGCAGGATCGCGCGACTATCACGATGTCCTCCGTGAACGGCTCCGATTGCTCGCCGATGCCCTGCACGACTTGGCGCCCGGCTGCCGGACGCGCGCGGTCGTTGACACCGCGCCGTTGCTGGAGCGGGACTTCGCGCGGCGGGCCGGCCTCGGCTGGTTCGGCAAGAACACGATGCTGATCCACAAGCGGCTGGGAAGCTGGTTCTTCCTCGGCGCATTGCTGACCGACGTCGAGCTCGCACCGGACGCACCGCACGCCACGGCTCATTGCGGAACCTGCACGCGCTGCCTCGAAGCGTGTCCGACCGATGCGTTTGCGGCGCCGTATGTGCTCGATGCCCGCAAGTGCATCTCGTACCTGACGATCGAGCTCCGCGGCCGGCCCATCCCGGAGGAATTGCGAACGGGCGTCAGCGACTGGTTGTTCGGCTGCGACGTCTGTCAGGACGTCTGCCCCTGGAATCGCAAGGCGCCGACCACCGACGAGCCGGCGTTTCGGCAGCGCGCAGACTGGAATCCGGCCGAGTGTGCCGCGTTCCTGAATCTGACGGACGCGCAGTTCCGGGAACGCTTCGGATCAACGCCGCTGTCCCGGCCCGGCCGCGCCGGGCTGGCGCAGAACGCCTGCATCGTCCTGGGAAACACCGGCGACCGAGCGGCCGCTGAGCCATTGCGACAGGCGCTCACGGATCCCGATCCGGTCGTGCGCGAAGCCGCGGCCTGGGGACTGCGACGGCTGATGGAACGCGGCGTGCTGGAGCCTGGCGAAGTTGTTGTTCATAATCTGGACTGATGCGGGAGTCAGACTGCAATCTGGGACGGGATTAAAAGGATCAAGGGAGCCGAGGATCATTGGAGCAAAGGGTTCACAGCGAGAGCTGCCCTTCGCTCCTCGACTCCTTTGATCCCCTGATCCTGTTTTCAAGGAGTCAGCGTTGAGCGGAATGAAGATCTCAGTCGGTGTGAACGGCGCCGCGGGGCGAATGGGACAGCGAATTGTGGCGCTGGTCCATGCGGACCCGGGACTGCAACTGAAGGCAGCGCTGGAGCGGCCGGACAGTCCACACCTCGGACGCGATGCGGGGGATATTGCCGGAGTTGGGCATCTGGGAATCACGATCGGCGCTGAACTGGTGGGCCGAGTCGATGTCGTCATCGATTTTTCGATGCCGGCCGGACTCGTGCAGATCGCCGAGACCTGCGCGGAGCGCCAGATTCCGCTCGTCGGCGCGACGACGGGTCTCAGCGCCGAACAACGCAGAGCCGTCTTGGCGGCGTCGCAGCAGACGCCGGTGATCCTCGCCCCCAGCATGAGCCTGGCGGTGAACCTGGCGATGTCGCTCGTGGGGAAAGCCGCCGCGGCGCTGAAGTCGTTGCCATCGGGCGTTGACGTCGAGATCGTCGAACGGCATCACCGCTTCAAAGAAGACGCACCGAGCGGAACCGCGCTGCGATTCGGCGAGATCGTGGCGGCCGAGATGGGGCAGACGCAGCACGTGCACGGCCGCAGCGGGCGCCCCGGACACCGCCCGCCGACAGAAATCGGCTACCACGCGCTGCGGACCGGCGACAACGTCGGCGAACACAAGATCGTGTTCGGGATGCTGGGCGAGACGCTGGAAATCGACGTCCGCAGCACCACGCGCGATGCCTACGCCCACGGCGCGCTCGCTGCGGCGAAGTTTCTCGTCACGCAGCGCCCCGGACTGTACACGATGGAAGACGTGCTGGGACTGAAATAGTCCATCGAGTACGCGGGCTTCAGCAAAGTTCGCCAGCGGCACGTCGCTGAAGAAGTATTGCAAATTGCCAATTGCAAAATGCACATTGAAGATTGACCGTCATCAAACCCCAATTTGCAATTTGCAATCATCAATTTGCAACTTGCAATGACTTTTTCCTGTCTCACCGGCAACATCCGCATGCTTCTCGCCGAACTGACCTGGCCTCAAGTTGACGCACTCGACCGCCACATTCCGGTTGTGATTCCGGTTGCCGCGCTCGAACAGCACGGGCATCACATGCCGGTGTTCACCGACAGCCTCCTGTGCGGCGAGGTCATTCGCCGTGTCAGCGAACGGCTCAAAGAGCGAGTGCTGTTCACGCCATTAATGTGGCTGGGAAATTCACACCATCACATGGACTACAAGGGGACCATTTCCGCTTCCCCGCGAGTGTATCTCGACCTGCTGCTCGACCTGGCGGAAGACATGCTCACGCACGGGTTCAAGCGGCTGATGTTC
>JAXMBS010000106.1:0-12439 GCA_046349775.1 Planctomycetaceae bacterium | reverse complement strand
CCAAATCCACGGCCGATATTCTGGCCGCCGCGCGAGCTCAAAAGGCCGCTGGAGCGGCGCCGGCAGCCGCAGCCCCCAAGGGGGAGAAGGCGGCCCCGGCAGCCAAGGCCAAGCCTGCCGCCGCGAGCGCCGCAGCCGGCGACCGCCCGCCGATCGAGCAGATGCTCAAGGCGCTGCACGAAGGGAAGCCCGCGGCAGAGACGGCGCCCAAGCCGAAGCTGCCGGGCAAGCCGGCGCTCCCCGCGAGACGGGTCGAAGCCGTGGTCGTGCCGCGACGGTCGTTTCCGGTTGAGGCGGCACTGGCCGTTGCGGCGCTGGTCGCGACGCCGTTTGCTGCCGGGATGGCGATGCTGGCGATCATCAGCGGGTTGTGGACCCTTCTGGGCGCCCGGTTCATGATGCCCAACATGATCGTCGAGCTGCCGAGCAAGTTCAAAGTCGGTCCGCCGTCCGATTTTCCGATCGGGACGGTCTCGGAGAAGTACAAGGCCAGCCGCGGCGTGTGGCTCGTGCATTCGACGGCCTACAACGGCGAGAACATCCTGTACGCCCTGGCATCGGTCTGCACGCATCTCGGCTGCACGCCGAACTGGCTGGAGGGGGAGCAGAAGTTCAAATGCCCGTGCCACGGTTCGGGCTTTTACATCAGCGGAATCAACTTTGAAGGGCCGGCGCCGCGTCCGTTGGAGCGAGTCGGCCTGCGTGTGTCCGAAGACGGCATGCTGGAAGTCGACAAGAGCGTCAAGTTCCAGGAGGAACTGGGCCAGTGGGCAGACGGCAAGTCGTATGTGTCGCTGGGGTGACGGGCTGTGGATTCAGGAGTCGGGATTCAGGATTCAGGGACGTGCGAGTGAATCCTCACCGTCGAATGAATGCCACGGGGTCGCCTGCGGCTCGCCGCCAAACGTTGCGTTGAAAACTGAAAAGACGATCGAGACCGGCTCCCTGAATCCTGACGTCTGAATCCTGAATCCTCATCATGTCCGTCGGCGAATACATTCGGAACTCGCAGATCTGGAAGAGCGTCTTCCGCCACCCGGCGCCGTATGACCGGCGCAACCGGGCGGTGGTGATGCTGACGAACTTCTTCCTGCACCTGCACCCGGTCTCGACCAAGCAGGGGGGCATCGCCCTGTCCTACACCTGGTGCATGGGGGGGGTCACGTTCTTCCTGTTCCTGGTGGAAACGCTGACTGGCGTGCTGCTGATGTTCTACTACCGCCCGACCCTGGAATGGGCGTTCACGGATATCCGGGCGCTGCGCGACGTGACCACGCTGGGCATCATGCGGGAAATCCACCGCTGGGGAGCCCACGCGATGGTCATCACCGTGTGGCTGCACATGTACCGCGTGTTTCTGACCGGCAGTTATAAGCCGCCGCGGGAATTCAACTGGGTCATCGGCGTACTGCTGCTGGTGCTCACCCTGCTCTTGTCATTCACCGGGTACCTGCTGCCGTGGGATCAGCTGGCGATCTGGGCGATCACCGTCGGTTCCAACATGGCTCGCGCCACGCCGTTCCTCGGTCACGAAGGGCCCGGCTTCCAGCTGTTGAACGTCGGCGGGTTCGACCTGATTACCAAGGGGAGCGATGCGCGCTTTCTGTTGCTCGGAGCGCGTGAAGTGGGCGAAGAGACGCTGAACCGGTTTTACATTCTGCACTGCGTGGCGATCCCGCTGGTGGTCGCCGTGCTGATTGCAATTCACTTCTGGCGGGTGCGCAAAGACGGCGGCATCAGTCAGCCACTGTAAGGGGTGCAGGGTGTATGGTGCTTGGTGGCTTTGTGTTGAGATCCTCGCCGCCACTTACCAAACAACCCAAACACCAAACGACCAAACACCGACTTCGAAATGTCTCCGCATCCTGACCTGACATCGTCCGTCATCCGCGGCCTGGGATGGCTGTACCTGGTGATGTTCTTCATGAACGTCGGCTGGACGGTGCGCAGCTACAAGCGGGACGGCTACTTCGAGGAACTGCTCGGCTTCAAGCATCTGCCGAAGGCGATGCTCTGGGCGCTGTACTCGGCGATACTCGGTCTGCTGTCGGCGACGCATCTGACGACCAATAGTCTCGACGTGGCCGATTTCCCGTTCCGGATGCCGATGTTCATCAAGACGGCAGTCGACGGGATCATCGCGAACCCGATCAACTACTTCGCGATGTCGATCATCCTGTTCGTAGTGGTGATCCTGCTGCGGAACTGGCTGGTGCGGCCGACGGTCGGCTGGATCATGCTCAACATTGCGCTGCTGTTTCTCGGTCTGAGCATGACCGATTACGACTTCCGGCAGATCGTCGGCAAACCCGACAACGTGCCGATCGTCGGCATGCTGTTCCTGGTCGGCTACTTCACCTGGCTGTACTTCCAGAAGGCCGTGGAGAATGACCGGCGGATCGCCGGCGGGCTGCCGAAGCTTGAAGATGAACAGTCGCAGGAAGTGCTGGTGTGGCCGGACCTGGTCTACACCGAAATGATCTGCATGATCCTGGTCACGGCTCTGCTGATTTTCTGGGGCGTCGGCTTGCAGGCGCCGCTGGAAGAACCGGCGAGCGCGGTCAAGACGCCGAATCCGTCGAAGGCGCCGTGGTACTTCCTCGGCCTCCAGGAAATGCTCGTCTACTACGACCCGTGGATGGCGGGGGTCGTGCTGCCGTCGATCATTCTCGGCGGGCTGATGGCGATCCCGTATATCGACTTCAACAAGCGCGGCAACGGCTACTACACGTTCAACGAGCGGAAGTTCTCAGTCATTACCTTCATGTTCGGCTTCCTGCCGCTGTGGGTGGCGATGATCGTGCTGGGGACGTTCATCCGCGGCCCGAACTGGAACATGTTCGGCCCGTTCGAGTACTGGGACGTCCACAAACTGGAAGTGCTCAATAACATCAACCTGTCGGACTGGCTGTGGGTTGATCGGCTCAAGCAGCCGCTGCCGCGGCCGACAGCCGATTCGACCGCGTTGGGCGTGTTCCTGACGATCATCAAGCGCGAGTGGCTCGGGCTGGCGATTGTGTTCGGCTACCTGGCCCTGTTGCCGCCATTGGGGGCGGCGCTGTTCCGCAACTTCTTCATAAAGATGGGGTTCCTGCGGTACATGGTGTTGGCGAATCTGATGCTGTTCATGTGGGCGCTGCCCCTGAAAATGGCCGCCCGCTGGGCGTTCAACCTGAAGTACATCGTCGCGATCCCGGAGTGGTTTTTTAATATTTAGGTGTTTGGTGTTTGGTGGTCTGGTGAGTGGTAAACCAATCCACCTTCACCGCATACCAAGCACCAAACGACCAAACACTTTCGTCAACCATGCCTGCCACTGAACAGTATTGGCGTCCGCTCGGCACCGTGCACAAGGTGTTCGCCGGCAGCGCATTGGTGCTGCTGATCTCGACGCTGGTCATGACGGAATTTGACCAGAACCGGGAGTGGAAATCCTACCAGCGTGAAAACGAGCGGTTGAAGTTCGAGCAGTTGCAGAAAGAGCGAGCCGGACTGACTGCAGGAACGTATGAGACGCAGTTGGCAGCGCTCGAGAAGAACATTTCCGATGCCCGAAAGCGGGGCTCGAGGACAAATCGGCGGAGATCGCCCGGCTGGAGGGAGAACTCCGCAACCTGAACGGCCAGGTCGAACTGCGCGAGCGGCAGGTGAAGTTCAAGAACGCCGAAGTCGGCGTGCTCCGCGCCAACCGCGACATCGAGGTCCGCGACAGCGCACCGGCCGACAAGCAGGCCGCCACCCAGAAGAAATACGAGGTCGAGGAGGCGGAAGCCCGCAAGATGGCGGCCGAACTGGACGCCATCAAAGCCGAGCCGCGAGGCGGTCAAGAGCGAACTCGCGGCACTCAAGGCGGCCGAGACTGACGCCAACGAGCGCGCTGACGAAGTACCAGCAAGACGTCGATCGGGTCAACGGCCAGATTCAGTTGTTGCGGCCGTCCAACCGGTTTGCCGCTTTCAAGCGGGTTCTCAAGCGTGCCCGATCATCGAACGGGTTCAATCCCGAAATTCGCATTATTCAGGACTGGATTCCGGACCTGAAGCAGACCCTCGGCATGGCGAAGGTCGCGCGGTTCGACCGCTGCCGGTCCTGCCATGCCAACATCGACCAGTTCGCGGCCGGCAATCTGCCGAAATTCCCGAAGGGGACGGCACAGGCAGCAGTTACCTCAATCCGTTCTGCTCGCATCCGCGCCCCGACGTCTACCTGACGGACGCCAGCCCGCATCCGATCAATAAGTTCGGCTGCACATCCTGCCACGAGGGGGACGGATCGGGGACCAGTTTCCAGACCGCCGAGCACACACCCGCCGATCCCATCATCGCAAAGAAGTGGGAAGAGGAGCACCACTGGCACTCGAATCACTTCTGGGAGTACCCGCAGTTTTCGAGCGCGTTTATCGAGTCCGGCTGTCTTCGCTGCCATCAGAACGTCACTGAACTCGGCGTGAACGCCAAATACGGCGCAACGGCGCCCAAGCTGTACGACGGCTACGCGCTGATCCGCGACTTCGGCTGCTTCGGCTGCCACGAGATCAACGGCTTCGACGGTTCGCGGCCGATCGGTCCCGACCTGCGGCTGGAGCCGCAGACCGCCGAAGAAGCCGCGCGGATCGCCGCCGATCCGAACCAGGTCGCCGGCACGCTGCGCAAGGTTGGCCCGTCGCTGCGGCACGTTGCCTCGAAGACGACGCCGGACTTCATCGCCTACTGGACCGAGATGCCCAAGCGGTTCCGCCCCGACACGCGGATGCCGCAGTTCTTCGAGAACTCCAACCAGACCGACCACCTGGCCAGTCTGTTGCAGCCGGTGGAACTCAACGCCCTGGCGGCGTTTCTCAGCGATCGGTCGCAGCCGTTGTCAGCTCGATCGGCCCAAGGAGGGCTACACGCCGGATGCCGAGCGCGGGAAGGTGCAGTTCTCGCGCCCGCGGCTGCCTGGCCTGCCACAGCCACGATGACCCGGACTTCGCCGGCATTCGTCAAACGTTCGGTCCGAACCTGACCAACGTCCGCGACAAGCTGTTGCCGGGCGGGGACGGATTCCACTGGCTGTACACCTGGATTCGCGATCCGGAGCGGCACCACGCGCGGACCCGGATGCCGTACCTGTTCCTGACGCCGGATGGCGAAGGGGAGAATTACAACGACCCGGCGGCCGACATCGCCGCGTTCCTGCTGGCAGGCGAGAAACGGGAGATTCCGAAGATCGCCATGCCGGGCGCTTATTCAGGACTGGCGTCGATCGAGAAGTCAGGTGCCGACGTTGGACTCCTGATTGGCGAAGTCGTGCCCGGCAGTCCGGCGACCCGCGCACGGCTTGCCGCCAGGCCGGACGAGGCGCCGCTCGATCCGCTGCTGATCGAGGGAGACGTCCTGCTGTCATGGAACGGCGCCGAACTGACGAGCGGAGACCAGCTCGCGGGACTGGAACGCGCCGCCCAGCCCGGTGCCACCGTTACGCTCGTTCGTTCGCGCAAGGGGACGGAAGAGGAAGTCACGATCGTCATTGCGACGCCGCTGGAGGATCTGGCCCGGTTGTTCCTCAGCAAGCAGATGACGGCCGACGAGGCGAATGCGACCCTGGCTGCCGGCGCGATGCTGCGACGGAGGGGCGCCGTTTCGTCGGACGGGACGGTTGCCTTCGAGTTCGAACCGGTACCGGCGGAACAGATCAAGGGAGATGAGATCGAGCTTGTCCGCCGGGCGGACGATCCGCAGCAGTTGAGCGCGGAGGAGAAGCACCGTCGACTGATGCTGTACGTAGGACGGCGGACGGTGTCGCGGTATGGCTGTTACGGCTGCCACGACATCGCCGGCTTCGAGGAAGCCCGCCCGATCGGCACCGCGCTGCAGGACTGGGGCCGCAAGGACACCTCGAAGCTCGCGCCGGAACACATCGAAGAATATCTGCACCATCACGGAGAGCCGGACGGTTCAAGCACGCTCGAAGCGGTGGAAAAAATAAGGAACCCGGCCAATGTGGGCGAAGTCACCCACACCCAGCGGATGCAGGCGTTCTTCTTTGAGAGCCTGATGCATCACGGCCGTGCCGGCTTCCTGTGGCAGAAGCTGCGCGATCCGCGAAGCTACGACTTCGAGAAGACGGAAACCAAGGGCTGGGATGAGCGGCTGCGGATGCCGAAGTTCCCGTTCGATGGCGACCAGATCGAATCGATCGCGACGTTTGTCCTGGGACTGGTGGCCGATCCGCCGCCGACGCAGTACCTGTATCGTCCGGAAGGACCGGCGCTGGCGCGCCTGGAAGGGGAGAAGCTGTTGCAGCGGTACAACTGCACCGCCTGCCACATGGTCGAGATGCCGGGGATCAAGTATGAGACCGAGTTGCGCGGCATCGTCGGCATGACGCGCCAGGAACTGGTCGACTGGTTTGTGGCGCACGCGGACGGAATTGCCGCCGGCCAGCTCACGCAGGCGGCGATCAAAGGGGGCGAAACGGAGCCCGAGGAATTCAAGGAGCCGCTGACGACATTCATGTCGAATGCGGAGCAACTGCTGCCGGGCGTACTGCCCGGAGTGGAAGACGTTACGACAGGCATCGCGCCGTACCTGGCCAAGGTGGCTCAGTCGGGCGGCGCGGCGGCCAATAAGCGTGCGGCAGCGCTCAACGCGTTCCTCGATCAGCACCCGGAACTGCTGCTGGCCGACCCGATTGATCCGCAGGACAACCCGGTGACGGTGCCGCTGGCCATCAAGCTGAAGCCGCCGGTCGGGCGGGGGGCTCCAATCACCAGCAGTGCCGGCCGCGGCACGATCGAGATTCATGGCATCGTGTTCGCCGCGCCGGATCCGACGGAGACGGACCCTGAGCTTCGGGAGTATGCCTTCGAACTGTGGGAGAACGCCGACATCGGCGGTCGGTACAAGCTGGCCGGCGTCAACTCGCGCTACATCGTTCCTGAGAACTCCGTCAAGGAGCTGGTGCCGGGACGCGGGGGGACATTCACCGAGTGGCTCTGGCCGCGTCTGCGCGATGAACTGACCCAGGGGGACACGGACAAGGCCCGCCAATCCGCAGTGCCGCCGCTGTATAAGGAAGGGGTCAAAGTCCAGACGCCGTGGCTCTACCGATTCCTGAAGAATCCCGATCAGTTGCGGTATTTCACCGTGCTGCGGATGCCGCGGTTCAATATGAGCGACGGCGAAGCGCAATCGCTGGCGAACTACTTCGCGGCCGTGGACAACGTGCCGTTCCCGTATCAGCGGATTCCGCAGCAGGAGCCCCCGTTCCTGGCGGAGCGCGAGGCTGAGTATCACGAAAAGTTTGCGAGCAACACGCCCTACCTGCAGGAAAGCTGGCAGATGTTGAACAACCAGCTTTGCCTCGGTTGCCATTCCGTCGGCGGCCGCGAATACAAGGTGGCCGATCCGTTGAAGTCGGTGCATGCCCCCAATCTGGATCGGGTCGCGCAGCGCATTCGGCCGGACTACCTGAACCTGTGGCTGCTCAAGCCCAAGGCGTTCCTCTCGTACACGTCGATGCCGACGAACTTTCCGCGCAACACGAAGCTGTTGGCGAAGATGTTCGAGGGGGATTCGCTGTGGCAGACGCGCGCATTGGCGGATGCCCTGCTCAACTACTACAACCTGATGGAGACCTACGGCAAGACGCCGGAAATTGCGTCCGATGCGCCGCCGCAGGAGGAGCAGCCAGCGGTGCGACCGGCGGCGTCGAATACGGCGCCGGCCACAGACGACAACGCCGCAGTGACTTCGGCGCAGACTCCCGATGCCGGCGGCTGAGTGCCGCAGGCAGAACATGACTCGAGAGATGAACGTAGCCTCCCAAAACCTGCGACTCACGTCCCGTACCAGCGCTGCATTGGCCGCACTCGGCATTGCCGCGACGTTCGTCAGTGGTTGCGCTCCGGGATACAGCGGGCAGGGTTCGATCCAGGCGCTGGGCGGGGGCGGTTCGCTGGAGCCGACGGTGGCCGTCAAGCTGGATGCTGTCGCCGCCCCTGAAGCCGCTGCTGGGGCGGAATCAGAAGCTGCCGTCGCCGGTTACGGGACCGTCAGTGGGCGCGTGGTCCTCGAAGGCTCGCCGCCGGCGCTGTCGCCGCTGCTGCCGGGAGGCGAACTCCGCGATCCGAATGCCTGCGTGCGGGACCAGATTCCCGACTATCGCATCGTGGTGGGGCCGAACAACGGGCTGGCGAACGTGTTCGTCTTCCTGCCGCGCAAGCCGGCCGGCACGAAGGCCGAGGCGGCTGCGCCGCCGGCGGAAGCGGTGCTGTTCGATCAGAAATTCTGCACGTTCAAGCCGCACACGCTGGTGTGCCGCGCCGGACAGACGATCAAGGTGCTCAACAGCGACCCGGTCACGCACAACACCAACACCAAGCCGAAGAGCAACACGTCTTTCAACAGTGCTGTGAAGGCCGGTGAGCAGGAAGGGTTGCCGTTCGTCTACAAGAAAGGTGAACGCGAGCCGGTTCGCGTGGTTTGCGACTTCCACGCCTGGATGCTGGCCTGGCACCTGCCGCTGGACCATCCTTACGGAGCGGTCACTGGCGAAGACGGAACTTTCACGATTGCCGACGTTCCGGCCGGAAAGCACAAATTCGCCGTCTGGCATGAGGGGAAGAAAGTCGGCGACTACTCGGTGGAAGTGAAACCGAACGAGACGACGCCGCTCGACATCACGATCAACTCGACGAGCCTGGCGGCGCGGTCCGATTCCCCGCCGACGAAGTCGGTGATCCTGTCGTTCGGCGCTCCCTGAAGAAATCACTTGGATGACTGCGAGAGTCATGGTGCGAGTCTGCAATTCACTGACGGGCGCTCTGGCCGCGATGCTGCTGGCTGCCGCCGGCTGCGCGCCGCAGGCCACTCCGAATTTGATCGCCACGCGCGTGATCCGGCCGGGCGACCAGCATCTGACGCAGCCGGTGAAACCACAGCTACCGGCGGCGAGCGAAGCGCCTGCCGCAGGCGCCGCTGCCACGGAGGCACCCGCAGTCGCCTCGACGGCGGCCGCGTCGGCAAGTCCGGCCGCCGCCACTCCGGCAGCGGAACCGGCGGCGGCGTCAGCAAGTGCTGCCGCGGCACCAACGACTGCCGCAGCCACCACCGAATCGACCGGAACCGAATTCGCAGGATTCAAAGGAAAAGTGACGGTCGCCGGCACGGCGCCCTCCCTGCCGCTGCTCAAGGCGGCGGGCGATCCCATGGTGCAGGACAAGGTCTGCGTCGCGGCCGCCATCCCGGATGAATCGCTCGTCGTCGGACCGAATGGCGAACTGGCCAACGTTTTTGTGTTCGCCAAACGGCTCCCTGCTGGCGTCACAGCTCCTCCCCCGCCCAGCGAACCTGTGGAACTGGATCAGAAGGGTTGCCGGTTCGTGCCGCAGGCGATGGTGTTCCGCGCCGGCCAGCCGCTGTTGATGAAGAACTCCGATCCGGTCTCGCACAACGTGCGGACCTCCGCGATCGCCATGTCGATCAATCAGATCGTCCCGCCCAACAACACCACGGGCATCGCCGTCACTTATAAGAAGCCGGAGCGGATGCCGGTACAGACCAAGTGCGACATCCACGCGTGGATGCTCGCGTGGCACCTGCCACTGGACCATCCCTATGCGGCGGTGACCGGCCCGGACGGGCAGTTCGAGATCAAGGATCTCCCGGCCGGAGAATGGGAATTCGTGATCTGGCATGGACGCACGGGGTACATCGAACGGGCTTTCAAGGTATCGGCCAAGGCGGGGCAGGCCGTGACGCACGATTTCAGCGTCCCGGCCGCCAAGCTGAGCCAATGATGCGAATGCCGCGCAGCAGCAGTCGCGCGGAATGATGGAATGAGCACAATGCAGGCTGACACATACGTCAGATCGCCGCGCGGCGGCTTGAGAGTCGCGGCATGGGCCGCGCTGGGCGCCGCGCTCCTGGCCGCCGGCTGCAGCCGGACCGAGCCGCAGTTCGCGTCGCGCGCCGAGGTCCACGACCTCATGCCCGAGGCCCGGCAGTACGTTCACGAGGTCCTCGATCAGAATTTCGGCACGCCCACGAATTCGATTGCGTGGGAGCGGATGCCCGTCCATTTCCACGCGGCGACCGGGACGATTGCGACGATCGCTGCGGACAACCGGGCATCGATCACGCTCGTGCCGCCTGCCATCGCCGGAGCCGAAGAACCCACGCCGGGCGCTTTCGAACAATATCTGCCGATTCGCAGCGAGGTCCGCAATGACGATGGGCACCTCGTGCAGCCGGGTTCGGAAGTCCTGGTGATCTCAAAGACCGCGCCGGATGGGGCCGCTGACCAGGCGATCTGGGTGAAAAGCTTCGACGAGGCGACACAGGCCGTCGTCCTGAGCGCACCGCTGCCCGAACAGGCGGCGGCGAGCGATCGCGTCATCATCGGTCCGGGAGCGATGCTCAAGCACGGACGGATGTTGTATGCCGAACACTGCCAGCATTGTCACGGGGTCAGCGGCGACGGCAACGGGCCGACGGCGCAGTATCTGAGCCCGCTCCCGCGTGACTACCGTAAGGCCATCTTCAAGTTCACATCGACCGGCACCACGTTCCGGGCACAGCGCAGCGACCTGGCGCGGATTATCGAAGCGGGCATCCCCGGCACCTACATGCCGTCGTTCAAGCTGCTGAAGCCGGACGAATCAAAGGCGCTCGTCGAATACGTGATGTGGCTGGCCTGCCGCGGCGAAACCGAATTGCGGCGCGCGCAGGCTCTCGAGTCCGATTATTCGATGGCGGCTGCAAAAGAGAATCCTGCGGCCGCACAGGCCGGCTTTGCGGAGTTGTTCAGCCAGTTCGCCACCGACTTTGACGACGAGACCAACGACGTCGCCGCCAAATGGAACGAGGCAAACCAGTCCGCTTCACTGGTGACGCCGAAAGCCAATCGCACGCCGTCCACTCCCGAGTCGATCGCCCGGGGACGCGAGATCTTCAAGTCGGCGTCGGCGAAGTGCTCGACGTGCCACGGCGAGGCGGCGAAAGGGGACGGCCCGCAGACGCTGTTCGTTCAGCCCGACGCGAAGGGCAAACCGCGCGACCTGCCCGGCCTGTTCGACGACTGGAACAACCCGATCCGCCCGCGCGACCTCACCAGCGGCATCTATCGCGGCGGCCGGCGGCCGGTCGACATTTATCGCCGTATCTTCGCCGGCATCAAGGGGACGCCGATGACCGGCTTCGGCGCGACGCTGTCGGAAGAGCAGCTCTGGGATCTCGTGAATTACGTGTTGAGCGTTCCATTTGAACACCGCACCCCCGGTTCGGGACCGTTCCCGTCGGAAGGTGCAGCGAAGCCAGTCGCCAGTAAGGATTCAGGATCCGGGGTTGAGGATTCAGGGGTGGCGCCGTCGAGCGGCACAACTGGTTCCGTGGCCCAAACCGAAAGCCGTTGAGCAATCATCAACAGTCCCTGAATCCCGAATCCTGAATCTCGAATCCTCCGATGAAACGCTTCTGGTGCCTGTTTTTCATGTTCTGGCCGCTCTTGGCGGTCTACCTGTGCTGGATCGCGCCGGAACGCGGCTGGTGGTTTCCGACGGCCGCGATGTCGCCGCTGGGGCAGCGGATTGATGACTTGTTTTACATGATCCTGATCGTGACCACCGTCACGTTCGTGTTCACGCAGATCGGCCTGGGATACGTGCTGTGGACCGGTGCGACTCGGACGGACCCCGGCAACACCACGCGGGCCTGGTTCACGCATGGCAGCCACAACCTGGAAGTTATCTGGTCGATCGTCCCGGCCGGGATCCTGCTCTACATCGCGCTGTACCAGTTCGACGTGTGGCGCGAATTCCGCATGCGTCCGTACTTCCCGCAGCAGCAGATCAACGAGGCGCTGCATGAGGTGGGGGTCGATCCGCATGCGACGCAGGGGGGCAGCCAGGCGCTGGCGGAAGTCACCGCGCGGCAGTTTGAGTGGCGGATCCGCTATCCTGGCTTCGACGCCAAAGGCAAGCTGCTGCCGCTGATGCCTGAGCCGCAGCCCACCGACCTGTACGCTGTCAACGACCTGCACCTCCCTGCCGGTGCGCCGGTGATGATCAACCTGCGTTCGGGGGACGTGCAGCATGCGTTCTTCCTGCCGGAACTGCGTGTCAAGCAGGATGCTGTCCCGGGACTGGTGATTCCGGTCTGGTTCCAGGCGACCGAGAGCCGCACCTACTCCCTGCTGTGCGCCGAGCTGTGCGGCTGGGGCCACTACAAGATGAAGGCGCGGTTTGTCGCCGAGCCGGCCGACGAGTGGCTCGCGTGGCTCAAGGAATTGCAGCAGGAACAGAATTTTGACGGCGTGGCGCCGGAAGCATCCCCAGGAAAGGAGTAGATCGTGGGCAGTTGGTAGCGGGTAGGGAAACTCCCGCTCGCCAGCACCTCATCATTCGCTGCCCACTATTTACTACCAACGACCCACTATCAATATGAGTACGATCTCCCCC
>JAXMBS010000105.1:0-12518 GCA_046349775.1 Planctomycetaceae bacterium | reverse complement strand
CGGAGCCGGCTTTATCGGTCTTGAGCTTGTCGAGAACTTTGTCCACCGCGGCGTTCAGACAACCGTCGTCGAACTGCAGGACCAGGTTTTGCCCCCCTTCGATCCGGAGATGACCACGCCGATCCTGCAGTCGCTGAAGTCGCACGGCGTCAAAGTACTCCTGGCAGAATCGGCAACCGGTTTCGCAGCGGTCGATGGCGGACTGCGCGTGATGTTGAAGTCCGGCGCGCAGCTCTCAACCGACCTCGTCATCCTGGGCGTTGGTGTGCGACCCGAGAACTCCCTGGCAGTCGCCGCCGGGCTGGAAGTCGGCCCGCGCGGCGGCATCCGCGTCAATGAGCATCTGCAGACGACCGATCCCGACATCTACGCCGTCGGTGACGCCATCGAAGTCCGCGATGTCGTGACGGGAGAACCGACGCAGGTCCCGCTGGCCGGACCGGCGAACCGCCAGGGGCGGATCGCGGCCGATCACATCTTCGGTCGCCCGGCCAGATACCGGGGCACCCAGGGCACGGCGATTGTCGGAGTCTTCGACAAGACGGCCGCCATGACCGGCGCTTCCGAAAAGACACTGCGCAGGCTCAATCGTTCGTACCGCAAGATCTACGTCCATCCCGGAAATCACGCCGGCTACTATCCCGGCGCCGAGGCGATGACGCTGAAGCTGGTCTTCGATCCCGAGGCCGGCAAGCTGCTCGGAGCGCAAGCCGTCGGCGGCGCGGGCGTCGACAAGCGCATCGATATTCTGGCGGTCGCGATCCAGGCAGGCATGACGGTCTACGATCTCGAAGAGCTGGAACTCGCCTATGCCCCGCAGTACGGCTCGGCCAAGGATCCTGTCAATATGGCGGGATTTGTCGCGGCTGGACTGCTGCGACGCGATCACCCGCAAATCGACGCGGACGAAATCCTGGCGACTCCGGCGGAGCGGCGACCGATCCTGCTCGATGTCCGCTCGACGGATGAGTATGCGGCGGGCCGAATCCCCGGAGCGATCAACATCCCGATCGATGACCTGCGGGCGCGCATCGGTGAACTGCCGACGAATCGGCCGATCGCGGTGTACTGCCAGGTCGGCCAGCGCGGATATCTCGCCACGCGCATCCTGCGCCAGGCCGGGTATGCCGCCGCGAATATCGGCGGCGGCTATCAGACGTGGCGCCTCTGGCGACCGGAATCCGACCAGCCGTAACGGAGGAGCGCCGGTTGACCTTCAGCTCAACGACTCACGTCGCTCGCGTTCGTGCAGCCTGCGCAGCTTCTTGCGCTCCTTCTTGCTCAGTCCCCGGTAGCGATCCCCAGACATATCTTCGTGGTCCTCGTCCTCCTCGTCATCGGAGGACTCCGCCAGGGGCGCAGGGCTTGCAGACATGGGCTTTGTAGCGGGAGACGCCGCCGCACTCGCCGGCATTGGAGCGCGCATCACGGGAGCGGCCACCGCGGCGGGGACAGGCCTCGCTGGAACGGCCTCCCGAGTGAATTCTTCCTGGACCGGCTTCGTGGCGGACGTACGCAGGTCGTCGATGTCTGCATCGGCGATGGGCGCCCCAGGGGCGGCCGCCGACTTTGCCTTCGCCGCCTTCGCATCGATGTCGCTGGCGCGCTTCGCCGTCGCCGGACGTTCCCGATCCGACTTCTGGCGCGGTCTCCACCAATTGAGCCAGTTCCGAGCCGTCTTCTGCGCGTCGTCCGCAGGCGAGGCCGGCAGCGCACTCGGCTCATTCGACACGTAAATCACCCGCCGCGCGTAGAGCTGCAACGCCAGCAGCAGTCCCAGCGGCCAGAGAACGGCTGAACTGCGGCCGATAATTCCGAGCACTTCCGGATCCAGGCGGATCGGAGCCTTCAGAACCAGCGCCGCATTCGTCACGGCCGCCGCGAGCGCGATCCATAGGCTGGGCGCAGCGCCGCCGGTGCCCCGCATTTCCGTCTGCAGCAGTCGAATCATCGCCAGCAGGATCGTCCCGGTCGGGACCATCCAAAACAGCGTCTCGGCGTGCTCGCCCGCCAGGCGCCACCGCGCCTCGGCCCAGCCGGCGAACACCAGGTGGGCGTCGGTTCCACGGCAGAATGCAATCGCCAGGAGCGACGGGACAACAAAGTGCCACACGCGATACCGTCCGTGAAAGTCCTTGCGGCTGCGGGCACGGTACCAGTGAATCGCGGCCGCCAGTTGCGCGGCGATCAGCAGGTACGTCGCGGGCAGGAACCGCAGCAACAGGCCGTCCGGTCCGAAGCTGCCGAGGGCGGCAGGAGAATTGCGTACGACCCACTCGCCGAGATAGACCGCCCCCCCCGTGATCCCCAACTCGAACACCACAAACAGCAACGTCACCCACACCTGTGGGCGGACGATGCTCTCGATCGGCGACGCGGCGAACTCCGCGGGTGCCGACGAATTGATCGATGGGCGCACCGGCGGACGACGTTCGGGCGTCTCGGCGGCCTGAGCCAGCCGCCGCCGCCGCCGATCCGCCAATCCACGGGCTCCGGCAAAGCCGACCGACATGTGCGCGCATCCTGCGACAACGATTCCGGGGAGACTGCCGTATTCATCGGTTGCAGTCCCAATCCCGGTGTGGAGAAAGGCCGCAGGACTGCCGCGCCCTGGCCGGACAGGCTGCGATGCGTTCGCCAGCTTACGCGGGCGACAGCAGCCGCAAGACTGGCACGCCGTGCGCAATCGGAACTCGCCGGTTCAGAAACCGATTCGGGTCGAGTGCCGCAGCGCCCGATTGGCCGCACGATCAGCCCGGACGGCAGCGCTCGCCGGATTCAGTGGCACATTTGCGAAATACGGTGAAGAGTCCGCGGTCTGCGCGACACCACCCTCAACCAGCGAACAGCATCTCGCTCAGTTCCCGGCCATCTTCATCCGCTCTTCCGCTTCTTTCGAATAATCCGGCGGACCCGGGACGAGGTACCCCTCGCGCTTGCCCGGCACCGGCTGCGTGCCGATCAGCATACCCACCGTGGCCGACAGCGGGAACACGACCAGCGCCGCGAGGCGGAACCATCCCGGATGCCAGATCCAGAACATCTGCACGACGCCGCACAACATCAGCACAGCGGCGACGATCCACCCGTGACGCCAGCGGAATATTTTCGCCAAGTATGCTGCCACGCCGGCGCCCGTTGAGGTGCCGAGATACCAGGCCGCCAGCACCATCACAAAGTGCCCCGGCGGCAGGGCCATCGCGGCCGCGCGGGCCGCCTCCTTGTTGCTCCAGTCCACGCCAGCCGGCGGCGGATACATCGTATGCCCGACCGATTCGACCAGGCTGATAATCGTGAACGCCGTGACCAGACCCACAACGATCGACAATACGCTGCGAAACACGAACGAACCCTCACGAAGGAAGTGGCGCGACCCTGCGGGGCCGCCGGGAGCGCGGGTATCAATACTCAGACCACGCTGCGAGGTCAACGGCGCATTCAGATTTGTCAATTGCATGGGTCAATCGTCACGGGACACAGGGATTCCCCAGGCGTCCGAGCGCGATCAATTCACCATTAACAATCGACCATGATCCATTGACCGCTTACAGCGCCGATCGGATCCGCTCGAGGAACTCCTTGTTCGACGAGAGACTTCTGCAGCTGCGGATCGGCTGATCCATCGCTTCGGTGGGACTCATCGAAGACCAGGCTGCGCCCCGCAGCATATCCAGGTCTCCTTGGAAAGCAGCATTTCCTCGCGGCGTGCCCGGACTTGGGAAATATCGATCGCCGGCCAGACGCGGCGGTCAGCCAGGTCGCGGCTCAGGACCAGTTCCATGTTGCCGGTCCCCTTGAACTCACGGAAGATTGCCTCGTCCATGCGGCTGCCGGTGTCGATCAGCGCGGTCGCGACGACCGTCAGCGAGCCGCCTTCGTCGAGCCGCCGCGTGCCGAGCATCTTGCGGAATATCCATCGCCTTGACGTCCAGGCCGCCGGTGCCGGTCTTCCCGCTGTTGCCGACCCATTTGTTGAAGGCCCGGGCCGTGCGGGTGATCGATCCAGCAGCACGAAGCAGTGCTTTGCAGACTCCGCCAGCCGCTTGCCGCGCTCGATGATCAACTGGCTGATCCGCACGTGGCTCTCCACGTCCCGGTCCATCGACGATGCGATCACCTCGCCGCGAACCTTGCGGCGCATCTCCCGGTGACTTCCTCCGGGACGCTCGTCGATCAGCAGGGCGATCAGGTAGATCTCCGGGTGATTGATGCTCACCGCATTGGCGATGTCCTGCAGGAGCATCGTCTTGCCGGTCCGCGGCGGCGCTACGATCAGCGCCCGTTGCCCTTTGCCGATCGGCGTCAGCAAGTCCATGACCCGCATTGTCACCGGCTCGGCGCCCGTTTCGAGCTTGATCATCTCGTACGGGTTGATCGCGGTCAGCGTGTCGAAGTGCTTGATCTTCTCGTATTCTTCGACGCTGCGGCCGTCGATCGATTCGATCGTGTTCAGCCGCGGTCCCTGGCCGCGGGCGCCCGGGCCCACTTCGCCGCGGATCTTGATCCCTTCGCGGAGCTTGTGCTTCTCCACCAGCGAACTGGAGACGAACGGGTCAGTCTCCCGCGCTCCGTAATCGTTGGCCGCGTCGCGCACAAAGCCGTACCCCTTGGGGTGCAGTTCCAGGACGCCTTCGATCGGGCCGCTGGTGATCACCGGCTCGGTCGACTGCGGTGCATTCTGCATGAACTTGGCGCGTCGGACGCGGCCGCGGTTCATCTGGCGATTGCCACCGCCCCCTCCTTGTTGATATGGCGGCCGGTTGGGCCGGCGCTGTTGATACTGCTGCGGCGGTCGCTGCTGACTCACTTCCCCTCCACTGCCGTTGTTTTTGGATTTTCGCCGTCGCCGGCGCTTGCGCCGCGGCCCGGTTCCGGGCTCCTCCGGCGCTCCCGGCTCAGCCGGGCCGGATTGCGAACTGTCATCGAGTCCCGCTCCGAATTCGTCGTCCCGCGATGAGAATTCGGTCTCTCCCTCGAAATCAAACGTTGCGAGGTCGTCGTCACGATGCCTGTCGTTCGCCACTCGAAGCTTCCTTTGTGAGAAGGTCGAACATGCCTCACTCCCGGCTGCTGCCTGACGCCCCGGCAATTTCGCCAGGCCACGCCCGCAACGGGAGCACACCCGCGCGCAGCACGATCGTGCCGCGTGTCCCACGCTGGTGCTGGATCGAGTCCGCAGCCGACCGCGGCCACAAGCCGCACGGCCTCCGGACCAACTCTGACCTGCCCCAACGCTGACGATTCGCCCGTCAACACGGCGGCAGATCGAACGGCCGCACAGCGGCGGCCGCGACTCACCCTGGCTCACCCATCGCACGCCGCATCCCTGATGCGGCTCGCGTGCGACCGGTCCGCCCCTGCCCAGTGCCCAAATGACACTCGGCAGCGACGGCTGAGCCTGCCGGAGGTTCCATCAGCAC
This sequence comes from Planctomycetaceae bacterium, assembly GCA_046349775.1. Lineage (GTDB taxonomy): Bacteria > Planctomycetota > Planctomycetia > Planctomycetales > Planctomycetaceae > JAEUIG01. The sequence goes on along the minus strand of JAXMBS010000105.1, from coordinate 7,098 downwards.
ACGCTTGCTGTTGCTGCTGTTCCCACCGGCCATTTGCCCTTTGTTTTGCTGTCGACGCCCGTTGCTCTGAAGTGGCTGGGTACGCCGAACGACAGACTCATGGCAGGCTGGCCTCGCGGTACGCCGGCGATGATTCGCAACCGCGAACCCTGGCTCGGCGGAACGGTCGTCGCATCCGCTGACTTCCGAACATAAATGACTGGGAGATTGCCTCCCGGTCATGTCCCCATCGGCCTGGGCCGTATTGCCCGATCTACGCACAGGCCGGAAGAACATACGCCAGTTCATCCGGCTGAGCGAAGGACCAGGCCAGCGACGCGGCACAGATACTCGCGTCCAGGTTTAACTCCAGCACGCCGTCGCACCGTCGTTGCTGGCAGATGACCCAGTGCGGATGCCATGCTGATTGCGCCCGCGAAGCAGACTCCGCAGCAATCATAACGCCTTCAACGCAGGCGTGTCAATTCAACTCCGCCCGAATCATCTGCGATTTTCTGGACCAAAGTCAAGATTGGTTTCCGGTCGAACGCTTTGTTACGTTCGTACCGGCGAAGGCCGCCGATGGCGGCAGCGGCCAGAGGCCAGACGTCAGGGGGACAATGCGGCGGAATGTCGGGGAATCGAGCACGCGGCTCTGCACGCTGGTCGCAGCGACAGATGGTTCGACTCGCGTCCGTTCAGCCCGGCAGTGGCCCTGCTGCTGGTCCTTGCCGGTATGGCTGGGCCGGCCACAGACTTCGAGCCTGTACGCATCAAGACCGCCCCCGATCCCGATACCGGCTTCGACCGGCGATGGCCTTTCAGGGCATCAAGATCGTTCAACAACCGGGCGAGGTGATCGAACAGGAAACCCTGATCCTCCGCAACGGCCGAATCGAAGCGGTCGGTCCGGATACGCACTGATCCCGCCCGATGCCCGGATCATCAACGGCGGCCGGCCTGATCGCGTATCCCGGCTTCGTCGACGCGGCGACTTCGTCGCTGATCGACGGGCGTAGCCCAAAGACGCCGAACCGCCACCCGACTTCCAGCAGAACATCCTCGCGGGTTCACCGACGCAGCATCGACGCGGGATGGCGCCGGGGACCTGGCATGAGCATCGATCCGCACAAAGGACAAGCTCGAACCCTATCGCCGCGTAGCGGTTTCACCACGGCCCACGTCGTACCACTTCGAGGAATTGCCGGCGGTCGTGGGTGCCGTGGCGGCCGGTCAGGCACCCCTCGACCGTGTCCTCTGGGATCCGCAGGTTTCATGGTTCTTCCAACTGCTCGCGTTGCCAGAGTCAGGGAACGCCACGGACCGATGCCCCGTCGACGTGGGCGCAGTCGCGTACCTGCGACAGATGTTGCTGAATTCCGGGACTGGGAGCGGGGCGACAATGTGTCGGTGTTCAATGACTCATTCGAGGGCCTCGCCGGCGCATTAAACCCGCACGGCGAACCGTGGCTGATGCTCGCCGATTCACCCGACGAGATCGATCGAGCCCTGGACTTCCGGAATGAATTGCGCCTGCCCGTGCATCTCGACATCACCGGCGGTCGCGATGTAGTACAGCGAATTGATCGGATCAAGATTCTCAGCGGAGTCAGAGTGATCCTGCGCGTCGACCACGGGGATGAACCGAAGTTTGAACCTCAACAGCACACGGCACGGCTCCGGAGCTGACTTCAAGTCACCGACTCGCGTTCAGGAGGACCTTTGCCGGAAACGCTGGAAGGAACGCATGACCAACGTAGAAGCTCAAGGACGCCCGGATACCCTTTATGTTTACGCAGTCACAAGTGCGGGAATCCCGAGGAGTTCCTGAATCGCATCCGCTCTATCGTTGAAAGGCGTTCCTGCGGACGTCGCATTGACCAGACTCACGCAGAACGCCGATTTCGCGTATCTCAGAGATTACGGTTTGTGGGATCTGGGATCGGGCACACGCGCCCGTCACCGTCATGAACGGCCCGTGGGAAGGCCACAACGACCAAAGTCCGCTACGTCGTCATTGGTGACGAACTCTTCGAATACAACCGCGACGCCAAACCGGCGGAGTCCCCTGCCCCGTCGTCCGCTCCACCACCGAAAATCGCCGGTGACTGGACGCTGTCCATTGCGGCAGGCGACATGAAAACCACTGCCGCCACGCTGACCCTCACTCAGGACGGCGACAAGCTCGGTGGCACCTTTACCTCCGAAGCGGGCGACGGCAAGGTCATCTCCGGCCGCGCGACCGTCGAGAAAGTCGAGTTCGCCGTCGCCATCGGCGCCGGGCAGCGCGATGTCACGCTGAATTTCGAAGGCCAGCACAAACCGGACGATGACACGCTCGCTGGCACGATGAAATCCCCCTTCGGTCCGCCGACCGAGTGGAAGGCCGCGCGCGTGAAGGCGGGCGAGCAGCCGGCGAACCCGGTGGCGATTTCACTCGAAACGGACGACGCGAAACCTCAAACGAGCGACGCTGAGCTTCCGAGCGAACTGGAATCCGATCGACTCGCCGCCGCCGGTCCCCCCGGCGATGACCTGCTCCTTCAGAATGGGACGATCCTCACCGGCGCGGGCCAGACGCTCACCGACACTGATCTCCTGATCCGCGACGGTAAGATCGCCGCCATCGGTCCCGACCTCGTCGCAGAAGAGAGCGTGACGAAGATCGACGTTGCCGGCCGGTTTCTCATGCCGGGAATCATCGACACGCACAGCCACATCATGATCAGCGGCGGCGTGAACGAATTCTCGCAGTCGGTCGTTCCCGAGGTCCGCGTGAAGGATGTCGTTCGCAGCGACGATCCGGCCGAATATCGCGCCCTCGCTGCCGGCGTCACGACCGCGCGATTGCTCCATGGCTCATCAAACACAATCGGTGGCCAGGACGCCGTCGTGAAACTCCGCTACGGCGAGCCGGCCGCCGCGCACATCGTCCAGGACGCTCCGCAGGGGGTGAAATTCGCCCTCGGTGAAAACCCGAAGCGGCATTTCAACCGCTTCCCGGCAACCCGGATGGGAGTCGAAGCCACCATCAAGCGGTCCTTTTACGAAGCACTCGCGTATCGCCGCGAATGGCAGAAGTACGAAGCCGCCAAGAAAGCCGCTGCGGATGGCGTGACCGCCCTGCCGGAACCGCGGAGAGACCTCCGTCTCGAGGCCCTCGTGGACATACTTGAAGGCCGGTCATTCATCCACTGCCACTGCTACCGCGCCGATGAAATCCTGATGCTGCTGCGAATCGCCGACGAACTCGGCATCAAAGTCCGCTCGTTGCAGCACGTCCTCGAAGGCTACAAGGTCGCCCCCGAGATCGCTGCCCACGGCGCCAGCTGCAGCACGTTCAGCGATTGGTGGGAATTCAAGATCGAAGCCCTCGACGCCACTCCCTTCAACGCCACGCTGCTCTGGAAGGCCGGCATCAATACGGTGATCAAGAGCGACGATGCCGAACTCATGCGGCACCTGCCGGTCGAAGCGGCCAAATCGCTCCGCTACGGCAACATGCCGGAACACGCGGCCCTCGCGATGGTCACGCTGAACTCGGCCCGCGAACTCGGCCTCGACCAGCGGATCGGTTCGATCGAAGTCGGCAAGGACGGCGATGTTGCCGTCTTCAACGGCCATCCGTTCAATGCATTCTCGCGCTGCGAGCTGACCGTGATCGACGGCCGCGTCCGGTTCCAACGCGACCGTCAGCCGACGGCGATGAGCGCCGGCTCGCGTGAGTGCAGCAAAGGGCCGCACCCACTGATGCTCGCGCCGGCCGAGGTCCGCGAGCGCAAACTCGACCTGTCGATCAGCGACCACGGTCTCTACGCCCTGCGCGGCGCGACGATCCATCCGGTGGATGCGCCGGACCTCGTCGGCACAGTTCTGATCGAAAATGGGCGCATCGCGGCGGTCGGCGCTGACGTCGCGGTCCCCGAATCGGCCACTGCCATCGACCTCGCCGGTTTCCATGTCTATCCCGGATTGATCGACGCCGGCACGACGCTCGGCATCAACGAAATCCGCCTGATCGAGATCACTCAAGATTTTGCCGAGTCCGGCCGTATCCAGCCCGACGTCCGCGCCGGTTCGGTCGTCAACGCGGATTCCGACCAGATCGCCGTCTCCCGCGCCGGCGGGGTCACGACCGCGCTCCTCCGTCCCCACGGCATTTTGATCGGCGGCCAGTGCGCCTTCGTGCAGCTCGCCGGCTGGCCGACTCCCGAACTGGTGCTCAACGACACCGCCGGGCTGTCGATCGACTGGCCCGCCGATCCGGAAAACCAGCACCGGCTGCGCGAATTCTTCGCCCAGGCACGCGTCTATGAACGCATCCAGTCGCAACCGGAAGACTCGCGCCCGGATGTCGTCCGTGACCCGCGCTTCGAAGCGATGCTTTCCTATCTGCGCGGAGAATTGCCGGTCTTCATCGAAGCGGACAGCCGCAAGGCGATCGCCGAAGCCCTGCTCTTCGCCGAAGAACAGCAGATCAACCTCGTCCTTACGGGTGCGGCCGACGCCTGGAAACTCGCGGCCGAGATCAACACCCGCAATGTCCCTCTGATTGTCGGCCCCACGCACCGCGGTCCCGTGGAAGACTGGGACCCGCTCGACGCCCCCTATACGAACGCCGCACGACTGTACGAAGCAGGCGTGCTGTTCTGCATCCGCTCCAACGACGCCTCCAACAGCCGGAATGCCCCCTTCCACGCGGCCCTGGCCGTCGCCTACGGGCTGCCGGAGGAGGACGCCCTTAAATCCGTCACCCTGAACGCCGCCAAAGTCCTCGGCGTCGACCGCGAACTCGGCTCCATCAAGGTCGGCAAGCGCGCGAACCTCATCATCACCGATGGCTCGCCGCTACAGCCTGCAACACAGATCAAAGGCCTCTTCATCGCCGGCCGCCCCTTCGCGCCGGACAGCAAACAGACGCGGCTCTACGATCGCTACGCCGAGCGACTGAATCCGTGAGCGGTCGCAGGCTTACTTCGTCGTCGGGGCCTCTTCCTCGGCTTTCGGCGCGTGCGCCGGCAACGTGAACGGAATCGCCGGCGGCTTCTGTGCCTTCGCTCCGATCTGGATCGGGAACGAATGCTCGTAGTCGTCGATCTTCACGTTGAAGGCCAGGTTTTTCGCCGATGCGCTGACTTTGAAATCAAACCCGTCCTCGCCGCCGGACGTCCGGAATTCAAAATCGATCTGGTTCTTCGCCGTATTCAGCCGCCCGATATCCGCCGACTTTCGATTCTTCTTCCTCCCGGAAGCTTCCAGACCATCAAAGTTCGAGATCTTTGTGACCGTGCCCCCCTGCACTTGAATCTCCCCGCGGAACTTCCGCGATTGATTCTTCGTCCTGGTGCGGAGATGCCACACCTCTCCCTCGCGCCAGATGTAGCATGTCGGCCCGCTCGGGCGCTTGTCATAGCCGCGCGGCTGCCCCTCCGGGTCGACCTCAATGACCTGCTCATCATCCCCGGACGACGGCTTCGAATCCTCACCCCGCAGCGTCGGCACGAACAAGACCGCCATGCTCGTGATCAGCACGCACGCGGGTTTGAATGGCACAGTCATCGAATCAGCCCGCCTTTCTACTCATGCTGTAAAGAATGCCAGCGACACCAGCACGGCCGTCAGGATGAGCGCGGTCAATGCCCCGACGACGTACAGCGGCTGGGACTGCGCACCGGGATTAAAGCCGCAATGGGGACATCGCGCGCGGCTGCTGTCGGCGATGTGGACGTGCAGGCATTCCGGGCACAGGACGCGCCAGCGCCGGCGGGGCGCCTCGGGCCCCGAATCATCGCGGCAGGGGCGAAACTGGGGAGACATCGCAGCAACCTGCGGAGAACAGCCGGTCAAACCACGCCGCAGTATACCCGAACCCAATTCGCGCGGAAGTCCCCGGCCGGACTCTTGATCCAGATGGTGGAATTCGAGGTCCACGGCATCCGGGACGCTGCGTGCTGCAAACGGATCACGGCCTGGAGGCGTCGACGAACTGGCGGAAGGCGTCGGGGATGTGGGCGGTGCCGGTGTCGCCGGCGTGGACGTAGAGGCCGTAGCGGAGCCGCAGCGTGCCGTCCTTCTCGATCGTGTACGGCTTTGCCGGCTGCTGGCCATTGGTGTAAGCCGATTCGCCGAATGGGCTGATCGAGAACAGGCCATAGTCGCGAACGTGGTAGCGCGACGGGCGGAAGTTCTCCGGGTGGTCCATGATCGCAACGCCGCACAGGCGGCCGTCGACTGGACCCGTATAGTCGATCCAGTCCATCGTTCTGCCCCACAGGGCCTTGGTCCCGACTTCACCGTTGCTGCCGACAACCGGCGCTTTGGCGACCGCTTCGCGCATCGCATTCGGGACGCGAATGCCGAACAACCCTTCCTTGGTGTCGTTGAACGTGACGGACGTGCCGACCGCTTTGAACGTGGTGTCATAGGCCAGCAATCGGTCCGCGAAGACGCTGATATGCGTCGTCTCGACCAGCAGCGGCTCGCCGGTGGCGCCGAGCCAGTGATTGGTGACGGTGAATTTCGCCGGATCGCCGGCTGCACAATCCACTGCCACCTCGAGATTGCGGATGACCCCCTTCTCGGCCCAGTAGCGGATGTCGTTGACTTCATCGATCGACAGCCAGATCCCCTTGTGGTGGATGTGGTCGTATTCCTTCGAAGCCTGTTCTTCGAGCTTGCGGGTGATGAAGCCGCCCAGCGGGATGACGTCGTGCTGATGGATGGCATTGTCCTGGCCGGCGATCTTGAGCCAGGGGAGCTCGACTTTCTCAATCGTCAGGAGGCTGCCGTAGTCGGCGTGGCCGCCGTTCTTCAGCGGGGCTTTTTCCTGGGCGACGAAGACGTCCCCCTGGCCGGCAGCGGCGAGCTGTTCGAGCGCGCCGGGAGCGGCAACGGGATACATGAAAGGCTTGGCGTAGTCGTGGCCGAGATTGTAGACCGAAAAGACTTCGTCGTTGATCGTGATCTTGAGCGTGTGTTCGCTCTGGACGATCGCGACGTCAGCGGCCTGGGCGGCCGATGTGCAGAACAGAGCGGCCAGGATGATCCAACGCATGGGGGCCTCGTGTGGTGGAAATATTCAGTCGTTGTGGAGTTGGCGGAGGCGGGACGAAGTGCGGA
>JAXMBS010000104.1:0-12737 GCA_046349775.1 Planctomycetaceae bacterium | reverse complement strand
GGTCCGACCGGATTGATTTGCGCTGCGCGGCCTCGCCGAAGTGCGGACCGCGAAGCAATTCATTGGCCGTCTGCTCGATGCGGATGATCCGGCCGTTGAGGTGCGAGACCCGGCTGGAAACCTCGTGCGTCGTCTGCTGCATGCCGCCGGCAATCAGCGTGACGATTCCCAGCACCAGCAGCATCTGGCCGGCAGTGGCCACTAGCCACCCGGTCGGTGCATACGTGACCGGGCCGCCCAGGTAGCCCCAGACAACCAGGGCCGTGCCGATCGTCAGCACGCCCGCCCCCGCGTAGGCCATGAGCTGGCCCCACGTCGATTCGGCCGTGCCCCGCGTGGGCTGCGGCCGCGCCGGCTGCACATGAAAATGCGGCGCGGGGATTTCGGCGTGCGCCTCGTCGCTGCGACTGTGCAGCGGCGTAAGAGACTCGGGCGGCTCTTCCGGCTCGGATTCGGCCGGTTCGCCGATGTGTGTGTGCGCGATCTCGGACGTCGGATGGGCGCGATCGATCCGGAACTGCCGTTTCGGAGCGGGTGCGACGGGGGGCTGCGGCGGCATCTCTGCGGCCGCTTCGATCACCTGGTCCAGCTCGACCGGTTCGTCGGGACCGATGATCGGGGCTGATGACGCTGCCGACAGGCGGCTGAGGATGTCGCGGGCGCGCTGGACGTCCGGGTGCAGGCTGGACGCGGTGAGCCGGCGGACTTCACCGCCGCATTTGACACACAACAACGATTGCCCGTCGGCGGCGATCTCCGTCGCCACTTCCGACTCGCACTGCGGACACCACATCGGCCGGCTCCCTGCCGAAATGCCTCGCGCGCGCACGGCTTGTGCGCGCAATCGGGTGCGGGAAAGTACGTCAAATTCAGAGTTTGTGGCAAGACCGGATTTCGGGGCTACTCTCCCCGCAGCGCCGCGACGATCGGAGCCCCGACCGCCGCTCGCACCGCCCACGCGGCTGTCAGCATCCCCACTGCGGCGATCGCAATCAGCATCAGGACCAGGCCCCGCCAGGGGACGTCAGCCCCGGTCGAGGCCAGATGCGGCGACATCGCGATCAGCGCGGAGACCGTTCCGGCGGCCAGCCCCCAGCCGAGCAGCAACCCGTTTTCGCAGAGCACCAGCAGAGCAATCCGCGCGTTCCGGAACCCGACCGCCCGCAGCAAAGCGAGCTCCGCGCGGCGTTCGAGGACGTTGCGGAGCATCACGGTCCCGAGACCGAAGGTCCCGAGGAGCAGTCCGAGGCCACCGAGGGCCTGGAACGTCGAGAGATACGTGTTCTGGACGGCGAGGAACTGGGCGAGGCGGTCGGCGACGCGATCGGCATCGAAGCCATCGTCGCTCAATTCAGTCTCCAGCCACTGGGAGACTCGCGCGGCATCGGCCGGCGGCGTTTCCACCAGGAAATAGCCGAACCCAGCCAGTTCCGGGTACAGGCGGTGCAGATTCCGCTCGGACATCACAAGCACTTCGAAATACGCCGCCGTCGAGGACGCCGGCGATCTTCAGTTTCTCCGTCTTCTGCGGCACATCGATCGTGTCGCCCAGCGCGAGATGCAGGCTGTACTCGCGGCGTGTTGAGGTCCCCGGATGACAGGGATCGTCCCGTCGTCATTGTGCACTTTCAAAATGTCCCAGGGATGTTGGCCGTGGGTGCCGATGGAAGCGAAATCGCCCTTCCTGAGTCCACTGGTCAATCACGTCGTCCGGCACGCCGAGCAGCGTCGGCAGCTGCGTCCGGTAGAGGTTCAGACAGCTTGCGTCCTCTCCGGGCTTGATCCGCAGGGAGGCGACGCGCGTATGCTCGACCAGCGTCTGCTGATCGGGCCGAACATCAACGCCGAGCTGGGCCCGCCCGTCCGGCGTGTTCAGATCGTACAGCAACGGCACGCTGGTCCGGGCCACGAGCGTATGTGGCCGCCGTTGCCCGAATCGCGCACGGGTTGTTCGACGGCCGGATGTGCTGACCTGCCGCAATCGCCACGATGATGAACGTCGCCGCGGCGATCAAGCCGACGGTCAGCAGACTGCGCCCGCGCTGGCGCCCGGCGTTGCGGAGCGACAGGCGTGGAACGGCCAGCACGCCCTGAATCGTTCGGGTACCTTCGGTCGCCAGGGCGTACCCGCCAGAGCCGCGACTCCGCAGCCGCTGCCGCCATGCCGACCACAAAGAACACCACGGCCGGCCACGCAATCCGGCAAAGGCTTCTGCGGAACGAGTCCAGACAGCCTGGCCAGCCAGAGCAAACGGCCGTGACGCCGGTTGCGATCGCCCACCGACGTGCCCTGTGGGCGTCGACGTGAGCGGTCTGCTGACGAAACCGACGGTTCGAGAGATCCCGCCAGCAGGCTCCGGGTGGAGACCTGTCGCGCACGGCGCAGAGCCCAGTAAATCGCAATGCCCGCTACGACTGCGGCAATGCCGACGCCGGTCGCGAGTCCGACCCAGTCGATCCTGAGCGACAGGAACGTCGTCCCCACGGCGCCGACCCACCACGTCGTCAGGCCGTGAATCATCAGGGCCGCGAATCCGATCGCCAGCGCGGCACCAAGCACGCCGCCGGCTGCGATAAGCGCCGCGCCTTCGCCGAGCATCAGCCGACGCGTCCTGACCGGTGCAAATCCGACTGCACTGAGCAGGCCGAGTTCCGGGAGCCGCTGCTCGAGATTCAAGCGGAACAACAGGCCCACGAGAATCGCCGCCGCCAGGATCAGGAAGAAGCTGAATCCGGTGAACAGTCCGGCGAAGTCGGTCGTGCCGGCCGCTGCCTGCAGCCCCTGATACTTGACCGGCTGAAATGCGAGACCGGCCTGCTCCGGCCTGAGCGTCTGCAGAAACTGTTGCTGGAACCGGTCGGCCGCTGCGGCGAGCTCCTGTCCCTGGGCCGGTGCGAAACGGAAGCTGGTGACGTTGCCGTAGCGGCTTTCCCAGAGACGCTGGGCTTCTGCCAGCGGCAGGAAAATCTTCGGCGTGGCGCGGTACGCCTTGCGGGTCTGGTCCTGCGGGTCCCAGTAGGCGTCATCGCGCGCGGTGACACGGTTCAGCTTGAGCGGGAACGGCTGCCGCCAGTCTTCGAGACTTTTGACGTCGGTGATGCCGGGCACTTCGGGGGTGTATCCGCGATCGTCGGCGACGCCGGTGAGCCTGACGATGCCGGCGATCTGGAAATCGGCCTCGAGCTCGGGGAGTTCACCGCGATCGCCGACCTGGTGGTACTTCACGTGGACGGTGTCGCCGCGCTTGGCTTTCAGGTCCTGCGCCAGCCAGTCGTTGATGACGAGTTCGCCGGCTCCGATCGGTCCGTTGGGCGGCTCGGTCCAGTCGAAAGGGCCAAACGGAGGACGATCGCTGAACTCAATCCCGGCGGCGACGGCGTACATCGAGTAGGCCTTGTCGGCCTCTGGCGCAGCCGGGTTGTTGATCTCGTTGATGAGGTACACGAGGACCGGCGAGGTTCGCAGTTGGAGTTCCTGGGCGGACTTCGTAGCAGCGTCAGAGAGCACGGTGTCGAGGATGAGCTGGCGGCTTTCGAGCGAACAGTAGCCGTGCTCATCATTCTGGACGATGCGCAGCGCGAGGTCTTCTAGCGTCCAGACGTCTGCCAGTTGCTGAGTCAGGCGTTCGGCCGAGTCGGGAGCCATGAAGCTGGCCTGGTCGTCATCTGGAGATTTGCCGGCGGCGAACAGCGTGTTGACGCGTGCGGGCTGGGCAGTTTCGCCGCGGGCAGTGGCGCGTTTGGCGGCGAGGCCGAGCTGCTCCTGCAGCTCGGCGAGCGAGACAAAGGCGTTGCGCGGCAGTTGCTGTGTCGGATTGAGGCCGAATCGTCCCTGCGTGAGCTTGTCGTCGGCGATCCCGGTGACTTTCAGCGATAACTCGACGACGGTTTCGCTGCGTTCGCCGAGCAGGGAGTCGCGCGGAATCGACGGGGGGATTTCGACGACGAGCGAGACGCTGTCGCCGGTCGCGACGCCGAGTTCGTCGGCTGCACGGCGATTGAGAATGACTTCTCCGGCCTCAGGCGGCGCAAGGTCGCCGTGCTTGGTCATTTCCCAGAACCGCTGATCGACGCCGTAAACCATCAGTCCGCCTGTCCGTCGCAGCAGAGCGTCGGATTTCGCGCCGTCGCGTTGCTCGGCAGTCAGGCTGCCGGGGAGGATGATGCCGGGGGCGATGTCGAACGCCTTGTCGGCATCGCCGGTGGCGATCGACTCCGACAGTTCTTCTCGGAAGAACCGCCCGCCGGAGAGGACATGGTCGACGCGCGCGAGGCGGTCCAGGGTCATGCGCTCCAGGCTGCTGCGCATCGAGGCCCCGACCAGCAGCGCACCGCCGATCACGGCCGTGGCGGCCGCGACACCGGCGATGATGGCGGCATTCGTGCGCCAGTAGAACCGGAGCGTGGCGGCAAGGTACGAGCGGAGGGTCACGGGGAAGGCGGATGGTCGATGGACAGGCGGAGGCGACGTTTGTGTTAATCTGTAGCAGTTGCTGGGGGCGTGATGCCAGCTATCGGCTCGTTCAACCGGTTGTACCGCCATGTCTGATCGAATGATTTCTCGTCGAACTGCCTGCGGGCAGATGCTGGGAGCAGCGGCTGGGCTGGCGGCTGGTCCGCGCGGCTGCAGCGGCCGACGATACGGCGAGATGGAAGCCGACGTATGTGCTGGCGTCCTGCATCTACGGCACGACGCCGCTGGCCGAAATCCTGCCCGAAGTGGAACGGACGGGCGCGGTCGGGATCGACCTGTGGCCGCAGGTTCACGGAAACCAGCGCGAGCAAGTGGAGGAAATGGGGCACGACGCGTTCCGCAAACTTCTGGCGGAGCACGCTGTCAAGCTGTCCATGACGACGCGCTACGATCTCGGGCCGTTCAAGTTGCAGGAGGAACTGCAGTTCGTGCACGACTTCGGCGGCCAGCTGATCGTGACCGGCGCCGAAAAGCCCGCCGGCAAAACTCTCGAGGACCGCGTGCGCGCGTTCGTCGCACAGTTGCAACCGCACGTCGCGCGGGCCGAGGAACTGGGTGTGACGATTGCCATCGAGAATCACTCGTCGTCACTGCTCGATACGCCCGAGTCGGTGCGGTGTTTTGCCGAGCACGCGAAGTCCGAGCGGCTGGGAGTGGCGCTCGCACCGTATCACCTGCCGCAGGACCCGCAGATGCTGGCGCAGCTCATTGACGACCTGGGTCCGAAGCTGGTGCACTTCTACGCCTGGGAGCACGGCCACGGGGCGATGGAGAAGCTGCCAAAGGAAGAAGAGTTGTTGCAGTTGCCGGGTTACGGAAAGCTCGACTTCGCGCCGTTAATGGCCGCGCTGCGACGGAACAAGTATGCGGGGGCGGTGCAGGTCTTTATGCATCCGGTGCCGCGGGGGGTTCCGATCCTCGAGACAACGGCGGCCGTGAGCGCGGCGGTGAATCGGGGGCGAGCCTACTTGCAGCGCGTGCTCGCAGCGGGCAAGTGAAAATGACGGAATGTTCCAATGGCCGAATGTCGAATGGCGTATTCAGGGAGTGGGACGTGGGCAACGCCGTTGAGATCCAGGATGCAGACGTATGGCATCGGATCAGGATCGCCGCAAGTCATTCCTCTCTCTTCCGGAACTGGCGGTCGTCGTCGGGATCATCTCGGTCATCATCGCACTGTTGATTCCGGCCGTACATCGAGCCCGCGAAGCGGCCCGGCGGACACAGTCAAGGAACGATCTCAAGCAGATTGGACTCGCGCTGCACAACTACCATGACTGCTACAGGATGTTTCCACCTGGCGGCGTCTTCAACGGAGAGGGAGTGGGTTTTCACGAATGGACGACGATGATCGCCCCATATCAGGACTCCTCGTCCTGGTACAGCGGCATCAACTTTAGTATCCCCTGGGACGATCCAAAACAGGTCGACCTGTTTCGCAATCAGGCTCAGGGACAATTCCATCTTTGGGTGAATCCCAGCCTTCCAGAGCCAACCCGACCGGACGGTCTCGTCTCCAATCATTATGCGGCCAGCCAGTCGGTGCTCTTTCGGAACAGTTCCGTTTCGCTGAACCAGATTGAGGACACCGCCTCGCGATTGCTCGTCGCGGACGCCTATGGTCAATTCCTGCCGGTGGGGGCGCCCTACGGTTGGCGCGACGTGACGCTCGGACTCGGACGTGATCCGGCTGGATTCGGATGCAGCATACGGGAAATCACGCATTGCCTGTTGGCCGATGGAACCGTACGCACAATGTCTCAAGACACGGCTGATGACGTTTTGCAAGCAATGGCTGGTCCGGTCGATGAACGACCAGCGGCGGCACAAGTCGCCAGAATTACGGAGTACCCGTTGATCGATGCGGCTGGAATTTGGAAGGCGGACTTGCGCTCGCCTGATCAGGCAGGAGAAAGCGTCGGCAAGCCATATTACGTCCTCACACCGCCGGATAGCCGTCCCGGATCGGAACGACGCTGATCAGCGTGGACAGCCGCAGAAGCGTCCGCAGCACAGAATTGGATTTGCGGATTGCTGCAGTGTCCCAAATCCGAAACGGGGGACTTCCAATCATCCCGCCAGCGGGAGGATGAGTCGGTCGTCACGCAGCCCGCGGACTGTCGTCTCAAACGCGGCCGTCGCGGCAGCGATGTCGTCGGACGTGTGTGCGGCACTCGTCACGCCGCCGGTGGCGCTCATGTTGTCGATGCCCCCAAACCGCATGCGCAACTGGTACTGCGCAATCAGTTTGCCGGGCATCCCTTTGAGTCGCGATGCTTCGGTCGTGGTCAGGTCGCGACGAGTCTTCGCCTGGCGAACGCGTTCGGCGTCGGTTTCAAAGAACACGTGGTAGGTCGACGCGACCCCATACACGTATCCGGCAATCCCGTAGCGGTCCAGAACTTCATCCCAGGCGGTACGAAGCTGCAGCGCTGCCGCATCGGCCTGCTGAATGGCCGAGCCGTCGGCGACCCGGCGCAGCACGGCGATCCCGGCCGCGGCCGACGTCGGTGATGCATTGAAGGTCCCGAAATGCACGACGCGCTGGTGTCGGTCGTGATGCGGATCGCCCGTCATGTTGAACACGCGCAAAACTTCGGCCCGCCCGGCGACGGCGCCTCCCGGCATGCCCCCCGCCATCACCTTCGCAAGGCAGCACAGGTCGGGCGTCACGCCGTACAGCTTCTGCGCGCCGCCCGAACTGAATCGGAACCCGGTCACAACTTCGTCGAAGATCAGCAGCACGCCGCGGCGCGCCGTCGCTTCACGGACACCCTTGAGCCAGGCGACGTCGATCGGCACGCGTCCCCACGAGGCCCCCGATGGCTCCAGAATGACGGCGGCGATGTCACTGTTCGCCGCCAGTGTCTCATCCAGCAGATTCAGATCGCCGTCTGCGATCGTGACGAGCCCGTCGCGGATGTGGGGCGGCACGCCGAGCGAGCCATCCGCTTCGAATGGCGGATGAAACCCGTGCACGACGTCGTCGTGCCAGCCGTGGAAGTGTCCGGCGAAGCGGAGAATTTTGTTCCGACCGGTGGCCGCCCGCGCAATCCGCAGCGCGAGCTGCGACGCCTCCGTCCCGGAGTTTGTGAACCGGACCCGCTCGGCACACGGCAGGAGCTGCTGCACCAGCTCGGCCCACTCGATGTGCAGCGGATGGTCATTGCCGAAGTGCGTGCCGGACTTCGCCGTACGAGAGATCGCTTCGACCACCTGTGGATCGGCATGCCCCAGCAGCAGAGCGCCGTTACCCATCAGAAAGTCGACGTACTCGTTGCCGTCGATGTCCCACTTTCGGCCGCCGCGGCCGTGGTCGATGTAGATCGGCGTCGGCAAGGCATAGCGGAGATCGTGTCCCACGCCGCCGGCGAGCACTCGCTGCTGTGCGTTCAAATAAGGCAATGCTCTTCGGCCGCCGAGCCGCGTAAGCGGCCATCAGGTCATTCGTCGTCATTTGTGGTCGGTTATCGGCTGTCCGTTGTCGGTAAAGGCATAGGTCATCAAAGATTCTTGTCGGTCAACTATAAACCATAAACCATCAACCCCCTGAATCCTCTTTGCTACCCACTCCCAACTACCCACTACCCACTAACTTCACCCACATCCCGTACGCCGTCACGACAAACGCCGCCAGCAGTATGACGCCCGAGGCAATGCCGCACAGCGTCAACAACGGGGAAGCACGATACAGCGGTGGCAATGTCGCGTTGTAGTACGTCGCCAGCAGGCAGACCACGCCGACGCCGAGGTTCACCGTCACCAGCGCCCCGATCTGCGTCAGCAGATCAAACTGGAAGTTGCCCCGTTCCAGAACTGGCCGGAGATGAAGAACCAGACGACGAGAATCGTCAGCACCCGGCGAAACGGAATCTGAGCCGCTTGCGGCCGCGCGGCGGTGATCAGGTCATAGGCCACGCGTGCGACCGCCTCCGGCACGCTGGCGATCGTCCCCCACAGCGCGAGCAGGACGGATACGTAATAGACCGGCACCAGCCACGGGCTGATCTGCTCCCAGATGACGGCCTGTTTGGTCAGCAGGGCGAATTCTTCGCCGGCGCCGGGGGACAAGTGCTTCGGATACAGCACCGTCGCACCGGCCGAGAAACGCCGCCGTCACCGCCAGCAGTACTGTCGCCCTGTGCCGCGACGTCCCAGTGAAAGCGGTGTCATGCGGGCGTTGAGGTTCGCCGCTTTGCTCGCGATCGTCCGGCAGATAGTCATGCCGAGGCGGCCTGGCCGCGAGTTCCCCGGCAGTCTGGTTCCCCGCTAACTCCCCATCCATGCAGGCTGACCCAGTTCGAATACGCGATGTAGCCCGACAGGTTGCCGCCGACATAGCCGAAAATCGTCGCCAGATTGAGACCGTAATGATCTTGCCGCCGGCGCGCCCAGTCCGGCGTTGCGCTGGAAGATGACCGAACCTGACCGCTCCCAGAAACATGTCGAGCAGGTTCGGACCGACCAGCACGGTCGCAATCGCCGTCCCGCCCACCATCAATCCGCAGATGACGATCTGCTGCTTCTCCAGCGACACATAGCTCGAGCCGAGACTCACCAGCAGCGCCGCGCCAAGAAACACCGACGTGATTCCGTTTACCCACAGGCCGGCAGTCGCCGGGCTGTCGAGTCCCAGCGTGGCGCCGAGTCCGAAGTGCTCGTTGAGCAGGAACACGCCGAGGTGTCCGCACGGCTTGGCGATCGCTGTCAGCCCGGTGGCCAGCACCGCGAGTTCCCCGAGTACAAACAGGAACAGCAGCCACCCGCGCGGACCCGGCAGCGTCGCCACTCGCTGCGCAAACGATTGCCCCGTCACGGCCGAGTACCGGCCGACGAGATACATCACGAACACCCCGCGCGTGACGACGCTGAGCACGAGCAACCACAGCAGGCCGAACGCCGACCAGGATCCCAGCCCGCAGACCATGATCGTTTCACCTGCCCCCAGCGACAGCGACGCGACGACTGCCGCCGGGCCGAAGCTCCGCAGCAGCCGCAGGCACTTGCGCAGTGAGAACGGCTCCGCATCGACGCCGGTCGCCGGCGGGATCGTCAGCGGCGCGCTCATGCGCGCCCTCCGCAGGCGAAGATCGTCTGGCCGGTTACAAAGCTCGACTCTTCCGAGAGCAGGAACCGCACGACTTGTGCGATTTCGGCCGGATCGGCAATCCGCTGGAGCAGCGTCATCGCGATGATCTGGGCGTTCAGGTTCGCATTGGCGTCCCGCGCCATTTCGGTATCGGTCAACCCTGGTGCCACACAGTTCACGCGCACGTGCGGCGCGAGGGCCGCCGCCGTGTGGCGGGTGAAAGCAATCACCGCCGCCTTGGTCGTGGCGTAATCGATCATTTGCGGTTTGAGAACTTTCGCCGCCAGCGATGACACGTTGACGATCCGCCCGAACTTCCGGGCGATCATCTCATCCTTGACCGCCCACGTGCACAGAAACGGTCCATCCACGTTGACGGCGAACATTTCGCGCCAGCGGCAACGGCCGCGCCGAGTGCGGCTTCGATTCGGCGATGCCGGCGTTGTTGACCAGCAGATCGACCGGCCCCAGTTCGCGGCGGATTGTCTCGACCATCCGGCCGACATCTTCCGGTTTGGAGACGTCGGCCTGGACGGCGATCGCCCTTCGGCCGCACCCGAGATCAACTTGACTGTCTCCTCGGCAGCGATCGATTGTCGCTGGTAATTGACGGTGACCCGCCGCCTTCGACGGCCAGCATCTGGCAGACCGCGCTCGATCCCCCGCCCGCCGCCGGCCACCATGGCCGTCCGTCCCGCAACAGTTTGTCAGCCATAGTTCGTTCTTCCTCGTCCGAGTGAGGTCGGCCTGCAGTTCCGCCAGCATTTGCAGCGTGGTCTCGACAACCAGCGGCGCCCATTCCAGTCAGTTGGCTGGCCAGCAGGTAGTTGTAATGCGATTCGATGACTTCCATCCCCTTCGGCAAACGCTTCAGAAGGGATGCGCACCGATGCAGCCGTTGCTGTAGCCAAGATAAATCGTGCGGCAGCGGCGAGCGGCGTTTGATCTCCAGGCCGAGCTTCGGCCAGTGGTTCGGCCGAGACGCTGGCAATGCCGAGATCGTTGATCCGCAGCGCCCACAGCTCGATTTCGCGAGCACCAGCGCCAGACTGGCCGAAACCAGCCGATGCCGCTGTTCGGCCCAGGCGTGCATCCGCTTTGCGACGTTCTTGGCACCCAGCGAATCTCCAGCGAACGCCTTGTCGAGTACGGCTCGCGTGCGATCGAGGTCGGCCTGCGCGGTCTGCATGTTGGCAGCGGGGCGAGCGTCGGGCCTGGCGTCGCCGCGTCACCGGCGGCCGCGCGCATAGCCGCTCTCGGCGTCGGCTCATAGTCCGTCGTCGACAGTGCCGCCACAGACCGCACACCCGCCGCGGTCCTCGGCGGTTGTGCGTCCGAATCTGCGCCCAGACCTTGAGCGTCTCACCGCCGAGGATCATCCCATCCGATGCAGGTCTTCAAACTGCTCCGTTCCGCCGCTGCCAATGCCACACGCGGGGTTGATGTTCCCGGCCGCCCCCGCAGAAACAGGGACGGCGCGCCGATCGCCGGCTCGATCAGTTCGCGGGCGGGGCCGATGTAGTCGGGCGAGTAGGAGAGCGTCTTGGGCCCCAGCACAATCGTGTGGCACGACGCCGACATGACAACGGCGATCGGTTTGCCGGCCAGATCGTCGATCCGCACAACGTCGATCATCGATCAACTCGGCCCATCGGGGTTCTCGCCAATGATGATGCCCCCCTCTGGCATCTTCTCGCGACGGTTCACCTCAGCGGCGCGGATCCGCGTCCAGTTCTGCAGCCGCGCCGGCTGTCTATTTGCCTAGCGCGGGTGCTGGCGGCGCCGACTAGGACGTCTTCGAGAAACTCGGCATAGCGCGCCTGCAGTTCTCGCTGTGGCGACTCCTCGTCCTGCCAGCCGGGAAACATCGGCCCGAGGTGCGTATGACTGCCGTTGAGCAGCACATTCTCGCCTGGAACGCCGATCGCCCGACCGATGGCCGCCCGCATCCGATCGGAAATCGGCAGCGGCACCCACAGGAGGTCGAGACCGATGATGACGGCCGACGTGTCACCGTCTGACAGGACCAGCACTGTGGCTGTCAGCTCGCGCTCAACATCGCGGGAACAACCTTCCTGCACCGTGTAGCCCAGCAGCCGGATGCCGATCGGCGGCGTAATAATCGCGCGCGCGACGCCGGCCAGAAGCTGCCGTGGTTGGGATGAGGGCATGCAGCGAACTTTGCGCTTCTGAAGGCGGCGACTGTGATGCGACCGTCGTTACTTGTCACGAGTCTCCGCCAATGGCAGGGGCGCATGCAAGCGTGCGACGACGTCGCCTGGCGGGGTTCGCGCCCAGTGCTTGTCACCGGGATGTCGGTTAATATGTCCGCGTCTGTCATGCCTGCTCCTGAGACATGCTCTGGTGGACCCCGACGCCATGAACATCAATCGACGCGCCTTCCTGAGGTCCGCCGCTGCCACGGCATCAGCAGTCGGCCTCTCTGGCCTCACCTTCGCCGAGGAACGCCGCCCGAAGATCGCCGCCCTCACGACGGTCTTTCACAAATACTCCCACTCGGAACACATTTTTGACCGGTTCCTCGAGGGATATGGGTGGGCGGGCCAGCATCATCGTCCGCCGATGGACATCGTGTCGCTGTACGTCGAGCAGGTGGGCGACAACGACCTCAGCCGCGAACGCGCGCAGCGGCATCCGCAAATGCGGATCTATCCGACGATCGCAGAGGCGCTCACGCAGGGGGGCGACAAACTGGCCGTCGACGGCGTCCTGCTCGTCGGCGAGCACGGCAACTACCCGCACAACGAGAAGGGGCAGCACCTCTACCCGCGTTACGAGTACTTCCAGCAGGTCGTCCAGGTGTACCGGGACAGCGGCCGCGTTGCGCCGCTGTTCAACGACAAACACCTGTCGTGGAGCTGGGATCACGCCGCGGAAATGGTCGAGACGTCGCGGTTGATGAACTTCGGCCTGATGGCCGGCTCGTCGCTGCCGGTCACGTGGCGTCAGCCGGCAATCGATCTGCCTTTGGGGGCCGAGATCAAAGAAGCCGTTGCGATCTGGGGCGGCGGGATTGACGGCGGCGACATCCATGTCATCGAAGCGCTGCAGTGCATGGTCGAACGACGTCGGGGCGGCGAGACCGGGATCCGTTCCGTGGAGGCGTTGCGCGGAGACCGGTTCTGGCAGGCGCTCGAGGCCGGCTCCTGGGAC
>JAXMBS010000103.1:0-13667 GCA_046349775.1 Planctomycetaceae bacterium | reverse complement strand
CGGCGTGATCACCCTCCGGAAGAAGGCGGACCTGAGCTTGCCATACCGGCCGGACTCGATTGCCTGCCGCGCCCAGCGAAATACGGGAAAGAACGGCAGCACCTGCGCGACCATCAGCATCCGGCCGGCCTTCCGCGCGGCCGCCAGCATTCGTTCCGCCGCGGCGAGTTCAATGGCAATGGGCTTTTCGACGAGCACATGCTTGCCGGCCGCCAGCGCTTCCACCGTTACCGCTTCGTGCTGATCGGTCGGCAGGCAAACGTCGACGAGGTCGATGTTCGGATCGTCGAGGATCCGCCGATAGTCGGCATGCGCTGCAATTCCGGACAGGTCCACGCTGGCGCTGCCGCGCGGTCCGAAGTTTCCCTGAATGTCGCTCCAGTCGCCGCGTAACTTGTTCTGATTCCGTGTGGAAATGGCTGCCACACGAGCCCCGGTGAGCTGCCGCGCCGCCTCAAAATGGGTCATCCCCATGAAGCCGACGCCGATAAGACCAATCCGGATCGTCATGATCGCGCCTTGTGCCGATGCGTGAGTCTGTTGGACGAAAGGGGACGAAATTGTCCCGGACAGTCGCTGTCCGGGACACGCCCGCTCGAATTCCGCGGCTGCCCCGACGCGGGTCCGAAGATACTGCTGCGGCTGAGTGGCGGCAACCCGCCGGCAGTCCTGGTTGACTTTGACGACTGCGGAGCTTGTACCGGTCGTATCGGTTCGGTTCGAGAAACCGGCGCGGGCGGTCGATGGGAAGAGACAGGGGGTAATCGGATGCGCAGGCTGTTCCAGGCTCGAAACGGTGTGCTGCTGCTGGCCATGTTCTTCATGGCGGGTTCCGGTTGTCACACGTCTCTGCGCCGCCCGCCGGCGGTCTGTCAGTGCCTGGAAAACTGCTGGGGCGACCGCGTTGACTGTGTCGGCCGCTCGACCTCGATCAGCAACCCGACCATCAACCACCGGACGACGCAGCACTATCGCAAGAATCCGGTGACGCGCGCCATGGGGTGGTGCAGCATGACGGGCGGTCCACACTGGTGCTTCTAGGACCGACGTTTCTGGTGGTTGATCGTTTCGTGGCGTGTTCAGGAGCAATCGCCGACAGGGTGAATTCCTGGCGAACACCCCGATCGCGGCTCCGGGTCTCAGATCTGCGACGCCTCGCTAACCGAAGGCTGGGCTGAGGGTTCGGGCTTAGCGCCGCTGCTGCGGCGTTATATTCTTCGCGCGCCGCCGCCTGTTTCTCAGAGGCCGAATTCCGTATCGGCCGGCGGGTCACTTCGGGATGGGGGTCAGGCATGAACGACGAAGTCGCGCTATTGCTGTTAGGCGGCGTGTGCTTGTTCACACTGCTGGGATTGCCGCTCATTCTCGTGCTGGTGCTGTGGTCAAAATTCAATCGTCTGCGGACCGACGTCCAGGCGCTGCAGATGAAGCTGCGGCAGACGCCCGTCATCCCCGCGCGACAGACGGTTCCGGAGCGAGCCGAAGTTTCCGCGGCAAGCATTGAGATCGTTGCAAAGCCGCCGCTGTCAGTCGCGCCGGCTCGACCTCCGCTGCCAGTCCCCGGGCTGACGCCGGCGGTGAGTGAGCCGCAGCCGCCAACATTGGCGCCCGCGCCCGCCGGACGCGAGACCGTGCCGCCCAAAGAGCCGTTCTCCCTCGAAGAAGTCCTCGCTGGAAAATGGCTCACCTGGGTTGCCGCGCTGGCACTCATCATCGGGGCCGGATTGGCCTTCAAGTACTCGATTGAGAACCAATGGATCGGGGAACGCGGGCGCGTCGCCATTGGCCTGATTATTGGAGCGGCCGCCTTCGCCGGTGCGGCGTTTGCGATGCTGCGCGATTACCGCTGGATGGGGCAGGCCCTCGCGGGTGCGGCGGCCGGAATTCTGTACTTCGCGTTGTTTGCGGCGTTTGACTTCTACAAGCTCGTGCCGGTCGAAGCGGCGTTCGGCGGCATGGCGCTCGTCACCGTGCTGCTGCTGGCGTTCTCCACCATCTTCAACACCCAGTCGACGGCCATCATCGGACTCATCGGCGGGTTTCTGACGCCGCTGATGCTTTCCCAGGACGTCGACCGGCAATGGGAACTGTTCGGTTACATCTTCCTGCTGGATCTCGGTGTCCTCGGGATTGCCAGCTTCCGGCTATGGCAGCCTCTGCAGATCACGGCGTTTGTCTTCACGATCTTCATGTGGGTCGGCTGGTTCAACCGGTACTACGAGCCGGACAAGCTGGAGAGCACGCTGACACTGATGACGGCGTTCTTCGTGCTCTTCGCACTGCTGGGGGTCTGGCACAACGCGCTCCGGCGGTTGCCGGCCCGCGGCGGCGACCTGTTCCTGATGATGGCGACGCCGATCGTGTACTTCATCGCGCTGTACGCGGTGACGAAAGACCGGTTCGAGACCTGGCACGGCCTGATGGCAGTCGGGCTGGCGGCCATTTACGTCGCGCTGGGGGCAGTGCATCTGAAGCGTAACCCCGCCGGCAAGCTGACGATCCTGGCCTTGGGCGGAATCGCCGCGAGCTTCATCACCGTGGCGGCGCCGCTGCAGCTCACCGGGCACTGGATCGCGATCGCCTGGGCGGCCGAGAGCCTGCTGCTCGTCGAGCTGGGACTCAAGTTCGAGCAGCCCAAGCTGCGTTGGGCCGGCTTTGGGCTGTTGTTCGTCGTGCAACTGATCCTGGTCTCGTACACCCTGCGTACGATTGATCATCCGCAGGCATTCAGCACGCGGCTGCTGTCGATGGACCCGGGCGCCGATTTCATTCCGGACGTGGCCGGAATGGTCGCGCCGGCGACGGTCGCACCTGGGCCGTCATGGGCGGACGTGTTCAACGGCAGGTCGTTCAGCTTCCTCGCCAGCGCCATAGTCCTGGCCGTTCTGGCGTGGGAGTACCGTCGCCGAAGCAACGTGGGAGAGAAGCTCGTCTCCCAGGCTGCCGGCGGGCTGATGGCGCTCGCGCCCGTCACGCTGCTGGCCATGCTCTCGCTCGAAACATTCGCACTGGGCTACAACTTCGATTGGTCGGGATTCACGGTTCTGGGAGTCGTGACGGCGTGGGCCTCAGTCGCTGCGCTGGCGGTGGCTGGCATGGCACTCGCGTGGGGACCGCGGTGGCTGGAGCGGGTCGCCGCCGGCATGTACGCGCTCGTCGGGTTGCTGATGATCGGCATCCTGCTGACAACCCTGGACGGTTGGAGCGCAGAATGGTCACACATGACGACGCAATCTGTCCCGATGGGCTTCTGGCGGTGGCCGATGCTGAATCCGCGCGGGCTGGGGTTCATCGCAGCAGTCGTTTCGGCGCTCGCAGCGAGCGTGATGTATGTGCGCCATGCTCAGTCTGACGAACAGGACTCCGAGGTCGCCGGTTCGCTGGCCGGCCTGCCATTCCCGCAGCTTCTGGGCGTGTTCGCGCACTTGTCTGGTCTGGTGATGCTGACGACCGAAGTCTACGCTCAGGGCGTCGTACGCGAGTGGCACACCTGGACCGCGTTGTCGATTACGATCGTCTGGCTGGCCTACGCCATGGCCACGCTCGTCGCAGGAATCTATTACCGGTCGGCGACAATCCGGATTCTGGCACTGCTGCTGTTTGTCGTAACGGCCGGAAAGGTGTTCCTGTACGACGTGTGGCACGTCTCGGCGGCATGGAAGACCGTGGCGTTCATGGCACTCGGAGTGGCGCTGATGCTCGTCTCCTACTTCTATCGGCGGCACCGGGATCGGATCCGGGCCTGGGTCCAGGCCGCGGCCGTCGTCGGCGCGGCACTGCTGCTCGGCTACGACGCTCCGGCCTCGGCGCAGGAAGTTCCGCGTCCGCCGCTGGAAACGCTGCAATATCAGTGGCCGCTGGCGGTCGGCGGGACCGGCGGAACGTCGAAGCTGGTGGGCGCCGGCTGCCGGCGGATTTGTACGGCGTCGCCAGGGACGATCTGTCGGACCTGCGTATCCTCGCCGTCGACGAGGCGACAAAGTCGGGCGCGACATCCCCTATGTCCTCGTCCATCCGGCCGACCGGGTGACGATTCAGGATCGGTCGGTCGAACTGCTCAACCTGTCGCAGACGAAGGATGGTACGGAGTTCCTGATCGACCTCGGCGAAGAGCCGCAGGCGATTCGCGAAATCGCAATCGACGTGGCGACTGCGACACACAACTACCAGCGGGACCTGCGCGTCTTCGGCGGTGATAGTCGCACCGAGACCTCAGCGCTGTTGACTGCCGACGGACTGTTGCTGGACGTCGAACGGGGCGGCTCAGCGACGCGACTCAACCGCGTGACGTTTCCACGCAGCCAGTTCCGGTACTATCGCGTCGTCATCGAGAACGGGACCGAGCCGCCGCTGTCGATTGCCGGAGCGCGCGTGGCGGATCGCGAGGAAACGCGGGCGCCGCGGCGGGACTACGCCGCCACGATCACCGGCGTGCGGGAGGACCAGGAACGGCACTGCACCGTTGTCACGGCCGACCTCGGATACAACAGGTTGCCCACGACGGGACTGCGGCTGGAACTCGCCCCCAGCGGAGACTATTACCGCTCGGCGACGATTGAACTGGCCGATCGCCTCGACGATGAACACGCATGGCTGCACTTGGGATCGTTCGACATCTATCGAGTCGAGCGGCCGGGCCGAGAAGCGCGGCAGTCGGCCGCGACGACCTATTCGGACAGCCGCGGACGGTATCTGCGAATCACCATCTTCAACGGCGATGATCAGCCGCTGACCGTGCAAAAGGTGACGGCAGAGGGGATCGACCGCTGGTTGGCCGTTGAGCGCGAGGAATTAGCCGGAGCCAATCGACCGGTCGCGCTTTATGCAGGAGATCCGCAGCGGGAGTCACCGCAGTACGATCTCGCGCGGATCGTCGGAGAGATCCGGGTCAATGATCTGGCGGGTACGGCGACGATCGGAGCGCAGGCGAAAAATGGGCTCTATGTCGGGCCGACGAAACCGGCGCAACCCTGGTCCGAAGAGCACCAGGGACTGGTGTGGGGACTGACCATCAGCGGAGTCGTGCTGTTCGGCGGCCTGACAGCCCTGCTGCTCTTCAAAGCCGCAGGCAACAGCGGCACCGCCGGCTGAGTGGCAAGGCATTTCAATGACGCCGCCGCGAGGGCGGATCAGGGAGGGCGATCCCGAAGTATCGGGAGAGCCGCGCGGCGGTATTCGCGCTCTTGCAACCAGAAAACCTGAACGGTTTCCGGTTCACCCGGCGCGGACTTCCGGCCCGCTGGACTGCTGCGGACCGTCGAACAGGCGCCAGCCGACCTCTGCGATCAGCTCGCAGAACTTGGCCTGATCGGCGGCCGGAGCGCCGGCCACGTCCTGCAGGATGCGCTCGACCTGGCGGGCATCCCCCATAAAAGCGTGCCGAAGCAGGCCGCGCAGGGTCAATTCAGTCGGGTTGCCGGTCAAGTCCTCGACGCTGCCGAGCATGCCCGACTGGAGGAGCGTGTCGGCGAACAACACCAGCCGCAGCGACAGGGCAGTCCGGGACTCGGGCTTCGTGAGTTCCGGCGCCGTGCAACGCAGCTTGATCCGGGTGACGTGATGTCGCAGGATTTCCCGCTGCGCCGCACGCTGGGCGGACTGGTCGGCCGGGGCCGCCATGATCCGCGAGCGTCGCTTTGGCGCGGGCTGGGATTGCGAAGACATCAGCAACACTTCCTTGTGGGGACGGCCGGACCGGCTCCCTGTCGGCATCGAGTGGGCTCCTCCATGAGTCGCGTCGAGTTTAGTGGAGATCGCGAACTGGGCAAAGAGCACAATTCGCCCCGGACGCAGAGTCGGCGTAATCTGCCAGTTCAGCGGCTCGCGGCCGGCTGCTGCTGAGTGAGGCAATGGATTGCACCCAGCCCCCACACCAACGCGCGGCAATCGATTCCCACGACCATTCGCTCCGGAAACTGGCGCTGCAGCGTGTCGAGCGCCGGCTGGTCCTGCGGGTCGCCGAAGATCGGCACCAGCACGCGGCGATTGGCGATCAGAAAGTTCGCGTAGCTGGCGGGCAGACGCTGATCCTCGAAAATCACCGGCGCAGGCATCGGCAACTCGACGATGCGCAACGGGCGGCCATCGGCCAACTGCAGCGTTCTGAGGCGTGCGAGATTATCCTGCAGCGGCGCATGGTTGGCATCCTGCGGATCGGGATCGACGACCGTCACCACGGTGTCGTCCGAGACAAAGCGGGTGAGATCATCGATGTGGCCGTCCGTATCGTCGCCGACGATGCCGTCTCCCAGCCACAGAATGTTCGTAACGCCGAGATTGTCCCGCAGATGCTGTTCGATCTGCTGCTGAGTGAGCTGCGGATTGCGATTGGGGTTGAGCAGGCACGACGTGGTCGTCAGCAGATCGCCGCGACCGTTAACGTCGAGCGCGCCCCCTTCCATCACGATCCCGGGTGAAAACACCGGCTCGCCGAACTCGGCCGCGATCCGCTGTGGAATCGCATTGTCGAGATCGTACGGCGGGTACTTGTTCCCCCAGGCGTTGTACTCCCAGTCGATCAGTGCACGCTCGCGGCGGCCATGCAGGTCGCGAACGACGTAGATCGGCCCATGATCGCGGACCCACGCGTCGTTCGTCGGGTTGAAGTGGAACCGCACGGCTTCCAAATTCACACCGCCGCGCCGGAGGAGCTGCCGCACGCCGTCGGCCATGTCTTCGTCGGCGACGTTGATGCGGACGAGTTCCGACTCCGTCAGGACGCCGACGATCTGCGCGACGATTTCCGGGACCGGCTCGAATGCGCCCGGCCAGCTGGCTTCCTTGTGCGGCCACGACAGCCACGTCGCCTCATGCGGCTCCCATTCCGCTGGCATGCGGTAGCCCAGTTCGGCAGGAGTCGGCAGTGTAGTCATGAGAAGAAGGGACGCAGATGACGCGGATTGCAAAGATTTGCGCAGCGACAGGATTCGTCCGCCCGTCGATTGTTACTCGTGACGACAACGCACAGTGCAGAAACAATCTGCGTCAATCTCTTGAATCTGCGACATCTGCGTCCCTTCCTTCCGCCGGAATTCACCGCGGGTCAATGAACCGCTTCGTAATATCGCCGTAGGCGTCGATCCGGCGGTCGCGAAGAAACGGCCAGTGGGTCCGCTGGACGTCGATCCGGCGGAAGTCGCACTCGGCTATCACGATTTCCTCCCTGTCGCTGCTCCCCCTGGCCATGATCTTGCCGGCCGGATCGCAGAGAAAACTCTGGCCCCAGAACTCGATCCCGGACGCCCCGTCCCCTTCATGACCGATCCGGTTCGGCGCGGCGACGAATACGCCGTTGGAAATCGCGTGCGCACGTTGCATAGTCTCCCACGAGCAGTGCTGCGCCTCGCCGTATTCCTCCTTCTCTTTGGGATGCCAGCCGATGGCCGTGGGATAGAACAGAATCTGCGCCCCCTGCAGCGCCGTCAGCCGCGCCCCCTCCGGGTACCACTGGTCCCAGCAGATGAGGACGCCGATCCGACCGAACTTGGTGTCGAACGCCCGAAAGCCGAGGTCGCCCGGCGTGAAGTAGAACTTCTCGTAGTACAGCGGATCGTCGGGGATGTGCATCTTGCGATACAGCCCGCGCAGCTCGCCGTCGGCGTCGAGGATCACGGCCGTATTGTGATACAGGCCCGGTGCGCGGCGCTCGAACAGCGAGCCGATCACGACGATTCCATGCTCCTTCGCCGCAGCGGCGAGGGCCTGCGTGCTTGGCCCGGGGATCGGCTCCGCCAGGTCAAACTTCGCATGGTCCTCGGTCTGGCAGAAGTACTGTGAGCGGAACAATTCCTGCGTGCAGACGATCTGCGCTCCGCGCCTGGCCGCCTCGTGAATGCAGTCAATGGTCGCATCGAGGTTGGCGTCGACGTCGAGACCGACGCGCTGCTGAATGAGGGCGACCTGGACTGTGGCGTTAGGCATCGTCGGCACGAATTGCGACGCATCATGGATGCGTCTGATTGCGTCGTGGACTCGGCAACCTGATGACACATCTCCGATGCGTCGCTGAACGGTTAATCCGGAGTCGGCATTCTAAGCGCACGCTGCCGGTTGTGTACTGCTCAAGCCGGCAATCTCGCGGATTGCCGGCTCGAACTGCGGATGCTCGAACATGAACCCCGATTCTAACAGCCGCCCAGGCATAACGCGGCGGCTCTTGATGACCAGCTCGGTCTCCGTCCGCAGGAGGAAGGCGCCAATCTCGAGCATCCACTCGGTGGCCGGCAGGCCGATCGGGACGCTGAACGTCCGTCTGAGAATCCGCATCATCTCGCGATTGGTCACCGGCACCGGGGCTGAAAGATTGACCGGTCCGGTCAGTGCATCGTGATCGATCAGCCACTCGATCGCGCGGCAAAAATCGACGTGATGAATCCAGGAGACAAGTTGCTTCCCGCTGCCCATCGCGCCGCCGAGACCAAGTCGTGCCAATCGCCGTAGGACGCAGTAGACCGTGCCGGGGACGTCCGCCAGGACCATCGCCGTGCGGAGGGCGACCTTGCGCGTGTGCGGCGCGACGGCATCGTCCAAGGCCCGTTCCCAGCGGGTGGCGACCTCGATCGAAAAGGCGTCCTTGGCCGCCGGTGTGGCGCCGATTTCGGAGGACTCGT
Organism: Planctomycetaceae bacterium; assembly: GCA_046349775.1. GTDB lineage: Bacteria > Planctomycetota > Planctomycetia > Planctomycetales > Planctomycetaceae > JAEUIG01. The sequence continues at coordinate 5,058 of JAXMBS010000103.1, read as the reverse complement.
CCATGTCGCGTTCGAGCGAGTGCTTGTAGATCGTCGCTGTGCTGGAGTTGAGCCAGACTCGCGGCGGCCGATCGCACGCGCGGACGGCGTCGGCGAGGACGCGCGTGGAGTTCAGCCGCGAGTCGAGGATCGCCCGGCGGTTGCGAGCGTGATAGCGGCAATCGACGGACCTGCCGGCCAGATTGACCAGCGCGTCGGCGGATTCCAGTTCGCGCGCCCACCGGCCGAGCGTCTCACCGTCCCAGCGGACGTCGCGGACGCCGGGACGATCCCGTGCGGGGCGGCGTGCGAGGACGACGACGTCCCAGCCTCGCCCGGTGAACCATTCAGTGAGTAGGCGGCCAAGAAAGCCATTGCCGCCGGGGAGGATGAGTCTGGGGGATGACGTGTGCATGGCGTCGATTCACGCGGAACAACGTGGGTCCACCCGGCAAACCGGGGCAGGGACAGAAGATTAACCGTCGACATAAGTCGCGGTTGGCACACGTGTTTGAACGCATTCTTGGCGTGGACAAGCGGCCCCGCGCAGAACTCCGTGAGGGGCCGCGAATCCGATGAAGTCGTCACGCAAACGACCAATCGGGCCCGGAGCGCGATGAGGTCGCGTAAGTATGCCCATCATTGTCGGACAGGAACTCGACTTGCAAACATCGTCGGGCGTGTGAACAAGTACAACGCAGTCGTCCGACTCTGACCACAGACAAGACTTGTTCCGACAGGAGGTCTTCCGTAAGAGCAACGACGTCGTAAAGCTGGATTGGCGCACTCATGGGTACCTCAACTCGCGACAAAACGGGTCTACTGAACCGCCGGTGCGACTTCTCCAACGAGCACGATCCAGAGCCACGACCGGTTAGAGTCACGTTTCCGGTGCGTCCCACGATGTCCACCAATTCTAAGACATATTGCTGGCCGAACACATTAGTATTTGCCAGAAGCCTTGCCTCGGCGGTGACCGCGGCTTCGAGAATCTCGTCGCGGGAGCCAGGCATTGCATCAGTCTGATCAATTTCCAGGAGTACGACTTGAATACGCCTTGTGACGTCCGCGGGTTTGATCGGGATTGAGGCAATATTCCGTCAATTTGTCGATTTCAACGATCGCAGATTCGGCAAGTTGGCAGTTTCATCCGCATGGAACCTCCCACCGCGTGTATTCATCGCTCATCTCCCGCCGCACACCCGATCCTTCAGCGTGGGTTCATAGTCGAACAGTTCGCCCGGCAAGTAGATCGCCAGCTCCCGCTTCGCGGCTTCCGGGCTGTCACTGCCGTGCGCGAGGTTCATCTGCCGCGAGAGGCCGAAGTCGCCGCGGATCGTCCCCCGGCGCGCGTCGCGGCGTTCGTTTTCCCCAGCATATCGCCCATCGCGGACCGCTTCCGGCCCTTCGATCGCCAATGCGACCACCGGCGAGGTGATGAACGGCTCAGCAGCGGATGAACCCCTTGTTGACGTGCTCGGCGTAGTGCTCGCGCGAGAGCTCCTTCGTGACCTGGAGCATCTTCAGACCGACGATCTTGAGGCCGCGTTCTTCGATGCGGGTGAGCAGCCGGCCGCACAGGCGGCGCTGGACGGCATCGGGTTTGAAGGATCAGAGTGCGTTCGGTAGCCATTGCGGGAGGATTCCGGGATTCGGGATTCAGGATTCAGGGTCTCGGCTAGCCGCGACCGTCAGGGAGCGAAACTCGCGACGAGGCGCTTCCTTACGGGCGCGGCTCGTCTCCGCGCGTCATGAGGTCACGGAACTCGCCGAACAGATAGTGGCTGTCGTGCGGACCGGCGGCTCGCTTCCAGGTGATACTGCACGCCGAACACCGGCAGCGTCTTGTGGCGGATGCCTTCCACCGTGTTGTCGTTGAGGTTGATGTGCGTCACCTCGACGTCGTCCGGCAGCGTCTCGGGATCGACGGCAAAACCGTGGTTCTGCGACGTGATTTCGACCTGCCCGGTCCGCTTGTTGAGGACCGGCTGGTTTGCACCGCGATGCCCGAACTTGAGCTTGTACGTCTTGCCTCCAAAGGCGAGGCCGAGCAGTTGCTGTCCCAGGCAAATCCCGAATACCGGCTTCTTGCCAATCAGGTCGCGGATCGTGTCGATCGCGTACGTCAGCGGCTCAGGATCGCCGGGACCGTTGGAGAGGAACACGCCATCGGGATTGTGTGCCAGAACCTCAGCGGCGGTCGCCGTGCCGGGGACGACCGTCACGCGGCAGCCCATATCGCGCAGGTGCCGGGGGATGTTCCACTTCATGCCGTAATCGATCGCGACGACGTGCGGGTGATTCGCGTTGGCGTCCCCCTCCCAGGCGGAGGCGCGGTCGGATCATGCAGGTAATCCGACAACGGCTGGTCCCATTCGCACGGCTGCTCCGGCATCACCTCCTGCACGAGGTCGCGGCCCACGAGCGTCGGCGCCGCTTGCGCCTTGCGGACGAGCGACGCATCGTCGAGATCGACGGTCGAGAGCACGCCGGTCATCGCGCCGCTGACGCGCAGCTTGCGGACGAGAGCGCGGGTGTCGATCCCTTCAATACCGATCACGTTGTGCCGGCGCAGATACTCGTCGAGCGACTGCTCGGAGCGGAAGTTGCTCGGCTCGCGGCACAATTCCCGGACGACGAAACCCTTGATCGCCAGTCCCCCGCTCTCGACATCCTGCGAGTTGATCCCGTAGTTGCCGATCAGCGGATATGTCATCGCGACGATCTGACCGTTGTACGAGGGATCGGTGAGGATCTCCTGGTAACCGGTCATGCTCGTGTTGAAGCAGACTTCGCCGAACGATTCTCCCTCGGCGCCGAAGCCCTGGCCGGAGAAGACCGTGCCGTCGGCGAGTGCAAGCTTGGCGGGATGAGTCATAGAGCACATTCGCCTAAACAAGAATGGAACACGGATGAACGCGGATCAAACGGATTGAGGCTGATGCAGAGCTGCTTTGCTCAGCGGTTTGGACAGGTTTCGTGTCGCCAAATCTGCGGAGATCCTGGTAATCCGCGAAAATCTGCGTCCCATTCGTCTCGGTTGAAGACCGGCGGCGCACCGGGAGCGCGGGGGACTTCAGGGACTTCGCTTTTAGCAGACCTCCGGCGCGAAAAAAAGAGACCAGCCGCATGGAAGCGGATGGTCTCTATCTGGCCGTTACGGATGCCGACGCCGGGCGAGCGCGACCGGCGGCGTCAACCGTGTTGTGTCAGCAGAAAGTCGTCGAACCGCACTCCGCCGTTCGCGTCGTGCGTCATGCTGTCGAACAACTGCTGGATCAGGTGATGAAACTTCGTCTTCTTGACGGAATAGAAATTGTGCTTCCCGTCCCGCCGCGGCTCGATCAAACCGGCCTCGCGGAGCAGCGCCAGGTGATGGCTCACCGCCGGCTGGCTCTGCTGCAGCCGTTCGCACAGGGCCGACACGTGCAATTCCCCTTCCTGCATCAGATACAGGAGGATCTTGAGCCGCGTCTCATCGGCCAGGAGCTTGAAGACCTGTACCAGGTCCTTCTCCAGGCGATTCGACAGTTCCGGAAACCGCCGCGGAAGCGTGTGTTGCCGGGGGGGCGCGGCGACAGGAGTAATCATACTTTCCTCTGGGTTGTGGGGTGGTGCCGCAGACGCCCCTTCCTGGCTGGCGTCTTGGCGCTCCGGGAATTCCGCATTCTGCGGGATTTGGTCCGACAAGTCCGTGTCTTTCACGGAAGTGAGCGTCACCCGAGGGACGGACGGCGAGACACGTCGCACACCGCGACTGGGCTAGGCTACGCACACGTGTTCTAAAACAGGGAGCCGTGATGAACGACAGAGCGAGATAGGTTTGGCCGCCTGCCGTACAGAAATCCATTTCTGGGGTCCGACCTCCTGTGAGGCCGCTGTGGCAGATGTGCTTTCGGGCACTCACAGTCCGAATTCGTCGGACCCCGACTCCGATCCTTCAGTTCCACGCATTATGGCGGTCGCATCGGACGTCGTCAATGAATCGAATTTCAAGATTTTGCAAGTTTCTTTCTCGCAATCACTTACGCCCATGCAATCCCTTTGGCGATCCGCAGGAACCCCTTCGTTAGCCCTGCCCACGACTAAGATCCCGCCGACAAATCCAGGACTCACAACGCCACTTCCCGAACGATACGATGAGGCATATGACACCCAGCGGCCGACACTCCGACTTCGCCGAGCTGACCGGACGCCGCGCGCTTGTCACCGGAGCGTCCAGCGGCATCGGGCGCGCCATCGCACTCGAATTCGCTCGCGCCGGAGCCGATGTGATCATCCATCATCGCCGTTCAGGTGACGCAGCGGAACAGGTTGCCGCGGATGTCCGTGCGCTGCAGCGCACGGCCTGCGTGCTGACCTGCGACCTGCAACACCACGATGTCTATGCGAAGTTCGTGGAAGACGCCTGGTTGCGGTTCGACTCGCTTGACGTTTGGGTGAACAACGCCGGAGCGGATCTGTTGACCGGCGACGACGCGAATCTGTCCTACGCCGAGAAGCTCCAGCGACTGTACGACGTCGACATCTACGGTGCCGCGATTTTGAGTCGCCTGGCCGGGCAGCGGATGCAGCGGGCCGGTCGCGGTGTGATCCTGAACATCGGCTGGGACCAGGCGGACCGGGGCATGGAAGGGGACAGCGGCGAACTGTTCGCGCTCGCGAAGAACGCCATCATGGGGCTGACGCGTTCGCTGGCGGTCTCGCTGGCGCCACAGGTTCGCGTCAACTGCATTGCGCCCGGCTGGGTCAAGACCGCCTGGGGAGAGACGGCGAGCGCGCTCTGGCAGGACCGCGTCGTGCGCGAAACTCCGCTCCGGCGGTGGGGCACTCCGGATGACATCGCCAAGCTTGCGCGGTTCCTCGTCAGTGACGACGCGGCCTACATCACCGGCCAGGTGATCAATGCCAACGGCGGCGCGGTGCGGTAGTCCCAGCAAGATCGTGAATTCACTTGGGAAATAGCGGAACGCAGATGACGCAGATTGACGAGATAAGCGCAGATACGGGTCGGCCGGTAGAATCGCCGGGGCGCACAACGCCCGCCATTCCATGAAGCCGGTTCACAGTCGAGTGATT
>JAXMBS010000102.1:0-13686 GCA_046349775.1 Planctomycetaceae bacterium | reverse complement strand
TGCGCAGCGGCGAGTTCGTCGTCTCCCGCGAACCGGGACGCGTCCCGCAATCGGGCCCGGACGCGGATGCTCCACTGGTACTTCTCCAGCGCCGCAACGAGCGTGTCTTTGGCGTCGGCGTAACGGCCGAGCGTCTGTTCCATCTCGGCTTTAAGGAGCCACCAGTCTTCGCCGTAGGAGTTCGCCGCGACAGCTTCGGCCGCAGTCTGCAGGGCCGCGTCGTATTCGCCCGTCATTGCCAGACGACGAGCCTCGTCGATGTCTGCTGCCGGCAGCTGCGTCGCGATGAGCCACAACGCGGCGATCACGCTGCCGCGAAGTCCGGTCGTCGCGAAGCGGTTACACATTGGGGCTGCGGTTCCACAAAACGATTCTGGCACAGGCTCGACGATTCACTGAAACGAATTGTAACGTGGTTGGTGCGACGACGGAGGGCTGAGGGGGGCCGCGGGGCGGCCGACAAGAGCGCGACCATTTCCCCTGGCCCTTAGCCCTCAACCCTCAGCTCTGCTCCACCGAAAACACGTGAAACGCCCCATGATCTATGTGCTGCTGACGATCGCCGCGTGGTTGTTGTATTCCGCGTCGCTGGGCGTGTATTCGTGGCAGAGGCCGGATCTGGGAATCGTCGATGGCCGGCTGCGACCGTGCGGCTCCAAGCCGAATTGCGTGTGCAGTCAACACGCCGACAGCCCGCACGCCGTCGCGGCCTTGCCGATTAAGGACGAGTCGCCCGCCGCAGCATTCGATCGCGCCCGTCGGGCCATTGAAGCGCTGCCGCGAACCGCGCTGGTTGAGGCCAGACCCGGATATGCCCGGTACGAGTGCCTGTCGTTTCTGTTCCGGTTCGCAGACGACGTCGAACTGCTGCTGGACGAACCGACCGGCGCCATCCAGATTCGCAGCGCGTCGCGGGTTGGGTATTCGGACATGGGCGTTAACCGTAAACGGGTCGAGCAGATTCGGCGGAACTATGGGCGGTGAGTGGGTGAACCGTCGGCGGTGGGCGAGTGTCTGGGAGGTTTATCCAGGCGCGCCGGGATCGTTGATGGTTTATCGACTTACGCGCAGCCGGAGCTTGTGAACCAGGCAGCAGCGGCCAGTTCTTTCGATCAACCATAAACGATAAACCATAAACCCTCTCCGCTTTCGATTTCCGCCCCGTCCCTCTAAAATCCGTCCCGAATTGATGGGTGATCGCCACGTGGAGGGTACACCCGAATCTGACAGGAGAACTGAAGGTGCGTTGGACGCAAACGCTGATTCCCACGATGAAGGAAGATCCGTCGGACGCGGAGATTCCGAGCCATCGCCTCATGCTCCGCGCCGGCCTGATCCGCCAATTGATGGCGGGGGCGTACACCTATCTGCCGCTGGGGTACCGGGCGCTGCGCAAGGCGGAAGCGATCGTCCGCGAAGAAATGGAGCGGGCCGGCGCCATCGAAGTCTTCATGCCCGCGCTACAGCCGATCGAGCTGTTCGAGCGGACCGGCCGCAAGACCGCGTTCGGCAATGTGCTGATCAACTTTCTCGTCGCCCGCGGCGACCGGAAGGTCCATATGGCGCTCGGGCCGACGCACGAGGAGGTCGTCACGGACCTGGTGGCCCACCATGTCAGCAGTTACCGGCAACTGCCGCTGACGCTGTACCAGATCCAGACGAAGTTCCGGAACGAGGAGCGACCGCGGTTCGGCGTCCTGCGGACCAGCGAATTCCTCATGAAGGACGCGTACAGCTTCCACACGTCGCTGGCGCAGCTGGAAGAGACGTACCGCAAGATGTACGACGCGTATTGCCGCATCTTCGCGCGGTGCGGACTCAATTACGTGGCCGTTGAGGCGGAGAGCGGACCGATTGGCGGCGATGCATCCCACGAATTCATGGTCCCGGCCGGGAACGGCGAGGACCGGATCGTCCGCTGCGCGAACTGCACGTACGGGGCAAACCTGGAACGTGCGGAGACCGGGCGCAAGCCGCTGATTCCGGCGGCATCGGCCAACGCACCGGCGCTGAAGACGGTGCCTACTCCGGGCGTGACGACGATCGACCAGGTCGCGAAGCTGCTGAAGGTCAAGCCCGACCAGATGATCAAGACGCTGATCTACTCGGCCGATGATCGTCCGATCGCGGTGCTGATCCGCGGCGATCACGAGGCCAACGAAAACAAGATTCGCCGCGCTCTCGGCGCCGGCGACGTCAGGCTGGCGGATGAAAAGACGATTCAGGCGGTCACCGGCGCACCGGTCGGATTTGCCGGACCGGTCGGCCTGAAGTGCGACATCATTGCCGATCATGACGTCGTGCACATCGCTGCCGCGGTGACCGGCGCCAACGCCGCCGATGCGCACCTGACCGGCGTGACATTCGGCCGCGATTACTCATTGAAGACGACGTTCGACCTGCGCAACGCCGGCGACGGCGATCCGTGCCCCAAGTGCGGCAATCGGCTGGAATTGGTGCATGGGATCGAGGTCGGCCACGTCTTCAAACTGGGCACGAAGTACAGCGTGTCGCTGAACGCGACGTACCTCGACGAAAAGGAACAACGGCACCCGATCATCATGGGCTGCTATGGCATCGGCGTGAACCGGATCATCGCGTCGCTGGCGGAGACGTCGCACGACGAGAACGGCCTGATCTGGCCGCTGGCGGTCGCGCCCTATGAAGTCCTGCTGGTCACGCTCAACGCGTCCGATGCGGAGACCGTCAAAGTCGCCGACCAATACCTTAAGGACCTCGAAGCCGCCGGTGTCGATGTCCTGTACGACGATCGCGACGTGCGGCCGGGCGTGAAATTCAAGGACGCCGACCTCGTCGGCATCCCGCTACGAATCGTGATCGGCGGCAAGGGACTGCAACAGGGGCAGGTGGAGATCAAGTGGCGCAAAGCCGACGCGCCGGAGATCGTGCCGGTGAAGGACGGCGCGCGGCACGCCCTGCGGATGCTGGCTGCGAAAAAGGACGAGCAAGGCCGGCTCGTCGGATGAACGCCTGACAAAGAAGCCGGGCCGCAGAGCTTGCAGATTTCAGAGATGGACGCAGATAGACACTTGGTAACTCGTGAGCGGTGAGGGGTGACAGACCATTTTGATCCGCGTCGATCTTTTTGATCTGCGTTCATCTGCGTGCCTTAGTTTCCCATGCCCAAGCATCGCGTGCTGGTGATCGGCGGCGGGTCGATTGGCGAGCGGCACCTGCGCTGCTTCCTTAAGACGGATGACGCCGACGTCTCGCTGTGTGAGATCAACCCCGAGGTCCGTCACCGAATCGCGGCAAATTACTCGCTCAGCGGATGTTTTGACGATCTCTCAACGGCTCTTGCTGCCAGGCCCGAACTGGTGGTCGTCTGCACGCCGGCCCATCTGCACATCGCGCAGAGCATCGAGTGCGCCCAGGCCAGTGCGCACCTGCTGATCGAAAAGCCGCTCAGCACGACGTTCGGCCGGATCGACGAGTTGCTGGCCGTCGTGGCAGAGCGAACGCGCGTCGCCGGAGTCGCCTACGTGCTGCGGTGTCATCCGATGCTCGCCGCGATGCGCGCTGCGTGGGCCGGTGGCGAGTTCGGACGCCCGTTGCACGTGATTGTCGCCAGCGGCCAGCATTTTCCGACGTATCGGCCGGCGTATCGCAACATCTACTATCGCGATCGGGCGACCGGCGGCGGCGCGATCCAGGACGCGCTGACGCACATGGTGAACGCCGTCGAATGGATCGCCGGACCGGCGACGTCGGTCTCGGCCGACGCCCGGCATCAGCTTCTGGACGGCGTGACCGTCGAGGACACGGTCAACCTGATCGCCCGCCACGGCGATACACTGGCAACCTACAGCCTGAACCAGTACCAGGCGCCGAACGAGACCAGCATCACCGTCGTCGGCGAAACCGGCACGACGCGCTGGGAAGCGCATCACAGCCGCTGGCTCAGTTTGCGTCAGCCCGGAGCGGAGTGGGAAGTGCGCGGATCCTGCACGCTGGAGCGTGACGACATGTTTGTCGAGCAGGCGCGGCGCACGCTGCGGGCCATTGAGGGGTCAGGCCCCGTGACCTGCACCATTGAGGAAGCGCGGCAGACGCTGCGCGTCAACCTGGCCGTGCTCGACGCGGCGGACAATCGCCGCTGGGTGGACGTGTAGGGTGGGCTGCGCCCACCACCGAAATGCACGGACCTCGACAATTGCCTGCGATTGGTGGGCAAAGCCCACCGTACTGCACGCATAGCGTGACCTACGCTCCCTCAACAGCCTCACGGCGTTCGGGCACCGGCAGATCGGTAACCGCCGGTTCGCGTGCGGGCTTCTCCACGAACGTCCCCGGCATGATCTGGGGCACGGTCTTGTGCGCATCGAGAATCCGCTGCAACTGATCGCCATCCATGACTTCACTCTCCAGCAGTTCCACGGTCATCTGTTCCAGGACAGGCCGGCGATTGAGCAGCACATCGCGGGCCGTCTGCATGCACTCGTCGATGATCCGCTTCACCTCCAGGTCGATCTCGCGGATCGTCGCTTCGGCGTGCATATGATCGGCCGGAACGGCCGTCGCCCCGCCGAGGAACAGCGCGCGCCGCTGCTCGCGGTAGTTCATCCGCCCCAGTTTGGGGCTCATGCCGAACTCGGTCACCATCCGCCTCGCCGTATCGGTCGCGCGTTCCAGATCGTTCTGTGCACCGGTCGACGTTTCCTCGTACACGATCTCCTCCGCCGCAATCCCTCCCAGCAGGACACAGATGCGGTTCGTCAATTCCGACTGCGTGACGAGATGGCGATCATCCTCCGGCCGCTGGAGCGTGTAACCCAGCGCCCCGAATCCGCGCGGGATGATTGAAATCTTGTGAACCGGGTCGGTGTGCGGCAGGCTGCAGGCGACGAGCGCGTGACCGCACTCGTGGTAAGCGACCCGCTGTTTCTCGTCCTCGTGAATGATCCGCGACGTCTTCTCCAGGCCGGCAATGACCCTCTCGATCCCCTCCTCGAACTCCGCCATCGACACGGCCGACTTGTTGTTGCGGGCGGCCAACAGCGCCGCTTCATTCACCAGGTTCGCCAGGTCGGCGCCGACGAAGCCCGGAGTCAGCTTCGCGATCCGGCCGAGGTTGACGTCGTCCTCCAGCTTCACCTTGACGGCGTGCACTTTCAGGATCGCTTCGCGACCCTTGTAATCGGGACGATCGACGAGCACATGCCGGTCAAAATGGCCGGGACGAAGCAGCGCCGGGTCGAGCGTTTCGGGCCGGTTCGTGGCCCCCATCACGATCACGCTCTGGTCCGACGAAAACCCGTCCATCTCCACGAGCAGGGCATTGAGAGTCTGATCACGCTCGTCGTGTCCACCCGGCAGTCCGCTGCCGCGCGTCTTGCCGAGCGCATCCAGTTCATCGATGAAGATGATGCTCGGCGATTTCTGCACGGCCTGCGCGAACATGTCGCGCACGCGCGCCGCTCCAACGCCGACGAACATCTCCACAAAGTCCGAACCCGACAGGCTGAAGAACGGCACCCCCGCCTCGCCCGCCACCGCTTTCGCCAGCAGCGTCTTGCCGGTCCCCGGCGGGCCGACGAGCAGCACGCCGCGCGGTATTCGGCCACCCAGCGCCTGGTACTTGCCGGGGGTCCGCAGGAACTCGACGATCTCGCGCAGCTCTTCGACCGCCTCGTCGATGCCGGCCGCGTCGTCGAACGTGATCTTGAGACCTTCCTCCGCGTACAGGCGGCCGCGGCTGCGCGAGAACGACATCGCCGAGCCCGCGCCCCCCATCCGCCGGAAGAACATGATGAACACCAGCACGAGCACCAGCGTCATGCACAGGTAGATCAGCGCCTCCCACGGCGTCGCCGGCGTCGAGAAGCGGTAATCGATCCCCTTGGACTCCAGCAGCGACTGCGGCCGGTCGGCGCTTGCTTTCGTTCAGCCCGTTGACCTGGATGTGGAATCGCTGCAGGTCTGTGCTCACAGCGGGCGCCGGCGACGCGCTAGTCTCCGGAGATTGAGCACTCTTCGTCTCCGCCTCAGGCGCCTTGGTTGCGAGTCCCTGCTTCTCGGAGGGGAGCGGCAGGTTCTGGAACGTGATCAGATGCGGACCGATCGTCAGGCCGTGGACGTTGTCGGGGTTGTATTTGCCGGACGTCACGCCGGCAGTGAACTCGCCGAACGTCAGTTCCGTGCCACGCAGATTCCCGCGATACAGGGAGATCGCCACGGCGATCAGCACCCCCAGCAGCATCAGGTACCAGAACGTCGTGGTCGGACCGGTTTCGCGCCGGGATCGGCCGCGGGGCCGCTTGGGAGGGGTGGGATCGGAGGCCGGACTGCCGGGCATAGGAGATTGTCACCTGGAGAAAGCAGGGGCAGCGCCGACACACAACGAGATGTCGGGCGCGCTCAAACTTCACTGTACGTCCGACCTTGCCGTCGGTCAATTTGGCGGGAGCAGATGTTCACCGCCGAAGACTGAAGGGTGCGCCCTCACACGCCGACGGGCGACTCAGACTGCGCCACCTCGCGGCGACGCTTCGCCGGTGCGCCGACCCGTCGCAGCCGCCGTACCATGCCGTGGCTCATTTCCGTCAGCTCAGCGGCCGAATGCGTCGTCAGCGCAATCACCACGCCGCCGAGCAGGACGCCGCCGGCCACGTCCGTAAAGTAGTGCCAGCCCGTCGTCATCGTCGCCAGAATCACGGCGGCGTTTGCCGACCCGCTCAGCACGAACAGCCAGGGCCGCTTGCGCACCGCCCAGGCCAGCAGCAGCGCCCAAGTCGTATGGAATGACGGAAACGTGATCAGCCCCTCCGCGTTACGCCAGGTGACGACTGTCCGCACCCCCTCGCGCAACTCGTGGAAGTGCTCCAGATACCGGGCCTGCGTGGCGTTTGGTGCGAATCCATATCCGCTGAACGGTCCCGCCGCCGGCCACAGGCAGAACACCACCAGGCAGATCCACGTTCCGACCATGAACTGCAGGACAAACTGCTCCAGCGAACGCCGGTCGCCGGTGAATCCGAGGATGACGATCACCAGTGGCGTCTGCAGCAGCAGCGAGTTGTAGGCGATCCGCAGGGCCTTCTCGATGGGCGGGTTGGCCGCAGCCCAGGCCATCATGTCCGGGACATGCACGCGGGCCAGCGCGTCGCAGGTCATCAGCCAGTCATCGATCAGTGGCCGATTGAGCACCGCCGCGGCATACATCAGGACCGAGTAGCAGGCCGTGTAGAGCGTGACGTGCAGCAGGGCGTTCGCACAGGCGACAAACGACTCTTCACGCTGGCGGTGGTAGTAAAACGCAACCGCGCCCAGCACACCCGCGATGAGCAACGGACTGAGGGCATCTCCCAGCGGGAAGTGGAGTCCCTGGACGCGGATCAGCGCCGCGCAGGCGCAGACCGTCAAGCCGATCAGGGTCCACTTAATCCGGGAGTCGCGGGACATGGCGGTGGCACGCATCGACAGCAAGCCGGAAAGTGTAGGGCGCGGAATAGCCACAGGGCGGAGCGAGGGCAATTCACAGATTCAAAGCGGCAAAATGCCGTGGTGTGCGAGGTCGATGGCGTGCTGAACGCGACAGTCGGAGCGGTTGTAGCGGGGATCACGACGAGCAACTGGGGACGAGTGCCATGCAAACGGCTGCCGTATCGGCGAGAGAGTCTCACGATCAGGTCTACCAGGGACTGTCGATCACCTCCCCTCCGTCAATTGTCAACAGTGCCTTCACGATGTCAGGTGGTGTGTCCGCCGGCAATCGGTGGACAGTGCCGTCCGCGAGCAACACATTGACGTAGGCGCGCTCGCCTGAGACCCATTCGCCCTCCACGGAATGCCGGCTGCCTATGGCAAAGCGGTAGGGAGAGTTGACGTTGAACAGCATTCTGTCCCATTCGAGATCGCGCGGCTCGAACCATTCAATGTCGGAATTGACGATCTCGACGACGAGAATCGTCTGGTCCTTGCGGTCGGTGATGTCCGCCATTGCGACGGGTTCCGACCCATGCCAGGCGGTGTTTCGCCCGATCACGGCGACATAGTTTGTCCGGGTTGTGGGAGGCATGGTGGCTTCCGGGCAGAAATGAACGTGGCAGCCGTTGCGCGCCGCTTCGCTGAGCAGTCCGCGATTGTGGGGACTGTTCCACGCTTCATCGAACCGGTACCCGTCCAGCCCGCCGCCCGGCAGATAGGAAGAGATCAGGGCGCGCCAACTCGTGCCGGGGCCGTCGCCGTCTCCGGAAATCGCGGGAGGCAAGGTGCCGTAGGCGTTGCAATAATTGTGCAGCGCCAGGCCAATCATGCGCAAATGATTGGCACAACGCGGCCGCAGCCGCCGCTGCTCCCTCACATCGCTGTTCGCCATGGGCAATAACAGACCCCAGAGCAGCACCATCAGTGCGCCGGCAATCACGATCTCCCAGCGTGTAATACCGCGGAATGCTGTGCGCATCCTGTATTGCTCCTTACAATCTCGTCTGAAACCCGATTCTAGACGAATGACGCCTTAGATCTGCAGCCAGGCGGAGCCAGTGTGACCATGCAGCCACGACGTGAGGTTTTCCCCAACGTCATCGAAATGAACCAGCAGGCGCGGCGGCGCCTCGGCTGTTGCGTGTACCTCGTCCATGATGCCGACGAATGGCTGCTGATGGACATCGGCTATGAGGACACACTCGACGACATCATCAAGCTCATCCGCGAGATGGACTTCCCGCTGGCGAACTGCAAATACCTGATTGCCACGCATGCGGACGTCGATCACGTCCAGGCGCTGAAGCGGGCGAAGGAAATCCTGCCGCAGGCGCAGGTCGTCGGGCACCGGCATGCGGCCAAGCTGCTCGCCACCGGCGAACGGATCATGACGTATGCCGAGATCGCCGCGCAGGGGATTTCGATTCCGATGCCGCGCGTGGAGATCGAGAAAACCATCGACGAGGGGGACGTCCTGCAGATCGGCGACCTGAAGATCGACGTCTGGCACACCCCCGGACACGCGCCGGCGCAGCTTTCTTTCCGCCTGGGAAAACTGCTCTTCTCCGGCGACAACATTTACCGCGACGGCTGCGTCGGCAACATCGACGCCCACCACGGTTCGGACCTGCCGTCGTTCATCAAGTCGTTGACGCGCATCCGCGACAGCGACGTCGAATGGCTGCTGCCGAGCCACGGCCCGATCTTCCGCAAAGACAACGCGATGCTGCAAAAGACGATCGACCGGCTCGACCAGTACCAGCACATGGCCGATTTCGGGACCTGCGCCGTCGACTGGCCGCTGCTCGATGCCTGGGATGATGAACTCGCCCGCGGCAGCCCGCTGCCGGCGTAGTGGTCCGACTATCGATTTCCGTCAGGCAGCTTTGAAATTCACCACTGAGAGCACTGAGGACACGGAGAGTGCTCCGCCAAAGACTTCTACTCAGTGATCTCCGTGCGCTCCGTGGTGAATCTCCGCATTGTACCTGTCCTCGCTGGCGCGTCGGGCTAGTGGTTCTGCCTCACAGATTACGGCAGTCGGATCACGACTTCGGACCTGCTTCTTTCGAAAAGGCTCGCCATGACCAATGATCCCGATAGCCCGCGCGTCCTGGCACTGATGCGCACCGAGATTGATGCCCAATTCTTGATCGATCATTTGCGGTCGCTCGGCATCTGGTCCATGAACGGCGGAGCAGGGACGTCAACCGGCTGGCCGGAAGCGCACGGAGATGTTCAGGTGCTCGTTCGACAGTCCGATCTGCAGCGCGCACAGCAGGTGCGTGATGAACTCGCACGGACGAATCCTCAAGTGCGGTAACGCCGCGTGAAGGCGGAACTCGAACGGTCAGATCTGGAGCCCGCCGTAGAGCTTGGCGCGGAACTCGTGCCATTCCGCGTGATGCCGTTCGTTCCCGGCGTTCTGAACGAGTCCGCAGGTCCACTCGTCCATCCGCCGCAGCCGGGCGGACAGAATGACGATCAGGCTGCGGGCGATCTTGTCCGCTGCCGACGGGCAGGCGATTCGGAGCTGTTCGAACCCGGCGTGCGTCAGCCGCATCGTGTCGACATCGGACATCGCACGCACTGACGCCGAGTGCGGCGCGGCCTCCAGAAACGACATCTCTCCGAAGACCGCCCCCGTCTCCAACACCGCCAGCCGGTTTCCGCGCGGCACAGTGGTCCCTTTGACGACTTCGCAGCGACCGCTGACGATGACCCACAGGCTCTGGTAGGTCAGCCCTTCGGTGAGGATTTCGCCGCCAGCCGGGAAGGCTTCCGACTTCATCAACCGGAACACCGCATCGAGTTCGTCCGGCGTCATCGACTCAAACAGCGGACAGGTGGTCAGCGTGCGGATGGGAGCGTGATCGGACATGGCGGATGAGCGTGTCTCGCATTCCGGTCGTGGCGTGGCACGAGGTGCCGTCCGGACATCTCTGAGAATTCTATCGGTTCGCGAGTTCGGGACGAGGTGTTTGGAGGAGTCTTCAGTGTGCTGAGGACCGGTCACAGCCCGGCCAGGACGGTTGCCCGGCCCACCCGGCCGATCCCCAAAATGTAGGCCGCGACGCGGAGTGTGACCTTCTTTTCTTCGGCAATTCGCAGGACGCGGTCAAAACTGTCGGCCAGAATCCGGTCCAGTTCGGCACGGACACGTTCCAGTTCCCACTTGAAGTGTTGCCGGTTCTGGACCCACTCGAAGTAGCTGACTGTCACGCCGCCCGCGTTCGCCAGGATGTCCGGCAGGACAAGCACCTCGCGCTCGGCAAAGATCTCGTCCGCTTCCGGCTCCGTCGGGCCGTTCGCGGCTTCGATAATGTACTTGGCGCGGACTGCGCGGGCATTCTCCGCGGTCAACACACCGCCGATCGCCGCCGGGATCAGTACATCCACATCGGCAGCCAGCAGTTCTTCGTTGGTGGTCGGCTCGGCGCCCGGAAACCCGGACACCCGTCCGTTCTCGGTCGAATGCTTGAGCAAGGCGGTGATATCCAGGCCCGCCTTGTTCACGATGCCGCCATAAGCGTCGGAAATGTGCGTGACCTTCGCCCCCATTTCGTGCAGAAATCGAGCCGTGAATGTCCCCACATTGCCGAACCCCTGCACGGCGATCCGCGAGTCCGTCACCGACCGTCCGCGACTCTCCAGCAATCGCTTCGTCAGGATCGCGACGCCGCGGCCGGTCGCTTCTTCGCGCCCTTCGGCGCCATGCAACTCGACCGGCTTGCCTGTCACGCAGGCCGGGCAGAATCCGTGGTATTTCTCGTACTGGCTCATGAACCACGCCATCACCTGGGCGTTGGTCCCCATGTCCGGCGCCGGGATGTCCTTGTCCGGTCCGACAACATCGTGCAGCTCATCGACGAACTTCCGCGTGATCCGCTCGAGCTCTCCCTGGCTCAGACTGCGGACATCCACGCCGATGCCCCCCTTGGCCCCGCCGTACGGAATGTTCACGACGGCGGTCTTCCAGGTCATCAAAGCCGCCAGCGCACGGACCTCGTCTTCATCCACCTGCGGATGAAATCGCAGCCCCCCTTTCATCGGTCCCCGCGCGCGATCGTGCTGCGTGCGGTAGCCGATGAACGTGCTGATCTGTCCGTCGTCCATTTCCAGCGCGACCTGCACTTTGACTTCGCGCAGGGGCGTCATCAGCAGCACGCGCATGTTGCTCGACAGGCCCATGACTTCGGCGGCCTGATGGAAATAGGAACTCGCAGTCTCGAAGGGACGCACAGGGCCTCCTTGGGGCGCAGTTCAGTGGCGGTCGTCGTGGAGAGCTGTGGAGAGCTTAAGAGTCGCGAATCTTAATCGGCGTGCGTCGGATTTGTCGCGGGGAATTGCCCGCAACGGGTGGAATGCGCAGGGAGAAAAACACCGCCAGAAGTGGAAGAATCAAGAGGCCGCCGTGCCCAAATCGTTCTTGAGTCTTCCAAATTACCACCCGTGCAACACGTGCTTCACTCGCCGCAACATACTTTTCAAACAGCACTTAAGACAGTTTGCCAATTATTAACCCTGACTTTAACACTCGAGCGGATTGCCCAAATCAGGAAATCCCCTATGCGAACTATTCGCATAAGACTGATTCCTTCTTCACAAACGCCTGCTAATTTACCCACGACGATTCGCACCGGCGAATCACACGCCGTAGCTGACACGCAGGGACGCCGCGAAACACCGACTCCGACCCAGAGCTTACGGTGCCCGCGGAACTTGACAGCAACACGTCTACGGCGACCCGCAGGCAGATTGGCTGACACAGGAGGCGCCATCGTGCTCGTTTTGACCCGCAAGCTGAATGAGACCATCATCATTGACGGCAACATCACCGTGACGGTTGTCGAAGTCCGGGGGAATCGCGTCAAACTGGGGATTTCCGCTCCGGTGGACGTCCCGGTGATGCGCGAAGAGATCGCGCTCGCCCTGCGCGAACGTTCGCAGCCGATGCACACCGCAGCGAACCGCGCCGTCGCCGTCAGCAGTTAAGCTGTGGCGACTCCCGGGGGTGATTGGACCGGCGGGGAGAGCTTGCCGTTCGCGACACTACGAGTTTCCGCAGTGTCGGCGGTCGGTAGGGGGGCTTTCCAGCTCTGATTGTGCGGGCCCCGGTCCTGCGTGCGCTGTCATTCGTCGTGTCGACGAGTTTGGCCGAACGACAGGATGAAATCCGCGCCATAGGCAGTCGCCGGCGTCTGATAGCCCGGCAGCGCCTGCCCATTGGCGGCCCGGCGCGCAATTTCCACCGCCGTCCAGCTCGTCAGCGTGTAGCCTTCGACGGTCTCCAGCCGGCTGGCGACGCGCACACCGGCGGCATTCGACGCTTCCGCGATCAGCACCGAGCGGTACCGCGCCCGCTGTTCGGGCGTGGGGCCCGGAGGATAGCGTCGGTCGATCTTCCGCTTCAGCCAACGCTGCATCAGTCGCGTCCCGAGGACGCGCCGCCAAAGCCTTGACGTGTTCGCGCCGCGCTCCAGCCCCGGAGTGGCCTCGAACAGCACCTCGATATTGGGAATGCCGGTCGAATGCCAAGCGGTCGCGACGTCCCCCCAACTGACGCCGATCGTTGGCTTCGGACCGTTCCCGAAGTCGGCCGACCCGCGCGGCGTCACATTGGCCTCGACGATCAGGCCGTCCCGACGCACCAGCGTCCCGCGCCCCAGTGATTCGATCATCGTCTTCGCCGTCCCGCGCGAGACGCGCCCCAGCCCGCCGATCGACAGCCGCAAGTGCGTTGCATCCGGCAGCCGTTGTTTGACGTGCGCGGCCAGACAATCGCTCGGCACAACGTCAAACCCGGCGCCCGGCAGCAGCATGACTCCCGCCTCGTGCGCTTCGCGGTCCCGGGCTGCCAGCCCTTCGAAGACCCTGACCTCGCCGGTGATGTCGATGTAGTGCGCCCGCGCGCTGAGGCAGGCGTCGGCCATCGGGCGCGACGTCGCCGAAAACGGACCGGCCGCATGCACGACGACTCCGATGTCGCGAATTCCCTCACGGACCGCCGCCGGCGACTCCAGCCCGAATACTCGTCCCTCCAGCCCGAGCCGGTCGGCGAGCGCACGCAGTTTCTCGTCGCTGCGCGCCGCCAGCACCGGCCGCAGCCCGCTGGCGACGGCATGTTCCGCAATGAGCTGGCCGGTATAGCCGGTGGCGCCGTAAATCAAGATCTGTTGCATGGGCGGTTGCAGGCCAGGGGTGTGGATTACCTCATGGTCGCATTGAAACACCGCGCCG
>JAXMBS010000101.1:0-14259 GCA_046349775.1 Planctomycetaceae bacterium | reverse complement strand
GGCGATGTCCGAGGGAGACGAGCCGAAGGTGCTGGCGACGCACGACGCGGTCGACGGCGATGACGATCCGAGGCACGAGGGGAAGGGGTACCACGGGACGACGATCGGGATTCCGTCGTCCGTGAACTTCGGCGGCAAGCGCGGAGTCGCGTTCAATGATCAACTGGCGGTGGTGCGCGGACTCGAATGCTGCCACTGCAATGTGAGCGACGGCGTGCCGCTGGCGCGGGCGCTGCAGTGGGTGATCGACAATCACGAGAAGTACCGGATCACGACAATCAACCTGGCGCCGGTCGACGATCAGGCGCATGCAGAGCCGGTGGCGACGGACATCGATGATAAACTCGCGCGGCTGCACGAACTGGGGATCTGGGTCAGCGCGCCGACGGGGAACCACGGGTTCACGAACGGAATCTCGTGGCCGGCATCGCAGCCGAACTGCTTTGCGATCGGGGCGGTGGTGCCGGGTAGGGACGAAGTTCATCTCGACCGGCACCCCAAGGTCGTCCTGGTGGTGCCGGGGGCGGCGACCTCATCGTCGAATGCGCTGGTGTGCGGAGCGGCAATTGTGCTCCGCGAGGCGATTGACCAGACCCGCTATGACTGGAAACAGGACGGCCCCACGCTGCCGGACGCCATGCTGGCGATCATGCAGCAGACCGGTGTTTCGGTCCACGATCCGGGGACGGGGCTGACGTTTCAGCGGCTCGATCTGAAGGCGGCACTGGATCGGGTGTATGGAGCCGCGACGTCAAAGTGAGCTGCAGCGCAATTCGGGAAAGGATCAGCAACCACCAAGGCACGAAGGACACAAAGACGGTTTGAATCGAGTACTCTTTGTGACCTTGGTGTCTTTGTGGTTCAACTCATTCCGTGATGCAGCGCGTGATGCGACGAGCCCAGGTTCCGGAGAAGCAGGCGCTTCACGGCAGTGCTTTCTGGAACAGGAGTTCGGGAACGAGGGAACAAACACCATACTTTTGATCTGCGCAGGTCTCCTCAATCTGCGTGATCTGCGTTCCTGCGGATGTTTACCCTTCGATCAAGCCGTTCACGCCTGTGCTGCTGCCGAACACGAACAGGCTGTCGCCGGCCTGAATCATGGCCGTGGGGGGCGGCGGCAGGAGACGCTCGCCGGACTCGCGGCGGATGCCGATGACGATGACGCCGCGCTGCCGGAGGTCCGTCTTGTCGAGCGTCTTGCCGACCAGCGGATTACCGGCGGTGACCTGCACGTCGGCCAGTTCCAGCGGACTGCCGTGCCGGTCGGCAATCTCCAGAAAGTCCTCGACGCCGGGGTTGAGCATGAAGCGGGCCATTTTCACGGCGCCGGTGCTGAAGGGACTGACGACGCGCGTGGCGCCAGCACGCTGCAGCTTGCGCATGGCGTCGTCGGTGCTGGAGCGGGCGATGATCTGCAGCTTCGACGACTGCATGCGGGCGGAGAGGACGACGTAGACGTTGTCGGCATCCGTCGGGAGGACGGTTGCGAGTGCGGTGGCCTGCGCCAGCCGGGCGGCGGTAAGAACGTTGTCATCGGTGGCGTCTCCCTGGATATACATCCAGCCGCGCGGCTTGGCGATCTCGTTCAGGCGCGACTGTTCATGATCGATGACCACGAACTTGCGATTGCGGGCGTGCAGGTGCTCGCAGATCGCGGTGCCCATCCGGCCCATGCCGCAAACCACATAGTGCCCGCTGAGTCCCTGAATTTGCTGATCCATCCGGCGTTTCTCCAGCATGCTGCGAAATTCGACGTTGACGAGGATGCTTCCGAGGGTGAAGGCCGAATAGGTGAAGATGCTGAACCCGCCGACGAGGTACAGCATGACGAAGATCATCGCCCCCGGGTGTTCGTTGGCGACATCCTCTGAGCCGACGGTCGTCATCGTAATGACGGCCAAGTAGGCCGAAAGCAGCCACGGCCGGCCGGTGAGTTCATGGATGCCGACGGTGCCGATGGTCACCAGCGACAGGAGCAGTCCGACAATAATTGCAAACCGTCGCATGCGAACGCGGCGCACTCCGTTGCTGCACGGGCCTGACCTGGCTGTGGGGAAACCCTGCTGTCGGACGTCCGGCGCGGTCTCGTAACCGGTCGCGACGGCATCTCGAATTCTGCCGCAGGGAATCAAGCCGCCGGTCGCAAGATATCACGAGAACGCCGGCGGTACAGCGCCGACGGACCAGCAACGAACCGACCGTCGTCCGCTCGGCGGGCGACAGTAAGCCTCTGAATCCAGAATCCCGACCCCGGGATCCTCCCTGCGTCACCGGCGGCGGAAGGGGGTCCAGCGTTTGGGCTTTTCCGGTTCAAGCTGCTCGACCGGCTGGCGGCGGACGAATCGCATCAGGTCGGCGAGGAGCGATTCGGCGGAGGCGTACCGACGGCTGCGTTCCCGGGCGATGGCCCGCAAGATAATGGCCTCCAGGTCGCGTGGGATTGCTCGATTGACGCTCCGCGGCGTCGCCGGGCTTTCCGACCGGATGCTGGCGAGCAAACTGTCGCGGTTCGCGGCCGGATACAGCGGACGAAGCGTGCACAGCTCGTAGAGCGTCACTCCGAGCGCATAGATGTCGCTGCGGCGATCGACGACGCCGTCGAGCTGCTCAGGAGCCAGGTAGCGGAGCGTGCCGGCGAGGTTGGGAGCGATGCTCTCGAGCATCTGGTCGGTTTCGACGGCCAGACCGAAATCGGTGACCCAGACCGAGCCTCGAGCGTCCACGAGCAGGTTGCCGGGCTTGATGTCGCGGTGCAGAATGCCGCGGCTGTGCGAGTACTGCAGCGCCTGCGCGACCTGGATGCCGATCCGCGCGAACTGCGTCCAGCCGTTGCGGCGGAGGATTCGTGACTCCTGGGATTGTTCGCCCGATTTCTGCGTGCGTTCGTGATCCGCGCCGGCCGAGTCCCCCAGAAAGATTTCTCGCACCTGCTCTGCGCCGACGGAGGCGGCCGGCTCCTTCAACAGCCGGATGACTTCGTCGATGCCAATCCCTTCTACAAGATGCATCACGTAGTAGCACCAGCCGTCCTCCTCACCGTAGTGATAAACGGGAATGATATGCGGATGATGCAGACTGGCGGCCGTACGGGCCTCGCGCTCGAAGTGGGCGCGCCACTGCGAGGAGCCATCAGCCCGCCACGGCAACACCTTCACGGCCACGCGGCGGCCGACGGGCGCCTGTTCAGCTTCGTACACGACCCCCATGCCGCCGCGGCCGATTTCGCGGAGGATGCGACAGTCGCCCAGGCGTTCGAGCTGAAAGTCCTTCGGGATGGACGCCTTGCGCGGCGACATTTCCTGTGAGGACTTGAGTTGCTCCATCGCCGCAACCAGCGGCAGCAGTTCCCGCAATTGCTCGGCCAACGCCGGATGACGCTGGGCAAGAGCTTCGACCGAAGGCGAACGTCCGGCGCGGAGCTCGTTGAGGAAGCCGGCAATCACTCCGTCGAGCGGATCGCGCGCGGCGCCGCTGCCGAGGGCTTCGCGGCGCGGCAGGCCGCGGATATCGGCTTCGAACTCGGAGGAATCGAAGGAGTAAGGCACGGGGAAGGATTCAGGAGTCGGGATTCAAGAATCAGGGACTGGTGAGTCGTCCTGTTTCCCTTCGCCGATTTTATCACCCGCCGGACTACGTGGTGCCGCCGATTCCGGGAATGGCCTTGAGAATGTGCTGCAAGCGCGTGAGCGCGCGGACGTAGCGTGCACTGGCGGCCTGTTCGGTGAGACCGAGGGCATTCGCGGTTTCGCGGTTGCTGAGCTCCTCGAAATGCCGCATGGCAAGGACTTCCCGATCCAGGTCCTCCATCGAGCTCAAGGCGAATTCCAGTTGCTCGGTCAGTTCCTTGCGCAGCGCGGCTTGGCTTGGAGACGTGAGATGGCCGAACAGATGCGAAGAAATTGAAAAGGAGGTGGCGTCGGCGCTCCAGCCGCCCGCGTTGAGCGACTGCTCGCGCATCGGGTCGCGTCGCTGCACTCCCAGATGCCGTCGATGGATCTCGGCCATCGTCTGGCTGACGATCATGCGAAACCAGACGAAGAGGCCGTCGGGGGCATCCTGGATGACGTGGCCGATGCGACGCTCGGCATTCAGGTAGGCTTCCTGGAGGACGTCGTCGGCGTCAACGCGGCCGCGGAGCCGGGGATCGATGCGGAAATTGACGATCCGCCAGAGCCGATCGCGGTGGTGGGCGAACACGGCGGCGAGGGCGTCACGGTCGCCGTGAAGCACGCGATCGACGAGAGAATCCAGGGCAGGGTCCGGCGACGTTTCCCGCATCGGCGAATTGCTCAGGCCCGAGGTCAATGACCAGCGACCAGCGGTCGGATGTGGCGGGTGCCGCCGCGTGGGTGTACGCCGTATTCTACGCACCCAATGCTGGACTCGCTATTGGCGCCGTTTGTTCAGGGTGAATTGTCATCTGTTTCCAATGGCGGTACGCTCGCGGCGACTTCTGGAGACTCTCTCAATGATTCGCATCTTCATTGGCTGCTGTTTAGGGCTGGTCGCGGTCGGCAGTGCTGTCGCGGCGGAGCCGATTCGCGTCCTGATTGTTGACGGCCAGAACAATCACGACTGGGAGCGGACGACGCCGTATCTCAAGCGGACGCTGGAAGAAACCGGGCGATTCCAGGTGTATGTCGCCACGACTCCGCCGGCGAAAGCCAGCGCGGAACAGTGGAACGGGTTCCGGCCCCTGTTTTCCGACTACGACGTCGTACTGAGCAACTACAACGGCGAGACCTGGCCGGAGCATGCGCGAACGGCGTTTGAGGAGTTCGTGAGGAACGGCGGTGGGGTGGTGAACGTGCATGCGGCCAACAATCCGTTCCCCGACTGGCCGGCGTTCAATGAGATGATCGGGCTGGCGTGGCGGCCGGCGGCGTTCGGCGAGCGAGTGACGCTCAATGACAGCGGCGGGGTAGTCCACACTCCGGCCGGCGAAGGGCCGGGGGCCGGGCACGGGAAGCAGCATGCATATACAGTGATCGTCCGCGACCGGAAGCATCCCGTGATGCAGGGCCTGCCGGCCGAGTGGATGCACCCCAAAGACGAGCTGTACCACGGACAGCGCGGTCCCGCGCTCAACATGAATATCCTCGCCACTTCGTACTCGGACGCAGACACCGGCGGCACGGGCACTCATGAGCCGATGGTGTGGTGGATTCCCTACGGCAAAGGGAAAGTCTTTACGACGCTGCTCGGTCACGTCGGCCGCGAGCAGTCGCCGGACACGTGGTCGCAGCGTTGTCGCGGGTTCCAGGCAATTGTCGTGCGCGCCTGCGAATGGGTCGCGACGGGCGAGGTGACGATTCCCCTGCCGTCGGACCTGCCGACAGCCGAGCAGGTCAGTCTGGCGCCGGCGCCGTAGGCGAGGATTCGCGATTCAGAGGCAGGCATCTGGCCGGGCGCATGCTGGGCAAAAGACGGCGAGCGCGCGAAGCAACCCGGTTGCTGACGGTGTTGGGTTGTATTGCTTGTGCCAGTTCTTTCGCCTGGCCGGCCGGTGCGGACGTAGCGACGTTGCCGAAAGGCAACGTCGACGGTTGAGAAACCGGTCTTGGCTGGCCGACTTCCCCCTATCGCCGGCATCCGCGATTCCACCGGCGCACTACGTTTGCGCGCTCTGTGGCAGCGTATCTTTTTCTGACCGCTGACGGCTGACCCGTAACCGCTCTGAACCGAATTCCCCATGTCCGAAGTCCGCCTCCAGGTCATCGACTCTCAAGCCAAGTTCTCCTGCGGCGGATGCACGCGCTGCTGCACGCAGCCGTATGCCGTCATCATGGAGCAGGCCAAGGCCGACGCTCTGCTGAAGCACGATTTCTCGAAGTACTCTCAGCTCGCCGGCAAGACACTGTTTACCCAAAGCGCGGACGCGCCGGCGGGGTACGTCGTCCTGCCCAAACAGGCCGGCACGACACGCTGCCTGTTCCTGGCGGACGATGGCCTGTGCCTGATCCACAAGGAACTCGGCGCCGACGCCAAGCCGAAGAACTGCTTGAAGTATCCTTTCCACGTTTCGCCGACGTACGTCGACGACCGCGTCTCGCTCGACTTCGGCTGCCCCAATGTGCAGAACCCGGCGGGCCGGCCGCTCTCCGCGCAGGGGAGCGACGTCGTCAGCGTCTGTCCGCCGTCGAAGATTCCCGTATATCGCAACGCCCGCGTCGATTTCTGCGCCGGCGCGCAGCTGCCGCACGCGGAGTTCGAAGTGCTGATGGATCGCTGCGAACAGGCGATGACGGCCGACAATGGCGATTCGATCTGGCAGCGGTTCGCAAAGATCCTCGGCCTCATGCAAGGGGTGCAGACCGAGCTGCGCGAGCGGCCGGATTCACTGCGGACTTGGTTTGACTCCGACTCCCGGAAACTGTTGAGCCAGCCGGTGACTGCTCCGCAGCCGTATGCGACTGCCTCAGCCGCGCCCAGCCCGGTGCGGATGATGTTCGCCGCCACCCTGCTGCGAGACGTCCTGCCGGTTGATGCCACGCTCAACCTGAGCCTGTGGCGACGCGTACGTCTGCTGCCGAAGCTGATGTCACTTGCGAAGCTCACCGGTCGCTACGAGTCAAAATTCCTCGGCCGCGAAATCGACATTGATGCGATGTTGCGGCATCCGCTGCAGTCAGACCTCGATCCCGCGTCAACGGCGCTCCTGCAGCGGTACTATCGCACGCGGATCTGGCAGCGATTTATCGTCGGGACGCGGCTGTCGATCGTGGCGGGAATCCATCAGCACATCCAGGACCTGAACGCCGTACTGTTCCTGGCGCGGGCCATCGCGTGCCACCAGCAGTCCCCCCGGCTGACCGACGCGCACGTGGCGGAAGGGTTGTCGCGAGTCGAGTTCAACATCGCGAACCAGCCGCGGGTGTTCGACCAGAAGTCGCTGACCTGGTTCACCGGACAGCTCGACAACCCGCGACTGGCACTGGACAGCCTGCGGCTGATGGCGCTCGGTCATCCGGCGGCAGACGGTGAACCGGCGTCGGCAAGTGCTATGGTCGGTGCGACGGCCTGAGTGTGACGTATGGCGCTGGCAAAACCTGTCGCACGCCAGAAAGCAAGTCGACGTTCGATTGGCCGCCTGTACGCGGGACTCCAGCCGGGATGCGAAGCAGGAGTTTCGGGGCTGCGCGTTCCCGCTTGAAGATCGGGAACGAGGGCGCCGGGGGATATCGATCTGTCCCTTGGCTCTCAGCCCTTGGCGCTACCGCGTTACCGTCTCGATCTGATCGACGTTCAGGACGACGCGCGTGCGGACAAAGCTGTCCGGGTTGCGCTTGAAGGCCTGGCGGTTGATGTCGTCCACGAACAGAAACAGTTCGTCGTCGTAGAACGCGGCGAACTTCGTGCTGCCGAGCACCGCCCGGTCGGACTCGAACACGACGACGGGATCGCAGCCCAGGAAGCGCGGCGCGTAGCGGTCGGCGTTTTCCTCGAATTCCTTCTTGGCGTCGGCCGAGGCAAATAGATACACCTGACCGCGGTGTTCGACGCGGAACTGCGGGCTCCCCTTTTCCCAACGGCGGTTTTTCCAGAGCGTGACCGGGCAGTAGCCGTCGAGCATCGGCTTGGGCCCGGCGATCACGGTCTGTGTCGGAGGCTGCTGGGACGGATTCTGCTGCGTCGGCTGTTGTGGCTTCGGCTCGGGATTGGCCGGGCGGGCGCGCTGGGCGAGCAGATCGCTATAGCGGGTGCCGGCGCGGGCGATCATCATCCGATACTCGGCCAGCGGCCTTTGGCCAGAGGCCTCCATCATCACGCGGCCGTTCGGCTCCACGAAGATATCCGTCGGGTACTGATTGACGTTATAGCGTGCCGCTACGTCCTTCGCGCGTTCTGCGTTGAGCTTAACCGCCACGACCGTGCGGCGAATTTCACTCAGGACTTCCGGTCGATTCAGGACGTTGCGCTCCATGCCTTTGCAGGGATTGCACCAATCCGTGTAGAAATGGATCAGCAGCGGACGGTTCTGGTCGCGGGCGAGGGCGATGGCGGAGTCGAAATCGCTCAGCCAGCCGTCGGTCGGAGCATCGCCGCGGGCGGGAACGACGACGGTTGCCCACAGCACAACCGTCAGCAGGAGGGGTCTCGAGGTGCGGATCATGGCGGTTCCGGTCCGGGACACCGGCGGGAACGAAGGGATCAAACGGGGCGGCCGAACTCGCCGCAGAGGGCGGGCGCGGCGGCTGCGCTGCGGTTCAGGCGGGCGCAAGTTCCCGCAGCGCGTACCGTTTCATTCCTATCGGCGGGAACAGCCGCCCCCGATTCGCGGATATTGCCGGCCGATGCACACACGAAACGCGGACCGTCCGTGTACTAGCGGCTGTAGCGGCGCGCAGACGCCGCAAGGTTCCCGCAGGCCGCAGAGTTTGCGCTGACGGACTTTCTTGCGCGCAGCAGACGTCGCCAATTCGCAGCAGACCGTCGCGCGGTCGTCCGTCGCTGACCCGCGCGACGCGGCAGAACGGAATGTCCGCTGTCCATGCGGAATGTCCGCTGTCCATTCCGGGACATGGAAGCGCCTGCGGCGCCGGTCTACGCGTTGAGCCGCTCGTTCCGCAGTCTGACGCTGCGCGCGAGATAGTCGCGCAGCGTCTCCAGTCCGAATTCGGCGGCCACCGCCTCGACCGGCAGGTCCGGCCGTCGTGACGTCAGCAGGAAGAACCCCTCCGGTTCGAAGACTTCGATCTCGACGTCCGGCGTGTACTTCGCCCGAATCGCCGCAAACTGATTCTGGTTCGTGTCGAGGTGATACAGCTCGCGGTTGATGACCACGTCCGCAACGGCCCACGGCGGCAAATGGCCTTGCTGCACCTGATACGTCTGGTGCCCCTGCTTGATCAGGTACCGGCCGCTCATGTCGATGATCGCGCACTCCGAGTTGTAGGCCAGCGCCATCGCGAACCCGTAACGCAGCGCCCAGTGCTGCAGAAGCTGCCCGCCCCAGTACATCGACGGCCAGAACACGAGCCGCGCGCGCTGCCGTTCCAGTTCGGCCGCTACCTGGTCGAAGTTGGCGTCAAAACAAATCGTCGCCCCAACCCGTACTCCGTCGCACTCGCCGACGGGGACTTGCGTGCCGGGAGTGATTCCCAGTTTGAGTTCGTCGATCGTCGGATAGTTCTTGTGATAGACGAGCACCAGTTTGCCATGCCGGTCCACGATCGGCGCAGAGTTGTAAACTCGCCCCCGGTCGTACTCCAGAAACGGCGCCACGATCGCCGTGTTGAATTCCTGCGCAATCTTCGCCACTTCCGCGACGTAGGGTTCGAGTTCCGGAGCCGCCTCAATCCCCGCGGCAAATCCACGCGCGACACAGGCACACGCCTCCGGAAAACAGACAAAGTCCGGGCGTTCGCGGGCGACCAGGGCTGTCATGTCTCGCATGGCCGAGAGATTGACGCCCGATTGCCGATGATTGTGAAACGGCAGGCCGAAGCAGACCGCCGCCACCCGGATCGAACATGGCACACCGTTGGCAGCCCGCGTTTCGGCGGCGCGCGTCCCCTGCGCCCAGGCGAAGGTACCGGCGGCGGCACCGAGACCTCCCAGCACATGCCGGCGGGTCATGCCCATAGTGCGATTTGAACCGGAACTGCGGTTCGACATGAGTGCACTCCCTGGGACGGCCCCGACCGCTGGCTGGATTCGTCGCCGCCGTCAGCGCGCTGCCGTCGTGGAATCGGCAGGATTCAAGGACTGATGCGGGCCGGGGACGCCGTTCCCGATGGTCACCTCGCTCGCCTGCAAAGCGACAGGCTCTGCAGGCGGCGGAAGCTCCGTATATCCCAGCCACTTTCCCCAGCGCCCGAAGCGCCCCTGATACAGCAGCACCAGGTAGCTCGGAACGAGGATCGGGCGGACGACGAATGTATCCAGCAGCACGCCGAAGGCGAGGGCAAAGCCGAGCTGGATGATCCCCATCAGCGTGCCAGTCATGAGAGAAGCAAAGGTGCCCGCCATGATGATGCCGCAACTGGAGATGATCGAGCCGGTCTTTGTGAGCGCGACGAGGACGCCTTTGACGGGGCCATGAATGCGTTGTTCCTCGTCGACCCGCGCCATCAGGAGGACGTTGTAATCCTCTCCCATCGCAACGAGGATCGTGAACACGAAGATGGGGGCTTTCCAGTCCAGGCCGGCGTATTCGCCGGTCGAAATCGCCCAGAACACCGTATGGGCAACACCGAGCGTCACGAGGAAACTGAACAGGACCGTGGCGATGAGGTACAGACTGATGTGGGGGCGGCCAAGCAGTGTGATTAGCACGAGATAGACGGCAATCGTCACCAGGATCGCAATGACGATGCGGTCGCGGTCTGTGACCTGCTTAAGGTCGCGCAGGCTGGCGGTGGCGCCGACCATCATCACCTGCGTGTGCTGCGGGAGCCCCTTGTACAGTGCCGCCTGCTCTGCATCTTCGTCACTCGCGTTGGCGGCAATGTCGTGCAGCGCTGCCTGCACGGCCTCTTCCACCCGGGTCAGCCGGCTGATGGTCTCCGGCGTGAACGGATCGACGTCGAAGACAAAGTCGAGCCGCATGACCTTGCCGGCGAGAGGACCGGAAGTGCTGACGTATTCGCGCTGTGCGAATCTGCGTGCAGCGCCGCGGGCGACCTTTGTCTTTGGCAAGTCGTCGCGACGCGTTGTACCCAAAGGGTCGCTCTGGCTGCGAACGTCGGCCAGGCCTAAGTCGTTGGCGCGCGCCATCAGTCGCGACGTCAGCTCACCGGCGAGATGTTCGCCGGTGGAAAGTCCGCCATTTCCGGCGAGCGAGAACTGCTCATTGCGGAGCAGGACGGAGGTAGTTCCCGTCATGCCGGCGGGAAAATGCTGCTGAACCTCGGCGGCGCCAACGACGCTGGTCACGTTGTCGGGCAGCTCAGTGAGCAGACCATAGCTGAGCAGGTTGTAGTCCTTGACCCCCAGGATGGCGAACGGCGTCATCAGCGCGACCGTGCAGAGGAACACGGTTCCCGGGCGCCGCTCGATGATGGATGCCACGCCGTCCCAGATCCTCCGCGTCCAGCGCGGAGCGCGGGACAGGAATATCCCGCTGTTGCTCTCGGGAATCCAGCCCTTCTGGGGCGAGATCCGTTCTCGTCTCACGTCGGGCCAGAAGGCCCAGCGTTGCGAAAGCACCAGCAGCGCGGGAGTAAACGTCAGCGCGCAGCACAGCACGATGAACAGGCCGAACGAAATGGCAAACCCGGCCTGGGGAAACTTGCCGAACCGGGCAAACATCATCATCCCGATGCCCGCGATGCTGGTCCCCGCGCTGCAGGCCAGCGCCAGTCCGACCCGGGAGATCGAACCGACGATGGCATCGCTGAAGGAGGCGCCCGCATCCAGTTCCTCCTTGTAACGGGCGATCAGAAACAGGCAGAAATCGACGCCGGCCCCGTAGACGACGACCGTGACATAGATTTCCAGCCCGGAAAACATGTTGATCCAGCCAGCGAGCGCCATGTCACGCACGAGGGCCACGGTGAGGTCGGTCGTCAGTCCCACCGTCAGCAAGGGAATCAGGACGAGCAGCGGCGCCCGGTATATCGCCAGCAACAGCACGATGACCAGAATCTTCGTCCACATTTCGGTGTTCTGCGTGCTCTGCCGTTCGGCGGCGAGCATGTCCCGGCCGACTGTGGCCGAACCGCTGATGGCGAGGTCGAGGCTCGCCGGCAGCCGCAGTGACTCCGCATAGTCGGCGCGATTCTGCACAACGTCATTGACGAACGCCTCGATCCGCTCCAGGAGCAGCATGTGGTGGCGATCCAGGAATTCCGCCTCGACCTGGACGACGAGCAGCGTGGATTTCTTGTCGTGGCTGATGAGCAGCGGGCCGATCGAGCGCTCGCTGAACGAATACACGCCGGAGGCGATTCGCTGGTCTTCGGCAAGCATCTGGGACTCTTCCGGCGCACCTTCGGTGAGTCGCCGGACCGCCGCGTCGATCGCTTCTTTGGTCGGCGTTTCCTCGCTGGACGACAAGTCGCTGACGACCGGCCGGAGAAACTGACGCACGTAACCGGTCTGGTCTCCCGTCGCAAATCCCGGCCGGGTTGTCCGGCTGATGGCTTGCAGACCCGGACTCAGGACCGCAGAAATGAACTTGAAATCGGACTCTGTGAGACCGTCGGGCAAATCTTCGCGCTGCGCAACAACCACGACGTTGCTGCCGAGAATGTTCTGTCGCGCATTGTCCCATTGTTCATCGTCTGCCGCAGGGGGATGGAAGGCCTGCCGGTAGAGTTCCTCGGCCGCTTTGCTCGCCGATTCTTTGGGAAGAAACGAAAACTCCCCCTGCTGGACCACGCGCGACATGTCCGGGGACGTCGCGTGCACAACAATCGACACGACGATCCAGGCCGCCGCAATGGGCAAGGGCCAGCGGCTGACAAATCTGCCCAGACGGTCAAACATGGATCCCAGTGCGTTAGCGATGCAGCCCTGCTGACAGTCGTCGGCGACCGTCAGTAGTCCAAGCCGGTCACGGTAGTGGGCGAGTGCACGCCCCGTCAACGCGACGGTGGGCGGCGTCAATCAATGCTCAATCCGGCAGTCGTTCGACCTCAACGTAATATGCCCCGCGATCCACCCGGTCTCCCGTCAGGAATTCCGCCCACAGATGGGTCGGCCCGGCCGGCAATCGCACGACGACTGCCGCGGAATCGGCGCCAGGCATCGCCGCGACGTCCTGCACCAGGCTCTCAGTCCGAATCCGGGCTCGATTCGCCTGGATGGACTGCGGAATTCCCGGCGGCCGCGACCGCAATCGAAACTCATAGTTTCCCGCCTGCAGCACGTCGACGGACCAGTAACCGTTCTGCGCCGGGTCACGAGCAACGGTCTCCTGATTGACCGGAATCGGATCGCCGTGCCAGTCATGGCAGCAGAGCAGGGTGGGGTTCGCTGCAGCGCTACCCAGGCCAATTCGCACTTCTTCGTCAAACGCCGGGCGGAGGCTGTCCCACCACGAGTCGTAGGCAGCACGCAGCGATTGAACGACATCCGCATTCGCTGTGGCAATGTCCGTGCGTTGCCCCGGATCACGGCGGATGTCGTAGAGCTCGGCGCCGTTCACCAGGCGCCATTGCTCAGTCAGCACTGAGGACTTACGCCACTTCTGCGGTCGCTCAAGCCGTTGCGAGTGGACGATCAGCGTTCGTTCGGGCTGCGGAAAAGACTGCATGTCTCCGCGCAATGCCGCGGCGAGACTGATGCCGTCCCACTGCAGGCCGCCGGGGACCTGCAGCCCGCACAGGTCCGCCAGCGTGGGGAGCATGTCGAAATGGGCGGCGAGCCGATCGACGTCGCGCCCCCCGCCAATCCCGCCCGATGGCCAGCGAACAAAACACGGGACGCGATGCCCGCCATCGTACTCCGAGGCCTTGCGATCACGCATGCCGGCGTTGAAACCCGTCCAGCCCCCTTGTGTGGCATCAGGCAGATAGCCGGCGGCGCTGCCGTTGTCGGTCATGTAGATCAGGATCGTGTTCTCAGCGAGCCGGAGTTCGTCGAGGGTCGTCAGCAGCCGCGCCAGGTTGTCGTCGAAATTGGCGATCATCCCGTAAAACGACGCCATCGGCTCCGGGACGCCGGCGGCGACATAGGGCTGCTTGTACTCCTCGGCGACGAAGTACGGGCTGTGTGGCGCATTCGTCGCCAGATAACACAGGAACGGGCCGTCGCGATGCTCGCGAATGAATTCCAGCGCCGCGTCGAACCAGACGTTCGTGCAATAGCCGCTGCACTTCTGCGGCGTGCCGTCTTCACGCCAGTAGGTGTCGTCGAAATAGTCGTTCCCCCAGAAATCAGGGGACTGCGTGACTCCGCCGCCGCGATGGTGCAGCGTCTTCTGAAATCCCTGGTCCTGTGGACGCAACGGAAAGTTGTCGCCGAGATGCCACTTGCCGAACTGCGCGGTGGCATAGCCGTTGGCAGCGAAGATCTCGGCCAGTGTCGTTTCACGGGGATTCATCAGCGATCGGCCGGCGATCGTGTGCCAGACGCCGGTGCGAGTGGAGTACCGGCCCGTCATCAGGGCCGAGCGCGTGGGGGAGCAGGTCGGATCGACATGGAAGTCGGTCAACCGCACGCTTTGCGAATGCAGGCGGTCGATCGTGGGCGTTCGCAGCATGCGATTCCCGTGGGCCCCGATGTCGCCATAGCCCTGGTCGTCGGTGATAACCAGGACCACGTTGGGACGGTCGCCAGCCGGGGCAATGGTGGCAGTCAAGATGACCA
>JAXMBS010000100.1:0-14599 GCA_046349775.1 Planctomycetaceae bacterium | reverse complement strand
TCAGGGGGAGTCCGCCGACGAAGTCGACCGACTCGAGGTCATAGTCCTGTTCAATATTCAGCCGCGGCAGCGCCGCCCCCTGCAGGTCGAGCTGCCATCCTTCCGGGGCCGTCCCAGGTGCCGAGCCGAATCGCAACAGCCCCACCCGCGCACCGATCGTGAAGTCCCAGATCCAGCCCTGACCGGTCTGGTTCAGCCAGGCGCTGCTCATTCGCGCCTCGCCCGGCGCAGCCAGGTACGACCGGTACAAGAGGTCGTTGGGTAGAAGTTGCCACGTCCATGGCGTCGCATAGGCGCCGTTGAACAGATCGCCCGAATGCGGCGCTGCCAGCGGATATTCGATGGGTCCGGCTGGCGATTGAGCGATTGCGGTGCTTGCGAGCGCGATGATCGCGAAACCGCAAGCGAGCCAGAGACTCGTGCTGCATTGATCCTGCGCGCCCATCGCTGCTGCGACTCCCGCTGGACCGGGACTGAGGCCTGGCCGCGGCGGGATCGTAGGCGGATTCCGGGATCGCGGCCAGATCGATGTGCATCTTGACTCTCCGCTCGCCGGGCGCGACAATCAGCTTCGGTATTGCGTTCAATTTCTGAGTCAACAGGAGTCACGGCCATGCGACTGCCGATTACCGGCGCGGCCTGCGCGTTCCTATTGTGCGGCTCGATGCTGTCAGCCGCCGAAATTCGCGGTCAATATCTCGAATCGCGGACCTGCGACATCTACACCGGTCCGTGTTTTGCCAACGCCGAGATGACACTCGCCGGTAAAGAAGCGGTCCTGGCCTGGAAGGTCGAAGAGGGGAAGTGGGCCGGGTCCGAACTGGGCGGTCTGTCGGTGGCGCTCGTTGTCAAAGCCGACGGCACGCTCGGCACCGATGGCGTCTTTAAGCAGACGGCGTCCGAGGCGTCGTCAGTAATTCTGGTCGACGACCATGCTACACCGGAGCAGCAGCAGGCACTGGTGGCGTTCGTAAAGGCCGCCGCACCCGATCTGACCGGTGACGTCAAGCAGATCGAGCGGACGGCGATCACGTTGGAGAACGACTACACGAAGTCGCACGGCTCCCTGAAGGCAGGGCGATTGGCGCAGATCGAAACCCGGCAGCTTGGCAAAGGGGACTGCGTGTGCACCAATGAGGCCGTCTTCTACAAGCCGCTGGTTGACGTCCAGCAGGCGACACCGGCCTATTCGCTCAAGCAGTCCTACAAGGGCAAAGCACTGGGCGGCAAGTGGGACTACAACAATACCCGCAGCGCTTTCCTGGCGACGTTCCGGAAGTAGTCGGAAGTCGTCGGTCAGGCTGTGCCTGACGGATCGGCGCTGATCATGTCATGCACAGCATGACCTACAGAAAACGCCGCTCGGTCTCATCGCGGGCCGCGCGGCGTTGTCGTCAGCGTCGTGCTGTTGTCGATCTCTATTCTCAAACATCCCGCCTGCGGAGTCCTTTTGATGCGACCTGTCTGTCTGGCCGTTGCACTCAGTTGTTTCCTGTCCTCGTCTCTCGTGGCCGACGACTACAAGCTGGCAGAGGCGCAGTCGCCGCCCAAAGACGTTCCGGCGGAAATTGCAAAGTTGCTCGCCGCCGAGGGGCAGCAGGTGGACGGTCCGAAACGGCCGTTGTGCTCGATCTGGTTGCTCAAGGACGTCTCACGGCTGTCCGACTTCAAGCCATCCACAGCCGTCAAGTATCCGTTCACCCCGGGTCAACTGGTCGGCATACTGAGTGTCCCGCGCCGCGCCGGCCTGACCGACTTCAAAGGACAGGAACTCGAGCCGGGACTGTACACGCTGCGCTACGGGCAGCAGCCGATGGACGGCAACCATATCGGCACCAGCGATACGGCCGACTTCCTGCTGGCGATCCCCGTCGCCAACGATTCCGATCCCGCGCCGATCGCTGATGTGAAAGAGATGTTCAAACGCAGCGCCGGCGCTTCCGGGACGACGCATCCGGCCATTTTCTCGTTGCTCGCCCCCGAGGAAGAGCAGCCCGAAGTTGCACTGGAGCACGACGAGGAGCAAGACTTCTGGGTACTGGAGACAATTGCCAAGGCGGGCGATCTGGAAGTGCCGCTGCGGCTGGTGGTCGTCGGGAAGTCGAAAGGATGAGTGGAGCAGGATTCGGGTTTCGGGAGTCAGGATTCAGGGGATAACTATGGCGTCGCGCGCATATGTTCTGCTGCCGTGTATCGCCGTGATTGGTTGGGCAACGCTGATTTGCGTTGCGGCTGACAGCACTGCCACGACTCCCGACGCAAAGTCGGAATCCGCTGCGAACACGCCGAAGCCGGAATTGTTCAGCGGGCGGGTCGTCTATCTCCAGGAGGCCCTGGCGAAGCGCAAGATTGAGACGGCCGAGGAGACCGCGAAGCACGTGGTCCTCGAGACCGACTCCGGCGAACTGATCCCGATCCTGGCGGACTGGCGCGGCCGCGCGTTCTACCAGGACGAGCATCTGCGGGATCGCAAGGTTGAGCTGATCGGCTTCCGGCATCCGGGCGTCCCGTATCTCAACGTGATCGCAGTCTACACGTTCGACGACGAGGGCCGGCGGAACTACACCGACTACTGGTGCGACGTCTGCTCGATCCCGATGTACGAAATCCAGGCCTGCGAATGCTGCCAGGGCCAGATCCGCCTGCGGTTCCAGGTACAGGAGCTCCCGGAATATATCCGCAATAAACCTGGGGCAAATACCGCAGAATCAGAGAAATAGCGGCGTTCGGCACGCTTGTGGTTTCACGACGTGCCGCGTCCCGCCTGATCACAGCGGCGGCAAGCCCAACGGCAGTACGCCGCCGGTGCTCTCGCCATCCTGCACGGCAGGGACCGCGCGCAGGAACAGCGCCAGTCCCGACTCGGCTGCTTTGACATCCCCGAGCGGTACTCCGAATGGATCCAGCACCGTGCCCCATAACTGGCCGGCCGAGACGCGTTCCCCCAAGTCCACGGCCGGTTGAAAGAATCCGGCCGCCGGCGCCGGATGCATGACCTGCAAGTGTCCGCTGGCTGGGCGCGGATCTTCGACGACTTGTGCGATACGCGGTGCCGCCGCCGGCCGATCAATGAACTTCAGCGCGGCGGCAACATTGAGACATCCATCGACGCACAAATCGACGGCCGCCTGCTCGAATGTCTCACCGCCACCCGCCTCGACATAGATCGCCGGCACGCCGGCATCGCGCGCGATCGACAGCGTCCGCCCATCCAATCCCGGATGCGTGCCCCAAATGATTGGACAATTGAACGCGCGGGCCATGCGGCGCTGCACGTCGAGCACCGCTCGGTCCCGATGCAGCACATACCCTGACAAAGGTGCAATCCGGAACAGCCGCCCGCCCGTGTGCAGGTCGATCAGGTAGTCGGCCTCGCGGATCATGGGCGCCAGCGCTGCGGCGATGCGTTCGGTCGGCGAGCCATCGGCACGGCCCGGCATCGTTCGTGCGAGGTCCAGTCCGTCTTCACCTGTCCGCTGACCGCGCAGAAACGCCGGGCCGTTGACGATCGGAATGCACGTGATCGTTCCGCGAACCGGCGTCGCCTGCAGTTGCTGCCAGAACTGGCGCACGGCGACCATCGGCTCGAACTCGTCTCCGTGCACACCGGCGATGATGAGCAAGTGCGGGCGGCCCGAACCGATCGTCCGCATCTGAAAGGGAGTGTCCATCGTGCATGCCAGTTACGGAAGCGTGGTGATCTGCAGCAGGTTGCACCATAATGCCCGGCGACTGCGGCAGACAGTGTTCCGAAGCAGTTTCGCGATCGGGAGGGCGAGGCTCCCGCCGAGCCTTATCCGCAGATAATTTCTGTCTCCATCGCGGATTTCCCGACTCGTCGGGATTACCCTCCCATGACATCTCCCGATTCGCTTGCCGAGACCTCACGATGAACAATCACGACGTATCCATTCAGCGGCGTTCGTTTCTGGCCGGCATCGCCGGCGCCGTCGGCGCGACGGTGGCAACGCACGGCGAACCATTGAACTCTGCCGGTGCGGCCGACCCGCCCAAAGTCGATGGCCTCGCGGGCATCAAGGCCCTGCTCGCCGGAAAGGAACCGGTGATGTGGGTCATCACCGGCGACAGCATCACACACGGGGCGCTGCACACGCTCGGCTGGCGCAGCTACCCGGAGCACTTCGCCGAACGGGTCCGCTGGGAACTCAAGCGGATGCGGGACGTCGTCATCAACACCGGCATCAGCGGCGACACGATCCCCGGCGTGTCCAAGGACCTCGACTGGCGGGTGCTGCAGTTCAAGCCGCAGGTCGTTTCGCTGATGTTCGGAATGAATGACTGTACAGCCGGTCCGGGGGGGCGCGACAAGTTTCGCGATGGCCTGGCCGCACTGGTCGAACGCATCCGCGCGGCCGGCGCGATTCCACTGCTCAATACGCCGAACACGGTTTACATCGCCAATTCCGCCCGGCGCGAAGACCTGCCGGCCTACGCCCAGATTGTCCGAGAATACGCCGAGGCCAACCAGTTGGCCCTCGTCGACCACTGGAAGCACTGGGAGGCGGCGAAACCCAACCAGGCAGACCTGCTGCCATGGATCGAGGACAAGAGCATCCATCCCGGCGTTTACGGCCACCGCGAATTCGCGAAAGAAATCTTCCGGGTCCTGGGCATTTACGACGAGAACAGCCCGACTTGCAAGCTGGAGGTGCCGTAGGGAGCGTGCTTGGTCGTCACGTGAGGGGTGAGGAGTGAGTCGGGCGCGAGGTTACTCCGCGCGGCCGGCCAGCCAGTCGCGCACGTAGTCGTTGTATGTGGTCACGAGCTTCTGCGTGAGGGGGCCGGGCTGCCCGTTCCCGATGGGTTTCCCATCGACCTGTGTCACGGGCAGCACTTCAGACGTTGTGCCGGTCAGGAACATCTCGTCGATCGTCGCGAGGTCGGCGTGCTTAACCGACCGATCCACGATCTCAATCCCCGCACGGGCCGCGAGCTTCACCATCAGACCTCGCGTAATCCCCGGCAGGATCTGCGGTCCCAGCGGCGTTGCCAGGATACGCCCTCCCTGCACCGCAAAGAGGCTGGTGTGCGAACCTTCGGTGACTGAGCCGTCGGCCGCGACGAGGAGCGCTTCGAGGCAGCCGGCTTCGGCCGCCGCCTGTGCTGCGAGACAGTTCGCCAGCAGGTTGACGGACTTGATGTCGCAGCGGCGCCAGCGGACGTCGGGAACCGTGAGCAGTTTTGCGCCGTCGCGAAAGGCGCCGTAAGGATCGCCATCGATGGCGTCGACATAGATCAGTTCGTTCGGCGTAACCGGCGGATTGGGAAACCCAGCGCGCGGCAGGCGACGCCGCGTGACCTGCAGGTAGATCATGCCGCTGTCGACGCTGCTCTCGCGCAGCGTCTCGTGCATCCGCTGTTCGAGCCGGGCAGCGTCGGCTGCGATGCGAATTTCAGCCAGGCTGCGCCGCAGCCGCGCCATATGCTCGCGGAGCAGGAACGGGCGGCCGCCGTAAACGCGCAGCACCTCGTAAATGCCGTCGCCGAACAGGAAGCCGCGATCGAGGACAGAGACCCGCACGTCCGCCAACGGCATCGCGACGCCGTTCCAGTTCGCCCACGGGAGTTGACGCACGGAGTTGGTCCTTCGGTTCGGGTGTGATCGGCGTCGATGCGTCTTGCCCGCATCCGCAGAAGCCAATCGCAGAATCGCCGACGCTTGCACCGCGTGCAAGTGCAGCAGTCCGCGCCGCCGGCCCGGCCGGTTGGCGCACGTCGGCACGCAGCAGCCGGGACACCTGTCAGGCGGTCGTCGCTTCGGCTGCCGGCGGACGTTTCGGGTCTTTCCGCATGAGTTGCGGCAACAGCATCAGAAAACCGGTCGTGATGGCGACGTCGGCCACGTTGAACACGCCGGTCCGCAGCCAGCCGATCCCGGTCAGCGCGGAGAAATCGATCACCATGAAGTCGATCACACCCCCCAACGACAGCCGGTCAATCAAGTTGCCGACCCCCCCCGCCAGCAGCAGCGCCAGCGCCACGAACGTCCATTTGTTCCAGCCGGATCGGAACAGCAGGACGAACGCCACGCCGCTGAGGACGATGCCGTTCATCACGACCAGGAGCAGCAGGCGGACCTGTTCCGGCAAGTTGGCAAACAGGCTCAAAAACGCGCCGCGGTTGACGGCATACTGGATGAAGAAACTTTGGCCGACGACGAGCATCGGATTACGCTCGGTGTGCTGCCAGTGGTCGGTGGCATAGCCTTTCGAGGCCTGGTCGCAGCCGACCAGGAGCACCAGCGTCACGCCGACGATCAGGCAGCGCATCCGTGGGGACATGGCGGGCAGGGTTGATGGTTGATGGTTGATCGACAAGACGTGCACATCCGCCGCGCGATCGACTTCCGGCGTTGGCACGATCATATCTGGCGGGGCCGCTTCGCTGAGAGGGCAGTTTGCCGTTGGCATTCACGGCACATTACGTGGACGCATGCACACATTGTGCGATAGTATGTCGCGTATGGATCGTTCGCCCGATGCCGACCTGCTCGATCTGCTGCGGCTCAGCCTGGTTTCCGGGCTGGGACCGCGGCTGTATTCGCTGCTGCTCGCACGATTTGGCACGCCGGCGGGGATCTTGGCAGCGACCGGCAGCGAGTTGCTGGAGGTGGAGGGCGTCGGGCCAAAGCTCTCTTCAGCGATCGTCCTCTCCAGAACCAGCGACGAGGCAGAGCGCGAACTGACGGCCGCCCGCGATCAGGAGTCGACCTCCTGGTCCGTGGAGCAGCCGGGTATCCGCGCATGCTCAAGGAAATCTGCGATGCCCCGCCGCTGCTGTACTGCCGAGGCACGCTCCAACCGGCCGACGAGCTGGCCATTGCGATTGTCGGCTCGCGGCAGTGCACGCTCTATGGCCGCCAACAGGCGGAACGCTTTGCCACGGCGCTGGCGCGCGCCGGGCTAACGATTGTCAGCGGACTGGCGCGGGGGATCGACGCGGCGGCGCACCGCGGC
Source organism: Planctomycetaceae bacterium (assembly GCA_046349775.1). GTDB lineage: Bacteria > Planctomycetota > Planctomycetia > Planctomycetales > Planctomycetaceae > JAEUIG01. The sequence continues at coordinate 7,622 of JAXMBS010000100.1, read as the reverse complement.
GCGCTCGCCGCCGGCGGCCGGACGATTGCGGTGTCGGCCACCGGGCTCAATTCGATTTATCCACCGGAGCATATGGATCTCGCGGCGGAAATTACGGGTCAGGGTGCCTTACTCTCGGAATCTCCGCTCAATCGCGGCCCGTCGCGGGGGATCTTTCCCCAGCGGAACCGAATCATCTCAGGCGTTTCCCTGGGAGTCATCATCATCGAGGCGAACCGCAAAAGCGCGCGCTGCACACCGCGGCACGCAATGGAACAGGGCGCGACGTGTTCGCGCTGCCGGGGCGCGTGGACTGTCTAGCGAGTCAGGGGTGCCTCGATCTGATCCGCGACGGCGTCACACTGCTCCGCAGCCCCGATGACGTTCTCGAAGCCCTTGGCCCATTGATGCAGCCGGTGCGGCGGGAGGACAATTCGGTCGTCCACGTCCCGCGCGAGCTGAATCTCAGCGAGCAGGAACAGGCGATCCTCAATCAGGTGACGGCCGATCCACAGCATGTCGATCAGGTGCTGGCAGGCTCCCGGCTCGAGACTTCGCGGGTTCTTGCCACGCTGACGATCCTGGAAATGAAGCGGCTGGTGCGGAGGTTGCCGGGGGGCTACCTGGTGCGGGCGTATTGAGTGAGCGTGGATGCTTGGTGGGGGCGGCTCGTCGGAGTGTGCCTGCCCGCGTCACAACCACTCTGCGAATCACCAGAGCGGAGTTCAAGATGGTCTAGCGTCCGGAAGGCCCCAAACACCGATGATTCAGGGCCGCGGTGCTACACCAAAGAGCCGTTGGCTCTAAACTGCAATAATCGTGCTCCGAGTCCTGCTACCAAACACCAAACAACCAAGTACCACACCACCTGATCCCACCCAGGACATCATCGTTACGAACTCCATCCGGGTTCCGCTCGCGGAACTGGAGTTCGTCTACGCACGCAGTTCCGGTCCTGGCGGCCAGAACGTAAACAAGGTGAATTCCAAGGTTCAGCTTCGGTGGAATGTCGTCGCCAGCCGGGCTCTCCCTGCCGGTCGCGCAGCGGTTCAAGTCGCAGAACCGGAAACGGATCACCGACGACGGCGTATTCTGCTCGTGGGACAGCAGTTTCGGGACCAGCCGCGGAACAAGGCGGACGTCATCGAACGCGTGCGCGAACTGCTGGTCGAGGCCTCGAAAGCACCGAAAGTCCGCCGCCCGACCAAAGCCACCCGGGGCTCTAAATTGCGGCGGCTGGACGCGAAAAACGCCGCTCCACTCGTCGAAGCCGCCGCCGCCGGGGATGGAAGAGTGAGGGGGAAAATCCGAATATCGAAATTCGAAATCCGAAATGGGTCACAGCGTTTCCGATTTCGGCATCCGAATTTCGGAATTTCCCCGTGGAGACTCCGATTGCCCCACTTTGCCGATTCTGATATCACCCCGCCCTCTCGTTCGTGCCGTCGCCGGCCCGCAACCGGCGGCGTCGATCAAGACCCCGACATGGAAGTCATGCCACCGCGCCCGCTCGCGTTCGCGACGGACGCCCGGTGAGACTTTGGGCGCGGCTCCACCGCCGTGCCGAATCGTCAAGGAGGACGATTTTGAGCTCCCGACCGCTCAACCGCCTGCGGGTGCTGTTCGTCGATGACGAAGCGCCGATCCGACAGGTGATGCAGAAAGAGCTGGCCCGGATGGGGCACGATGCCACCATCTGCGAAGACGGCCGCGTGGCCGTGCAGACTCTGGAAGAACAGACGTTCGACGCCGCGATCATCGACCTCCGCATGCCCGGCCTGACCGGCTGGGACGTCATTGATCACCTGCAGAAGGTCGCGCCGGACACCGAGATCATTATCAGCACGGGGCATGGCAGCCTCGACGACGCCATCCAGGCTCTGCGCCGCGGCGCGTACGACTTCCTGACCAAGCCGACCAAGCTTGTCGAAGTTCAGAACGTTCTGCAGCGGATCGCCGAAAAGAAGACGCTCACGAACAAGACGATCGCCCTGGAGCACCAGCTGCGGGCGATCAAGGGGACGTCGGAACTGATCGGCGACACGCCGTCGATGACGCGCGTGAAGCGGCTCGTCGAAAAAATCGCCCCGACCGACTCGGCCGTGCTGATCCTCGGCGAGACCGGCACCGGCAAGGAACTGGTCGCCAAGCGGATTCACGACCTGAGCCCGCGGGCCGACATGCCGTTCGTGGCGGTAAATTGCGGCGCGCTGCCGGAAAACCTCGTCGAGAGCGAACTGTTCGGCCACAAGAAGGGCGCGTTCACCGGCGCCGATCAGCCGCGCAAAGGACTGATCGAAGTCGCCAACGGCGGCACGCTGTTCCTCGACGAGCTCGGCGAGCTCGACAAGGCCATGCAGGTGAAGCTGTTGCGGTTCCTGGAGTCCGGTGAAGTCCGGCGGGTCGGCGAGAACGAAGCGTTTCACGTGGATGTGCGGATCGTCTGCGCCACCAACCGCGACTTGCAGGAAATGGTGACCGAAGGCTCATTCCGCGAAGACCTGTTCTTCCGCGTCAATACGTTCGAAATCCGGCTCCCGCCGCTGCGCGAACGCAAAGAGGACATCCCGGTCCTGGCGCGGCACCTTGTCGCCCGTTACCTGAAGCGAGCCGAGATTTCGCCGGACATTCTGTCTCCGGAAACGGTCGCCGTGCTGCGGGCGCACGAATGGAGCGGCAACGTCCGCGAACTGGCGAACGCCCTGGAACACGCGGTGATCCTCTCGGACGGAGTCAATATCCGCCCCGAGGACCTTCCGAGCAGCGTCAGCAAGCGCGCAGCGGAAGGGGACCGGCCGTTCCTCGTCAGCAATTTCTCGCGGCCGCTCACGCTGCGGGAAATCGAGATGGAATGCATCCAGCAGACACTGGAGAAGTACCACGGCGACAAGCCGAAGACCGCCGACGAGCTCGGGATCGCCCTCAAGACGCTCTACAACAAGCTCAATCAGTACCAGTCGCAGACGCAGGCAGAAGCGGGCTAACGCGGGAATTCGAAGCACGAAATTCGATAGCGTTTGCTGCGGTGCTCGCTATCTCACGAAGCGCAACTGCTGGACGATTGTCATCACATCGTCGGACTCGGCGTATTGCGACTCAATGACGTACTCGCCGGCGCGCAGCGCTATCTCGATTCGCGGCTGGCCGTCGCCGGGGCAAGCGCACGTATCCATCAGCGTGTAGTTTCCGAATTGGGCATCCCACTCGGTCCGCTCCGCCCAATCGCCGGCATCAGCCACGGAGTTGGCAAATGCCGTCAACTGTTCGAGAGTATCAGCCCCGATCCAGCGAATGAACAATCCGCCCTCCTGATGTGGTGACCAGAACATGTCGCACGGATCATCGCCGAAGATCAGCAGCGGGCTGTCCCAAGGCTCGATGATTCCGCAATAGGCGTCGACTGAACATGCGAGCCCGTACAGGCCCTCGTCCGGTGTTGGCTCGTCACCCATCTCGTCAATCCAGCGTTCGACGTCTTGCGTCGGAAGCAGGATTCTCGGACCTCCAAAACTCGTTACGTGCTGCATTGAGTCGCCCTCCGGGAAAAATGCACCTTCTCTCCGCTTCCTCTGTTCCCTCCTGTTTTTTTGTCACTTCTGGTTTTGGGCCGGAGCGCGCAGCTCAATTGCCCGCAGGACCCGCAGCGGGTAGTCGGTCTGGATCAGGTCGATCCCCCAGTCCATCGCCTGGCTGTAATCGTCGAGCGTCTCGTGCGGCCCAAGCGCGTCGGAAAACACTTTGATTCCGGCAGCATGGCAGCGATCGATGACGTCCTTTGAGAGCTTCGACCAGTTGGCATCGACGCAGTACGGGTGCAGTTCGGCGACCTGAGGCAGGTCCTCCGGGTCTCGCAGCGGCGGCATGAGTCGCACTGCCGGTTCAAGTTCTTTCAGGCGCCGGCAATAGTCGGGTGACGCGTAGACGGCGTGTCGCTCCATCAGGCCGTGCTTGCGGATCGCTGCCAGCAGAGCTTCGGGAGCGATGTCCTTGGCGTCGAGATACGCCTGCGAGTGGCGGCCGAGAGCCTGCAGCCCTTCGTCGAATGTCGGCACTTTGAGGCCGGCGAAAGGCGCCCCAAACCAGCTTCCGGCATCGAGCGCCGCGACCGCCACGGCAGTTTGCTCCTTCACTGGCCCTTTCCCGTTCGTCGTGCGATCCAGTTTGCCGTCGTGCACGAGCACAAATTTGCCGTCCTGCGTCGTGCGGATATCGATTTCGATGAAGTCCGCGCCGAGCGTAGCCGCCAGCGTAATTGCCGGCAGCGTGTTCTCGGGGGCATAGCGATTCGCGCCGCGATGGCAGGCGATCATCACCGGGAACTGCGGGATGCGGCGGCGGACTTCGGCAAAGCGGACTTCGGCCGGATGATCGGTGAGGATGAGGTCGGCGCCGGCTTCGATGACCTGCAACCACGTTTGGGGCTGGTCGATCTTTTCGCCCAGAACGCTGACGAGCACCTTGTATCCGTAGCCGTTCAGGAGCCGACATCGGTCGGCCGTTGCATCGCGCGCGGTCAGCAGGGCGACCGCAGGCGACCGGGTCGCTTCAAAGACCTCCAGCGAGGAGCGGCGATCAAACGGCGCCATCGTCGGCAATGCCGAACCCGAGATATCCCTGATCTCTGACAGGAGCATCTGATCTCCTGCGAGGACCACCTGTGACTGCATTTTTGCGTCCTCGATTTCCTTCACGAAGGACGCCGGCGACACGTCGTTACAATAGAGCACCAGGTTGATCCGGTCCTTCGCAGCAGCGAGCATCTCGACCAGGGTGGACGGATGCATCCCTCGATATCGCGGTGCGAACGCGCCTCCCAGGTCAATCTGCCGCAGTTCGGCGAGGGTCAGTTGCTCGGCTTGCTTCTCGACCCCGTTTACCAAATATGGTTTCGAGGAAACGATGACATGCGTTCCGTCGCTCGTGCGCCCCACGGCGACCGCCGCCCATTCGATGTAATCGTTTGCACTTTCGCGCACTGCCTCAACGCTGTTCTCCGGGGCCAGCATCGACAGCCCGCCGTTCGCCACGATCTGCACTCGCCGCGGCGGCTGCACCGCCTCATGAAACTGGAACGGCTCTGCACCATTCGCCGTCGAAACGCACGCGAACACCGCGACCAGCGAGACGGATCGCTTAACGATCAGTTTCCTGTCCCTGTTCCCCATTCCCAACTCCCTATTTTTTCGCCGGCACGTGCACCGTCTCGCCATCGACCGAAAACGTCGCTCCGACCGGTTCGCAAATGGCCCGCATCACCGCTGCGATCGTTGCGTCTTTCAAATCAAATTTGATCTCGCCATTCAGATTGACGTTCGCAGTCTGCAGTGCATTCTGATCGATCTGGATGTCGATCCCGCTCTCCTGCAGCTTCTGCAGCACAGACGCCGCAGAAGTATTGGCGACGCGCAACGTCAGCCGTTGCTTCGCCAGCGAGTCGAACTTCAACGGCTTCGGTTTGGCGTCCGGATTCTCGCCGCGCGCGATCTTCGAGATCGCGTCCTGCTGCTCGATCAGCCCCGTTGCGATGATTTTCTTGCCATCGAGGCGGGCGGCGACATCGGGATACCGTTCGGTGACACGACGCAGTGCCTCATCCGGCTGTATCCCGCGCACCGGATGTTCTTTCGTGACGGTAACGGCGCCGGTGATCGGCACGATCCGCACTCCCTCGGCGGCATCGATCCACTCGAAGGTCAGGTCGTATTGCCCAAGGATCCACGACAGGGCCTCGATGGGCGTCATTTCGACGATGCACCCCCGCGCCCACAGATCGTGCGGAATGAGTTCCATGTCCATCACGCGCAGATGTGCCTGCTCGGCAATTCGGGAAACGAGATCCGACGGCCGGTCCAGATCCTCCCACGCTAAAGTGATCGTGCGTGACAGTTCGAACCGGCGGCCCTTGGCGGCAGCGCCCAGATCGTCAACTTCCAGCCCGCGCAACAAGCAAACTGTCCGCAGGCTGCCGATGCCAGACTCCGGTCCGACGACAATCGTATTGCCGACGATCCGCGTGGTTGCACCAGCCTGCCGTGCGATTGACTCAATTGCTTCCTGGACGCGCAGCGGCGGAGTCTTGACATTGATCCGGCAGCTGGGATCGACGCGCCGATCCAGAACGATCGCCAACTTGCGTTCTTCGGAGAGGCGGTCCAGCAACTCCCGCAGCTCGACCCGGTCGCGATTGACCCCCAGCGGCTTGTCGAGCTCGCGGACAAACGCGCTGCCGCGGCGCAGCTCGTTCGTTTTGGGCGGCTCTGCCTGAGCGGCGACGTTGAGGATTGTCGCCACCCCCAGGCAGGCCACACAGCGCGTGGCACTCTTCATCGTCGTCGCCGAAACATGTAACGGATCAGCCCGTCGACGCCAAACCAGGTACCCGTCGGCAGCGACGCAATTGCTATCAGCGCCAGTGCTTCGATCAGGTTCTTGTTGATGATGAAACTGTGCTCCGGTCCGCTGGCTTCCGGCGGCAGATACACTCCCGGCCACGGCGGCACCGGCAGATAGAACATGACCAGCATCACGGCCCCGCCGATCGCCGCCAGCCGCGTGCCGAGGCCGAAGATCAGCAGTGCTCCCAGAATGATCAGTCCGGCGATCGTCAGCTGGTCGACCTTCCAGAGTTCAGTCTGCTCCGGCGGCACGGCCCCTTTGGTACGCTGCTCCGCCGTCAGGAGCGACTGGGCTTCGCGCTTCAGCTCTGTATCGAGCGCGCGTATCGGTCCCACCAGTTCACTGCGCTTGGCCTGCACTTTCTGCCACACCATCCGCGCCTGGTTGTGCTGGAAGTCGGTCGCGGCACGCTGCCTGGCTGCTTCGAATTCGGCCAGCAGGTCTTTGTAGACCTGCACCTCGCCATACTTCAACCACACGGATTTGTCGCCCGCTCCCGCCACGGCCATTTCCGGCCGGAATTTCTCGTCGTTCGCCAGGGTCACCACGCCGACGCGGTCCGGATTTCCCTTGAGCTGTGCCGCCAGCCGTTGCAGGTAACCGAGTTTGGCCGATTCACGGGCCAAGGCTTCGATCGCCTTGTAAAACTCCAGGTCCAACGGCTCCGGCGCAATCGCCGTGCCGTCCGGATGGCGTGCCGCCTCGCCGTGTTCGTCGGCGCGGGCGTAGCCGTCCGGCAACTTGGCAACTGGCACGGTGGAGTACAGCGCCGCCGCTTCGGCCGGCAGGAGCGGCATGTCTCCCTGGACTAACAACCGGCCCTTAACTGCATCGTACTTGACGACGTTCGACAGCTTCTCCAGCGCCGGCTGCGCCGATTCCGGAACCGCACTCACCGGGACCGAGTGCTCCTTGGGGCCATTGAGAAGCTGATCCAGCCGCTGGACCTGCTTTTCGTCCAGTCCGTAATGTGCGATGAACCGGTCGCGCCAGCCGTGCCACCGCTGCGACATGGCGTCGAAGTCGAGCCACTTCAGGTCATCCGGATCTCCCGTCAGCTTGCGGAAATCTTCCCGGAACGGGCCCTGGGCGTTCTTCAGATACCCTTCCGACGTCCACGGCTGCGAGGATTGCTGCGTGTTGTATTTCCACAGCCCCTCGTACAGGAACTGCCAGCCGATCGACATCCGGACCAGCACCAGGCAGAAGACCGCCACTACGGACACCCGCTTCAAATCGCTCAACGC
>JAXMBS010000099.1:0-14650 GCA_046349775.1 Planctomycetaceae bacterium | reverse complement strand
CTGAACTGGTATCTGGCCGGTCGTTTGCGGCAAACATTTAGCTACACGTGATTGGTGTCCTAGAAGCCAAATACCGGCTCCAGCACGCGAGCATTTTCTCATCCCGGCTTGCTCTATTCTCGTGATCGGAAGCCCGCCACTTGACCTCAGTCAACCGCCACCGCGATTTGTTTTGACGAGCATTTACTAATCTCTACCGGGGTGTTGTCAGGGTCCTGCGCCGGTCCGTGGACCAGCAGCGAATACAGGCACGGTACGACCAGCAACGTGGTCACCACGCCGGCCAGCAGGCCGCCAAGCACAGCACGTCCGAGAGGCACATTTGCCTCGCTGCCACGGGCGAGGCCCAGTGACATCGGGATCAGGGCGAACAACGTCGCGAGAGCGGTCATTACGACCGGCCGGACACGAATGGCAGCTGCGCGGCGGATCGCCTCCGTCGGTGTCAAATCCTCCATCTGACGGAGATTCTGAGCAAAATCTGTGAGTAATACCGTATTTGAAACGACGATGCCGATCATGAAGATCACGCCGAGCAACGACTGGACATTTAGTGCGGTTCCTGTGACATACAGCATCAAGATGACTCCCACGCTGCCCACCGGAACTGCGGAGAGTACGACAACCGGAGTAACATACGAACGGAACAGCGCCACCATCAGGAAGTAGATCAGCACGATCGCCATTCCCATTCCGATCGCCTGATTCCGGAACGTTGCCCGCATTTTCTCGTACTCGCCGCTGAGCGTGATCCTGCTCCCCTCCAACGCACGATGCTCGACGCCGTCCGGGTCAAATGGCGTCCAGCTGCCATCCGGGCGCGCGGCACCGAATGTGCCAACCACTACGGCGATGTCGTCCGCTACATGTCCCAAGTCGCGTCCGCGCACCCCCAGCGTCAGGTCAATCGTCGGCTGCAGGTTCGTGTGTACGACTTCCGTCGGCACCGTCGCTCTTTTGAGCGTCGCAACGGTGCGCAGCGGCACGGCGCGATTCTGCTTGAGGCTGTTGATCGGGACGTCAAGTAATGTGTCCAGATCGACGATGTCCGCTTCGGGATACTGGACCCCAACGTAATACTGGTTGTGGCTGATTGGGTCGATCCAGAAGTTCTTTTTATTGAACTGCACGCTGCTGTTGAGGGCCGCCACTACGTTGCGCATCACGTCCACCTGCGTCAGACCCAATTCTCCAGCCTTGGCTCGATCGACCTCGATCATATATAGAGGGTAATTCAGCCGCTGGATGATCCGCGCGTCGACGACGCCGTCGATCGTCCGAACTTCGGCCAGCATGCGGTCGGCAATAGCCCGCGCTTTCTCGAGGTTCTTGCCCGTGATGCGGATATTCACGGGCGTCGATTTCCCTTCATTCATTGCCGACCGGATCATGCCGCCGGTGTCGAACGCGAATTCCAGGTCATTGAACTGCTCATCCCTGGCGAACGCCCGGCGAAGCTGGTCCGCATATTCCTGCGCTGAATGCTCCCGCTCAGCCTTCAGCTGGACCTTCATGATGCAGTCCATCGGACCACAATTCGGAGTGAAGGCTGCAGACCAGTCGGCCGTCAACCCGATTTCGCTGATGACGATGTCCAGGTCCTTGCCGATTGTCGTTTTGACGGAATTTTCGACATTCGCAACGCGCCGCTCAGTTTCCTCGATGCGGGTTCCCGACGGCGCTCGAACAGCGATTTCAAATGCGCCGGCGTCGACTTCCGGGAAGAACTCGCGCCGCAGGTTCGTTCCGAGCGCGACCACTGTCAGGACGAGCGCGGCCAAGGCTGCGCCGACGGTCAGCACACGCGCCCCGAGCACGACATCCAGCAACCGTGCGTAGCCGTCGATGCCGCGGTTAATCACGCCCTCCCACGCTTCGAAGAGACGCCCGAGCGGACCTTTCGACACCGCTTCTTCGTGGGGGTTCTTGTGCCCATAGTCGAAATTGTGTGACTCGACCGGGTGCGCTGTGTGACCGTGAAGCCACTTGGCACAGCGGCTGGGGACGAACGTCCGCGACAAGAGGTACGCAATCGTCATTGCGAAGGCGACCGACAGGAACATAGGCCGGAACAGGAACTTGCCGATGCCCGGCATCAACGCCAGCGGCGCCAAGACGAGCAGTGTGCACAAGCTGGCGACCAGCTCCGGCAAAGCGACTTCACTGGCCCCTAGGAGCGCGGCTTCGCGGTTGGTCGCCCCCAATCCGAGATGGCGATGAGTGTTCTCGAGACAAATGATTGCGCTGTCTACGAGCGGCCCGATGGCCAGTGCCAGTCCTGCCAGTGTCATGACGTTGATCGTCTGGCCGAATCCGTGCAGGCACGCCACGGCGCCGAGGACCGCCACCGGGATGGTCATCACGGCAATCAGCGTCATTCGCCACTCGCCGAGGAAGATCAGAATCACCATCGAGCACAGAATGGCGCCGAGAATCCCTTCTTCGGCGAGACTTTCGATGGCCTTTCGGACATAGATGGACTGGTCCATCACGAGCTTGAGGTCGACATCGGGCGTCGTGAGGCGGCTCTTCATGTCGGGCAGGTTGTTCGCCAGGTTGCCGACGACACTGAGCGTGCTGGCCCCCTGCTGGCGGTAAACGGGAATGTAGACTTGCCGGCGGCCGTCGACGCGCACGATGTTCGTCTGAATCAGGCTCGCGTCTCGCGCGAGCGCGACGTCGCGGAGAAAGACGGTCTTCGGGCCATCCACCTTAATTGGGATGTCACCCATACGGTCCACCAGCTCGTACAAAGAGTTCGAGTCGAGGGCGTAATCCGTGCCGCCGATTTTAGCCGTGCCGGCGGGCAACATGACGTTGGACCTGTCCAGCGCATCCATGACGTCGATCGGTGACAGATTGCGGGCCTGCAGCTTTTGGGGATCGATCATCGCCAGAATCGTGCGCAGTCGTCCTCCGTAAACCACTGGCGAATTTGCGCCCGGCGAGGCCATGATCATGTTTCGGACCTGGTATCGGCCGGTGTCGTATAGAGTGGCTTCGCTTTGCGTCTTGCTGTTGAGCGCGACCAGTGCGGCCGGCGTTGAGCTGGTCGGGTCGTACGGCAGAATGACGGGGGGCAATGTCCCCGGAGGCAGGTTCGGGATGGCGGCCGTCGCCAGCGAGTTCACCTGCGTTAGTGCGGAGCTGGGATCCGTATCGTCGCCGTAGTAATTCCGGACGATGCTCGCTCCGATGATCGATCGCGACTCCTGTTGCCGCGTACCGGCCGCCTGGCCCACCCAGCGTTCCATGCGGGCCGTGATATCGGATTCCACGTTCGTGGCCGACATGCCGTTGTAAAACGTGAGAACCTGGACGGCAGGGCTGTTGTAGACCGGCAGAATGTCCGCCGGGATGTTGAACAGCGCCACTCCCCCCAGCAGCAGGATCGTCAGGACCAGCACCGTGATCGCCCGGGGGTTTCGCAGCGAGAACTGGATCAGACCGTTCATGGGACGTTGACCTGAATTTGTGCGGCCAGATTGCGGCGGTGTGGCGAGACGGCGGAATCAGGCCTGTTAGAGCGATTTCCGCTCAATGACCTCCACGGGCACGTTGTCCTGCAGCGTGCCGTTCACGTTAATGACAACTTTCTGCCCCTCCTGCAGGCCGGCAAGCACTTCCACGTTGATTCCGTTGTCGGTGCCGATCTCGACCGGGACGGTCTGCACTTTTCCATTGTGGACGATCCGGATCTTGGCCTGGTGATGCTCGCCTTTGGCGACGAGAGCCGAAGACGGAATCGTGAACGCGCTCTCGCTGCCCGAAGCCAGCCGCAGTACGGCGTGACCGAACATACCCGTGCGCAAAACTCTATCGGGGTTGTCGACGTCGACTTCCGTGCGCATTGTCCGCGTGCCAGGGTCCTCGGAGTCCGCCATTCGCGAAACAGTCCCCTTCAGGACGTGTCCCGGCAATGCATCCACGTGCAACTCGGCCGGATCGTCGACTTTGACGTACGGCACGTCCCGGTCCGGCACGTACACGATGACCCGCATCCTGTCGGTCCGCTCGACGGACAGCAGTGCCGGCTGCGTTCCTCCCGAATCCGCAGCACGGATAAAGGCCCCGCGATAAAACGTCCGCTTTGTAATCACGCCGTCATACGGAGAGCGGATTTCCGAGTATCCGAAGAGTACCCGCGACCGCTGCAGCTCCGCTTCGGCAACCAGGACCGCCGCGTGTTTTTCTGCGAGTTCCGCTTGCGCCAGGGCGATTCGCGCCACGGCGGCCGTGGCGTCCTCCTGAGCTTTTGCGACGGCAACTTTCGCGGCGGCCTCGGCTTCGACGGCCGACTCATAGTAGTCCTGTGATTCGTCCACGACCTTGGCCTCAATCGCGCTCTCTGCGTTCAGCGACTTGAGACGCGCCAGTTGTTTCTCGCGGTATTTGCGGTACGAAGTCTTCGCACGGTGGACGGTTTCAGCAGTCGTAAGACCAACTTGCGCAGCCTTGGCTTCCGCCTCGGCTGATTTCACCTTCGCCTCAGCCTGCTGGACGCTCGCTTGCTCGTGCGCTACGGTGGCCTCGTCACGTGCCACTTGTTTTTCCAGTTCGGGAACGGAGATCTTGACCAGCAGGTCGCCGGCATGCACATGGGACCCGATATCGACATTTTGCTGCTCGAGGAAGCCGGACACCTTGGCATACAGGTCGGCCGACTCGAACGGCTCTACCGTGCCCGGCTGATCGCACGTCCGTTGAATACCGCCGTGTCGCGGAGTCACGACTTCGACCTTTGTCGCCTCCACAGCGCCGCGGAATTCGGCCGCGTGCACTGAGGAACCGGAATCCCCGCTGCGATGGGCAGCGCCGCGGTCGCGATGCCGAAGGAGCACCGCGGCGATGCCGACCCCGGCGACGAGGATCAGTACCAGCGTTACAATTCGGCGGCGGCGGGCCGAGCGACTCTTCGGATGGGAGTCCTTCACGGCTGTCGGTACTTGCTGGTGGCCCGGCGGCATGCTCATGGGCAGCTCCTTAGATAAAGGGTATCGCGCGAGTTCCACGGTTGTGATCGCAACGACTGGTGAGTGCCGGCGGCAATACGCCGGCCGGCCGCAGGCTCGATCGGACCGTGCACGCGGTGTCTCCGCGTCGGCCTAGAGCAATTCTTCGCGCACTTTGAGCAAGAGAACAGCCTGTCCGCGGCGCTGTGAGGAGATTTGCCACCGTTGGCATTCGCCTTGGGCGGCATTCGTCAGGCACACTCCACGGCAGGATCGCACAGATGGCGGCACGATGATCGCTCATTCGTCCGCAGTCTCTCAGGATTGGCGGCGTGGCGTCTCCATCGTAGCCGACCCCTCGGACCAATGGCACGGTTGCGACCGTAACTTTGCAGAATTACAACTCGAGTCGCGGCAGGGCGGTCACATCCGAATTCATTCGCTTTCCCCTGCATGCATGGAAGTGGCCACGGGAGTGCCCCCGACCGCCACCCAGAGTCGAAACTGAGCGACGTTGTACGCCGTCACCGTCTGTACATATGCCACGCGGGCGTCGATCAGCTGTTCAAAGCTGTCAATGACCTCCAGGGGACGCGCGACGTCGGACTGGATCCGCGTCAGTTCCTCCTGGGCACCCTCTCGGGCCGAAATGACGGCCTGTTCGACGGCTGCCAATTGACTGCGCTGGGCCTGTACTTCTGCCAGGGCTTCGCCGACCTCGGAGCGAATCTGGTTCTCGACTCCGATCAATTGCGAAGTGGCCTGATCGGCCCGCGCCGACGTTCGATTCTGCTGCGCCGCATTGCCGAATCCGAAGTTCTGCAGACTCCATACGGCCAGCAGGTCGAAATCGGTGCGGCCGTCGAACCGCCCGAACGTATACGTCACCAGGTTACTGCCGCCGCCGAAGACGCCGCCGCTCAAGCCGGCAACCAACGTCGGCATCCAGGGCCTGAGCACTTCCTGTCGATACCGGGTGCGGGCTTCATTGACCTGGGCAAATCCCGCGGCGCGCTCCGGCCGGTTGACCAGCGCCCTATAGATCAGGTCCGTCAAGGCGCTCGTGTCGTCGACCATCATGACCGGCACGATCGCGCCTGGAATCGGTGCTAGCGACATCGACGGATCCATATTCAGCAGGCTGGCGAGGCGCGCTGAGACGGCGGCACGCTCGCCTTCGGCATCCTGACGCTCGCGTGTCAGCAGGCTCAATCGCGTTGCAGCACGGTTCTTGTCGGCTTCGCGTCCCTGCCCGGTCCGGGCGTACACGTCCGTCAGCCGCGCGATCTCGCCGAGCTGCTCTTCTCCATGTTTGAGCTCGACGAGCCTGGCGTCCGCACCGACCAGTTGCAGATACGATTCCGCCACTCGGAGCAAACTTTCATTTTGTACGACTCGCGATTCGGCCGAACGGGCCGCAGCGTTGTACGATGCGACTTCCGGTTCCAGCAGCGCGTCGGCGAGCGGCGCGAACAGCCGCACGCCCGGAAACGCCACGCTTTCGGCCGCCAGGGTCCGCGCTCCAGCGCCAAAGTAGAGGTCGCTGCTGTCGACATTCAGAATGGTTCCCGGCGATCGCTGCAGGTTTCCGATGTGCAGGTGATAGTTCATGCCGGCGTTCAGGCTCGGCAGCAGCAATACGTTCGCGGCCTGCTGCTCCGCTAACGCTTGCGAGACGCGCTCGCGTGCGAGCGCAATCGTGGGATTGGCCACGCCGGCATGCGCCAATGCCGACGCCAGATCGATCGTCATGCCCGCAATCGGTTCGTTCGGGCCGCCGGCAGGCGCGGGGACGACGGCGGCGGTGATCGCTTCAGGAGCGGGTGGTGCATCGTTCTCAAAGCTCACGAGCGCCGCGGCAGTAGCATCGCCGTCATCCAATCGCGCAAGTGTAACAGCAGGACGGCGTTCATCGGCCGGCTGCGGTGCGGCCACTTCTATAGGGCTGTCGACCTTCAGCCGACACGCGGATGTCTCGCACAACCGGCATCCGCTGGTCGCGGCCAGCGCCGCCAGCAGAATTGCCGTGCTCCTGTGCACCGTGATTGGGAAATTGGACATCGACGAACCCCTGTCAGTTCGACATGTTCGTCGTTGTCAGAATCCGGACTCCCAGCTGCGCGGCGCCCGGAGCCGCTACGTCGGCGCTGGAGGAGATAGGCAGCACGACCGGCGGCGGATCCCCATGTTCAATCAACTCTTGCGGCACGGGTCGCGACAGAAAATTGGCCGGTGGTTGTCCCATCGCGACGTACAACTGGAACTGCGACTGGTTGTATTCAATGATCGCGCCGAGGTATTCCATCCGCGAGCGGCTGAGCAGCCGCAGGCTGTCAATCACTTCAATCGGCAACCCGAACCCGGAACGGATCCGTTTGAGGTCTTCGGTAAACGCCTCTGTGCTGGACGTAATCGCGCTAGCCATGACGTCGACCTGCATGGACTTCGCGTTGGTCCGCGCATGCGCTTCGGCGACTTCGGCCCGGATCCGGTTCAGCGTCTCCACCTGCCGCAGGTTCGCCTGCCGTGCCACGCTGGCGGCGATGCGGATCTGGGCCCTGTTCCCGCAACCGAGATTCTGCAGTGTCCAGTAGGCCACGATGTCATAGTCCATGCGGCCGTCGAAGTTGCCGAACCGCGGCCCCTTCTGAAGCTTTCCGTTGCCGCCAATGAAACCGGCCGGCCGGCTGATCAGGTCGCTGCCGCCTCCGAATGCGCCACTACTCAACCCGGAAATGACGTTGGGCGAGAACGGCAGCAACTCGGCGCTGGACAGTCCCAACAGCGCTTCCTGGATTTCCGCCCGCCGTTCGGCCAGTTCGGGCCGCTGCATCAGCGCAATCGCGATCAGTTCATTGACCGGAATCTGCTCCGGAACGACTGGCGTCGGCACAGCGACACCGTCGATCGGCACTAGCCGCGTCGACGGGTCGAGGCTCAACAACCGGCACAACCGCGCCGACGCACTCAGGATGTCCGCTTCGGTCTGCGTCAGCTCGGCTTCGCGCCGACGCAATTCGACGGCCGCGCGATCGGCGTCCGCCTTCCGGCCTGCGCCGGTGCGGGCATACTCGGCTGTGAGACGAGCCACTTCGGCCATCTCCTCGCGGTTCTTCTCAGCAAGCGCTCGGGCCGTCTGCGCCCGGAGCAGTTCACAGTACGCCAGGCACACCTTCAGCATCACGTCGTTGTGCGCGGTGGCAGTGGCGGCACTCTGACGGGCGACCACCTGCTGGCTGCGCAGGTAATTAAACCAGGCCTGCCCGACATTCAGGTTGTATTGGATGCCGGGGATATTGACCGTTCCGGCGGCGATCGCATTCGCGCCCAGACCGACGTATAGCGCATCGCGGTTGACGTGCAGGATATTGCCGTTCGATTGCTGCAGCACGCCGCGGTGCAGGTCGTAGTTGCTGCCGACATTGATATTCGGCAAGGCCTGAGCAGCGGCCAACATGCGCACGGCGGCCGCCTCCGTGAGTCGCTCGCGCGCCAACTGCAGTTCAGGATTCTCAACGCCCGCGAGTTGCAGGGCCGTGGCGAGGTCGATTGGGTATTCGCCAGGTCTGAGCAGCGTATTCGGGGGCGCAGGCAGATCAGGGAGCTCCGCCGGCGGGGCTGCCGGCACCTGCAATTGTGCTTGCGCGCAGGCAACTCCCGGAACCAGCATCAGCCAGATGCATACGAATCCCCATGGCCTCGTGGCCTTTGGCGACTGGTACACGACGAATCCTTTCATCCCGACTCACGCATTGGCTGGATCACGTTGTGGCGTGTTGTGATTCCCTCGGTAATGAACACCGCGCTCACCATTGCTGCAGGCGACGTCCGCACGTCACGGCGCGCGGTCGCAAGGAGACCGCGGGTTCGGTCTGGTGGACTTTATCGACATTGCGGAATCGAGCGGTGAGAAGGGCCGCGCTCGGGGGAACACCGCTGGAAGTCGAGTACCGGTCAAATCGATCAAGCGGACTTTGATGCTCAGCACCTGCAATTTCTGCCGGTGCAGCGTCGGCCTGTTCCTCACAGCAATGCAGATATCGCTGCGATGAGGCGGCGTGAGCTTCCGTCCTCGTAAGGATGGCCCGCTGCTGGCCGCACAACCGGTCGTTGTAGTCCGCACACTGTTGGTCAACGAAAGACGCCCTGATCAGCATTTTCCGCCGGTTCAACAGCGATTTGTGCCCGCTGATTGAGTGTGAAAAGATGCCGATTGGTCAAGCTTCCGGGATTGTAGGGATTCTACGACTCATAGCGGTTCTGCCGATCCGATAAATTGGCGGGATGCGCCCATGCTTAGTGGCGATTCTGTCTTAGCTCCTGAGCGAACTCACGGTCATGCCGGTTGGTACACGACTGCTTAATACTCTTGGGACGCATGCCTGGGTGTGCATTGCACTGGCCCTCGCGACCTCGACTGCCTTCTCGCAAGCGCCGGAAGCGCCCCCGGCTGAACCCGGTTCAGGCGTGCTCTTTGAGCTGACGGAACCGTTTGCACAGGAACCGCCGGCCGCGACGGATCCGATTGCGGAGCTGCGCGCGATGCTCCAGCAGCAGCGTGCCGAGCTTGAACGTCAGCGCGAGCTCATCGAGGAACTTCAGAATCGGGGCGACAATCCGGTCTCCTACGACCCAAATGCGTCGGCCGCCGGCCCGGCGACTAAAAATGTGAGCACGGTTCCGGGAAGTGTTTTCGGCCCCGACGCCGCGTCTGGTGCATTTGGCAGCGACGGTCTGACGTTTACATCGAAAGACGGTAATTTCAAGACGCACCTGGGTGGCGTCGTCCAGCTTGATTTCGTCAACTTCGGCAACCTGAGCGGGATCACCAGCATTCCGGGCGGTGCCGGCGTCCAGGACTCCGTCACGTTTCGCCGACTCCGGCTCCGGGCCGAAGGCACGATGTACCGCAACATCGACTGGGTGTTCGAGTCCGACTACGCCCTCGCGCTGCAGAACGTGGACCCGCATGATCCCGCCACGCAGGCCACCGGACTGCGAAACATCGGCGGGCTGGCACAAGGCGGCAACACCATTCACGTGATGCAGCCCACCACGGTGTTCATGACGTTCAAGGAGCTGCCCGTCGTCGGGAACATCCGCGTCGGCAATCAGCAGGACTGGATCAGTCTCGAGCACATCGAGAGCGCTCGCTTTCTGGATTTCATGGAACGCGCGCCGATCATGGACGTGTTCACCGGAGCCAACAACAACGGTTACACCCCCGGCATTTCGGTGTTCAATAATACCGCCAACAAACGCGCCGGACTGCAGGTGGGCGTCTACAAGAACAACGTCTACGACTCCGGTTTTTCCTACGACATTGGCGACGCCTGGACGTATGGCGGCCGCTTGATCTGCACGCCGTATTACGATGAAGCGTCCAAGGGACGATACCTGATCCACACCGGCGTCGGCGCCGAGTACCGCTCGTTCAACACGGCGGTCGGCGCCCTGCAGGGATTCGACAATGTTCGCGTGCGGTCGCGCGGCGACATCCGTAACGCGTCTTCAGTGCTCGACCCGAACTTCGCCGACACCGGCAACTTCTTTGCCCTGGGCCAGACGCTGCTGAATCCGGAAGTCGCGATCCAGTGGGGGCCGTGGCTGTTTCAGGCCGAATACATGGCGAGCTGGTTCAACGGCGCGAAACCCGCAAAGAATGTCGCCACGAATCTGGGCACCGTCTTTATGAACGGCGGCTATGCCGAAGTGCTGTACTTTTTGACGGGGGAGAACCGCACGTACATCCAGCAAAGCGGAGTCTTTGGCCGCACGATTCCGAAGCAGAACGCAGACATCCGCAAGGGCCAATGGGGCGCGTGGCAGGTCGGCGTGCGGTACGACTGGGTCGACTTGAACTACGGCGCCTTTGTCAACGGCGGCCAGGAGCAGGACGCCACGTTCGGCGTCAACTGGTTCCTGAACGCGAATGCGCGATTTCAGTTCAATTACGTCATCTCATGGGTCGACAATGCGCCTCCCGTCACGTTTCCCGGGACCGCTGGCGCGCTCAATGGCTCGCGATTCGTCGGCGACGGCACGATTCAGACGTTCGGCGCCCGCATGGATTTCAATTTCTGATCGTAACCCGAAGGTTGCGGCGGTAGCCGGTCGGCTAAGCATACGGCCAGTTCCAAGGCTGCGGTACGTCGCGACATGTACGATCGTCATTCGGTGCTTGCAGTCTGAGCGGCGATGTCAACATGCTGCCAATTCGCCAACGTCAAATGCACCTCGTGTTTCGTTCCCAGCCTGTCAATCTGCATTGTTAGAATGCTGCCTGCACGACCCGCAAGAGCTCTGCGAATATCCAGCATTTTCGCGATGTTAATCTGCGAACCGTTGAGCGAGATAAGACGGTCCCCCGCCTGGATGCCCGCCGCGTCTGCGGGTGTGTCCGCGTGCACTTTGTCAATGATGATTGACCCATCCCGAGTTACGACCGCCAAGCCGCTCATGTCGAATGCCGTCGGCTCTGCAATGCGGTTCCCCGGAGCAAGAAACAGGCGGTTGCGCGCATAGTCAATTGTGACTCTGTATCGCGATAGATAATCCAGGCCGAAACCATTGAGAGTTCCTTCTCGAACTCCGATTCCACGGTGGACGAACGGACCGACCTTGAATTTTGTGAGCTGACCCTTGCGACCGGCGGACTCGCCGGCAAGTGTTTGGACGTGCGCTGTCGCACCAACTGCCGCGAGCTGCCCCGATTTGTGAAGGTCTTCAAAGACGTCAGCGCTAAGTTCGCCGACTCCAGGAGCTAACATTCCTGTATCGATCAAAAACCGAATCTGGCGACCGGTGCTGATTGTCACTTCGATACATGGCCTGCCGTACTCATCTCGGATGAGTGGAATTCCTTCCGATGTGGGTGCTGCGAGCTTGTCACTGAGGATCAATCGGCCATTATCAAAGTCGATGCCGACGACAAGACCTTCTGCGACGTCTGAGCCGAGCAAACCAGCAACTGCATGGCCGCTGACAACTCGAGCCCCGGTAAGGTCGGCGAGCGCGGCATCTATTGCAATGTCTGTCGCAAAGTTTTGTAGTCGAGCTGCCGGCATCTCGAATACGGGGGGACAACGTGGCGGATACGTCTTTCGACTGCGTCGCAGATGACCAAAGCGTGCGGCGACCGTTGAGTCGAGCACCGAAACGGACGCGCCCGTATCCAACACAAACTGCAGCGTCTCATTTTTGATCTGTAACGGAACGAGGATCGCGTCGCCTCTCAGCCCAGTCGCAATGTCGACGTTCTCGCCATTTAGGCGTAAGCCAGAGACTGCGCCGGCAGAGGGAGAGGCCGCAATTTCAGGGAATGGAGCCGGTTCCTCCAGACATTGCGGAGGTTCGGCCATTTTGCGAAGAGCCTTTACTTCCTTCGGGAAAGGAGGCGGCTCGGCAGCTAGCAATTGAAGCCGCCATCGCCCAGATAGCCAGAGAAACCTTGCACTAGAGCCGCCTCGACATTAACTGTAGCGGTAGCCGCAGTGGCGGATGTGGTTGCGGCATTCCGCTTCGCTGAAGGCCTCCACCAGCCGACCGCACGCGCCACAGCGACTCCACCGTGCGCTCACCCGGCGCACCAGCGTGCTTGAACTTCGAGAACACCGCCTCGATCGGATTCAGGTCCGGACCGTGCGGCGGCAGATACCACCCGCGCGCCCACCGACACGATCGCCCGCCGCACTCCGGCAACCTTGTGGACATTCAGATTGTCCAGCACCACCAGATCGCCGGGAGCGCAGCGTCGGCACCAGTTGCTGCTCCACGTACGCCCGGAAGATGTCGCCGTTGAAAGCGCCGTCCACGACCAGCGCGCGTCAGGCCGGTGGTCCGCAGTGCCGCCAGAAACGTCGTCGTCTTCCAGTGACCGTGCGGCACGCTGGCAATCAACCGCTTCCCCAGCGGCAGCGCGGCCGCGCACGTGCGGGTCATGTTGGTTTTCACCTGTGTCCGTCAATAAACACCAGCCGCTCGGGATCGAGACCCTGCTGAGCCACACGCCAGGCGGCCCGCTGCTCGACCACGTCGGACGGTCCCGCTCGGCGGCGATCAGGACTTTTTCACGGTGAGTTTTGCCGCATGCAGCCAAGTGTTGCACAGCGTCTGCACGCAGAACTCGGTTCCGAGCGTGGCCTTCAGCTCGGCCAGTGTCAGATCAGGGCGCGGCGATGGCGGCCTGGATCTGGGGTTACCGGCGCGCCGTTTCCGAACGCGATTGCGTGTCGTCGCGGGCGCGGTCTGGCCGAGTTCGCGGCGTCTCTGCTTGATGCGCCGGACCCGTGGATTCGGAGACGCTGGTTCCTGAGCCGCGACGGTTGGTCCATCTTCACGCAGTTTGGAAACACCGAAACTCGCAGAGGTCGTGGCGACCGACCGACGTCTGCTGCGATCGGTTCCAACGCTATGCGTGGCCCGCAGAGCGCATAACGAGGCTTAGAACAAGACCGCTGAAACCGCCGACAAGGTGGCCGTCCCAATTGACCCCTGCATCGTTCGGTCCAGACACGCACTCTGATGCTGGTGCGCGCTGGGCGGTCCGGGCAGAATATGCGCGTCGTTCAGTCGACCAATCTGTCCGCCGAGGGTGGCGAACGTGACGGGCCCGGATCAACACTCCGCCGCTCTGCTGTTGCGAGCACGCCAGGGGGATCGTGCAGCTCTCGGGCAATTACTCGATGAGCAGCGCGCGCAGCTGCGGTACCTGGCGGATCGCCTGCTCGACAACCGGATCCGTGGCCGGCTCGACGCTTCGGATCTCGTGCAGCAAACCTGTCTGTCGGTCCATAAGCGGATTGCCGAATTCGAGGGATCGGAGCCGGGACAGTTCGTCGCCTGGCTCCGACAGGTCCACGAGCACAACATCCGTAACGCCGTTCGTGATCATCTGCAGGCCGGCCGGCGCGCTGCGGATCGCGATATCCCGCTCGGGCAATTCGATGTGCCCGCCAGGGCCACCGACACACCCAGTCGCCGGCTCATCCGGGAGGAAGACAATGCAAAGCTGCGGAATGCGCTGGAACGACTGCCGCCTGACGAGAAACAGGCGCTTCGACTCCGGTATATTGAGGGCCGTACCGTGGCTGAAGTCGCCAACGAGATGGGACTGAGCCGCGACGCCTTAATCTGGCTGATGAGGCGTGCTCTCCAGCGAATTCGATCGGAAGCCGCCACCGATTCACAGCTGTAATCACTGACGGCAATTAGGGTTGGGGCGGGGAGTTATTCTGGGGTCGTAAGAAGCAGAGAATCCAGCGGATTTCTCACACCCAATTCCGCCGCCACGGGGCTTGTCATGTGGAGGTGAGGAATCAGACATGCCCGAGCAACCGAGAGATTCCCGTCCAGGCGACCCCCGCGTCAACGCCGCGCTGGCCGACTATCTGCAGCGCATCGATCGCGGCGAACAGGTCGCGGTCGAACAGTTCCTGGCTGGGCATGCCGACATCGCCAACGAACTGCGGTCGCTCTTGATCACGTCTGACGAGCTGGCGCAGTTGCGGCCGGCCGATTCCCCGGCTCCGCCCCCAGTTCCCGAAGCCTCGACGCACTCCGTGGCCGAACAGAACGTCGAGACTGTCGCCCCCAAGCGCGTTCAGGACGCGGCTGCCAAAGAAACGTTCCTGCAGCGGCTGCCGGACAAATTCGGCCGCTACCGGATTATCCGTCCGCTGGGCAGCGGCGCGATGGGA
>JAXMBS010000098.1:0-14884 GCA_046349775.1 Planctomycetaceae bacterium | reverse complement strand
CGGCAGCGGTGCGTAGCTGGGCAACCGGAGACGAGAACCCGGGAACGACGTCGACATCCATTCCCGTCTGTCTGAGTTGCTGTGCGATTGCAAAAAGTCTTTCGGCGTCAAGCGGCCGTTTGAAGTCTTTTGCTGGCACGTCGAGCAAAGCAATGAACCTTTCGACGAGCTGCAACGCTTCGGGAGGCCCGGTGACCACAACGGAGTTGGTTCTGGCATCGGCCGAAACATTGACGTGCCCTTCAGGCCTGACGTTCTCCAGCGCTTTCGCGACGTCCGACGCGGTCGCATGTTTGAGTGCGAACACCCTGATTTCGGCGACAGTCTTATTGTCGACTTTCACGATCAACTCGGATTTTGGATAGAATCGTTTAATCGTCTTGCCGACCACTTCCAGCATTGCCGCCGAACCTCCTATCGCCAGCAGGTTTTCGTCCGGCTGCGAACGCATTTCGAACCATTCGGCACCCGCGCGATTCCGCATCTCCTGAAGTGCACCGACAATTTCGAGCCAGTTCGAATCGTGGAACCGATAGACGTGCGAGATGGAATTCGGCGCGAGTTGGCGACCGGACTTCGCGGCCGAATCCGGCGCGACCCCAGTCGCTGCGCCCGGAACGTCGATCGCCTGGATCAGCTCTTCGACTTTCTTCAACGCGTCGGCGTCGCCCCGGACGATCAGCAGTAGCTGAGAAGTAACCGTGACAAAAGTCGGACCGCTGACTCTGTGAACCTCAGCACCGGAAAAAGTTGGTGACCCGACAGGACCGGAAAAAACTGGTGGACCGATGACGAGCGGCGCGATTGCGGCGACGGCATCGCCGGGCGAGAGATGTCGCAGATACAACAGTCTGATCTCGCCGGATGGCCTTTCAGATCCGATTCGAACAGGCGCAGTCTTCTGGGCTTCCGAGCCTGTATCGGCCTCTCCAGTCTGCGGCTCGGCATCGAGGGCCGACAGCAATTCTTCAACCATCTTCAGCGTCTCCGGAACGCCATTCGCAATCACCGTCCGCTGCGACGGTACCGAACTGAACGTGGCCGACGAGTCGAACAGACTCGTCAGAACGTCGATCGCCACGTTTGATTCGAGATGCTTGAGATAGAAAACCTTGAGTTCGGTCGCGGGAGGCGCCGGCAACGCGAGCTCACTGATCCCGGCCGGCTGGACGCCAGGCGTGGTGGCGGGTCGATCGGATGTGCGGCCGGCTTGCGGCGCCGCAACGGGGGGCGGTAGGGCGTCGCGCAGCGCTTTCACCTGCGCACGTTCCTTCTCCATCGCCATGCCGATCAGCAGCATGTCGAGTTCGTCGTTCACCCCCGGATCCTGAATCTGCACCATCGCATCGACGTAGTTCGCCGGGATTATGACCGTTGCGTCGCCCAGCGGCGCGCGCGGCTCAATCGACTGTAGATCGGTCAGAAGTCCGATCAACCGGCCGTCCCTCCCGGCAATGGCGACCCCTGAGTTCACCTGTTCGTTGTCGGCCAGTTTGATCCGCCATGGAAAGGAGTCCGTCGGGTACGGAACCGTCAACTGTCCCTGCAAGATATGGTCCTGGCCATCCCACTTGTGTAAGAAGACCTGTTGCTCGACGTGTTTCACTCCGTCGCTGAGCTTTACGGGAGCCGGGTACGAATCCGACTCGTGGAGTTCCAGCAGCACTAGCTGCAACAGCGGCTGGTAGTCGACGAACTCTGCCGTGCCAGACCAGACACCATTGACGACGCTTGCTCCCCGGAAGACCGATGCAAACCACTCCCGTAACTTCTGTCGATCGTTAGCTGCAAGCTGCTCCACGGAAATCCATTGCTTGTTCCATGGAACCACAACGAGGTGGGCGACGGAATCCCCGAAACGCAACCTGTACCGAATCGGGATTGACCCCGCCGCTGAGTGATCGAAAGCGGACCTGACCATGCCGTTAGGAAGGACTGTGCCTTCCGCATCGGTGGTCGTTGGTTTTGCAGCGTGCGCGCGGCGGCGGGTTGAGCAGCCGCGGCGGCGGCGTTGGCACGGCGGCCGGCGGCGCTGGGCGGACGCGGCGGCAACGCCGGCGAGAACGGCCGTGAAGAGTGACAGGCCGAGCGGGAATCGCGTCATCGGTGGACTCCGGTAGGTCAGGCTCAGCCTGACGGAATGGGCTGTCTTGTGAAATGCGATCAGAACGCAATGGCACGGTCTACGTCATGCAGGAGCATGACCTACGGGAATGGTTGTTCGATCTGCTGCTGAAGTTCGTCGGCGCTTTGTTTTGCTCCGTCAATCTGTTCGTCGAGGCCGTCGTCCCAGCGGGCGAAGTCGGATGTCGGAGCGTTCGAGACGTTGCCCGCGCCGGGCGCTCGGCTGGTGGTGCGGCTTCGGTGCCCGCGTTGCGTTGATCGACGGCGTCGCGTGATCGGCGCCCGGTGGCCCGTCCCTGCCGGCCTCTCTCCCCGGCGGCGGGGAGCGGGGAGATGCGTGCCACAGCACGCCGAGGCTGGCGGCGATCGTCAGCAGCGTGGCGGCCCCGGCGATCAATGCGCCGCGCCTGCGGCGTGCGCGCGGAGGCTGTTGGCGCAGCTCGGCCGGCAGCGGCGCGAGCGTGGGTTGTTCAAGGTGTGCGAGGCATTGTTCGAGCAGCGCGGCAACCGCCTCGGCGCCGGCGTAGCGATCGTCCGCCCGCTTGGCGTGCAGTGTGGCGACCAGCAGGTCGAGCCAGTCGGGGACTTCCGGGCGAATGTCGCGCAGCGGGCGGGGAATGTCGTCAGTGACGCGGCGGAGGATGCCGTAGCTGGTCTCGGCGCGGAAGGGGGCGCGGCCGGCGCACATCGTGTACAGCACGCTGCCGAGGCTGAACAGGTCGCTGCGGAGGTCGATCGATTCGCCGCGGGCCTGCTCCGGCGACATGAACTGCGGCGTGCCGGCGATGACGCCCGAGCGCGTCAGCGACGCATCGTCCGCGGCGCGAGCCAGGCCGAAATCGGTCAGCAGCGCCCGGTTCACTCCCTTCTCCAGCAGAATGTTGGCCGGCTTCACGTCGCGATGGATCAGCCCCTGGGCATGCGCCGCCGCCAGCCCGCGCGCGACCTGCAACCCGATCCGCAACGCGTCCAGCACCGGCAACTGGCCGTCGCGATCGAGCCGCTGCTGAAGCGATTCGCACGCCACGTACGGCATCACGAGATACGGCAGCCTGCCGGACGAGTAGACCGCCAGGATCGGCATCACGTTGGGATGCATGATGGCGGCCGCGGCCTGGGCCTCGCGGCCGAACCGCTGGCGGGCGGCGCCGCTGGTGGCCAGATGCGGCGCGAGGACTTTGACCGCCACCGGGCGGTTCAGCTCCGGCTGGAACCCCTTGAGGACGATCCCCATCCCCCCGGCGCCGATCACGCTGAGGATGTCGATGTCGTCCAGCCGGCCGAGGGCGTCCTCGCGCTGTGAGGGCTTGAGAAAGTTGACCGCGAAATCGACGGCCCACTCGTGACGGATGTGGCCGTGAGACTCTTCACCGGGAATGACACTCTCGGGCGCAGGCGTATTGCGCAGCGCCGTCTGAACAAGCTGCCACTCATCCAGATCCCCCGCCATCCGCTCCAGCTCGTCGCGGCAAGCCGCGCACTCAGACAGATGCTGCGCGAGCTGTTCTTCCTGCTGCTCGCTGAGCCGTTCGGCCAGCGCGCCGGCGAGGAGGTCAGGTTGGCAGGCGGTGCGGAGCATGGGGATTGCGGTTATGGAGTCATCATCAAGAAGGATTTGTCATTAGTCATTGGTCAATTGTCAGTTGTCATTGGCCAAGACGATCGGCGCGTTTTCTTCAATGACATATGAGAAATGACAATTGACTAATGACAAATGCGATTGCAGTTCACACATCCGCTTCGCGGACCTTCGCGCGGATGCGGGCCATGATCCGGCTGCGAGACATGTAAATGCTGCCGGGACTCACGCCAAGGCGCCTGGATGTGTCTTCGACGGTGTGGCCTTCGATCAGTGTTTCCCAGAACGCGGTCCAGGATGCGGGACGGAATTCGTGGCGGACCTGTTCGGCCGCCCAGAGGATCAATTCAAAATCGTACTGCTGCCGGGAGGAGGAGTCAGGCTCGGCGACGACGTCGTGCAGGTGCTCGAGCCATTCGGTCCCGCCCTGGCCGCCGGGATGGCGGCGCTCGCGGGTCATGAACTTGATCACGATGTTACGGGCAACGTGCGACAGCCAGCGCCGGAACGACGCCGGCTGGCCGTCGTCGGTCCACTGCTCGACCGAGCGGGCGATGGCCGCCAGGATCTGCTGCGTGACGTCGGGGACATGCCGGGTCGGGACGCCTTTGCGCGCGACCAGGCTGTTCAAGAACGGCTCATACGCGCGGACGAACTCCTCCCAGGCCGGCTCGTGACGCTGGCCTTGCAGCCGGACGATCAGACTGGGGCGGGTTTCGGGAGACCGCATGTGCCGCTCTGCAAGGAAACAGTCCCCGTCGGGGGACATTTCTCACGCGGCATTGTCGAGAATTTCAGGAAAAGAAGAGAGGGACTGGGGACTGGGGACTGGGAATAGGGAATTGAGTTGAATCACCAATCACCAATCACCAATCACCAATCACGTGCCTGACGGCTGAAAGCTGATCGCTGCGCAGCAAAAAAGGACGTGCCGAGAAAGGCTGCTGTTGAACCGTCGCTTTGCCACAAGAACGGCGGTTCAGCCAGAGTCAATCGCGACACGTCCCAGCAGTGAGAAAGCGTCCCGTTAGGGACGACCAACCAGCAGAAGTTTACGGAGCCGATGCAGGTCCTGATGACTCAGAAAGCCGTTCGGCACGGAACGAGGATGTTCCTCGCCATCGACCCACACCTTCAGGCACGGGAGATACGTGGCTTGGGCATCTTCGCAGACTTCCCAACGGTTGATCCGGTTCCAGGGGACAGAAAAGCCGGCGAGCGTGGGTCGCATGTGAATGCCGTCGCGATCGACGTGGATGGAGCCGAATAGATCGGTGCCGGCCTTGCGCAACATGACCAGGGCGCCGATTAACAGGAGCGCGCCCAGGATGGCCAGTTGCACTTTCAATCCAGGGGTCGCGGAAATCTGGCTTAACAGGAAGCCGCCGGAGACCCCCATCAGGCCTGCCCCGACGACGGTGAGAATCCCGTTCTGCCAGCGTTGCCGCACGAAAGCGAACGCGTGCGGTTCCGCGTCCAGAGTCTCCACGACGTCAGTGTTTCGCTGGCCAAGCGCGGGTGACAGCGACATCGAATCGGGGTGGAACTGGGACATCGAACTTGACTCCTGTCGAAACTGGGCGGAAGTGTTCTAAGAAAGGTGGAATTCGGCGGAGCGTTAGCCGACGGCCGGAATGGTCACGAGTTCGGGTGCCCGGCCGAGCAACCGTGTCGAGGCGTGGTGATCCGACAGCGACCGCATGTCATCTAGCCCGTCGAGATCGACGGGGACGTTGTTGTGTGAGAACTCCTGCACGACGGAGAGCAGGTTGTCGCACGACGTGTGGTCAATGAGGGCGACGCCCGGGTCCAGGTGAATGTGCACGGCCCGAGCTTCAGCCGGGACCTTGTCGACTTCGGCGCTGACGTGCATCGAGTTGAAGCAGACCAGCGGCTTGTTGACGTACAGGTGGTACGCGTCTCCGACCATTTCGCGGCGCGTGACGGGATTGGTGAAGAAGTCCAGCAGGCCTCGGAGAAACGTCGGCTTGAGTTCGTCCGGCAGACCGGACTCGTTGATCGAGCGGCGATACAGGTAGGCATTCAGCAGGAACTTGGCGCCGACGCCGGCGACGATGCCCCACAGCAGGTCGGTCGCCAGAGTGCAGACGATCGTGAACGTGAAGATGGCGAGCTGTTCCTTGCCGATATGGGCGATATGGTTCCAGATCAGCGGTTCGCACATCTTCCAGCCGGTATAGATCAGCACGGCGGCCAGCACGCCCTTGGGGATCAGGTTGATCATGTCCCGGGCGAAGACGAGATAGATGACCAGGCAGATGCTGTTGGTGAAGTTGGCCCAGAGGGTGCGCCCGCCGGAGGCGATGTTGGCCTTGCTCTTGACGCCGCCGGGGATGATGGTCAATCCGCCGATCAGGCTGGAAGCGATGTTGGAGACGGCCATCGCGAACAGCACGCGGTTCGGCTGCGACTTGCGATGAAACGGGTCGATGCGGTCGATGGCCATCGCCGTGGCAAGCGATTCCACGCCGTCGATCATCGTCAGGGTGATCACACCCAGGATCGCCGCATACCACAGGTCTTTGCGGGCGAACAGTTCGCTGAAGGCTGGCGCGTGAATGCCGTGGAACGGATGTTCGGGCAGCGAGATCAGATATCCCGGTCCCAGGTCCTTGAGGTGGAAGACGATCCCCAGCAGGACGCCGGCCACCACCGCAATGAGTTGCGGCGGGATGATCTTGAGCAGCTTGACGTGCTTCATGGTCCCCAGCCAGAACAAGAGCGCCAGCGTCGCGAAGGACACGGCAAAGGCCGGGACCGTCATGCCGTGAGCAAACGTCGATGCTTCTCCGACGAACTCGATGAACTCGTGGGCGTGCGGCTTGGGAAGATAGCCGAAGAACATCGGCAACTGCTTGACCATGATCAGCAGGCCGATGGAGGCGAGCATGCCTTCGACCACGCTGACGGGAATGATCGCGCAGTAGCGGGCCAGCTTGAGCAGCGCCATTACGGCCTGCACGCAACCGACCATAAAGATGATGACCAGCAGGAAGTGATAGCCT
This sequence comes from Planctomycetaceae bacterium, assembly GCA_046349775.1. Taxonomy (GTDB): domain Bacteria; phylum Planctomycetota; class Planctomycetia; order Planctomycetales; family Planctomycetaceae; genus JAEUIG01. The sequence continues at coordinate 8,155 of JAXMBS010000098.1, read as the reverse complement.
TCGCCGACGTGCTCGGCGTCGCCCGCGCCCCCCATCGCAGCCATGATCGCGAGCAGCGCGGGCGCCAACCCGGCGGCCGGACCGCTAATGGTCACGTACGCACCACCGAGCAGCGGAAACAGCAGACCGGCGATAATTGCCGAAATCAGCCCGTAGACCGGCGGCACGCCGGACGCGATGGCGATGCCCGACGAGAGGGGCAGCGATACCAGGGAGACAACGATGCCGGACAGGATGTCGTGCCGCAGGTGTTTGAGACCTGCGATCCCATTCTGCGGCTTCTCCAGCGGAGGATTCAAGGCAGTTGTGGCGACTGCTGACATCGATGTTTCTCAGTTATGGAGACCGGCACTTCGCATCACGAGCGGAGCGACCGTCGAAAAGCAACCGGTGTGCCGGGTGCGCCGCGACTCCCGCGAGACCGGTGCGCAAGAACTGAGCGCGACGCGGCACGACGCCGGAATTCAATGGCACTACAGGATTTGCACTGAGCGGCGAATTCGTTTTCGCAAGGGGCTGCCCCGACTATTCCAGCGAATGGCCGGGAATCAGCGGTGCGACTACCAGGCGCGGAGGCAAAATGCTGGCCAGCGGTGGCCGAGGATTTTCCAACCGCAGCTGGTCGTCGATCCGTTGTTCGCTCCGATGCGGCGGTTGACAGCACGCACGCCGATTAGTGCAGCGATTCAGTCGACGCGTACACTGTGTTTCGCCGCCGCCGACGGGATATAGTTGCTCGTTCACCCGGATTTCAGCGTCGCTCTGGTCGATCCCCCATGTCGCAACGCGTCGCCTGGCGAATCGCATTTCCAATGACCGGCCTGGGCGTCGTGCTGCTCGGTTTGGGTGTCGTTGCTGCATGGAATGTCAACCACCAGCAGCAGAAGAGTTCCGAACTGATCGCGCGCGAATTGAGCGCCGTGATCGCCATCGAGCGGCTGCACCTGGAAATGCGCGAGGTCCGCTATCAGGTGAATCTGTTCCTCCGGTTGCACGAGGAACGGCACCTGGTCGAGGCGGAAAACCGGCACGAGAGATCCAGCGAATTGCTGACCGAGGCCACGTCGCTGGCACGCAGCGACGAAGAAGTGGTACTGATTGACCGCGTGGCGAAGGGCTATCGTCTGTTTTTCGATCGATTCCAGGTGCTCACCCGGCAGTTGGGGGTCACGGCACAAACGCCCGCCGATTCCAAGAAACACCTGGAGATTCCTGCCGAGACGTACGCGGAGTTGACGCGTCTCTCCGACGGAACACTGACGGACGATGTGCTGAAGCCGCTCGAAAAGTGCATCCTCGTGAACCAGGCCGCAGTCGAGCGCGCCAACGCCGCCAGCGCGGTGACCGCGCAGCATCTGCGGATCGGCTTTCTGCTGCTGGGGGCGTGCGGCGGCGTGGCCGGGCTGCTGATGGGAATCGGCATAGCGCGCGCGGTGCGGCAATCGATCGTGCAGTTGGACATATCCGTCCGCAGCATGGCGGGACGGCTGACCGAACTGACCGGCCCGGTGCAATTCTCGCAGGTCGGCGATCTCGCGGGCCTGGAGAAGGGACTCAAGAAGGTCGAAGACGACATCGTGGGGATCGTGGAACGGCTGCAACAGCAGGAGTCCGAGCTGCTGCGGAGCGAACAGCTCGCACGCGTGGGCCAGCTGGCGGCGGGACTCGCGCACGAACTGCGGAACCCGCTGATGCCGATGAAGATGCTCGTGCAGGCTTCACTGGAGCGACCGGACGGCGCCGGACTGAAGGGCCGCTCGCTGCAAGTCATCAACGACGAGATCGCCCGGATGGAGCAGTCGATCCAGTCGTTTCTGGACTTCGCACGGCCGCCCGCGCTCGTGAAGACCGATGTTTCGCTGCAGGAGATCGTCCAGCAGGCGATCGACCTCGTGTCGGCGCGGGCGAAATCGCAAGCGGTGGACCTCTGCGTCTCATTCCCCGAGACGGAGATGGTGATGCGCATCGATCGCGGCCAGATTTACCAGTTGCTGCTGAATCTGCTGCTCAACGCGTTGGATGTGCTGCCCGACGGGGGCGAGGTGCGGGTGACGGCGTCGAAGCATCGCCGCGCCCGGCCGCAGGCTGCAATCGCGGCGGCGCCAGTGGCCGCCACGTCGGCCCGCAACGGCGAAGCGGACTATGAATTCACCGAACACGATGCCCTGCGGATGCGCTACCGGCCGCCGCCGACGCCGGCGGTCGTCATGTCCGAATGGCTGTGCCTGCAGGTGGCGGACACCGGACCGGGCATACCGACCGACAAACTCACGTCGATCTTCGATCCCTTCGTGACGACGAAGGAAACCGGCTCCGGCCTCGGTCTGACGATCTGCCGCAGAATCGTCACGGCCCACCAGGGAACGATCTCCGCCGCCAATCTTCCGCGCAAAGGCGCGGAATTTACCGTCTGGGTGCCGTGCAACGGCGAGTGACGCGCCGCCAGTTGTCAACCTCCCTCCCGCTCGCCCACAATCCAGCCCGAACTCCGCAGCCCGCCGCACCCTCGCCGTTATGCACCAACTGCTTGTCATCGACGACGAACCGAGCATCGTGTTCACGATCCGTGAAACGCTCGGCTCCGCCGACCTCGACGTGCTGTCAGCCGGCACGGTCAAGGAAGGCCTGGAGCTGGTTCGGCGGCAGCAGCCGGACGTGGTGCTGCTCGATATCCGACTGCCCGACATGTCGGGCCTCGACGCCCTGGCCCGGATCCGCGAGATCGATCCACGGATCCCCGTCATCCTGATGACGGCCTTTGCCCGCACAGAGACCGCCATCGAGGCCATGCGCCGCGGGGCGTTCGAATACTTCGTCAAGCCGGTCGACCTCAACCTGCTGCGCGGCGCCGTCGAGCGGGCGCTCGAGACCAGCCGCCTCGCGCACGTGCCGGCGCTGCTCCCGACCGAACGCGAGGAAGATGAGCCGCTGGCAGCCGACCTGATCGTCGGCCGTTCGCCCGCCATGCAGGAGGTCTACAAGACGATCGGCCGCGTCGCCGAGCAGGACGTCACCGTGCTCATCGTGGGAGAAAGCGGGACCGGCAAGGAGCTGGTCGCCCGCGCCATCTACCACTACAGCCACCGCAGCCAACTGCCGTTTCTGGCCGTCAACTGCGCGGCGATCAGCGAATCGCTGCTGGAAAGCGAACTGTTCGGCCACGAAAAAGGGGCCTTCACCGGCGCGGACCAGCGGCGGATCGGCAAGTTCGAGCAGGTCAACGGCGGCACGATCTTCCTGGACGAAATCGGCGACATGTCGCCGGCGACCCAGGCCAAAGCGCTGCGGCTCCTGCAACAGCAGCAATTCGAGCGCCTCGGCGGGAACACCACGATCGAAACCGACGTGCGGATCATCGCCGCAACGAACAAGGATCTGGAAGCGGCGGTGGCGCAGGGACAGTTTCGGCAGGATTTGTACTACCGGCTCAGCGGCTTCACGCTCCGACTGCCCCCGTTGCGCGACCGCCGCGACGATATTCCCCTTTTGGCGCGGTACTTCGTCAAAATCCTGTGCGCCGAAATGGGACGGCCCGTGTGCCAGATCGCCGACGAGACGCTCACGCTGCTGGGACGGCACAACTGGCCCGGCAACGTGCGGGAACTGTTCAGCGCCGTGCGATTCGCCGTGGTGAACACCGCCGGCGACCTGTTGCTGCCCGACGCGCTCCCCGGATCGTGTCGCGGCGAAAGTGACGGCGCCTCTCCGTCCCCCTCGCCCGCTACGACGTCGCCTGCAACCTCCGCTGCCGACCCGTTGCCGGATGTCCGTCAGCTCACCAAGACGCTGCTGGCCGGCGCAACTCCCGACTTGTATCGCCGCATCCTGCAGGCGGTGGAGCGTGTGATGTTCGAAGAAGTGCTGGCGGAAACGCACGGGAACCAGTTGCAGGCCGCCGAACGACTGGGGATTTCGCGGATGACGCTGCGAACGAAGCTCAAGGCAACCCGGGACCACGACTCACCGGATGAGAGTTGACACCATGAGACCACGGCCAACGATACGAACGGCGCCGCTGGCGCGGCCAGTGCTGCTGAAAACAGCGGCGGTATCGAACCCTCAATTTCCGCGTCATGGGAGGGCGACGCTCCTGCGGAGCCGCGATGCAGAGAGGATCTTCCAGTCTCAGCGGCTCGGCACGAGCCTCGCCCTCCCGATCTATAAGCTGGCTCTGTTCACGTGCTGCCTCGCCCTTCTGTTCTCTGCTGCGACCCACGCCGATGACGAATGGCCCGCCTTTCGCGGCCCCGGCGGCGACGGCCACGCCGACTCCGCGCACATCCCGCTCATCTGGAGCGACACGCAGAACATCACCTGGCAGACCCCGTTCCACGGCAAAGCCTGGTCCTCCCCCGTCGTCTCCGGCAACGACGTCTGGCTGACGACCGCCACCGAAGACGGCAAAGAACTCTCGATCCTCTGCTTCAGTCTCGACACCGGCGCCCTCCGCATCGATCGCAAGATCTTCGACGTCGAGAACCCGCCCGACATCCGTCAATACAACACTTACGCGTCGCCCACTCCGGTGATCCACGAGGGCCGCCTCTATGCGACGTGGGGCAGCGCCGGAACGGCCTGCCTCGACATGGCCACCGGCGACACGCTCTGGACCCGCCGCGACCTCCCCTGCAATCACTACCGCGGCGCCGGCGCCTCCCCCATCGTCCACAACAACAAGTTCTTCCTGAACTACGACGGCTTCGACTTCCAGTACGTCGTCGCCCTCGACATCGCCAACGGCCACACGATCTGGAAGACCGACCGCCCCCACCACTTCGGCACCGACAATGGCGACATCAAAAAGTCCTTTGCCACGCCGCTGATCATCAGCGTGAACGGCCGCGAGCAACTCATCAGCGCCACGTCCAAAGGCGCCTTGAGCTACGACGCCGAGACCGGCCACGAAATCTGGCGCGTGTCCTATGACGGGTTCTCGACCGGCGTGCGGCCGCTCTTTGCTCACGGCCTGGTGTATCTGAGCGCCGGCCAGTCCAAGCCCGAAATTCTCGCCGTCCGCCCCGACGGCGAGGGGGACGTCACCGCCACGCACATCGTCTGGTCCGAGAAAAAGCAGATGCCGTCCAAGCCTTCGCCGCTGATCGTCGGCGACCTGCTGTTCGTCATCCAGGACAAAGGCGGCGTCGCCACCTGTCTCGACGCCCTCACCGGCCAGCGCGTCTGGCAGGAGCGCATCGGCGGCAACTACACCGCCTCGCCGCTGTACGCCGACGGCCGCATTTACTTCTTCTGCGAAGACGGCCAGACGTTCGTCATCCGCGCCGCGCGCGAGTTCGAGCTCCTCGCCGAGAACCAGCTCGGCGACGGCTTCTGGGCCTCCCCCGCCGTCACCCACAACTCGCTCCTCCTCCGCTCCGCCACCCACCTCTACCGCTTGGACGACGCATCAACTGTCTCCACATCCCCGTAGGCTGGGTCTGGACCCAGTTTTGTTGTGCTCTCCCACCACACCTCGTTCCCAAGCTCCTGCTTGGGAACGCACTCCCCCGAAGCTCCTGCTTCGCGTCACTCGCCAACGGTTGCAGTCCAGTGGAACAGAGCAACTTTTCAACTTTTCAATTTGTGCGCGGGAGGGGGGGGTCTAAAAGTTGATTGAAAGTTGATGAAAGTTGGCTGGAAGTTGCCGGGCCTCTGGGTAAGCGGTCTTCCGGGTGTGACCGTCGTCTACCGGAAGGGCGAGTCGTTGCGCTTTCAGGGCACTGGCGGTCATTTTGAGTCATCAATGGGGATCAGGATTGTGTTCGCAGGACGCGGACTCACGAACCCAGGGCCAGAGAACCGCCGCGCTGGGATCAGGACATTTCCTGAAATCCTGCACACGTTGTTGAACCATTTGGCTGCCGCCAGCGACTGTCATTGACGAAGCATCCCGGTGTCCGGCAAATCGGCCGGGTTCCGTTTTCGCTCATAGGCCTCGGCGGCAAATCACGTGAAGACGACAGAGCCGGGACTGGTCGAGCGGCTGCGGGAACGGATGCTCGTCCGGCAGTTTCAGCGGGGAAGTTCCGATGCGTTCCTGGCGCTGGTCCGGCTCTACGAGCGGCGGCTGCTGTATTTCGTCCGCCGGTTTGAGCGCGACCCCGAGCGGGCGCTCGATGCGCTGCAGGAGGTCTGGCTCACTGCCTGGAAAACCCGGGCGTCGCTCCGAACGGCAGAGGCGTTTCGCACCTGGATTTACCGGATTGCGCACGGACGGATCGTGGATGCGATCCGGAGCGAGTCACGGCGTCGTCAGGTTGAGCAGGAGCGGCCGGGCGCCTCGACGAACACCGCCGACGGAGCCGGCGCGGCCCTGGAGGCGGTCGAACTGGTGCACTTCGCGTTATCGCGCATCTCGCCCGAACATCGCGAAGTGCTCACGTTGCGGTTCCTGGAGGCAATGTCGATCGACGAGATCGCGACCGCCACGAACTGCCCGACCGGCACCGTGAAATCGCGCCTGCATTACGCGAGTCAGGAAATCCACAAACTGATCGAGGAACAACACAATGTCCGCCCATGAAAATGTCCGCGACCTGATCGACAAGCTTGTCGCCTGCGACGCGCCGCCGAGTGCCGCGCGGATGTCCGAACTGCATCAGGCGCTAGAACGAAAGGTGACCCGGATGAAACAGCGCGGCCGCTATTCCCAGCTCGTATTCTTCGCCGGAATCGTGCTGATGGTCCTGGGAGTTGTCGGCATTTTTCTGGCGGCCGGCGACGGACAGGAAATCCGCTGGCTGACGCTCACCGGTTTCGGCGTCCTGATCGGCGGCGCGATCACGGTAGTTGTCGGGTGCATCGGGCTATTCGCGTTCCGCGGCTTCGGGTACGCATGGGCGCGGCACGATCTGCACGACGCGACGCTGATGGACCTGTCACTCCAGGTCCAGCGGCTGTCGGAGCGTCTGGATGCGCTCGGTAAGAACTCGTGATCAAGGCGCGGCAATCCCGGGAAGCGGCTGGGGTCGCAGCGAAACGGAGTTCCCAGTTCGCGTGCTGGGGGCGATCTGCGGATGAGGATCTGCGTCCGAAGGACGAGAACTCGAAAGCCCAAGGCCAGCGCAGTGCCGCCCTGGGATCAGAACGGCACAGCATCGCCGCGGCCCGTAGGGCCGCCACTCGTCGATGAGTTGTGCCCCTATTGGGCACGATACGATTGTTCTCATACAAACTCAGCCGATAATGCGTCGAATCAGGCAAGTGACCGACACCACAGCGGCTCTTAGGCACAACCACATGTCAACTCCCGAATCGGCACCGCGCGCAAGACTTCGCAAGGTTCTCAAGGACAGTGAGAGTCATGAACTCAGATGGGCGACTGAGGCAGACAGCGATGCGCGGCGCGTGACCGACTGGTTCTTTGTCGGATCAGTTGCGGACTCTTGGAATCCTGCGCCGGTCGTCCTCAAGCGCGGCGACCGCGACAGCGACTTCGTCTTCATGGAATACTACGGTCCAGCAGTCACCGCTAAGGCGCGCGAGCTGCTAGCACCCGTGCTAGGCGACAGCGTGGAGTTCCTGCCGCTCAAAGTGGTTGCGGAGGGTTCCACTGGTCGTCCCGAACCCGACATCCCGGTGAAGGAGGGACAGACCTATTATCTGGTGCATCCCCTCGTGCGCCCGGCGTTTGCTCCGAACGCCCAATGGCTCAATTTCGGCAAATATGCGAGCGTGTCGCAGTATGCGTTCGAGCCAGCGGAAGTAAGCGGGCAGATATGGCTTCGTGCGCCGGGGGACACATGCATTCTCATCTCCGAGGAGTTCCACGAGTTCCTTCGGGAAAACAAGCTGACGGGTCTGTATATCTGGCCAGATCCCGTGTTTTGGCTTGACGCCGGCCCGCCGCCTGCTCCTCCACCGAAGAAAAAGAAGACGGCGGCTAAGTCCGTTCCTGCTCCGAAGGCGCCAGACTTTGATGCTCTTGCGGGCAAACGGCGCGTGACGAAGTCTGTCTGGCAAAGCTGGGTCGATCACTGGAATTGGATTTGCGACGCGGTAAAGGCACGCCAGGGCGAAGTCCATCGGCGGCCGAAAATGGCGGCACCACTGACAGACAAGAAGCTCGCAACACTGCAGAAGAAGATCGGGCGTGACCTCCCCGTGGAATTCGCGGACGTGCTTGGCACGTACTCGGCCCGCGTCGAGTTCTCGTGGT
>JAXMBS010000097.1:0-15678 GCA_046349775.1 Planctomycetaceae bacterium | reverse complement strand
AGCCGCGGTGCTGTTCCTTCACTTCCACCCGGCACCCGTACGGGCAGAAGATGATGAATCCGCCCGGAGTTTTGGCGCCGCCAATCATCGGCAGTCGCTTCCGGCGGCGTTCGCGGTTCTCCGCCTGCTCCTGCATGGCGGCGGCGAACAGGACGTCTCCGGCGGTGGCGATCGAATGCGATTGTGCGGGCGCTTCGGCCACGGGCGCGGCGACAGGTGCCGGCGCGGGCGCGGCCGGGGGCGCTGCCAGCGAATACGCTTCGAGTTCCCCCAGTTCGGCGCGACGGCCCGTACCGGTCACGTCCGCCCCCAACTGGAAGTCGTCTTCGCCGACCGGATCGACTGACGTCACTTCGCTGTCGGGCACCTGGCTGAAAATCGGCGGCGCCGGATTGGTCTGCATCTCCTGGTACTTGGCCTGCAGGTTCGAATCCATGAACGCGCCGCAGTTCCAGCAGCGGACCAGGCCCTTGCGCACGCTTTCGCCGCATTCCGGGCAGGGACGCTCCATCTGTCCGGCTCCGGTAGCTGGCGTCGCGGATTTCCCTTTATTGCTTGGCTGATTCATACTCGTACTCACGAACATCCGCAGACAGTGGCTGCGGTTCGGCGGCGATCGCGGCCGGCGATAAGTGACAGGCCCGTACGTGAATTTCCGACCGACAGCAGGGGCGATTGAGGTCACACCCGCAACGTGTACGGGGTGGCCTTGCAGTGTACCACCCCCTCCCTCCCGTTGCAGCGGTCTTCAGAGGGAATCATAGAATTCCGGCCGCAGACGGCGAGGGGGGTCGCAACGGGAACACCGGCTTCCATTTCGCAGACTGTGGCGCAGGCCATTGCACTCGGAGAACGACGTTTTGACAATTGGCTGGTCACTGGCACGCTGGAATTCGGGCCGGGGCCCGTCGCCGGCGCACGCAGCTTCACGAGAACCGGCATAACCGATCGTTTCCGCGGCAGCTGCTCCCCGCAGCCCCGCACTGCAAACCGCTCATGAATTCCTCACTGGCCGACCGTTTCCAGCAGCGCATCGCCGGCCTCGACGCCAAGGCCGACCTGTACGCGACGGAAGTCGTTGCCCGCGTGCTGTCGGCGGCGCGCGAGGAGGGGGTGAGCGACGTCCACCTGGTCCCGACGGAGGCCGCCGGCCGGCTGCGAATGCTGTGGCGGCTCGACGGCGTCCTGCACGACGTCGCCCTGCTGGAGCGTGCGCCGAACATCATCGGCCGGTTGAAGGTCCTCGCGGAACTGCTGACGTACCACACCGATGTCCCGCAGGAGGGGCGGATTCGCACCGGCGACGAACAGGTCGAGATGCGGGTCAGCACGTTCCCGACGATCCACGGCGAGAAAGCGGTCGTCCGGCTGTTCATCGGGTCCGGGCGCTATCGCCAGCTGGCCGATCTGGGTCTGCCGGACGACATCCGCGCGGAACTGGAACGACAGTTGAGCCTGACGAGCGGCGCCCTGCTCGTCGCCGGCCCGGCCGGCAGCGGCAAAACGACGACGCTGTACGCGGCACTGCGGCATCTGCTGCAGTCCAGCCCGGCGACACGGAGCATCGTGACCCTGGAGGATCCTGTCGAAGCGCTGGTCAGCGGCGTGTCGCAGTCGCAGGTATCGAACGACGGTCCGCTCAACTATGCGAACGGCCTGCGGTCGCTGATGCGGCAGGATCCGGAAGTGATCATGGTCGGCGAAATCCGGGACGTCGAGACGGCAGCGACCGTGTTTCAGGCGGCGCTGACCGGCCAACTGGTGCTGTCGTCATTCCACGCGGGGAGCAGCGTCGAAGCGATCGAGCGGCTGCTGGACCTCGACATCGAACCGTACCTGCTGCGCAGCGGATTGCTGGGAGTGCTCACGCAGCGCCTCGTGCGGCGGCTATGCACGTGCGCAACGCCGGGGGCGGAGCCCGAGAGCGGCCTCGCGCTGGAGGCAAGTGAACATCGCATCGTCGCCGGCTGCACCGAGTGTCGGCAGACCGGGTACGCCGGGCGATTGATGCTGTGCGAATCGCTGGATCCGCATCACGCGCTGATCGGCCGCGCGATCCTCCAGCGGCTCGACGCCGACGAGCTACAAAGAGTGGCCCTGGAGGCGGGGCAGATCTCCCTCCGGCAGCGGGCGGGGGACGCGATCCGCCGCGGCGAGACGAGCGTGGCCGAAGTTCGCCGCGTGCTGGGGAACGAACAGTGAATGCGGAGCCGGACGTTCGCATGATGTGCGGGCCGTCCCAAATCGGCGCCGTCTCGCATACGATACCCGAATTCGCCCAACACCCGGTCGGCAGCGGACGTAGTTCGCAGACGGAGCGCCGATTTTGGCACCGCAACAACAGGCCTGGCGACATGACGAACGTATCCCGATCGATGGTCCAACACCGCAGAGGCTGCACTATGCGGCCCGGCTGGACGTTGATCGAGCTGCTGGTGGTGATCGCCATCATCGCCGTGCTGATCTCGTTGCTGTTGCCGGCGGTGCAGCAGGCCCGCGAAGCGGCTCGCCGTACGCAATGCCGGTCGCAGATTTTCCAGGTCGCGCTCGCGCTCCAGGGCTACCACGACGCACACGGGTCGCTTCCCAGCGGCGTCACGAATGACACCGGCCCGATCCGCAACGAACCCAAAGGCTATCACCACGGTTGGTACACGGTGCTGATGCCGTACCTCGACCAAAAGCCCGTGTATGCCCAGGTGCAGCGCTCCGGCAGCATCTACGACGCCGCGAATGCCAAGGCCCGCTGCGCCGTCATCCCCATGCTGCTCTGCCCGACAGACCCGGCGGCCCACATCTCCAACGGCGACGGCGCTGCGCTGACGAACTACGCCGGGATGCATCACCCCTACGAGACGCCGATCGATGCGACGAATCACGGCGTGCTGTTCCTCAACAGCCGGGTGCGGTACGACGACGTCTCAGACGGCGTCTCGCACACGCTGTTCGTCGGTGAGATCAAGCGTTCGGCCGACGATCTCGGCTGGCCTCCGGCACGCGGCCATGCTCTTCCGCAACGGCGGACGGCAGTTGAACCGCACTCCCGGCGGCAGTCGCTACTACAACGACCCCAAAGCCGCCCCTGCGCAGGTGCCGCCCGGCCAGAGACGATCCGCTACGACGATGCGGTCACAGCGGAGGCAAAGGCCGACCCGGCCCTGCAAGTCGGCGGGTTCGGCAGCTATCACGTAGGAGGCAGCCAGTTCGCGCTGGGGACGGTTCGGTGAGATTCATCAGTGAGAACATCGGGCGCGGAACTCTTCCAGCACTTGATCGACCGGGCCGACGCGGTGGACGGGGATTTCTGACGACGACGCTGCATTCACATTCGCAACCGCTGTCCTACAAACACCGCATACGCGACTCGGGCGAAATGTCACCCGGACTGTAGCGGCGATGGTCACAGCGAGATCGCCCGTGCGGAGGTCGACCTGCCAGCCCGTGATCGAATCAGCGTTTACACGCGGCCGGAGTAGAGCACTCCGGGGTTCGCTGCCGCCGGGGAAATACTCGACCAGTTGCCATTCGCATCGTTGACACGAACCACGCTATCCGGGCGTCCTGAACGGCCTCTGCGAGAATCGCCTCGAGCGCCTGGATGGCCGCCACCACCTGCCGGTCGGCAGCGAGGTCGTTGTAGGCCAGCTTGCGGGCGACCACGAGACGCTCGTCGCGCTGGACGCGCGGGCCGCCGTGCTCGACCTGCGCGACTTCGCGCACGAAGCCGCTCGATCACCTCGACGCCATAACCACGCTGCGAGCGTTCGCCCCACGGTTCGACAAACGTACCGTTGTAGTGGTTGTTCATCGTATCTTGCGATGAACGGCGTGCGGCCTTCGATCGTGCACTCCACGCCGCGCTGCGCGAGTGGCCGTTCCAGACGCCGTTGTCGAACCGGAACTGCACCTCCTGTTCGACGTAGCCGGGGAAGTTGTCCGGCGTGACCCACGACGTGGATATCGAACGCCGCCTCACGGCCGTCGTCATATTCGTACACCATCCGCATCTGCGTACTGTCCCGTGGGGCTGCCCGCAGGACTGACGAGGCCGCCGTCTCGCTGGCGGTGACGGTCTTCAGTTTGCTGCCGAAGGTGAAGTCGATGAGCTTGATGGGGTGGCAGGCGACGTACGTGCTGATTGCGCCCTTGATCCATTCCGCGAACTGGCCGGCCGAAATCTGCTTGGGTTCGAGCAGCGAGCAGTAGCCGTTGTTGACGTGTTTCAGCAGGCCGTCCGCGACGAAGGTGCGGAGTTTTTGTGGTCGGGATCGAGGAGCTTGTGATAGACGACTTTGGCGAGGACGCCGTGGACCTGCGCTAGAGCGACCGTGTCGTCGGTGCCCGTCGAGCGTGAGGACGGAGGGCTTTTCGACGAGCAGATGGACGCCAGCCGACAGCACTTTTTTGCACGCCTCGAAGTGGCGGTTGTCGGGGGTCGCCACGCAGACGAAATGAGGTCCGCTTCAGCAACAGACGACGGCGTCGCTGCCGGCCAGGTTGCGGAAGTCGGCGATTTTGCCTTTGGCTTCAGATTGATACGCTGCGCCGCCCGCATCCCGGTACGGGTCGCGACGGCAGTCAGCGGAACGTCGACGTCGCCGAACCGGCGGTCGTAAAGCCCTTCTGCGGTACACGCTCGAAGAACGGGCGATAGGTTTCGTCGAAGATCATTCCCAGGCCGACCATGCCAAGCGCGGAGGGCGGACGGGAGAGTGAGTGCTCATGCCGTGCGGATTGTACGCGCCGGGCTGCGGGTTGCCACTGAAGGCCGCTGACTCCGATGAGACGGGCGACGAGATCCTCGCAGGGCGCGTCGTTGGCGACTTCGGCCCGCGAATGCGTCGGGTGCCGAGAGCCGGCATAATGCACGGGATGTCCGATTCGGTCCCCCTCAAAAGCCGTCAGCCGATGGCGCAAGGCACAAGCGTTGTGCTGGGCGCTGGTCTGCCCGCGCCGCTGCGGCCGGCTGGGGGTTGTGGCGGACGGGCGCGCGTCCAGCGGCTGTTGACCGAGATCGAGCAGGCGGGCGGAAAAGCCGAGCTGGGGACGTCCACCCGAGACTGTTCTGGGAACGTGCAGGGGTGGACGGCAAGCACCCGACTCGCGTCCGGCTGGGGCCAGACACGACTCAAGAGTGGCTCAAATCGTGGGACGACTTCATCCGACCTGTCCATTGAGATGCTCAAGATCGATGAGACGACAGAGCTGGGACCGGAGTTGGCTCGGCTGGTCGGGCGGCATCCGGCGAGACGCGCTCTACGCACCGGGCGAAGGGGGCCGACGAAATTGCCGTCGTGCGCTGTCCGCCAGCCGGAGCCTGACAGAATTGAACCTGCGGGATTCCGATCTGACGGACGGTGGTCTCCGCCAGCTGCCGCTGGAGCAATACAAAGCTGAACATTGCCGGCACTCGTGTCACGCTCGAAGGGCTACGCGAACTCGCGCCGGCGGCCGGTTTTCACTTGGATCGTCCTCGACGGAAGGCAGGTGACTGCAGAGACCGTAGCCGTACTGGAGCAGAACCCGAATTCGTACTGGCTGTGGTTGTACGGTCCTGACGTGAACGATGAGATGTTGCAGATGCTGAAGACGGCGCTGGGACCAACTGGTCCACATAAGATGACCAATCTGTGCGTGGGCCAGCGGGAGGCCGGCGGAGTCAGCGAATCCGCGATGCTGGCATGGCAGCGCGATGTGCCGTCGGTTCAGATCATGCACGCACGTGATGCGGAGCCGGCACCGTCGCTGCGGGGGAGAGGATTCACGCCGCGGTTCTGGACGCGGTGGTTCGGACGGTGACCGGCCGACAAGTTGATCGGCAATGCTCGTTTGACGTCGTCACGGCCGCTGCCGATACTCCGGCCGCAATAGGACGGGGTCGCCTGCGGCTCCCGGCTTAAACAGCGGCCAGCCTGTGAACCCATTTCCTACTCTCGACGAATTCCGATACGAGCCGCGATTCGTCGCCCTTGACGGGCTGCGCTATGCCTACATCGACGAAGGCCCGCACGACGCCCCGCCGCTGCTGTTTGTCCATGGCAATCCGACGTGGTCGTTCGCGTGGAGGAATCTGATTCGTTCGCTGTCAGGCGAATTTCGCTGTGTGGCTGTCGACCACATCGGCTGCGGACGGTCAGACAAGCCGCAGCAGTATGAGTACACGCTCGATCAGCACATCCGGAACCTGTGCCGGTTGATTGAAACGCTCGATCTGCGCGACATCACTCTCGTCGCGCATGACTGGGGGGGCTGCATCGGAATGGGGGCCGCCGGCCAAATGCCGGAACGGTTCTCGCGCTTCGTGCTGATGAATACCGCGGCGTTCCGGTCGACGCGGATGCCGTTGCGGATCGCGGTCTGCCGCTGGCCGGTACTCGGAGCGCTCGGTGTGCGGGGATTCAATCTGTTCGCGCGGGCGGCGCTCTTCATGGCGGTCAACAAGCGTGCATTGCCGCGCGCGGTGCAGCGGGGCCTGCTCGCGCCGTATGACAGTTGGGCGCACCGGATCGCGATTCACCGGTTCGTGCTGGATATTCCGATGTCGGCGGAACATCCGTCGTACGGCACGCTGGTCGCAGTCGAGGAGTCGCTTTCGAAACAGAGCGGCAAGCCGATGCTGCTCGCGTGGGGGATGCGGGACTGGTGCTTCACGCCGGCGTTTCTGGCAGAGTGGCGTCAGCGATTTCCGCAGGCGGAGGTGGCGGAGTTCGCGGACGCGGGGCATTATCTATTCGAGGACGAACCGGAGGGGCTGACGATGGTCGTGCAAGAGTTCTTGCAACGGTCGTGCGATTGAGTGTGCGATTCATGACTCGTCCGGCGTGGAATGATGATGCACAGTCAGCATTCAGGGCGCCGATCATGAACGAAGTTTCGGCGGCGGCTGATGGAAAGAGCAGTCGAACAAAACGCATCGGTTGTCTCGTTGTTCTCGTTGCATTTGTTGGCACCGGAGCGTTTCTGACGCGGGCGATTCGCGATGCACGCGAGGCCGCGCGGACATCGCAGTGTGGCGGCCGCATGGGGGGGCAGTTGAGGCTGGCACTCCACAACTATCACGAGACATACGGTTGTTTTCCGCCGGCCTACATCGCCGACGCGGAAGGCAACCCGATGCACAGTTGGCGGGTGCTGATCCTCCCGTTCATGGATCAGCAAAAGACGTACGCGAAGTATCGGTTTGACGAACCGTGGGACAGCTCCTCACAACCGGTCACTCGCCAGCGACCCATACAGCGACATCTTCACTGTCCAAGTGACTTGGAGCCCGAACACACCCTCTTTGCAAACTACGTGGTTATCGTCGGGCCAGAAACGGCGTTCCCGGGGACACGGTGCACGTCTCTTGCGGACATTGTTGACCCGAATTCGATTCTGCTCGTTGAGACGGTGAACTCCGGTATTCACTGGACGGAGCCACGCGATCTCAACGTGAATGACATGAGTTTCTCGATCAACGACCTGATGCGGCCGAGCGTTTCGAGCAACCATCCCAGGGGACCAATGGTTGTCCTCTCCGATCCTGAACGCGCTCGTCGATTATCTCTCGCCGTCCGTCCCGAAACGCTTCGTGCTATGACGACCATCGCTGGCGGCGAGCAGCTATCGCCGGTGATCTCGACCCTCCAACGCGCCCAAACAAAAGTGACTGTCTCGTTGGGCTTCACTTGGACGCATTGGAATCCTCCCGGGCCGTCAGCGACAAAGTGACAGACGATCTCCACCAGACGCCCGCCATTCTGCCAAGTTGGCAGGAGCCGCATCTCCGCCCCAGCGACATAAACAACCACAACTCAAGATGGCGTCGCCACTTGTGGACCGCAAACACCCGCCGGCACACCCATTGCAATACCACCCTTCACGCCAAAATGTTGTCGCAGTCCGGGGTGCGTCCCCGTCCGCGATTCTCTCGACTGATTGACATAAAGCCGGATCACGCGACACCTGTCGCTCGACGAACCTTGCAACACGAGGATTTGCCGTGGCAAAGCTGTTGAGTTTTGATGAGGACGCCCGCAAGCAACTGCTCGAAGGAGCTTCCAAGCTAGCCAAAGCCGTGTCCAGCACGCTCGGCCCCCGGGGCCGCAACGCGGTGCTCGACAAGGGCTGGGGCTCGCCGAAGATCACGAAGGACGGTGTGACCGTCGCGGAAGACGTCGAGCTGGAAGACAAGTTCCAGAACTGCGGCGTGCAGCTCATCAAGGAAGCGGCCTCCAAGACCAGCGACGTGGCCGGCGACGGCACCACGACTGCGACCGTCCTGGCCGAAGCGATGTACCGCGAAGGGCTGAAGCACATTGCGGCGGGAGCCGATCCGATGTCGCTGGCCCGCGGCGTGCAGAAGGCCGTCGAGAAGATCTCCGACGAGCTGAAGAAGCTGGCCAAGCCGGTCAAGGCGGACGATCGCAAGGCGATTGAGACCGTCGCCACGATCGCCGGCAACAACGACAAGGAGATCGGCAAGATCCTGGCCGATGCGATCCTGAAGGTCGGCAAGGACGGCGTCATCACGGTCGAGGAAGGCCGGCAGATGCAGACCGAGGTGGACCTCGTCGAAGGCATGCAGTTCGAGCGCGGCTACCTCTCGCCGCACTTCGTCACCGACGAAGACGATCAGGAATGCAACCTCGACAACGTCTACATCCTGATTCACGAAGAGAAGATTTCGAACGCCCGCACGCTCGTCCCGCTGCTGGAGCAGGTCTCCAAGGCGGGTCGTCCGCTGCTGATCATTGCCGAAGACGTCGAGGGTGAAGCGCTCGCGACCCTCGTCGTCAACAAGCTCCGCGGGATCATCAAGGCCTGTGCCGTGAAGGCCCCGGGCTACGGAGATCGCCGCAAGGCCATGCTGCAGGATCTGGCGATCCTCACCGGCGGCAAGGCCCTGTTCAAGGACCTCGGCGAGAAGCTGGAAAACGTCAAGCTGCAGGACCTCGGCACGGCGAAGAAGGTTTCGATCGACGCCGAGAACACGACCGTGATCCAGGGAGGCGGCAACGCGAAGGCGATCGACGGACGCGCCGAGCAGATCCGGCAGGAGATCGAAGTCACCGACAGCGAATACGACCGCGAAAAGCTGCAGGAGCGGCTCGCGAAGCTGGCCGGTGGCGTGGCCCAGATCAACGTCGGTGCCGCGACCGAGACCGAAATGAAGGAACGCAAGGACCTCATCGAGGACGCACTCGCGGCGACGCGGGCGGCGATCGAAGAGGGGATCGTTCCAGGCGGCGGCGTGGCGCTGCTCCGCAGCAGCAAGGCGCTGCAGAAGACCGACCTCACCGGCGACGAGGCCCTCGGTGTGGCACTGGTCCGCAAGGTCTGCGAGATGCCGATCCGCAAGATCGCCGAGAACGCCGGCCTCGACGGTTCAGTGGTCGCGAACAACGTTCGCAAGTCGAACGAGAAGAACTACGGTTACGACGCGCTGAACGAAGTGTACGGCGACATGTTCGAGATGGGCGTCGTCGATCCGACGAAGGTCGTGCGTTCGGCGCTGCAGAACGCGGCCAGCGTGTCGAGCCTCTTGATGACGACCGACTCGATCGTTGTCGAAGAGCCGAAGCAGGAAGCGGACGACCATCACCACGACCACCATCACGACGGCGGGATGGGAGGCATGGGTGGCATGGGCGGCGGCATGCCGGGCATGGGAGGAATGGGCGGCATGGGCGGCATGGATTTCTAAAGAGAGGCCAGAAGTCAGAGGTCAGATTTTTTGCTGACCGCTGAAAGCTGACGGCAGACAGCCTTCTTTCGATCAACCATAAACCATCAACGATAAACCACTACACGGAGCACATACGCAATGGCAGTCAAACTGAATCCCCTGGATGATCGCGTCGTGGTTCAGCCGCTGGAAGCCGAACAGATGACGGCGGGCGGCATCGTGCTGCCGGACACCGCGAAGGAGAAGCAGCAGCGCGGCCGCGTCGTGGCGGTCGGTCCGGGCCGGCTGCTCGACAGCGGCGAGCGTTCGACCGTCAGCGTGAAGGTCGGCGACGAAGTGCTGTTCGGCAAGTACGGCGGCACGGACATCGAGATCGACGGCGACGACGTGAAGATTCTGCGCGAGAGCGACATTCTGGCGAAGATCGTCGACTAGCGATTCAGGGGAGTGGCAGAGTGACAAAGTTGCAAAGTGGCAAAGTCAGTTGCGACGAATGACATTTTTTTGCTTTGCCACTCTGTCACTTTGCCACTTTGCCACTCCAGCACTTCGCCACTTTCCCCAACAGCCATAGACCATAGACCCATACAATGGCCAAGCAACTTCTGTTTGATGATCGCGCGCGGCTGAAGCTGCAGCGCGGCGTGCGGACCCTGGCGGACACCGTCGCCAGCACGCTCGGCCCGACCGGGCACAACGTGATTATCGAGAAAAGCTTCGGCGCGCCGGTCGTCACCAAGGACGGCGTGACCGTCAGCAAGGAGATCGAGCTCGAAGACCCGTTCGAGCACATGGGCGCCAAGCTCGTCAATGAGGTCGCCACGAAGACCAGCGACCTCGCCGGCGACGGCACCACGACGGCGACCGTGCTGGCCCGCGCGATCTACGAGGAAGGGCTGCGGAGCATTTCGATGGGGGCCAACCCCGCCATCGTCCGCCGCGGCATCGAGAAGGCCGTGGACGCCGCGATCACGTTCCTGGAAGGCTTCGCCAAGCCGGTCTCGGACAAGAAGCAGATCGAGCACGTCAGACGCGATCTCGGCGAACAACGACGCAGATATCGGCAAGAAAATGCCGAAGCAATGGAACGCGTCGGTCGCGATGGCGTAATCACCGTCGAGGAAGGCAAGACCGGAAAGACGGAGGTGACCCCACCGAGGGGATGCAGTTCGACAAGGGCTACATTTCGCCGTACTTCGTGACCGATCCGACGACGATGCAGGCGGTCCTGGAAGACTGTTACATCCTGCTGCATGAGAAGAAGGTCTCCAGCCTGCGGGACTTCATTCCGCTGCTCGAGAAGATCTCGCAGTCCGGCCGGCCGCTGCTGGTCGTCGCCGAGGACGTCGAAGGGGAGCCGCTGACGGCGGCTCGTCGTCAACAAGCTCCGCGGCATTCTGCAGGTGTGTGCGGTGAAGGCGCCGGGCTTCGGCGATCGCCGGAAGGCCATGCTGCAGGACATGGCGGTGCTGACAGGCGGCGAGTGCATCTCGAAGACCTCGGCATCAAGCTGGAAGCCGTGCAACTGTCGCAGCTCGGCCGCGCGAGCGGGTCGAGATCACGAAGGACAACTGCACGATCATCGACAGCGCCGGCCAGCGTGAGGCGATCGACGCCCGCGTCGCCCAGATGCGTCGGCAGATCGAGGACACCGAGAGCGAATACGATCGCGAGAAGTTCCAGGAGCGGCTCGCGAAGCTCACCGGCGGCGTGGCGATCATTTCGGTCGGTGCGGCGACGGAAGCAGAGATGAAGCAGACCAAGGCCCGCATGGAAGACGCCCTGCACGCAACGCGTGCGGCCGTGGAAGAGGGCATCCTGCCGGGGGGCGGCGTGGCTCTCCTGCGGTGCATCAAGGCGATCCAGGAAGTGAAGGCCAAGGGAGACGAGAAGATCGGCGTCGAGATCGTCGCCCGCGCTTTGCAGGCCCCGATCCGCCAGATCGCCTCGAACACCGGAGTGGACGGCGCGGTGGTGGCCGATGAGGTCATCAACCAGAAGTCGGACACGGTTGGATATAATGCCAACACGCAGGAATACGTGGACATGTACAAGGCGGGCGTCATCGACCCGGCGAAGGTGGTGAAGACCGCCTTGCGGAATGCCGGCTCGATCGCCGGGCTGATGCTGACCACGCAGGTGCTGATCACCCGCACGGAAGAACCGGGCGGGGCGAAGAAGCCGAGCGCGGAAGGCGCAATTCGGTAGTCGCGAATAGTCAATGGTCCATTGTTCACGGACCATTGAGGCGGCGGAAGTGGGTAACAGTGACGAGCCACCGGAGATTCCGGTGGCTCGTTGCACGTGCAGGTGGAGGTTAATCGACAACGATCAAACCTCGTTCCCGAATTTCATTCGGGAACGCACTACCCCAGGCTCCTGCTTCTGGGAACGTCCACTGCGAGGCTTGACCATCGCATGTTGCAAAACACCGGGATCCAAATGAGCCGCACCCGTTACCGCATTTTCGAATCCGAACGAGCGTAAATACCCGTGCTTCATGACCTGCACGATCGTCGGTTGGCTGCCCGTCTTCACGCGGCCCGAGGCGGTCGACATCATTTATGACTCGTGGAGGCATCTGCAGAAGAACGTAGATTTCCAGCTGTTTGCCTATGTCATTCTGGAAAACCACTTGCATCTGATTGCCAAAGCCCCGGATCTCGGGGACGCGATCGGGCGATTCAAGTCCTATACGGCGAGGCAGATTCTGGACTTGCTGGAACGCCGCGAAGCCCGGACACTCTTGCGCCAATTTGAACGGCTGAAATTGCGACACAAAACAGATTCGACGCATCAATTCTGGCAGGAAGGTTCGGAGCCGAAGCAGGTTCGCAACGATGAGATCATGTGGCAGAAAATCGAGTACATCCATATGAACCCTGTGAAACGTGGCTATGTGGATGATCAACTGCACTGGCGGTATTCGAGTGCGAGAAATTACGCGAAGATGCCGGGATTGATCGAAGTCGTGACGGATTGGATGTGATTGGAACTGCCTTGGATCTTGAACTTTGCTTAGCGAGTCACTGCTGCTTCACGCGAAGCGGAGCTTCGTGATAGTGCGTTCCCAGGCAGAGCCAGGGAACGAGGAACGATAAATAAGTGATCCCTGACGACTGAATCCTCCTCTCCTCCCATGGCCTCCATCCAGCGCGACTACTACGAGGTGCTCGGCGTCGCGCGGTCCGCCAACGGCGACGAGATCAAAAAGGCCTACAAGAAGCTGGCGATCCAGTATCACCCGGATCGCAACAAGGAAGATCCGGACGCCGTCGAGAAGTTCAAGGAAGCGGCGGAGGCGTACGACGTCCTGAGCGACGCCGACAAGCGCTCGCGGTACGACCGGTTCGGCCACCAGGGAGTGAAGGGGGCGGCCGGACGCGCAGGGGGACAGTTCCACGACGTCGACGACATCTTCAGCGCGTTCGGCGACCTGTTTGAAGGGTTCGGCTTCGGCGGCGGGCGGAATAACAGTCGCCGGCGCGGTCCGCAGCAGGGAGCGCATCTGCAGACGGCGATCACGATCGACCTCGTCTCGGCGGCGACCGGTTGCGAGCGGGACGTGACGTTCCGTCGGAAGAAAGTCTGCGAGAAGTGCAGCGGCAGCGGCAGCGAGCCGGGGACGACGCCGGAGACCTGCAATTACTGCGGCGGGCAAGGGCAGGTGGTGCAGGCGCAGGGATTTTTCCGGATGCAGACCACGTGTCCGGCCTGCCGCGGGTCCGGGCAGATTATCCGGCACAAGTGCAGCGTCTGCTTCGGATCGGGCCTCGAAAACGAGGACATCACGCTGCAGGTGAAAGTGCCGGCCGGCATCGACAACGGGATGCAGCTCTGTGTGCGCGGCGAAGGGGAAGCCGGACGCCAGAGCGGACCACGCGGCGATCTGTACGTCGATGTCCGCGTCAAGGAGCATCCACTGTTCGAACGGCAGGGGACGCAGCTCATGTGCCGGATCCCGGTGACGTACACGCAGGCGGCGCTGGGCACGACGCTGGAAGTCCCGCTGCTCCGCGGCTCGGAACAACTCGAGATTCCAGCGGGGACGCAGCCCGGCGAAGTCTTCCGGCTGCGGGGCAAGGGGATGCCGGACCCGCGCGGCGGCCGGGCCGGGGACATGCATGTGGAAGTGCAACTTGCCGTGCCGAAAAAGCTGAACGAGGAGCACGAGGCGTTGCTGCGCAAGCTGGCGGAACTCGAAGAGGCCGACGTGAATTCGCACCACAAGTCATGGCTGGAGAAGCTGAAGGAACTGCTGACGGGCGACCAAGACGAGTAATGCGACGGCGGCACACAAAATGCAGGATTGACGAAAGTGCGGGAACGTGCGCCGAATTGGCGTGACAGTAAACCGCTAGCGACGACTCGGAGCGGATCAGGAACAACCGGGCCACGGGACGGACGACGCGAACGAACGTAGAATGAGTTATGCCGGTAGAACATCAAAAACCTGAGGCGGCGGCGCACGAGACGGGTCCGGGCGGCGAAGACGCAGGCGCCGATACGCTCGAGCAGCAGTTGGCGGCGGCGCTCGCCGAGCGCGACGCCAATTATCAGAGGTTGCTGCGCGCCCAGGCCGACTTCGACAACTCCCGCAAGCGCGCGCAGCGCGAGGCGGACGAGGAGCGCAAGTTCGCCGTCCTGCCGGTGGTTCGCGACATCCTGCCCGCGCTCGACAACTTGCGCCGGGCGGTCGATGCCGCGCGCCCGGTCGCCGAGGCCTCGAACCTGGTGCACGGGATCGACCTCGTCCTGCAGCAGGTCGAACAGACCTTCGGCAAGTACGGCGTCACGCCGATCGCAGCGGTCGGTCAGCCATTCGATCCACACCTGCACGAGGCTGTCACGCAGATGCCGTCTCCCGAACATCCGCCGATGACAGTCCTGCAGGAATTGGAACGCGGTTACAAGCTGCACGACCGGGTGATCCGCCCGGGTAAGGTGATTGTGTCCCAAGCCCCGACCACCTGAATTCCAGCAACCCGGCTGCTGCGGATCAACCGGGCTGCCGCTGAATCCTGAATCCCGACTCCGAAATCCTCACCCATGCCGACGTACGACTACGAGTGCAAGAAATGCGGCCACAAATGGGAGGCATTTCAGTCGATCAAGGCTGACCCGCTCAAGAAGTGCCCGGAATGCAAGAAGGCCGGCGCGCAGCGCGTGATCGGCCCGGGCGCCGCGATTCTGTTCAAAGGGTCCGGCTTCTATCTGACCGACTACCGCAGCGATTCCTACAAAAAGGCCGCCGAGGCAGACAAGAAGTCCTCCGAGCCCGCCAAAAGCGAATCGAAAGGTTCAGACAGCAAGAGTTCCGATTCCAAGGCGAGTTCCAGCAAGTCGAGCAAGTCGTCGGACTGACTGTCGCCCAGGAGCAGTCTGCAGAGTGAACAGAAGGAAACGAAGGCAACAAAGGGTTCCAGATCGAACGTCGACACCGAACCGACGGCTTCTTCTTCGTTCTCTTCGTTTCCTTCTGTTTTTTCATTTGTTGGACGGTGTGAAATGGTTCGAGCTCCGACGTGTCCGATCTGCGATCGGGGGCTGGCGCCGTCGTCGATCTCGGAATCCCCCGTGTTCCCGTTCTGCAGCGTGCGGTGCAAGCAGATCGACCTGCTGCGATGGTGCGAAGGGAAGTACTCGGTGGTTGACCGATTGACTCCGGAAGAACTCGCCGAGCGTCTGACCGCGCAGGGAGACGGCGACGAACCTGCAGCCTGAACACCGATCCGCTCTTGTTCGTTTCGGTCGGACGGCGGCGGCCCCGCCGGTCCGCCGCTATGATGGTCTCCGGCTTCGTCCCAAGCTCTCTCCTCTTTTTGAAAGCACCCAGGAGTCTTAGAGATGAACGCTCCCACTGCGCGTCCGGCTGCCCTCGTCACCGGTGCTGCCACCGGCGTCGGCCGCGCGGTCGCCATCCGCCTGGCGGAGGCCGGTTACGACGTCGCCGTCAACTACTCGCGCAGCGAGGACGAAGCGAAGGAGACGCTGGCCGCCGTCCAGGCCGC
>JAXMBS010000096.1:0-15875 GCA_046349775.1 Planctomycetaceae bacterium | reverse complement strand
TCCTCCGTTCTCGCTATTACGGGTTCGTTTCCACAAGCCCCAGCACCGCCCAGCTGGCTGCCGCGCACTCGATGGGTGTCAGCAGCTTGGAGCTGCCCTCTTCGCCATTCGGCGTTGATCGCGATACCATCGCCCACTTTCCCTCCGGGGACTGCGTCGCGACCAGGAAATCGATGGCCCGCCGCACGGCCGGATCGTTCGCGGTGAATCCCAGCAGCGCCAGACCGTACAGCGTCTGGCCGGTCGCGAACGCGTCGCTGCGCGGTTCTTTCACCGTCTGGGTCCAGCCCCCGTCAACGCGCTGCAGCGCCAGCAGTTCGTCAATCGTCCCCTGGAGCGACTCGCGCGACGCGCCCGTCCGGGCGCCGAGGATCAGCTTCAGCGCCTTGTCCTGATGGAGTTCCGAGGGGGGTGCCGTCGCCAGCCAGCGCATGCCGTTTGCGAGCGCGGTCTTTTGAGCTTCGGGCGAATCCGGTGTGGTGCCCGCTTCCAGCGACATCAGAACCCAGGCCACGTCCGTCGACTGCACTTCGTTGATCGGCGGTCGACGCAGGCCCGCGAAGAATTCCCACGACCCATCCGGCTGCTGTTTCTGGACCGTCAGGTCGTCGATCTTCCTGAGGCTCTCCGCCTGCCCGTCGGTCAGTTTTGGCAGCGAGCGGGCTGCGACGGCCAGAAACGGCAGCCCCATGTTCAGCCCTCGCCCCGACGGCCGCGGGTCCGGCGGATCGGCCGGGTTGGGAAAGATTCGCGAACCGAACAGATTCTCTTCATTCCCCAGCAGTTGTTCGATCCTGTCCGCGAGGTACTGCCGATCGATCGTGTACCCCCGCTGATCCGCCACGCTGAGCGCCCATAGCGGCATCCCCGCGTGATGGCAAGCGGCGCACTTCCGCGTGCTGAGCCAGGTTCCCGATTCGGTTTGCAGATATGCGACCGCGCGGTCCACCGTTTGTCGCACCTGGTCCGGCGTGGCCGTTGGACTTGGCTGCAGCTCTTCCGCCGGCAACGGAGATGCGATTGAGAAGAGCAATACGACGACAAGCGAGCGGCTGGACGTCATCGGCGGAGCCTCGCGAGGAGGGATCAACATGGGCGACGGGATTTATTCCCGTCGTCTGGGCACGCTTTAGCGTAATCGGGAGACCAGATATTCGCGAGCGGAATCGAGGTTTTTGCACGCCGTCAGGGTCGTACCTGCTGAGCAGCGGGGATTAACCCCGTCGCGCGGAACGACGCGTCAGCCCGAGAAGGCCACGACGGGCTTGGCGGCAAGGAGCGTGTTGGAAACAATGACGGTGGTCATTTACTCGGGGAGCACAGCCTGTCATGACTGCATTCGCACTGCTGCTGGCTGGCCTGTTTGCCGGCGCTGAACCGGCCACGTCGGAAGTTGCCGCTGCGATTGCCGCAGCGGACGAGCACCGGCAGGTCGGGCGCTATGCCGAGGCGCTCGAGGCTTACGAGGTGCTGGGCAAGCAGTCGTTGGAGCCCGCGCAGCAGAGTGCGGCGGCAGTCGGCCGCAGCCTGGCGCTGGAGGAAACCGGCGAATGGCAGCAGGCGCTCGATCTGCTTCACGTTGTGGTCGAATACGTTCCGGACGCGGCACTCTGGGCACGACTGGCGGAGTTGGAGTACCGGCAGGGACACTACGACGCGGCACAACTGGCTGTCGACGCGGCGCTCAAGCTCGACCCGAACGCAGCCTCCGCCCGGGTCATCCAGGCGCATGTGCTGCGCGAAACCGGCCAGTTCGACAAAGCGATCGCGGCTTATCTGTGGTGCGTGCGGCAATACAACCGGTCGCAGCCGAAGGACGCGATGACGTTATTGGCGCTGGCCGAAGGTTCGCTCGAATATGCCCGTTGGAAACGGGCCTCGAACATCTTCGATTTCGTCGTCAATACGCTCTGTCCGGAGGCGCTCAAGGATGATCCACACTGCTGGCAGGCGTATGCGCTCTCCGGTGGGCTACTGCTCGAAAAATACAACGAGGCGCAGGCGGAAACCGAGTTCAACCGGGGGCTGGCGATCAATCCACATTCCGCGCGCGTGCTCGTGCTGCTGGGACGTCGCGCGCTGGGGGATCTCAAGTTCGAGCAGGCAGCGGATTTTGCCAACCGCGCACTGGAAGTGAATCCCCACTCGCCGGACGCGCTGCTGCTCAAAGCCGACATGGCGCTGGCGAACAGCGAACCGGCTGTCGCGCGCGAGTTCGTGACGCAGGCGCTGGCGATCAATGCGGCCGATCAGCGGATCCGCGCGCGCGAGGCGGTGTGTTGCCTGCTGGAGGACGGCGTGCCGCCGGAAAGCGAACTCCTCGATCTGTTTCTGCATCTAGATGCGATCGACAAGTACGAGGCGCAACAGCCGTCGCGGTTCACGCAGATTCTGGTTGACATCGCCAAACGGAACCCGCGGCCGGGCGACTTTCTGAGCGTCGTCGGCGAGGCGCTCGATGCGCAGCGGATATATGCGAGCGCAGAGGACTTCTACCGGCAGGCGATCGTAGTGATGCCGCAGCTCGCGGCGCCGCGAGCCAACCTGGCGATGTTGTTTATGCGAACGGGACGGATCGACGAAGCGGCGAAGATGCTGGACGAAGCGTTCAAGCTGGACCCGTTTCATGTCCGCGTGAGCAACATGCGGAAAGTCGTGGGGGTGCTGGGGGGCTACGAAACGGTGAGCACCGATCACTTCCTGATCAAGTGCGACAAGTCGGACGCGCTGCTGGCGCGGCTGATGGGGCGGAAGCTGGAAGGGGTGTATGCCGAGTTGACCGAACGGTACGGGTTTGAACCGGCGGCGCGGACGCCGTTCGAACTGTACGCGGCGGCGGATGGCCAGAGTGCACACGAGTGGTTCAGCGCGCGAATGGTGGGGCTGCCGTGGGTGCAGACGATCGGCGCGTCGACCGGGGTGATCGTCGCAATGGCCAGCCCGACGCAGCGGGAGCCGTACAACTGGGCACACGTCGTGCGGCACGAGTTCGTCCACATTCTCACGCTGCAGAAAACGAACTACCAGATTCCGCACTGGTTCACGGAGGCGCTGGCGGTCACCGAGGAAGGCATTGGAATGCCGGAGCAGTGGCAGGTGCTGCTGCTCAATCGCGTGCCGCGCGGCGAAATCTTCACGCTGGCGACGTTGAACGGCGGATTCCAGCGGCCGCGCGACGGGGACGACTGGCAGATGGCGTACTGCCAGAGCGCGCTGTATGCGCGGTACATCCGCGAACGGTTCGGCGAGGATGCGCCGGTGAAGCTGCTCAATGAATTCTGCAAGACGCGCGACACTGAGACGGCGATCAAGCAGACGTTCGGGGTCGAGATCGCGGACTTCGAGGATGGCTATGTGAAACTGCTGGTGCGAACCGTGGAAGAGCTGCGGCTTCAAACGGTCGCCCCCGGCCGACGTTGGCAGCAGCGAAGGCGGCGCACGAAGCCGACCCGAATGACCTGGATGCGGCGGGGCGATACGCGTGGGCGGCCGCGCGGGCGGAGCAGTTCCGAAGACGGGCGACCTAGCGGAGAAGGTCAACAAAGAGAAACCGTCGCAGCCGGACGCGGCGTATCTGCTGTCGCGCGTGGCGTGTTTGAGAAAAAGGACGACGAGGCCGTCCAACTGCTGACGGCGGCGGCTGGATGAAGCGGAACCGCACTCAGAAGTGCTGAACCTGCTCGCACGGCTGAGATTGGACGACAAACAGAATGACGAGGCCGCCAAGCTGTTCCGGATCGGCACGGAAAAGTTCCCGCTGGAGAACCGCTTTTGGAACGGGCTGACGTTGTCGCTGTGGGACACGGCCGACGATGCGACACTCAAACCCATCCTGGAAAGAATCGCTGCGCGCGACTTCGATAATAGTGTGGTCCGCAGGCGACTCGCGCAGATGGCGCAGAAGGCCGAGAAGTACGAGGAAGCCGTACGCTGGGGCGAGGATGCAGTCTGCATCGACATTGAAGACGCCGACGTGCACCGGCTGCTGGCGGAGTGCTATGAGAAACTGAACCGCGCGGAAGACGCGAAAGAGGCGTGGCAGGCGGTGCTGACGCTGTTGCCGGAGGATGCAACTGCGAAAGAGCGGGCGGGGAGAGCGGAAAGCCGCCAGCGGAAAGCGGACAGTAAGACGCGGTGAGATCGCCGCGCGGGACTTGGAGGCAGGATTCAGAGAATGCAGAACGTGGATGAAACGAGTCTCGGGCGGCCGATGACGCTGCGGGACTTTCAGGTGCTGATCGACCGGATGTACTCGCGCAAAGACGAAGCGCGCGGGGTCGATGGGACATTCATGTGGCTGATCGAAGAGGTCGGCGAGCTGGCCGCAGCGCTGCGCGATCCGCAGCGGCATTCGCACGAGGACCTGGCAGCGGAGTTCGCCGACGTGCTGGCGTGGCTGGCGACGATCGCCAACGTTGCCGGCGTCGACCTGGAGCAGGCGGTGATGCAGAAATACGGCCGTGGCTGCCCGGGCTGCGGCGAACTCGTGTGCGTGTGCGACCAGGCGGAGAAGCCGTAGTAGTTAATGGTCAATTGCTAATTGTCAAGAATGCGGCTCGCACGCGGCAACTTGAACCATTAAACATTGACCATTAGCCGCTGACCATTGACCTCACCCGGCGATTCGCAATCGCTTCAGCAGGCTTGACCAGCCGTGGCGACGTTCGCTGCGCTTGGCGGCGGCCTCGTCGACGACCCAATTGAGCTGGACTGATCGGCGAATGCCGTCGAACGGCTTGTGGCCGTGCCAGGCGTTCTCGCGGCAACGGAACGCGACCAGCGTGCCACTCTCCGGAGGGATTTCGGCGATCACGTCTTCGATATCGTCGGGCGACCGCAGGAGCCGCAGACAACCGCCATTCGCCCCCCAGTGTCGATTGAAGTAAATCAGCACGGTGATCAGTTTGGTCTTGCTGTCGATGTGAATCTGGCCGTCCTTCGTGCGCGCGCGGCCGCGGACGGTGAGTGTCGGCGGACGGTCGGAGAGATCGATGCCGAAGTATTCGCTGAAAGCATCGCGAGTCTCAGGCTTCAGGAGTTCATCCACGAGTGACTGGAATCCGGGGCCATACGTGAGCGAAGAGAGGGGAAAACTCCCCCCTTGATCGATCGCAGGGAAGTCGCGTTCGACGTGGTCGAGCACGGCGGCGTCGATGAAGTCGGAAACGACGCAATACTCGAACGGTTCGGTGGCCAGCGGCGTGCGTCGCAGCTTATTGAGGTCGAGGATGGACATGCGCTGATTCTCGATTGGGGATTGCAAAGAACTCACCGCGGAGGGCGCGGAGATCGCAGAGCATTTCGTTACCTGACTGCTCCGCGCTCTCTGCGTCCTCTGCGGTAAAGCCTGTCGGACTTCGTGTTTCTAACGGGAATTCCATGATCTGTCGCACAGCCATCACGCCGTATCGAATTTCGCGATTTGGATTTCGAATTTACCCGCTTGCGGCGGCAGCCCCAGTTCCTGCCGGATGATGCGGCCGATCTGCGCGGCATCGTCCGGAGGCACGTAGGTCCACTGTTCGAGTCGTCCCTCGAAGGGGCGGGTGATGCCGTCGTGCCGGAAGGAGTCCTGGAAGCGTCGGAACCGCCTGGCGGACAGCCGTTCGCTGAGCGGTTCGATGAAGACGGGGCGACCAGTGGCGGCGGCCTCGCTCGTCATCGAAACGCTGTCGCACGTGACGATGATGTAATCGGCGACCGCTAGCGCCGCGAGATAGGGGTTATCGGCGCCGCGATCCCAGACGTAGTGCTCGGGGAACTCGGCAGCGAACCGCGCGCGGATGGCCTCGGGCGTGCGGCGGGAGCTGACGATGATCAGGTAGGCGTTGTCTCTCTCAACAACGCGGTGCAGCTTGTCGAGCATCCGGGACATGTCGGCGCGGCTGAAGCCGTAGCAGCGGTTCGGTCCTCCCAGGAGGACGGCGACGACCGGCTGCTGCGGGCGACTCAGGCGACGGGCGGCCTCAGATTGACGGGCGGCGGCGAGGATCTCGGCGGTAACCGGGTGCAGCGCACCGCGAGTGCTGATGACATTCGGGCCGACGACGCCGTCATGCTCCGGAGCGACGACGAGGTCGAAGTGCGCAGGATCGACGAGCGGGTTCTGGATGAACGCGACAAATGTCCGTGAGCCCCAGCGCTGCTTGAGACAGAGGGCCGGAATTACGCTGTGGCGTCCGCAGGCGATTATGAGCGGCGGCGGTGTCGGGGTCTCAAGAGCTTCGGCGTCGCGAACGACCGACAGCCGCTTTGGAACCAGCGACAGCGGCAGCCAGTGCCAGCCGCGCTTGAGGCGGGTCTTTTTCGGTTGGAAGTCGCAGCCAACGGCCTGGGCGAGGCCGCGCATCTGGCTGAGCATGCCAGCGACGCCGATCGAGAGTCCCCAGCACACAGGCGGTGTGGTTACACGGCCGGTCGGCGCCGCCTGAAAGTGAGGGCCGGACGCCGCGGAATGGGACGCGACGCTGCGCACGTCGGCACCAGTCGAAGATGAGAAACCGGGCGCCACCCAACGCCTCCATGCCGATGGTGACGGCTGCTCGGCAGCGTCACAGTCCGCTGCGCCCGAGTCCATTGGGGCGCGCGTGCCCGGGCCAGCGGGGGCCGGCCGGGGTGCGGGAGGCTATTTCAGAGGGGAGTTCGGGTCAAGAGCGGTCGCGGGATGCGAACAGGCTGCTCAAATGCATCCCGTTCAGCCTTGCAGCAGCAGCGGAACCCGTTCGCATACCGAAACTCCCCCGGTGCATGGCGGCACCGGCGAGACGCCGGTGGCACACGGATGACCCGATCCTCGAGCGGGACGCCCGGCGATTACCATCCCGGCCGCTCGCGGAATCGATTGACTTTCTGGTGAAACGTGGAGACGTCCACGAGCTGCTTCTCGGCAACCTGATTGTCGCCGTCAAACCGCACGACGACGATGCCACTGTCCTGGTACCAGTACGCGATACGAGGGAGATTACGGCGGCGCAGTTCAGCAGGTCGACACCCGGTCCCAACGATGGGCTGCGATTGTTCAGCCAAACGACAAAGTCGTCGCGGGACCCACCCGGCCACCGAGGACTTGTTCAACGTCATTACGGTTCATCCCGATTCTTACGGTCTGATACCTCTCCAGGTTGATGAATTGCGTCGCACCAGTAGAACCAGCCCATCGACGCCAACAGAATTACGGCGCCCACTATTGCCCGTGATTCTCCAGCGACGCGTGTTCAACTTCATGGCCGCAATGGTCCATTGCCGCGAGTCGTCTGACGCAACGCCGAACCTACGCATCCTCAGTTCCGAAACGCAAAGACTTTTGGGAACTGAACGCACTTCGCGAACAATGCGGAGGTGCTCGACGAGCTAACCGACTGCTTCTTCGATGACCTTCCCTTCAACGAACGTCAGGCGTTCGTTGCGGCCAGGTGGGGATAGGTGAGGCGGTGGGTCGAGGCCGAGCTGGTGGAGGATCGTCGTGTGGATATCGCGGAGGTGGTAGGGCTTCTCGACGGCACGCAGGCCGATCGCGTCGGTGCCTTGATCGCCTGGCCACCCCGGATGCCGCCGCCGGCGAGCCACATCGAGAAGCCGAGATTGTGATGGTCGCGGCCCTTGCCTCCCTGGGCCTCGGGTGAGCAGCCGAACTCGCCCCCACAGGACGAGCGTGCTGTCGAGCAGGCCGCGGCGGCAGGTCGGTGAGCAGCGCGACGACCGGCTGGTCGGTTTCAGCCGCCTTGCGGAGATGGTTCTCTTCGATGTCGGAATGGGCGTCCCACTGTTGGTCACCGGGCCCGCCGCCGGAGACGACGCATACGAAGCGGACTCCTGCTCCACGTTTTGCGGGCCAGCTTGAACAGCGGCGGCCATAATCATCCGTCGGCTTCTTGCCGACACCGTAGAGTTTGAGCGTTTCCTGTGTCTCGTGGGAAGGTCGAGGACTTCGGGAGCGGCGGACTGCATCCGGAACATGACTCGTACCCCGCGCTGATCCGGGCTTCGAGTTCCTGGTCGGCAGGAGCGAGCGTCGCTTCGTTCAGGTCGCGGATGAAGCGTGCCGTCCGCTGTCGCTGCGCGGGATCGACGCCGGACGGCAGGTCGAGGTTGAGAATCGGCCGCGCGCCGGGGCGGAACATCGTCGGCTGATAGACGGCCGGCAGAAAGCCATGCATGTACATCGGCTGGCCGGCTTCCAGAGCACCGAGCGGATCGGGAAGGACGACGTAACCGGGAAGGGACTGGCTTTCGTTGCCGAGGCCGTACAGCACCCAGGAGCCCATACTGGGAAAGCCGGGAGTGACACGGCCGGAGAAGAGTTCGTACTGCGCAGCGGAATGGACGACCATGTCGCCGTGGCAGGATCGCACGACGGCAATGTCATCGATGCACCGGCTCATGTGCGGGAAGAGGTCGGAGACGGCCACACCACTCTCGCCGCACTGTCGAAATGAGCGTTTGGTTCCCAGCAACCGGGCGTCACCCGTGATCTGCTGGTACTTCACTTCGCCGAACTCCTTGGGACGCGTCTGGCCGTCGAGTTCGTTGAGCAGCGGCTTGGGGTCGAAGGTTTCGAGCTGGCTCGGCCCGCCGGCCATGAACAGAAAGATGACCGACCGGGCCTTCGCTGGCAAATGCGGCGCCGCAGGCGGATTCGCGCTGGCGCGAGACTCATCCGCAGCGAGCAGCGCACTCAGGGCGAGACCGCCGAAGCCACAGCAGGCGTCGTGCAGCAGTTCGCGGCGGGTCTGCGGTCCGCAGCAGGCAGGGTCACCGGACATACAGGAAGTCGTTCAGGTTGAAGATTGCGAGCGTGAATTCCGACAGCGGCTGGTCGCCCAGGAAAGCGAGCGACAAGTCTCGTTCGCGCGAGGTTGGTGCGCGTCCCAGTGCGAGCCGGTAGGCACGATCCACAACGGCCGCTGGTTCGGTGCTCCCTGCGGCCTCATTCGACAATCGCGCGGCGAAAGCTGCGGCGAGGGAGTTGGCAAGTTGCCCGTTGAGAAGTTCGAGCGCCTGGGGGGCGTGCGTGCTGGTGGCGCGGTTCGGACAACTGGTCGTGAGCGCCGGCGCGTCGAACACCTCCATGAACGGGAGACGCAGATTACGCTTGGCAATGAGATAGATCGACCGGCGATCATGTTCAGCCGGGTCCGCCGTAACAGCCCACTGCGACGGCTTGTAGAGCAGATTGACGAGTTCGGGATCGACCGGCGTCATGACACTGGGGCCGCCGGACTTCAGAGTGAGCCGGCCGGACACGGCCAACATCGAATCACGAACCTCTTCCGCCGACAAACGGCGGCGGTTGAACTGCCAGAGGAGGCGGTTTTCCGGATCGGCCGCGGCATACTCCGCTCCGTGCGGGGATCGGCTCGACTGCCGGTACGTGCTGCTGAGGACGATCGCGCGGTGCAGGGGCTTGAGGCGCCAGCCGTTCTCGACGAGCGTCGCGGCGAGCCAGTCCAATAGCACTGGGTGACTCGGAGGCGCGCCGTGGGTGCCGAAGTCGCTGACGGTCTTCACCAGCCCTGAGCCGAAGTGCTGCTGCCAGAGACGGTTAACCATGACCCGCGCGGTGAGCGGATGCTTTGGATCGGTCAGCCAGCGCGCCAGCTCCGTGCGCGGGCGCGGCGTGTCGGGCGGAAGTTCCCGCAGTTCGTCGCTGGTGAGGACATCCGGCGGACGCGGACCGACGACATCACCCTTGTTCTCCCACAGGCCGCGGCGCAGGACGTGGACCGGATTGAACTTCTCGAAGTCGTCGCGGATGCCGGGGATCGTCGGCAGCGGGGGTGGGAGGGTCTGTTCGAGTGACGCGATCTCCGCGAGGACCTGGGTCTTGGTCTCGCCGGTCTGTCCCTTTGTCTGATCCTTGAGCTTCGCGATCTGGTCCTGAATCGCTTTGGAGCTCGCTTCGTGCACGGCGATCTCATCGGCGGAGGCCAGCACGAGGTCGTGCTCCTCCGTGGCCGCGATATAGGCCTGCAGCCGGTAGTAGTCCTGCTGCGAGATCGGCTCGAGCTTGTGGTTGTGGCAGCGGGCGCAGCCGACGGTCAGGCCAAGGAAGGCCTCGCCGATGATGTTGGTCCGCTCGGTCAGGACTTCGTTGCGGCTGAAGGCGAGTTCCGGATTGCCGGCGTTGCGGCGGACGGGGCCAAGGCGGTGCAGTATGGCGGCCGTCTGGAATTCCAGGTTGTCGGGGGCGATTTCGTCGCCGGCGAGTTGCTCGGTGACGAACTGGTCGTACGGTTTGTCGGCGTTGAGCGCGTCAATAACGTAGTCGCGGTAGCGCCAGGCGTCGGGGAGATGGCGGTCGTATTCGAAGCCTTCGCTTTCGGCGTAGCGGACGACGTCGAGCCAGTGCTGGGCCCAGCGTTCGCCGTAGAGCGGACTGGCGAGCAGGCGGTCGACAAGATCTTCGTACGCGGTGGGCGATGAATCTGCCGCGAAGGCCGCAACGTCGTCCGGAGTGGGCGGGAGTCCGATCAGGTCGAAAGTGACGCGACGGATGAAATCGGTGCGGCCGGCATCAGGGGCCGGGCTCCAGCCGCGCTGTTCGAGTGCCGCAAGGATGAACGCGTCGACCGGTGTGCGGAGCCACGCGGTGTTCTGAACGGTGGGGATCTTTGGCTTCTGGACCGGCTGGAAAGCCCAGTGGCGGCGGTCGGCGGCACGCTGTGCGGCGACGGCGTGTGCGTCGTCGCGATTGGTGGCGGACACCGAGTTCGATCCACTTTGCAAAATCGGCGATGACCTCCAGCGCCAGCGGCGGCTTGTCGGGGGGCATTTCGAGGCCGCCTTCGTGCCGGAGGGCCTGCAAGAGCAGGCTGCTGCCACGGTCCTTCACATCGACCGCCGGGCCGAGTCGCCGTCGCGCAGTACAGCATCGTGCGAGTCCAGACGGAGTCCAGCTTGATCGTCGTCCGCCTGCGCGGAATGGCACTGGGCCACTGCGTGGCGAGAACCGGTTCGATGCGGTCGCGGAAGAATTGACTGTCGGCGGTGTCGTCGCCGCAATTCGGCGTCAGACAGCAGATCAGCAGCACGAAACCCGGCGACGACGGCACGGCAGAGGATCGTCGTTGCAGGCAGACCGGGCACGTTCATAGCCGCGTGCAGAAAGTCGGATGCCGGTTTATCCATACCGCTATTTTAAGCGGATTAGGGATCAGATTCCGAGTCGCTTATGCGAGTTTCTGGTGTGCGGAACCTCGTGCAAGCTTGCCGCCGCCGACGAACTGCTGGCTGTATGCCGTTTCTCCTAAGTCGACTATGAGCCATCGAAGCCTTTACCGAAGCAAACACGTGCGGACAAGCCACACCGACGACGATGAACACAATCGTCAAGACAGCAAATGAATAATGTCCATCCGACAAACGGTCGCTTAATGCGGCGTTCAGCAGCAATGCACGGCACGGTCAGCAAGCGCCGCTGCGACACCGGATAAGCAGCAAAATCGCGGTCACAAACGACGCGAAAAACCACATCCTGTGAAATACCTCCCGGCCAGCCGTTCGCCCATCCTGGTTGGAAGCCCATGCCGATGAGCGTCGCAAGAGATCCCACCACGATGGCAATGCAATAGCGAACCATCGAGGACGCCTCATGCCATGACATGTGTCTGCAAGACGACAGGAACGACGTCATTTTCGGCTCCCGACGGATCGGCTGAGGGATAACCCGAGTTGCTGTGTATAGCTTACAGACACGGCGCCGGCGGCACGCCCAGCGACTTCCCACCGTCAATTGCAATCGCCGTCCCGGTCACCATCGCGGCGGCGTCGCTGACGAGGTACAGAATCGCCTCGGCGACTTTTCTCGGGTGTCACCATCCGGCCGTAAGCACGGGCCAGCGGGCTGGCGTTGATGATGCGCCGGGTGGTTTCGGCCGGATCGGGTTGCGATTCGAGGTCGTGCTGCATGATCCGCGTGTCGCTGACCGGGCCGGGGCAGACGCAGTTGACGCGAATCCGTTCGTGGGAGTGCGAGGGCGAGACTCTTGGTCAGGCCGACTAAGTAAGCTTGCTGGTCGAATACACCGGGTCGTGAGCGCGTGGGAGCAATCCTGCGTTGCTGCGTGCACGATGCTGCCCTCGTACGGGCGTAGTAGATGCGGGATGGCGAATTTGGCACCGAAGAACGCCGCTTTGAGATTCGTGTCGAGACAGGCGTCCTAATTGCTTTTCGGAAATCTCATCGACCTGGCCGACCTGTGTAATGCCGGCGTTGCTGACAAGAATGTCGAGCCGGCCCGTCGCGGAGGCAGCAGAGTCGATGAGCCGCTGAAGATCGTCAAGCGCACATCGCACACCGATTGCGAGATGTGCAGCTCATTGAACAGTCGGTCGTTCTCGGGATGCAGGACGAGATCGCCGATGAAGATGCGCTGCTGGCCTATGGCGAAGTCGATCAGCGCGGCCGATGCCGTTGCCGCCGCCGGTGATGACTGCTGCGCGCTGGTAAAGATCAGTGCCTGGCATGCGAGAGAGCGGTCAGGTGTCGGCGATCGCCGTCAGAAAAGCGAGGTCGGAAGTCGGAGATCAGATGTCGGATAACGCGCGAAGTTCGCTCGAGGGTGGTCACTGGAGACTCGGTGGGCGAGCTGCTCGATGACTGCTGTGACTGCCGCTGCTGGGGCGGCCCGTGCCGCGCGGCGTTCGCGTAGCTGGGCCAGCGGTAGCGCGGTTCGTGGAGCGGCACGACCCAGCCGTTGTGGCGGAGTGTGCGGGTACGCGCCGCCATATCGACGCTGGGATCGATCAGGCCGGCATGGTCTCGCCGTTGAGCGTGGCACGCACGTCCGCATAGACGTGTGCTTCCGGTGCTTCCTGTTGTTCGAGTTCCTTGGCGATCCACTTCCCGGCGGCAATTGCAGGACGAAGTCCGGACGCTCACCTAGGAGCTCGCGCTGGCGGGGGTGCAGGATCTGCTCGGGCCGGGTGAAGGTGTCGAGAACGTGGCCGTCAGGGTCGGTCGCGCGGAAGGCGGCCGTGGCGGTTTTGGTCCGCAGCTTCATGTGCCAACTGAAGCGGTGGCCTTCTTCGTTCCAGCTGACATCGCCCGGATACAGCCAGTGGCGGAAAGGCATCAGGATTTGCCACGTGACGAATAGGCCGAGGACGACCAGCAGCAGGCGGTTGCGGAGCGACAGGTCGCGAAAGTGCGCCGGCGGAGGCTGTGCGGGTTGTTCCGTGTCGGCATTGGATGCGGTCGCCAGCCATTCGGGCGGAAAGAACAGCATGGAAGCGGCGACCATCACGAGCGGAAAGATCCCGATCTTGAACATCCGCGCGTTGGACGCATGGAAGGCGACGGCGGAGATGTAGGCGGGAATACGGGTGGGGGCCCACAGCAAAGCCGGCACGATCAACAAATCGAACAGCATGCCGGCCCAGGCGAAGAACAGGACAACCGAGTCGACGTCAAAATGCTGTCCCAGAATGGGGTACCGGGCGCCGTCTCCCATCATCAGTCGCATGGGGACGCCGGTCAGCCAGTCGGGATTGATCTTCGCGATTCCTCCGAAGAAGTAAGGGAGCGCGATCATGAACCGCAGCAGATACAGGCTCCACGCGGGAACCTTTCGCGAGCGGAGCGCGGGACGCAGCCAGGCGTCGACCGACCAGGCACGATTTGCGGGCAGGATGGTGCTGACCCAGCCGAGGAGAGTGATCAGGTAGAAGTGATTGAGGTACCAGGTCTGATCGATCAGGAAGATCCACGTGAACAGGACGGCAAAGCCAATCGCCGCAATGCGGTAAAGGAAACCGATCGCCATCATCACGGCGCATGTGCCCAGCAGGGCGAAGATCACGTGCATGCCGTGGCCGGGCGGGACTTGCACCCATTCACAGCCGTAATACTTGAAGTGATATGCAGGGCGGACGAACTGGATGTCGATCCACCCCTTGGCGAAGTATCGGCAAACCTCAATCAGCATGCAGCCGCCGAACGCGACCCGAAAGACAACGATCAGTCCGATGTCGATCGGGGCGAACAGGCGCTGGATCACGGTTGGGGGCGTCGGTTCCACTCGCATGTCGTCGCAGGCTGGATGAATGTGGCGGGCCGAGCAAACCGGTGCTTCGGCGCCGTGAATGTGCGGTCGTCAGACGATATCGCCGCTGGGGCGGTCATCGTCAGCCTTAGGTCCGCGGAACACGCGGCCTGCAGTCAGTGTGTGTGTTGTTCCCTGGGGCAGTCGGCTGTGGACTGCGCCGCAGGCGTTCGCGTGGAACGCCGGCGGATCCGCGCTCGGACTCGGGGGACGGGGTCGAGGCCTTCAGTCACGAGGAGACCAATCCGTGAGTCGAAAATTCTTCCTGTTGCTGATGTTGGGTGTCTTGACGGTCGGCGCTGCCGGCATGTCGCTGCGTGCCAATGACGGCTGCGTGCCGCCGTCCTGTGGTGCTCCCGCGCCGTGCGGCGGCTGTGACGGCTGCGCTCCCGCTCCGTGCGGCGGCTGCGGCTGCGAAAAGGATTGCGATGACGATTGTGACGACGACTGTGACGATGACTGCGACGACTGAGCAGGCGTCGCTGGGCACGGCTTAGGGGACCGGGATCGAAGATTTCCCGCTCCCCCCGCCGGCTCAGCAGCGCCTTGCGCGGTCCAGGGGTGCAGGCCTCGCGGCCGGAGGTTGTACCGGTGCGGGCCGGGCCTCGAACGTCACGCCAGAAACGCCGAAGGATGTTCCTTCGGCGTTTTCTGTTGCGCGAATATAATTCGTGACGAAATCTGCGCACAGGGGAAGTGCGCAAGGTGCCGCGAAGCCGCAAACGAGGCAGGAGGCGTCGAGCGGCGATTGGACATCGACGTAGCCAGCCGTGCCTGCTGAAAAAACCGATGCCATTGTGATCCGTCTGGCGGACTTCAGCGAGTCCAGCAAGGTGGTGACGATGTTGACGCGCGATTTCGGCAAGGTGGCGGCCCTGGCGAAGGGAGCGAAGCGGCTCAAAAGCCCCTTCGAGGCTGCTCTTGACCTGCTCTCGGAATGTCGCGTAGTGTTCCTCCGCAAAGCGACCTCCGGGCTCGACCTCCTCACGGAAGCCCAACTCACCTCCCGATTCCGGCCCGCCGGCAGCGACCTGACACGCCTTTACAGCGGCTACTACGTCGCGGAACTGCTCGACGGGCTGATCCAGGAATACGATCCGCACCCCGATCTGTACGCTGCCGCGTCCGCGACATTGCGGAGCCTGTCGGCAGACGGTGATCCACGGTTGCCGGTATTGCACTTCGAGTTGGAGCTCCTGCGGGAGATCGGGCATTTGCCGGATTTCGAAGCGTGTAACCTGTGTCATGAACCGGTGGCGTTCGGGCATGGTATGCGGTTCTGGGTTTCGCAAGGCGGACTGATCTGCTCACGCTGCGGCCGGCCGGAGTATGAGCACACGGAAGTGCACGGCGGGACGATCGCGGTATTGCAGCGACTGATCACGGACGAACATTGGCAGCGGATCGCGGCCTCGCCGCAACAATTCAAGGAACTGCGGCGGATCGTGACGGCGGCGGTGAGTCAGGTGCTGGAACGGAAGCCGAAAATGCTGCGGTATCTGGTGTTTTAGCTTTCAGGCATCAGCCTTCAGCCATCAGTAATTGGGCATGGAAGTCGCACGCGTGCAACGGAGCGCGGGTTGGCTGCTGACGGTGGTCAGCGCAGCGGCGATTTCTACGTCGACGGGGTGCAAGACGACGGGGCTGACGTCGGCGCTGAGACCGGTGGATGAGCCGGCGACAATCGACGGGATCATGGGGCCAACTGAGCGGCGACTGCAGGGCAAGGCCTGGGAGCAGCGCCGGCAGCAACTCCAGGACAGCGGCCTGAAAGTGGACGGCATCGCCGAGTACGACGCCGCGCAGAAACTCTACGACGACGGGCAGTATCGC
>JAXMBS010000095.1:7500-16977 GCA_046349775.1 Planctomycetaceae bacterium | reverse complement strand
CAAGCTCAGGTCCGCCTTCTTCCGGAGGGTGATCACGCCGCCGGACTGGTCGGCCGAGATGCAGGACTTCCGCAAGCTCGGCGGTTGGGGCATCGATCTGCACATCCATGACAATCACTACATCGGCCTGGTGTGCGGCGTGCCGCAGGGAGTGTTTTCGCGGGGCCTGCTCGCCAGCCAGCTGGTCAATCACGTGGCCACGAATTACGTGTATGCCGACCCTGAGAAAACCGTTACGGCAATCAGCGGCGGAATTGCCGCCAGCGGGCTCAAATTCGCCCACAGTTTCGAGATTTTCCTGGAGCGCGCGACGCTGCAGTACGACGCAGGAACGTACGGCAGCGAATGGGTGGAGAACCGTCCGCTGACGCTGATTGCGGACGACGGGTCGATTCAGAAACCCGATCCCGGCGGCCGCACGGAATGGTGTGGCGCGTTCACGGACGAGTTGCAGGAAGCCGTCGACGCGGTCCGCAGTGGACAGGAGCCGCCGACGATCAACGCCCGGCTGGCATGCGATGCACTGCGGCTGTGTGTGGCCGAGGGGCGGAGCATTGCGGAGGGGCGCGTCATAGCGATCGAAAGTCCACACTGAGGCGAGCCGACGAAGCCGGGCGAGATCGCTTTTCACGTTCCGGCGGAATGCCTAGAATCGTGCCGTTCCGAATCCGGGGGCGTAGCTCAGTTGGGAGAGCGCAGCGTTCGCAATGCTGAGGTCGAGGGTTCGACTCCCTTCGCCTCCACTTTCAGGTGCTGGAACAACCGCCCCGTGGCAACACGGGGCGTTTTTTTTCGCCTGCGAAAACACCGCAGCGACGATCGGCAAAGATCGCCGCCCGCGCGGCAGTTTCTGCCGAAAAATGGCCACCGCCAGAGCCCATCGTCGCAGGCTCGAATGACGCTAGCGCACGTCGGCAGAGTTGTGAAGCCACTCGGCGTCGGCGTGGGTCGGATGATCGGCCAGCCTGGGATCGACGGGGTCCGGCACCGACATTGTGCCTTCATCCCAGGGCGACTGTCGGTTCATCTTCCACAACTGTCCCGGCTGGAGTTCGTAGGGCAACAGCGAGCATCCGCTGAAAATGCCCGCAAATGAGGCCAAAATCGCGTATCGGGAAAAGCGTGGCATGTGGGACTCCACGAGACTGAACTGCGTCGAAGAGTGTTCCGGCAGCCGCACATTGCCATCCAACGCGGATAACAGTGGTCGGCGCGCAGCACGCCAGAACTGCTCGATTGCCGGCGACGAACGCCGGGCTTGAGGAGGGTGCGGAAAGTCTAGTTCCGCAGTGCGGCGCGACCAAGAGCGATTGCGTTCGGGCTCGGTCGCCGAAGTTCAGGATCGCGGCTCGGTCGCGCGCGGCGAATCGTCGGCGGCCCGTTCCCCGGTTTCGGGCATGCCCCCGCCAAATTCGGCCCCCACCGAGGGATCACGGCTCCCGGGCGAACCCGAGCGGCGTAGCCGGAAGGCACGCTCGTCGACCGCCGAATAATGCGGGTTCCCCCAGGCAAATGGCTGCTCCAGGAGATCCATTTCCACAGACCGCGTGCTGTCGATGCCCATGTCCGCGAAGTCAATTGCCGCCCGTTGTCGGCCGAGAGTCTGCATGACTTCTCCTGCCGATCCGCGGACGTCAAATACGCTGCGGCTGCACTCCATCGTCAGCCGCCGCCGGAGCGTCATGACATCCTGGACACCGGCAATCGACGTGAGCATCTGGCCGGGACGGACAACAATCGCGCTTTCCTCACATTGCACGTCGAGCGGCAGAAACTCGCGATCGTACTCGCTGCCGGTATCAATCCGGAGCAGTCCATCGTACAGGCAAGCGGTCACCTTCCGGAGACGCAGCGCCAGCCGACGATCCTCGCCGACGCCTCCGTCCGGAGCGGTGCGGCCGCGAATCCGCGCCCAGGCACCGCGCGCGGCCACGGCGACATTCACGCAACGCATCTCGGTCGAATCCAGGGACTCGCTCCAAAGGACGTCGCTGTCGGCACGCACGAGGCAGTCATGCCAGTCGATGATGACCTCGTCACGATGCATACTGTCCGGCATCATCCCCAGCGGATCGTAGTTTGACGACGACGTCAGCTCGACAACGGCCGCCGAGCGCGCGTCCGGATTCAGCACAGACAGCGACACCCCCTGCAGCCGGAGGACGTCCGTCTCGGCGAGCGAGAACACGACGCTGTGCTCGGAACGCACCGTGAGCTGCAGGTCGACGTTCTGCAAATGGAGCTCGCCGTCGGTGATCCGAAAGCCGTATGCCGCGAGAGCCAGGCCACTCGAGGTGGCCGAGAACTCCAGCACCGGTCGGCGGCCGTGCTGGGCGCGGATCGTGAGCCGCTTTTTCTGAATGCGCACCGGGGGCTGGACCGCCGGAAGGCGGCCGTCGAAACGGAGTTCGATGAGCCCCTCGCTGGGGGCGTACTGACACGCCGCTTCGAGGGTGGCGAATGTCTGCTCGGTATTCTCCACGGGATCGATGACGACGAACGGCACATTGGCTGGAGTTCCAGGCGGCCGGCGCTCCTCAATCTCACCGGCGCGTGCGCCGGGCACGGGCCTCATCAACTGTTCGACGTTGCGCTCGACGTCGCGGGTGGAGAGCGCGGCGGATTCGGTCGCAGGATTCGTCATGTCACCGGTGACGTGCGTGCTCCGATCCTCGCCCGCGGTGGAGAAATTGTGCGCGGAACCGCCGGTGGCCGCCGCGCCGCTCAGCGCCGATGCCCCGATCGACCAGTTGATCGCTGGGCCTCGGCGGTTTGCGACGGCAATCTGTGGATCGGAGGAGGGGCGATCTCCGGCGCGTCCCTGTCCCGGCTCCGGCTTCGCTGCAACCTCGCCGGGAGTGGAATGACCGGTACCTGGCCCGGACTTCCCGATGACTGAGAGTTGTGGAATGACGGCGGCGATCAGCAGCAGCGCCGCCAATGTGACGAGCCACCCCTTGTTGTGTTCAAAGAAGCCGGGCTGTGGCTGGTACAAGGGCCGGACCCAGATCAGATTGTCTCCCTGGGTGGGATGCAGCCCAAGCGCGGCGGCGACCTGGGCGAGCTCGTGGATCAACGATTCCGGGCCGGAGTATCGCTCGTCCGGATTCGACGCCATCATGCGGCGCACGATGCGCGACAACTGCGGGGGGACGAGCGGATTGCGCTCGACCGGATCCGGCGGCGCATCACGGTGGTGGTCGACGACCTTCTGGATCATCGTGCCCTGGGGAAACGGGGGCTCGCTGGTCAGCATGTGGTACAGCGTGCACCCCAGCGAATAGATGTCCGTGCGCACGTCGACATTGCGCGGATCGCGGGCCTGCTCGGGGGCGATGTAGTCAAAGGTTCCCAGAGTCGTACCGGGGACGGTCAGCTCGCGGGCGGGCTCCACCTGCTCCTGCCGGGCCAGCCCAAGGTCAACCAGCTTGGCGTGTCCGGAGGGGGTGATAATGATGTTGGAGGGCTTGATGTCGCGGTGCACGACGCGGGCGGCCTGCGTGTGCCGCAGTGCCTGCGCGATCTGCAGCGTGTAATTGACCGCCTCGGCCGGCGACAGCGTCCCTTTTTGCAGGATGAAATCCCGGACGTTTGTGCCGCGGACGAATTCAAAGGCGATGAACGGGACCCCCTGGTCCTCGCCGACGTAGTAGACCCGTGCGATGTTCTCGTGATCGAGCCGTGCCGCGGCCTGCGCCTCGTTGCGAAACCTTTCGGCGGCGGCCGGATCGCGGG
Organism: Planctomycetaceae bacterium; assembly: GCA_046349775.1. Taxonomy (GTDB): domain Bacteria; phylum Planctomycetota; class Planctomycetia; order Planctomycetales; family Planctomycetaceae; genus JAEUIG01. The sequence goes on along the minus strand of JAXMBS010000095.1, from coordinate 13,242 downwards.
CGTACGTCGGCGCGAGCACCTTCAGCGCCACGACGCGATTGAGCCGCTCGTCGACCGCGCGGAACACGCCCCCCATTCCGCCGCGTCCGATCCGCTCTTCAACGACGAAATGCCCCAGCCGCAGTCCCGCGACCGATCCCGGAGACGCGTCGCTGGCATCGGAGGCGTCGGCACGCGGGAACAGGCGATCCAATGCGTCCCCGGCGCGGCCGTCGCCGCCGGGACCGCGGGAGGTGGCGTCGCTGCCGGACCCGTCGCGCCGCTCGCCCGGCAGCGGACGGAGAAAGGCCGGCAGGCGCGTGCCTGAACCGCCGGAGTCCGCAGGTCGACCGGGCGTATTGACTGTGAGCGATGACATGGCGTTCGTCAGTCGGTGCTGAGCGACGGCCCCGGGCGCCGCACCCGTTCGTCGCTGCAGCGGCATCCATGCGCCGAGACACAATCGGCCTCAGCCCTGTTCAAAGATCGCCCGCACATCCTGTTCAATCGCCGACAGCATCCGCAGATTCCGTTCGCATAACTGCCGTGAATAGTCATCGCTGCGCAGCAGATCGTCAGAGCTGCTGCGAACCGTGACGTCCTTGACTTCGTCCTGATACTCGGGCTGGTTGGCGCGCCGCGCCATCCGTCGCGTCTCGTGTGCCTTGGGAATGAACCCGCGCTCCAGATGATCTGACAACTCGCGAATCAGCCGTTCGGCTTCGATCAGCTTTTCACGCAGCGTCAGATGCTCCGGCGGCCGCTCCGACATGCGTCTCCCGTGTGCGTAATTGAATACAATTGACGCCCCCCCACCCCGGGCGTGGTGCCGACTGCGTGGGATGAAGGGATCTGCGGGACTCCCGCTCTGTGACAGGCCATTCGATTAGACACGTCCCACGCGCCTCCGTCAAGCCGCCTCTTCAGAAGCCCTGTATTTCTCGAGGAATTTCAACGTTTCTGGAGGTACGCGGATCCAGGAAAGTGTGGCATCCCGATCGGTACGGGAGGACTCTCGCAATCGCCCCTGGCTGCCCAGTGGCCCTGCTCGCGCTATCAGGAGCCACCCCTGCCGAATTCGGCGCCCACCCCCCCCAAAAAATGGCCGCGTCGTTTGACCCCTGCCCGACGACCCCGGACAATCCCGCGTTCGTCTTCCGACGTCCGTCTTATCCTCCGGATCCTCGCGTGCGCATCCTGATCCTCGCCGACGTGCACTCGAACTGGCCTGCCCTTCGTGCGGTGCACGACGACTGCGGCAACTTCGACGCCTGCCTGTTTCTCGGCGATCTTGTTGATTATGCCACCGAGCCGTTGCCGTGTATCGACTGGGTGCAGCGATACGCCGACGTCAGCATTCGCGGCAACCACGATCACGCGATCGCGCAGCGCATCACGCCGCGGCAGGGGGGAGGATTGCGGCGTCTGGCGGCTGCCACACGCGCGCTCCACTGGGACACCATTGATCCGCACCGCATGCGGTATCTCGCTCGGCTTCCCACGACCCGCCACGTTACGCTCGACGACCAGTCGATCTACGTCGTGCACGCGACGCCTCGCGACCCTCTGGACGAGTATCTGGGGAATGACGCTGATGCCTGGCAGCAACGGCTGGAACACGTCCCGGCGCGACTGGTCTGCGTAGGACATTCGCACATGCCGTTCTGCGTTGAGTTGGAGCGTTGCCGGGTCATCAACCCCGGCAGCGTGGGTCAGCCTCGCGACGGCGACCCCCGGGCCGCGTACGTCGTGTTGGAGGACGGGCGCGTCGAGTTCCGCCGCGTTGCCTATGACATCGACGAGACTCTGGCGCATATGCTGACCAGCGGGATGCCCAGGTGGGTGATCGACCTCAGCGAAGCGATGCTGAAAAACGGCGGGCAACTGACGCGCGAGCAGATGGACGCATACGTGTGAACTGCTGCCGTGTATGAGGTCGTTGAGACGTCGTTCATCGATTGATACGATCACGCGAGACACGTCTCCATTGTCGTCGCAGAGCGCCCCGGCCAAAAACGGCATGTCGCATCGCTCCCTTTCGCCGCGGGTTGTCACTTGGCTGCTGCTGGCAATTGCGATCCTGATTCCGTGCGGCGTCGCTGTCGTACAGCATCCGACGACGATCGAGCCGCAACCGGTCACGGCGCCCGAGGGGGTCCGGTTTCCCCCGTCCACTCTGCCTCTGAGCCGGATGCCGATCGGGAAGCAGGCGGACGTACCGCCGCGCGTTACGCACGTCCAGGTGTGCGACTTCGACCGCGACGGTCGCGGCGACGTCCTGGTCTGCGACGCCGTACGCAACGCCGTGCTCTGGCAGCGCCAGTCCGCGGACGGACAATGGGAGGAGCGGATCCTCGGCGAGGACCTGGTGGCGCCGGCGCATGCGACAGTGATCGATCTCGACCGCGACGGCGACAATGACGTCCTGGCCTCCGTCCTCGGCAATATCTATCCGGATGACAGCCACGTGGGTCGCGTGGTCTGGCTGGAACAGACGTCCTCGGGCTTCACGCCACATCTGTTGCTCGATGACGTCCGACGAGTGGCGGACGTTCAGGGAGGAGACCTGGATGGCGACGGGGACGTCGATCTGGCCGTGGTAGTGTTCGGCTACGCCTGCGGCGAGATCCTGTGGCTCGAGAACGACGGCGACAGTCATTTGAAGAACACCTGGTGCACAAGCTGCCCGGTGGGATCCATGTTCCGGTCGCCGATTTCGATGGTGACGGCGACCGGACCTGTGCACTGTGATTTCGCAGAACGAAGAAGAGATCTGGGGCTTCGAGAATCAGGGGGGCGCAAAGTTCGCACGCGCCGCGTGCACTTCACCGTGAATTTCGACATCGGAGTGCCGGTCCGTCGCTGCCGATCTGGATCGGGATGGCGACATCGACCTGCTGTGGCCGCTCGGAGACAACTTCGAATACGAATACACCTTATCCGCAGCCATATCACGGTTGCATCTGGCTGGAGAATGAAGGGGGCTGGAAGTTTTCGCCCCGGCGAATCTCCAATTTTGGCGGCTGCTATGCGGCTGCCGTGAGCGACTTGGATGGTGATCAGGACAACGATGTGGTCCTGGTCAGTCTGTTTAATGACTGGCATGAGCCCGGTCATGCGAGCATCGCAGGCTGGAGAACGATGGTCACCAGAAGTTCACGACCTTTCAGATCGACAGCACGCCGACGCATCTGGTGACTGTCGGTTGCGGCGATTTGAACGGCGACGGCCGAGATGACGTTGTGGCCGGAGGCCTGCACGTGACCCCGTTCGACAAGAACATGGGGGAAGCTCGCTGCGTGGATCAGCGGAAAGGAGGACGCGGTGATCGCCGCCAGCCTGGGCCCTGATATTCGTCATCGCCGTCGAATTGGTCGGTGCCTTCGTCTGGATGCGACAGCATCCGCCGGGGGCGGCCGGCATTCCGCCGGACTTGGGGGTGCCCGATTCGGCGGTTGCCGCGGAAATCACGTCCCGGCAGGGACGAGTTCAAGAGGACGGTACTGCCGAGGCCTGGACCGATCTGGCGACCGTCTTCATCACTTATGGTTTTTTTGCCGAAGCCGACACCTGCTGCCGCGCCGAATCGCTCAGTCCCGAAGAGAATCTGAACAACTTCTGGTGGGCGATCGCGCTGTATCGGTTGGGACATATCAGCGAGTCGAACGAGAAATTCCGGGTGGCCGCCAAGACGGCTCAGCCGTCTCAGGCTCCCATCATCTGGTACTGCATCGGCCGAATCTGCTTCGCGGAGGACGCGCGGCGGACGCGGAGGAGGTGTTTCGAAAGGCCGGGGCCATGCCTGCCGCCGAGTACGAACTCGCCAAACTGCTCGTGCGCTCAGATCGCGCCGATCAAGCGCTCCCGCTGCTCGAGAAACTGACGCGGAACAATCCGCAGTCTGTTCGGTACTGGCAGTTGCGTGCCAATGCGGTAGCCGAGGTCGGCGACATAGGGCTCGCCGAGGACATTCGCGAACGCTGCGAACGGGCAGCGGAGGAAGCCTCTTCTGAGGAATTGACGGCCTTTCTGATCGACAACATCAAAAAGTACGGTCCACGATTGCTGATGGAGAAGGGGGCGAAGCGGATCTCGAGTCTGGCCGCACAGCGGACGCCGAGAGATTGCTGCGTCAGGGTGTGGCGTTGGAGTGGCAGCCTGCGGCGGCCGACATGCTCGCTGCGGCCGAAGTCGCATTGGGACATTCGGAGCCGGCGATGGCGGTGTTGTCGGAATCGATTGATCATGCCGGTACGACTTCCGCACGACTGATGATGCTGGGGGACGCCTTTCGCCAGCAGGGAAATCAGGCGGAGGCGGTGCGTCACTGGGAATGGGCAACGCGGTTGCACATGGCTGGCCCCGCGCATTCCCGGCTGGCGGCGCACTACGACACGCTCGGCAATGCGGCGGAGGCCAGCCGCCACCTGGCGATCGCGAAACTTGCCGAGGGGCTATCGGCGTTCCGGCAGGATCAGGTGGCGCAGGCGCTGGCGCCCATCGAACTGGCGGTTCAACTCGATCCCGATTACGCCCATGCCTGGTTCTATCTGGGAGAATGCCGGCGATTTCTCAACGAACCGGCGGCGGCCCGCGCAGCGTACGAACATTGCCTGGCGATTGCGCCACACCACGGCCGGGCCAAGCATTCACTGGCGAAACTGCTGGCGCGCGCGAACTCTGCGGGGACCAATTGACGTACATCCGGGAGCAGTTTCACAGCGGCGGAGAAGCTCTCTCATCGCGAGATGCGCCCGAGAACTCGGGTGCAACCGACAAGGGGCGATCTCTCGTGAACCTGCTATCGCGGCTCCCCGGTGTCGCCAGCCGAGACTTCGATCGTCTTGAACAGCCGAATGTCGATGCGATTGGGCCGGCCGTCCGATTCGAATCCGTCGTGCTTCGAGAAGTAATCGGCTAGCCGCGTGAGCTTTTGGGAGACCGTGGGTTCCAGGTCGTCGGCGCCTGGCGCATGGCCCCAGAGGATCCGGGAGCGTCCGCGGGTCACGAGCTCGAAAGACAAGTCCTCAAGTTTGACCGTGGCGGCCGTTCGCGGATTGGCTTCGATCGCCACGAGCTGATACTTCTCCCAACAGAACGACAGGTCGCCGCCCGGTGCCAGGACTTCGGCAAGCCGCGCGGCGCCGAGCACGACTGGATCTTCCCAGGTCTCGCCGGCCGGCCCGGATGGAGGCATCGACGCGCTCTTCAGCAACGGAAAACGCTGCAAGTCCGAGATGCCAAAGTCCGATGGCGGGAGCAGCGCACCGTCGCGGTCCACCGGATACATGCCGGAGCGAGTTTCGACCATGAGCACCGGGAGCCGATAGTCCAGGTCGGCCGCGATGCCGCTGCGCGTGACACAAACCCCCCGCACGTTTCGCACCCAGGGATGTCCTGCCAGGGCCTTCGAGACCCGTTCGGCCAAACCGGGTTGCAGCAGTGAGACATGCGCGGGAAGCCGGTCGGCATCGATGAGTTTCTGGACGAAGCCGCGCGGCACCCAGCGGTTGGGATTCGAGACCTGAATTCGCGACGTGTCGAACTGGTACTCCGGCAGTTCTTCGAGAACTGGCAGCCACTGCCGCACGTAGGGGGTCAACAGCAGGGCCGCGCCGATGATAGCCAGGGCAATCAGTACGCGCGGTTGGAACAGTGTTTTGCGGACCCAGCCGGGACGCGGCTCAGCCGGCGGAGCAGGACTGGGTTTTGCAGCGCGTGGCATGAGACGACGGAAATAGACAACAGGAGCGAACGACTACC
>JAXMBS010000095.1:0-2500 GCA_046349775.1 Planctomycetaceae bacterium | reverse complement strand
GAACGCTGTGCTCCGCCGCAGGATACGCCGCGTGCCTTGCGGGGAGTTGTGCTGTCGCGCTTTGTGTACGACGTCGTTGAAATGCATGCGAACGACGTCCCGGACGAGTTATTCACGCCGGTCATTCGCCCTGGGACATTCGTCCGGGATTCGCGGTATCTCAAAGGTGGAGAGCCGATCAGCTACGTGATCCCATCCGACTCGAGTCAGTTGGATGCGGTGATTCAGGCGGCCTTGCAGTCCGGTCCTGCGCTGCCACAACCGATACAGCCCGGCGACGCCCTGCCGGAACCGGGTGACAATCGAGGCCGGCTCGTGCTCATTGTCAATGTGATTCTTCTCATCGGCGCTCTGGCCGTGGCCTGGTTCATGAAGCGTCGCGTCTCCGGGCGCTAGCGGCATGCGTGCGGGCTGTGTGGCGCGGCCGTCGAGTGAACACGAGCGGTCGCGATCTCGCGTCTGAACGAACAGGCAAGTCTGCAACTGGCCGTTCGTTGTTCGCCGCGGCGTTTACGCGGGGGACGGCACGGATGCACTGCCTCTTTGAGTCCGGTTCACCGGACTTCTCGCCGCACTTTTAGTGAATCGGGGAGACGCCTCGTGAACGAGGCGACGGCGTGCGCTTCCCTGTCACGTCCGGCGGCGCGAACTGCGAGCCTGGATTGACCTGAACAATGGCACCACCACGCGTAGGTGACCACATTCAGCCATCACGCCCGATGACAAATAGACTAGACACAGTGGATTGTCTGGTTTATCATACACGCGGAACTGGAGAGCGAGTTCATTCTGAGACGAGGGGAGGTTCCGATGACCGCAATGGAACGAGTGGCCTGGACGGAAGTGCTGGTTTCGCTGGGGGCCATTGTCGCCGTGGCGTGCCTGTATCCGTGGCTCGGAAGCGGCGCGGCGGGCGCGTTTGGATTGCTGGGACTGATCGGTTTTGCGGCCATGTTTCTGCGGCGCGGTGGGCCGCATGTGGTGGTTGATGAGCGGGATCGCGCGATCGACGAGCGTTCGCGGCTGTGGGGGGTCGGCGCCGCATGGATGTGTCTGTTCGGCGTCTTGATCGCCGTGACAATGTGGTCGGGCTTCACGCAACGAAATGCGGTGTCAACGGCGTTCCTGAACTGGCTGATCTGGAGCGATTTTGCGCTCTGTTACTTCGTGAAGGGACTCACGTCGCTGATTGCGTACCGGAGACAAACGCATGCCGCGTAAGGCTGAACCGACGCTGAGCAACTGCGTGCGGCAGTTGCGGACGGGGGCGTCCGGCATGACACAGCAGGAGCTGGCGGACCGGGTGAGCGTGACCCGGCAGACAATTGTCGCGCTGGAAGGTGGCGCGTACACGCCCTCACTGGCATTGGCGATGCGGATCGCCAGGGTGTTCGCGAAGCCGATTGAGGAGATTTTTCAACTGGACGAGAGCAGCGGCTAATTTCGCACCGCACTGCCAGGAAGGCACGGACTCCGAGCGGCTCATCCGGTATACTGGGGTTGCCATTCACGAGGATGCCAATGTCGGACTCGACGCCTTCGCAGCTCTGGCGTTTTCCCGATGAGGATGAACGCACCTTCCGGGAAGCGGAGGCTTTGCGCCAACTGACTCCCCGCGCGCGGTTTGTGCGCATGCTCAATTTGATGCGGTTACGCCAATCGATGCGGGCAGCAAACCCGCCCAGTGAAGCCGCGCGGCAGGTACGGCTGCGCGAGGAAGAAGAATGGCGCGAGGCATTCCGCAAACTGTACGAGCAACATGGATGCTACCGCGATTCTCGAGCAGGGACTGACTGAACTCGCCGACGTCCTTCAGGCGCGGAAGGTGGAGTACGCGCTCATCGGCGGATTGGCGGTCGAGTATCACGGCTTTGCACGTGGGACCGAGGACATCGATCTGGTGCTCTCTGTTCCACAGTTGGTCCTGCCCGCGGTCCTCAACGATCTGCAGGCGCGCGGATTCGAGTTCGACCTGCCGACGGTCATCCGCGAGTGGAATGCGGACGGCATGACCACCTTGAATTACAGGGGCTTCGTTGTCGACTGGCTCAAGCCGATGCTTCCCTGCGTCCGGGAGGTCATTGAGAAAGCAAAATCGGAAAGCTGGCTGGCCGTTCCGGTTCGAGTTGCGACGATTGAAGGGCTCATCATCATGAAGACCTTCGCAATGCGGATGCGAGATCAACTCGATATCAGTCGACTGCTGGCGGCCAACCGTGGGCTGCTCGACATCGACTATGTCCGCTCAACGTTGCACAAAGTTTTGCCGGACGACGATCCGCGTCTGATTGGCTGCGAAGAACTGATCCGGCAGCATTACGAGAGGCCGTTCGGGAATCCGTGAATTGCGGTAAGCGTCTTCGCAACGGGAGCAGCTTGTGGCGATCCGAATCGAAACGCCCGACCGCGCTCCCGCGATGACTCTCGCCGTCGCCTTCGCCGCCGGCATTGCGATCGACCGGTACACGTCGCTCTCCTGGACGCCCTGGATCCTCGCTGG
>JAXMBS010000094.1:0-17732 GCA_046349775.1 Planctomycetaceae bacterium | reverse complement strand
ATCAGGCCCTTGAGAAACTCCGGTCCCCAGGCGGCCGGTCCGAGGATACCCGGGCCGAGACGGGGCTTCAGGCTGATCAGCAGGAACGCGTGGTCTTCTTCGGGATCATTGAGGATTCGCAGGATGCCACGGCCGAGAGCTTTGGGCCAGGCGACGATTCTCTCTCCCGCTTTGACCTCGACATTCTCGGCCACACCATGGAGGACAAGCGTGGCGCTCGGGTCATTGAGCATGAAGCTGGGGTTCGAATCGCTGTTGGTCAGCGGGACGCCTTTTGTGCCACTCCACCCCTGCGCTATGAGTCGATAGCGTCCGGGAGGGACGTCGAGGAACTCGAAATAACTGTCCTTGCCAGTTTCGGCGTACCAGAAGTCGGTGGTGGAGTTGTCGTCGCGCTGGCGGCCGAAGATGCGGGAGGGTTCGAACGGTTTCCGCGTCGATTTGAGGATCGGCAGGCCGGATTCGGCATCCATTAGGAAGACCGCCGCATTGCCGACGTGGGTCGATTGTCCCCTGTCGTCGGCGATCTGACCCACAATCTTGCCGGTCTCCTGCGCGGTGACCGAAGCCGACACCGCCAGGCAACAGGCGCATGCCCAACTCATCCGTCTGGTGCGCGTCACGCGGCGCATGTGCGGGGAACTGCAGTTGAGAGCCGCAGGCATAAACGGGTCTCCTGTCGAACAGGGAATTGCGACCCCGTGGTCGCATCATTGAGTCGGGGCGTCCGTGTTCCGACGATATCACGCGAATTCCGAAAATCGTCACCGACTTCGCGTCACATCACGAGCTGAAACACGCTTCCAACTGGAGTACGGCCGTGCCGCTGGGTATCATGTCGAAGCGTAACCCTCTGCGAACAGTCTGGTTCCGGACGTTGTGATCGCAGCGTTGCTGCGAGCTTGAGGCAGGATCTGCAATGTCGGACGGGCACGCGACTGCTGATCTGGAACTGTCCACGTCGGACACGGCAGTCCCTTCGCGCGCCGACAAAACGCACGTGCCGGAACCGTCGGCCGCCACCTTGATTCAAGACGGCAGCACCAAGGGGAGCGAACCAGCGACCGGCCAGACCTTCGTCGTCGAAAGTCCGCCGGCGCACCAAAACGGCCGCGACGCCGCGCCTGCCGAATCCCAGACGCTGATCGCTACGCCAGACGGCGGTGCGAACGAAACCGACGGCGACTATCGGTTCGGTGCGACGGTCGTGGCGGACGGCGCCGCCGGTCAGGATCACGACTTTGGGGCGACGTTGGTTGGCGAAAACATCGGAGTCGGCAATGGCGACGAGTTCCACATGGGAGCGACGATCGCCGGCGGCGACGATCCGGCAGCCCGGGCGACGCGCGTCGCAGACGTCGTCAATTCGCTCGACCCGGCTGGTCCGGCGGGTGAATTCGAACTGCAGCCTGGCGAGTCGCTGATCGGCCGGTTCCGCGTGCTGAAGGTGCTGGGGGAAGGCTCGTTCGGCGCCGTGTATCTGGCCGAAGATCCGCAGCTCGATCGGCGCGTGGCGATCAAAGTCACCAAGGTCGGCGTGCTCACCACACGCTCAGACGTCGACCGCTTCCAGCGTGAGGCGAAGGCGGCCGCCCAGTTGCGGCATCCCAACATCGTCCCCGTGTACGAAGTGGGGCGGATCGGCCGCAGCAGTTTCCTGGCGTACGAGTTCATCGACGGCCACACGCTGGGGAGCCGGTTGAAGGAAGCGAAGAAGCTGCCGGCCCGCGAAGCGGCGCAGATGATGCACGCGATTTCCGGAGCGCTCGGCTACGCGCACGAACTGGGAATCATCCATCGCGACATGAAGCCGGACAACGTGCTGGTCGACAAGCACGGACAGCCGCACATCGCGGACTTCGGTCTCGCGCGGCGCGACAGCGGCGAAATGGACAAGACCCGCGAAGGGGGTCTGATGGGGACCCCGCTGTACATGAGCCCCGAGCAGGCCAGCGGGCGGAGCCACGAAGCAGACGCGCGGGCCGACGTGTGGAGCCTGGGGGTAATGCTCCGGGAGATGCTGACCGGGGTGCTGCCGTTCCAGGGGAAGCTCACGGAAATCCTGATCGGGATTCAGACGACGGAGCCGCCCTCAATCCGCACGCTCGATCCGTCGCTGCCGAAGGACCTGGAGACGATCTGCCAGAAGTGCCTGTCGAAAGATCCGGCGCTGCGGTACGCCAACGGGACCGAGCTGGCGGCAGAGCTGGACCGTTATCTGCGCGGGGAGCCGATCCTGGCGCGACCGCTGAGCATGCCGGCGCGGATGGTCCGGTGGGCGAAGCGGAATCCGAAAGAGGCGTTCGCGGCCGGGCTGATCGTTGCGCTCCTGCTCGGGATTTCAATTGTATCGACCTCGTCCGTCATTGCTTTAAAGCAGAAGGAAAGGGAGAAGGTCCTGTCCTGGCTGGATTCACTTACGACCGCGACGTCGGGATCATTGAAAAGATCGTGCACGACCTGCGGAGAATCGGGAGATCATTTCGAGCCCCTGAGACAATCGTTGGCATCGAACGATCTGAACCTGCCTGCTAGGAACCGAATGCAATTGGCACTGGTGACGTCATTTCCAAATGCGGCCCAAACTGAGGTCTCATTTGATGAAGTGGCGGAAAGTTGGTGGCGTTGCAGGCTGACGAAGTCGCGATGCAAGTGCGGATTGCTGAGCCGTTCCGGCGCGAAATTCAGGAATCGCTTTGGCGAATCGCTGCCGACAAAAAGAACTTGCAACCGAGTCGAATGGCGTTATATGCGCTCGCGACACTTGATCCGGAGTCGTCGAAATGGGGAAGAAATCTCGCTGATGTTGCCGCTGGATTGCTTTCTGATTCCAACGATGTGTCGTCCGTCCTTGAGATGGTGCAACCTCTTCGAGACGAGCTTGCTGCAGAATTGAAGAAACAGTTCGCGGACGAACACCAAGCGCCGGCCGCCAAGGTTCTGGCGATCATGTTTGAGGATCGTCCGGAAGAATTGTATGGATTTGCCAAGCAGGCCACAGCAACGCAGTTGCATTCGCTGATTACGACGATGCAGCTTCAGATGCCCCACGCTGCATTGGTGAAGGACTTGGCAATAGCCGACCTCGCAGATGTGCGCGCGGGCCAGAAGGTCCCGCAAGGCGATCTCATGCAAAAGCGTAATGCGTTCGTTGTTCTGTACGGCGTCGCACCGGAGGCTGTCGATTGGGGTCTGCTGGCAAGCGGCTCCGACAACACGTTGAGGACGGAAGTCCTGCACGCACTTCCGGAGGCGGTTCCGCAGTGGGACGGCATGGCGGATCGACTTGAGCATGAAACCGACGCCGGCGTAGCACAGCGCCGTTGTTGATGTTGTCGATGTATTCGCTGACCGATTTCTCCCCGGAGAATCGAACCGCGATGTTGCCGAACGTCATCAATATCTTTGAAAATGATCCGTCCCCAGGAGTCCATTCGGCAGCGAGGAAGTTCACAATGCAACAGCCGATGCTGCGGAGACTTCGGCTCACGGCGTCCCCGGTGAGCGTCCAGAATCGGCAAGGCCGGGACTGGTTTCGCAATGGGATCGGCCAGGAATTTGCAATCATCACGGGCCCGGTTACGTTCCGGATGGGAAAGAGCGACGGCGATGATGAGAACTCAGGCACTGATGAGCGACTGCACCTGCGTCAAATTCCGCGGTCGTTTGCAATTGCTATGCATGAGGTGACTGTGGCTGATTACCAGAGATTCGACTCTAGTCGCACCAGTCCCGATCCGCTGCGTCCTGTCAGCGAGATCAGTTGGGTGGATGCCGCCAAGTACTGTCGATGGCTCAGCGAGCAGGAAGGCATTCCTGAGGAAGAAATGTGCTATCCGCCGTCGGACCAGATCGGTGCTGAAATGATGCTCCCCGAAAACTTCTTGGAGCGAACGGGCTATCGATTGCCGACGGGAGCCGAGTGGGAGTTTTCGTGCAGGGCGGGAACCTCAACGAGTCGGCCGGCTGGGGGGAAAGAGCAGACGCATTATTGCGCTTGGTACCGTCCAAATTCGGACGATCACACTTGGCCAGTCGGACGACTGGATCCGAATGGTTTGGGTTTGTTTGATTCGGTGGGCAACGTCTGGGAATGGTGCCACGATTTGTACTTTGGCGACTACCCGATGACTGCCGATGGAACCGCGGTTGTGGATGGCACGGACCACCGTGAGAGCGTCGAGCGCGAGACGCGCGGCGGCGCGTATGCGGATGCCGGCGACAACGTGCGTTCGTCGAGACGTGACTTCGTCGAGCCGTTCGTAACTAGCTATACAATCGGCTTCCGCCTCGCCCGCACGATTCGCGAGTAACGGCCGCGTGGCGATAACAGTCGTTCATTCCTGACCGACGCACTGCCGCGGCCGCCGCTTTTCCGCCTCTCCCGGAACTTTCCGGGGACGGCGCTTGCCAACGGTCGGCGGGCCGTTTACCGTGCGCTATGGCAAATTGGGCCGGGTCTCTGCGCACCTGCCCGAGTTCAAAGAGGCTGGTAATGCGACGATCGAATTTCATTCAGGTGTTCGCCCTGTTTCTGGTGGTCAGCGCGCTCGGCATGGGCGCGGTGGCGGGCGTGTATTCGGCTGTCGAAGCCGGAAAGCCTCCCGTAGCAAAACTGGCGAAGCCCGCGCCGGCCGATTCCGAAGCGCTGCTCCTCGCTCAGGCCGAAGGTGACTCTTTCGCGTCGCGGCTGCGGAACCACCGCATCCGCCTGAGTGCGGATGGATTCTTGCCGGGAAAGATCAACCTGGTCGATACTGAGACCGGCGCGCTCCGCGTGCTCCGCGATCTGAAAGTGATGTTCATCCAGGACGGGCAGGTGAAGTCGACCGCCACGCCTGGTGAAGGCGGCGTCTTCCAGGCCGAGGGATTGCAGCCGGGCGTGTATTCGCTCGCCGCGATCGGGCCCGAAGGCTACGTGGCGTATGGCCTGGAAGTGCTGCCGGCCGCGTCCGCGCCGGCCGGGGCCGCGGCGAAGCCCGCCGAGACGACCGCGTCCATTGACGGCTTCGTCGAGACGCAGCCCGTTTATTTCCAGGAGGTCAGCAGCGTGCTGGCGATCGACTCGATCGCGATTCCGCGGCGTGACTTTGACGCCGTGATTCAACTGGCGCGGTCGTACATCCCGGCCGAAATCCTGAGCGCACCGTCGCCGTCGCAGTTGCCGGCGATCGCCCAGCCCGGCGAACAGTCTGAAGAGCCGGCGCCGTCTGACGAGAACCCGCCGGCGACTTCGCTGCGAAGTCACGCCGTCGTGATCGGAGCGGACGGCACCCTGTCCGGCCGCACCCGCCGCGTGCACCCGCAGACGGGCCGGCCGACGCGATTGCGGCGGCTCAACGTGTTCCTCGTGCAGGACAATGCGGTCGTTTCGCAGTCTCCGGTGAGTGAGAACGGCACGTTTTCGTTTTCTTCAGTGACGCCGGGGACGTACTCGTTTGTCGCCTCAGGGCTGGAAGGGTTCAGCGCGTTTTCCGTGCAGGCCGTGTCAGCGGAAAAGGCCGCCGACGGGCGGGAGTTCTCGAAGGAGTTGATTGTGCCGGTGGCCTTCCAGGCGCCGGGCACGATGTACCTGCTGGACGGAGTGCTCGTGTCTCCGCAGGATCTTGCGGCGGCGCTGAAGGAACTCCTGCGAAATGCCGGCGTGGACGTGGCGGCCATCGAAGCGGCGAATCCCACGCTGGGTGAAGTTGGCGGCGGGGGCGGTGGTGCGGGCGGCGGCGGAGGAGGCGGCGGCGGCGGGAGTGGCTTGCTCGGGGCGCTCGCAGGCGCTGCGGTGGGCGCCGGACTCGCCGCTTTGGCCAATAACGGCAATAGCGTGAACCGCCAGACGCCGACGACGACTACCTCGGAATAGCGTTGCGGTCTGTGCTGCGTGCCGGCGTCCGAGGTTGATTGTCCGCTATGTCGGCAGTGTTCTGTGTGCTGGCGCGGTGCGTCTTCATTGTCACGCTGCTGGCTGCGCCGTGGGCGCTCGGCGGCGCCGATCGTATGGCTCAGCGGTGGCTGTTTGCCGGGACGTTTCTGGCCGGCGTCCTCGCCTGGCTAGGCTGCGTCGGTAACCGGTCGGCGCGACTCTCAGGTCCGGCGACGGCGCTCCTGCTGCTCGTCGCAGCGATGTTGGCACTCGGCGCGTTGCAACTCTTCCCGCAGGAGTCTCTCCCGGACTTTGCACACGGCGAATTGACCGGCCGGCTCAACGTGCTGGTCGGCGACGACAGTCCATCAGCCGCGCGGAGCCTGTATCCCGCGGCCACGCGTTTGCAGATGGCGCGGCTGGCACTGGGGCTGTGCGCGTTCGTCACCGGCGCGTGGCTGTTCTCGGAGAAGAGCGCGCGACAGGGGCTGTGGGCGGTACTGGCACTCAATGGCGTTGCGACTGTCGGTTTTGGCCTCGTGCAGCGGGCGTCGTGGAATGGCAAGTTGTACTGGACGTTTCCGCTGGAACTGGGGGGACAGCCGTTTGCGGCATTCGTGAATCGCAACAACGCGGCGGAGTACCTGTCGATGTGCCTGGCGGGGGCGCTGGGACTGTGGGCGTCGCGGCGGGTCCGCTTGGACCTCGCGAGGTCTGAGATCGGATCGGCGGAACGGGTCGGCGGTGGCTCGATCTGGGATCGGCTGCCGGCGATGACGTGGAGCGTGCTGATCCTGCTGTTGTTTGGCGGTGTGCTGGCGACGCTGTCGCGCGGCGGGGCGCTGAGCGCCGTCGCGGCGATTGTGCTGATCGGCGCCTGGGCCGCCGCCGGGGGCCGCGCACGCACAGTGCTGTTGCCATTGCTGGGGATTGTTGTGGCGGCCGTCGTCTGGATCAGCGTTTCGCAGCAGGGTGCGGCGCTCCGGGCGCGGCTGGGATCTTTGACTCACTCGGCCCAGTCCGATGGACGGATTCAACACTGGACCGACATGCTCGGCGCGCTGCGAGATTTTCCGCAGCTGGGGACCGGCTGGGGCACCTATCGTTATGCCAACAGGCCGTATGAGAGTCATGCTTCAGAGAGCTGGTTTGAATCGGCCGACAATCAGTATCTGGAGATCATCGTCGAAGGGGGCCTCGGGGCGGGTGCAATCCTCGTGTTGCTGTGGCTGCTGGGAACCGGAGTGGCGGTGTACTGGCGGAGGTTGGGCGAAACCGGGGAAGCGATCGCGAGCGGCTACCTGCTGTTCGCGATCGGGTTGCAGTCGATGACGGATTGCTGGTGGAACACGGCGGCGAATGTGCTGACGCTCGCCGCGCTGGTCGGATCGCTCTCCGCGCCGCGCCGCCACGCGTCGGACCCGCGCTTAAATCCGCTGGAGAAATGGCAGGCCCTGCTGGAGACGCGGCGGGGCTTTGTGACGGCGGCGCTGCTGGGGCTGTGCGTGCTGGCGACGGCGGGCTGTGGTCTGTACGAGGCGCATCTGGCAGCGGAGTCGTCACAGTTCCGACAACGACTCCCGGATGAGGACGAGCGACTTGCGTTGACGTCGCTGGAGATCGATGGCTGGCTGGCCGCCGGGGAGCGGATTCTGCAAAGGCGACCGGACGACGCCGAACTGCATGCGGCGCTGGCACGTCTCGCGTACTACGGCTATCGGCTGCAGGCGGCGGCGGCGCTGGACGCGGCGGCGCCGTCGCGCTGGAGCGAGGCGGTGCGATGGGAGCGCACGAGTCCGCAGGCGCTGTTCGGAACACTGGCGCGATTTCGGGAGATCGGTGATGCGGCGGCGCTGGCGCGGTTTCGGGAGACGCCTCCTGCGGCCGCGCACCTGCCGGGAATGGCAGAGCATGCCCGCGCGGCCCGTCGGAGCTGTCCCGTCTTGCCGTTTGTCGGTCTCTACGAAGCGATCGGCGAACTGCTGGAGGACGGTGAACCGTCGTTGCCGCTGCGACGCGAAGCGGCGTTGTCTCCGGCACGAATCAAGCTGCTGCATTCGCTGGCGCTTTCGGCCGGGATGATCGCGGACGACGAACTGTTTGCGGTGAGCCTCGCGCGGTGCATTGAACTCGATCCGCATCAGACGCTGACCGTTGTCGATGCTGCCCGCCAGCGGTTCGCCGAGCCGACGATTGTGGAGCAACTGTTGCCGGCGGTCCCGGGGCCCCTGCTGGATTTTGCCGAAACGGCGCGCTCCCCCGTCGGTCGTTCGCTGGCGATTGAAAAAGCCCGCGAGGCGAGTGAACACCCGGCGCTGCCGGACGGCGACCGGCAATTCGCGCGGGGCAGATTGGCCTTGCTTGATGGAAATGCTGTTGCGGCTGCGGAACCGCTGGCTGCGGCGGTCGCTGCGGCGCCGCTCGATCCGCAGCGGCGGCTCTATCAGGCGCGCGCGCTGCACGCGACCGGGCGGACAGTCGAGGCGCGTGACGAAGTGGAATTCGCACTGCGCCGATCGCCGGACCGGCGGCTGCGGGGACAGCTGGAGGAACTGGCGCGTCAGCTGGACAAGAGGAATCCATGAGGGAGGCGGTGCGGTCCGTGTTGCAAAGTGCATCGCGCAGAATCCTAGGACCGGAAGTCTTTTATGCGAGGCTGGAGTGGTGCCGTCCTCCTGGGCGAGAGTGCGCGATATCAAGACACGTGAATCTGAAAACATTCGCTCAGTTTCGTAATCCGGTGATTGACGATTGCGATTGAGGCATTTACCCTACGGCCGCGAGTATGGACAGACGGTTGTGCAGGTCTGCGGGCGCTATGGAGCGGCCTCGCTGGACCTGCTGCGACTGCACGGCGACGGGCACAGAATCAGCGGATGAGAAACCCGGAGCCGGAGATGGCACGACAGGCAACTGTCAGGAATGACGAAAGCGCTTATTCGCGGGCTGCGAATGACTGTCGCGTGCATTGGGCCGGGCATGGACTGAGCGATCCGGCGCTCCGATCGGCCAATCACAGCCGATTTCGGAGTGCTGTCAGGACGACTGTTGACGATCGAAGTCTGTGCCACCGGTGAAACAGGACCAGACGCGGGCTTGCTGTGCGTCGAGGGATTGCGCGGGGCCACGACAGGAGCGAGATTTGTCCGATATTCGCCGGAAAGGCGGCACGGATCACGCTGCGCGATCGTTGTCGGACCTCGGGTATCGCATTGGGCTGGTTCCTGAACAGAGACGAATCGGCGCGCCTGTCCCGTGGGTACACTGGGACGCATTGATGTTCGACAGGGACGGAAGACGACGGCGCAATCGCAGTTCGCAGACGAACGGCCCCAGAAATCGATCGGTTGTACGACTTGCGCCGGGACATTGCGTAACGGCATCGCGGCGGGTCCGATCCTTGGGAAACAGACTGTTGACGGTGGCCTCCGGGCTGAACTAGCGTGATCTATAAAGAGGGATGGCTCTGCGCGGATGCGGAGCGAAAGCAGGCGCCAGGGATGGTTAAGCAATTTCCAGATAATAGTTTGTGATGATTCAGGGTGTGTCACCCAAGGGGACGGAGTGCGCACATCGAGCGCTCCGGGTGCCCCCCCCCCCCAGCCGGGATATCCGGATGGGAATCCGGGGGCCGAGTGTTGATGAC
This sequence comes from Planctomycetaceae bacterium, assembly GCA_046349775.1. Classification (GTDB taxonomy): domain Bacteria; phylum Planctomycetota; class Planctomycetia; order Planctomycetales; family Planctomycetaceae; genus JAEUIG01. The sequence continues at coordinate 8,229 of JAXMBS010000094.1, read as the reverse complement.
GACATGCCATTGCTCGATGCAGAAATCTCGCAGCATCCGGCGGACCTGCTCGCCAGCGCGTTGACTGGGGATGTTGCCGTCGCGAAGGGATCAACTGGTGGGCCGCGGCAGTCGCGGCAGGAGAAGAAGTTGATGCGGGCGGCTGTGGCCCGCAGACGTGGCGTTCTACTGTCCGATCGCGCCGCGACACTACCGTTCACCGGCCGGGCGGGCCCGCACGAGCTACCTGCCGCTGTTTGGGAACTATGTCTTCGTGGCAGGGGACGAACAGGCGCGAGCCAAGGTCCTCGCAACCGGCTGCGTCGCCCAATGTTTGCGGACACCCGAACCCGAGCGGCTGGTCCGGCAGTTGCATGCCATTGCGCTGGCAATTACGGCCGGAGCGCCGCTGCAGCCGGAATCTCGAATTCCGGTGGGTGCCGCAGTCCGCGTCCGCAGCGGTTCGTTTGCCGGTCTGGAAGGCGTGGTGGCCGAACGCCGAGGCCAGATGCGGTTGTATCTGAACGTCGATTTTATTCAGCGAGGCGCATCGCTGGCTGTCTACGACTGGGAAGTCGAACGTCTGTAGGGCAGTGATGGACAGCGTGGATCGGGAATCACGAATCTTCGTCACGGGGCATCGCGGCCTGGTCGGATCCGCCGTGGTACGGCACCTGCGCGCCGAGGGATTCACACGCGTGCTGACCGTGCCGCGTTCGAGGTCGACCTGCGCGATCAGCGGCAGGTCGACGACTGGTTCGCCAGCGCGCGGCCGGAGTACGTGATCCACGCCGCCGGCACGGTCGGCGATTCTGGCGGGCTCCGAGCGGCCGGTGGACTTCCTGTACGATAATCTGATGTTGCACGCGACGGTGTTGCGTGCCGCATGGCGCGAACAGGTGCACAGTTGTTGTACCTCGGCAGTTCCTGCATCTACCCGCGTGACTGTCCGCAGCCGATTCGCGAGGAGTATCTGCTGACGGGGCCGCTGGAGCCGACGAATGACGCCTATGCCATCGCCAAGATTGCAGGCGTGAAGGCGTGCGAAGCGTATCGGCGACAGTATGGCTGCCGGTTCATCTCGGCGATGCCGACGAACCTGTACGGTCCCGGAGACAATTTCGATCTGACGTCGTCACATGTCCTGCCGGCCTTGATCCGGCGGTTCCATGAGGCGGCGCAGGCCGGTGCGCCGGAGGTCGTGGTCTGGGGGACCGGCGCACCTCGCCGCGAATTCCTGCATGTCGACGACCTGGCGCGGGCCTGCCTGCACCTGCTCGAACACTACGACGACGCGCAAACGATCAACGTCGGCTGCGGCGAGGATGTCTCGATCCGCGAACTGGCCGAACTGGTCCGCGACGTCGTCTACCCTGAGGCGCGGGGATCGCTTTCGATCGCTCGAAGCCGGATGGGACGCCTCGCAAGCTGCTCGACGTCTCGCGACTGCGGGGACTCGGCTGGGGGCCGCGCGTACTGCTGCCGGCGGGTATTCACGGCACTTATGAATGGTTCCTGAAAAACGTCGAGCAGGCCCGACGAGGGGATTCCGCTTCCCGGGAACCGGAATTGCACGGCATCCGCACAACGTCGGCACTACGATAGACCCCGCGGCCAGGAGCCCGCGATTCACGACAACATTGCCACGCAGACGGCGCCGACGAGCGCCGAAACAAAACCGTAATGAAACGACCTCCGAGAAACGGAAAAAAGGCCCTGATCACCGGTATCACCGGGCAGGATGGATCCTATCTGGCGGAACTGCTGCTGGAGCAGGGCTACGAGGTGTGGGGGATGGTGCGGCGGTCGTCGTCGTTCAATACCGGCCGGATCAATCACATCTACCAGGATCCGCACGAAGCCGACGTCAGACTGCATCTGCGGTACGGCGACCTCAACGACTCGTCGTCAATCAACCATCTGCTGAAAACGATCCGACCGGACGAGATCTACAACCTGGGTGCGCAGTCGCACGTCAAGGTGTCGTTCGAGATTCCGGAATACACGGGGGAAGTGACCGGCCTCGGCGCGGTGCGCATCCTGGAAGGCATGCGGGAACTGGGACTGGAGGCCCGGTTCTATCAGGCCTCCTCTTCGGAACTGTACGGCAAAGTCGTGGAGTCGCCGCAGACGGAGACGACGCCGTTCTACCCCCGCAGCCCGTACGCCGCCGCCAAGGCGTATGCGTTCTATATCACCCGGAATTACCGCGAGTCGTACGGCATGTTCGCGGTGAACGGGATCCTGTTCAATCACGAGTCGCCGCGGCGCGGCGAGACGTTCGTAACGCGAAAAATCACGCGTGCTGTGGCGCATATCGTGCATGGCCGGCAGGACTGCCTGTACCTGGGGAACCTCGACGCACAGCGCGACTGGGGATACGCCCGCGATTATGTCGATGCGATGTGGAGAATGCTGCAGGCGGAGCAGCCCGACGACTATGTGATCGCCACCGGCGAGACCCATTCGGTCCGCGAGTTCTGCGAACTCGCGTTTGCGCGGGTGGACCTGCCGCTGACGTGGCGCGGCAGCGGCGTCGACGAATTGGGCTTCGGGCCGGACGGGCGTGTGCTGGTGCGGGTCGATCCGCGCTACTTTCGCCCGACCGAGGTGGATTTGCTGTTGGGAGATGCGCGGAAGGCGGAGCAGGCGCTCGGCTGGCGACCGAAAGTCACCTTTCGGGAGTTGGTGAACCTGATGCTGGATTACGACCTGAAGTCCCTCAGGGGCGAATCGCAGCACGACTGATGTGCGAACAGTCGGCAGCCGCGGGCAATGGATTGACGGAGACCCCATGAAGCGTCGAATTCTGTTTTTGAACCGCTCGTACTGGCCGGACACGGAAGCCACCGGCCAGCTCCTGACGGATCTGGCCGAGGACTTGACCGGTCGGTTTGACGTCGAAGTGCTGGCGGGAAGTCCCAACCACGTCACCGGCGCGGAATTTCGTCACGCTGACCTCCAGCAGCACAACGGCGTGACGATCCACCGCACCCGGCACAGCCGGTTTTCCAAGGCCTCCAAGCTCGGCAAGCTGGCGAATCTCGTCAGCTTCACCGGTTCCGCATGGTGGTGGCAGCGCCGGCAGACGTGCCCGGACGTGGTCGTCGCACAGACGGACCCGTTCTTCCTGCCGTTCGTCGCGAATAAGATCCGGCGGCGCACCGGCTGCCGGATGATTGTCACGCTGCAGGACATCTATCCCGATGTGATGATCGGCGCCGGACTCCTGCGCGAAGGACGTGCGACGCGGTGGATTCGAAAACGGCTCGTGGAGACCTATCGGCAGGCCGATCGCATTGTGGTCCTCAGTCGCGACATGCGCGAGAAATGCCTGCGGTGGAAACTGCCCGAAGAGAAGCTGGTCATCATTCCCAACTGGGCCGACACGACGGCCATTTGTCCGACGAAGGAGCGGAACGGGTTCCGGGCGGCCCACGGGCTGGAACATTCGTTTGTCGTCATGTATTCGGGCAATCTGGGTTACGCCCATCTGCTGGAGCCGCTGCTCGATGCGGCCGAACAACTGAGTTCGCGGCCGGAGGTCCAGTTCCTCCTGATCGGCAACGGCGTGCAGAAGCCGCGTCTGGAACAGATCGCGGCGGAGCGGGGCCTGACGAACGTGCGGTTCCTGCCGCCTCAGCCGCGAGAACAGCTGTCGCAGAGCCTGAGCGCCGCCGATGTGCACTACGTCAGCATGCACGCACGAGTCGCCGATTGCCTGATGCCGTCCAAGCTGTACGGCATCCTGGCGGCGGGAAGTCCCGTCATCGCTGCCTGTCCTCTGAACTCCGAACTGGCTGAAATCGTCGAGGACTGCGGAGTCGGCCTGGTGTGCGATGCGGGCAGCAAGCGAGAGCCGGTTGACACGAATCGGCTGGCTGAAGATTTGGCGCGCTCGATTTGCCGTTTGGTGGACCGACCCGCCGAAGCGCGGCGGATGGGCAGCATGGCTCGGCAGGTGGCAGAGGAGAAATTCGATCGCCGGTTGCAGACCGATATGTTCGCTCAACTGCTCGAGGACGTGTTGAACGATGCCTCCGAGGCGTTGAACGATGCCTCCGAGACGTTGAGCGTGCCCGTCGCGCGGGACACTGCGGAGTTGATGGAACCGCACGAACCGCGGCGCCGGAAGGATCCGTCCTGCAGCGATCCCTTCTTGCCGGTGCCGGGATAAGCAGCAGCTCCATGCGGGTTCTCGTCAATGGACTGTCGATCGGCGCGCTCAGCGGCCGGCACGTGGTGTACGGGTTTCTCCGTCCGCTGACGCGATGGACGCGCGGCGAGCACGAGTTTGTTCTGTTGACGCACGAATCCGAACCGCCGCCGGAGGATTTGCCGGGCGCGAACGTGCGCCACATTTCGCTGTCGGACCGCCTGCGGCCCTGGTGGTGGCGGACTGCCTGGGAGTACCGCGAGCTGCCGAAACTCGTGCGCCGCGAGAAAATCGACCTCGTATTGACGGCTTCGGGCGCCGTGACCCCCACGTGCGGCGCGCCGCAGGTGTCGCTCGCGCAGAACCCGTGGTGCCTGGTGCCGGCGGCGCAGTACGGCGCGCGTCAGCGGTGGAAAGCGGCGCTGCAACGGCGCGCCTATCGTCAGGCGCTGCAATCGGCGGCGATGATGGTGTTTATCTCGCGGTACCTCGAGTCGCTCTACGGCCAGCTCAAACCCGAAGGGCGCGTGGCGCGGTCCGAGATTGCTTATGTCGGCCTGGACGAAGGAACCCACACCGCGGCCGAGGCCATGCGGGCGCGCGTGGAGAAACAGCGACTCCTGATCGTGTCGGTCTCGGCAATGGCGCCGTGGAAAGGTGCGGAAACGCTGGTGACGGCGCTTCACAAACTGCGGCGCGACGGCGTTGCGGCGCGATTGCGACTGGTCGGTCCCTGGCCGGATTCCGTCTATCGCAGCCGGATTGAACGGCTGATTGACGACTTGAAACTGCGGCCCGATGTGGAGATTACCGGACAGGTGACCAAAGAGGACCTGCATCGCCATTACGCCGAAGCGCAGGTGTTTTGTTTGATGAGCTGCTGTGAGTCGTTCGGGATTCCGGCCGCGGAGGCCCAGGCGTTTGCGACGCCCGTGGTCTCCACACGGGACTGCGCCGTCTCCGAGATTTGCGCCGGCGGCGGCCGTTTTGGTCCGGCCGACAATCCCGACTGGACGGCCGGGGCGCTCGCCGAACTGCTCACCAATGCGACCGCCTGGCGGGAATGCTCCGAGCGTGGAGTCGCCAATGCGCGGGCGCTGCGCTGGGACGAGTGTGCACGGCCGCTGATGAATATGTTTTCGGTGGTGGGGTAGGGCGCGGGTCTGATGGACCGCAGCAGGACAGATGCCACGCACAACCGGCGTGCCCTCGTGACCGGCGCGACCGGTCAGGACGGCTCGTACCTGTGCGAATTGCTGCTGAACAAGGGGTACGACGTCGTCGGCACGACGCGGAACATCGCGGGGCCGGCGGCCCGGCGATTAATGGAGCTTCTGGATCCGGTGGCGGCCGGCGGCCGGTTCCGGCTGGTGGCTCTGGACCTTGCCGATGGAGCGCGCATCCACCAGCTTGTGCGCGAACTCGAGCCCCAGGAAATCTACAACCTGGCGTCGCAGAGCCACGTGGGACAGTCGTTCGCCTCGCCCCTGGAGACGCTGCAGGCGAACGCCAGCGGCACGCTGGCCCTGCTGGAGGCGATCCGCCGCATGCCTGCGGCCTCGCCGGTGCGGATGTATCAGGCGTCGTCGAGCGAAATGTTCGGAGCGCCGTCCGCGTGTCCGCAGAACGAGAGCACGCCATTTCATCCGCGCAGCCCGTACGCGTGTGCAAAGGTCTGCGCGTATCATCTGTGTGTCCAGTACCGCGAAAGCTACGAGCTGTTCGTGAGCAACGGGATCCTGTTCAACCACGAGTCGCCGCGGCGACCGCCGGAGTATGTGACGCGCAAGATTACTCGCGCGGCCGCCCGGATTGCCGCCGGCCTGGATCGCGAACTGACGCTCGGCAACCTGCAGGTCGGCCGGGATTGGGGGTTTGCCGGCGATTATGTCGAGGCGATGTGGCGGATGCTCCAGCATGATCGCCCGGATGACTTCTGCGTTGCTACGAACCAGTGGCATCGGCTGGAGGATTTCCTGGACACGGCCTTCACGAGAGTGCGGCTGAACTGGCGCGATTTTGTGCGGAGCGATCCGGCCTTGTGCCGTCCGGCCGAGGTGACGCGCCTGCAGGGAGACTACGCGAAGGCCGAACATTGTCTGGGATGGCGGCCGCGGACGTCGTTCGCCGAACTGGTGCACATGATGGTTGACGCCGACGTGGCGGGACTCAAGGAGCCGGCGCACTGATGCAGCCGTTAACGGAGACGGTCGGTCCCATACCGGCGATGTCCGCCGAGAACGTGGGGATTCGTGAACACTCGCGCGACTCCACCGGACCCGTCACGGTGATTGTCCCGGAGTCGGGCTGGGTTCCGCTGGATCTCGGCGAACTGTGGCGGTACCGCGACTTGCTGTGGCTGCTCGCGTGGCGCGACATCGCGGCACGCTATCGCCAGAGCGTCATCGGCTACGGCTGGGCTGTGCTCAAGCCGGTGTTGTCGATGGTGATCTTTACGTTCATTTTCAACCGGGTGGCGGACATCCAGTCGGACGGATCGCCATACCAGCTGTTTGCGTTTACGGGAATGCTGCCGTGGCTCTATTTCTCGAATACGATCCTGGCGTCCACCGCGAGCGTCGTGACGAGCAGTGGCATGCTGACCAAGGTGTACTTTCCGCGAATGGTGCTGCCGGTGTCGAGCGTCGTCGTGGGCCTCGTCGAATTGGCGATTCAGGGAGTCGTGCTGGCGGCGCTGATCCTGTACTTCAATGGGACGCTCGTTGCAGCAGGGCCGGACAGTGAACTGGTGACGTGGCGCTTCGGCCTCGGCTGGCGCACGCTGTGCCTGCCGTTGTTCGTGGCGCTCTGCGTGCTGTCGGCGCTCGCAGTGGGACTGTGGCTGACCGCGCTCAACGTCAAGTACCGCGATGTGGGACAGGCAGTGCCGTTTCTGGTGCAGGCGTGGATGTGGCTGTCGCCGGTCGTGTATCCGAGCAGTCTCGTCTCGCCCGAGCTTCGGCCGTATTACGGTCTCAATCCGATGGCCGGCGTGATCGAAGGCTTCCGCTGGTCGATCCTCGGATCGACGACGCCCGACTGGTCGATGATGGGGATGTCGACGGCCGTAGTGATCGTGTTGCTGGTGACAGGGTTGTATTACTTCCGGCGGATTGAGAGCAGCTTTGCGGACATTATTTAGGGGCAAGCGCTAAGGCCCAAGGGTCCAGGGACTAGTCCAACGGCTGGATACTGCTTCTTCTGTCTGATCGCTGACTGCTGATCGCTGTATGACCCCCGCAATTCGGATCGAAAACCTCGGGAAGCGCTACCGTCTGGGGGTGACGCATGCGGGATCGGTCCGTGAACTGGCGAACCGTCTCGCGGGCCGTCTCGTCGGCCGCCGGACGGCCGAGACCATGGTGCATGGCGACAATGGCACGGCTAAGGCGTCGGGACAGCAGCAGTTCTGGGCGCTTCGGCATGTGTCCTTCGACGTTCAGCCCGGGGAAGTGGTCGGCATCATCGGCAAGAACGGAGCCGGCAAGAGCACGCTCCTCAAGCTGCTGTCGCGGATCAGCAAGCCGACGGAGGGCCGGATCGAATTGCGCGGCCGGGTGGCGAGCCTGCTGGAAGTGGGCACGGGGTTCCATCCGGAACTGACCGGCCGGGAAAACGTGTTTCTGAACGGCACGATACTGGGAATGACGCATCGTGAGGTCGCCCGGCGGTATGACGACATCGTCGACTTCTCCGGAGTGAGCCCGTTCATCGACACTCCGGTCAAACGGTACTCCAGCGGCATGAAGGTGCGGCTGGCCTTTGCCGTGGCAGCGCATCTCGACCCGGAGATTCTCATCGTGGACGAGGTGCTGGCGGTCGGCGACGCCGAGTTCCAGCGGCGGTGCCTGGGAAAGATGAACGAGGTCGCACATCAGGGCAAGACGGTGCTGTTCGTCAGTCACAACATGTCGGCCGTCCGTTCGCTGACGACGACCGGCGTGCTGCTGACGGCGGGTCGACTGGTGGCCCGCGGTCCGGTCCTGGATGTGATCGCCGAGTATCTGCAGGACGACGTCTCGGTCATGAACAGCGAGGTGCGCTACGAGCCGGGAGAAGCGACGACAGGCGCGGCGACACTGCATGCCGTCCGC
>JAXMBS010000093.1:0-17970 GCA_046349775.1 Planctomycetaceae bacterium | reverse complement strand
CTGGAAACGACGGCCGGCGGTGGTGCCCGTCAGCCGTGGTTTGTCCTCGAAATGGACAAGGCGGCCAATCAACTGCACATCCAGGCCGAGGGCAAAATCGCCGCCAGCGTCGCGGCTCTGATCCGCAAGCTGGACGACGTTCCTCCCGCATCCGGAGAAGCGGTCCGACTGGTTCCTGACGCCGAACAGGCCGCCGTACTCGCGCAACAGCTCGATGCACAACTGACGGCGCTCCGCCGACAGCAGCGAAACGCCGGCGGCCAGGCATTGACGCTCGCGCAGGCGGACGTGCAGCCGGACGAAGCGAATCCAGTCGGCCCGCGCGCCGTGCAGCCCGGCAATCAGCCGGCCGCTCCCGCCGGCGACGAAACGCAATCGTCCGAGGCGGAGTCCGGCCTCGGAAACCTGCGCGGAGACGTCTCGGTCGATGCGCTCTCCGACCTGGACCTGCTGATCCTGCGCGGCAACGAGGCCGATGTCGCTGCGGTCATGCAGGTCATCGAGAAAATTGAACAGATGGCGATCGGCGCCAGCCCCGGCATCGATATCCTGTTCCTGCAGAACGTCGACTCCGAGGCTCTGGCCGCACTGCTGAACGACGTCTACACCAGGCTTTCAACGCTCAGCACCGGAACGGCGGCCTCGGCGCGGCAGACGCGGCAGGTCAACGTCGTGGCCGTCGGTTCGCCGAACGCGGTCCTGATCCTGGCGCCGCAGAACACGATCAATTCCGTCATCGACCTGGCGACGAAGCTCGACCAGCCGCAGCCCCCCGGCAGCGAGGTCGAAGTCTTCTTCCTGCGCAACGCCGTGGCGTCGCAGGTCGTGACGCTGCTGGAAGGCTTCTACGAAGAACGGCCGGGTCTCGGGACGAACATCCGCGTCATTGCCGATGCACGGACCAACTCCGTGGTCGTCAATGGCAGCCCCAAGGAACTGGCCGAAGTCACCAAACTGATCCGCGAGATCGATACGAAGCAGCCGGCTGCGACGGCGCTCGTCAAAGTCATCCAGCTCAAAAGCGCCCTGGCCACTGATCTGGCGCAGTTCCTGAACACCGTCATTCAGGGCGTGCTCAATCCCCCGACCACCGGCGGCGTCGGAGGGGTCGGTGGCATCGGCGGGGCGGGAGCGGCCGCTCCCATCCCGGGCGGCGGAGGCGCTGCCGCCGGCGGCACGCAGGCCCTTCGCGCCGCCAAGGCCATGGTCCTCGAATTCCTCTCCAACGACGGCGCCGCCCAGCGAATGATCCGCTCCGGCGCCCTCACCGATGTCCGCATCAGCGGCGACGCCCGCTCCAATACGCTCACCATCACCGCCCCCGATGAAAGCATGGCGCTCTTGGTGGAACTCGTCGCGGTCCTCGATCAGCCGACGTCCGCCGTCGCCGACATCAAGGCGTTCCCGCTGGATCGCGCCGACGCCACCGTCGTCGCGGAACTGCTCCAGTCGCTGTTCCCCGTGACCCAACAGGGACAACCCGCCGTGCAGTTGTCGGGTGCGGATGGGTTCGGCAGCGCCCTGATTCCGTTGCGGGTGTCCGTGGAACCCCGGACGAACACCGTCGTGGTCGTCGGCAACCCCGACATCATCCGGATGGTCGAAGCCATCATCTTCACGATCGACAAGGATTCCTCGCGCGGCCGAAAAATCGAAGTGCTGCGGCTGCGCAACAGCCCCGTGGCCGACGTCGCCACGGCCATCAATCAGTATCTGCAATCTCAGCGCGAAATCTTCCAGATCGATCCAACCCGCTACAGCACCACCGAAATCCTGGAGCAGGAGGTCATCGTCACCCCCGAGCCGATCAGCAACAACCTGATCGTCAACGCCACCCCGCGCTTCATGGAGCAGATCCTCGCGCTGGCGAAAAAGCTCGACCGCGAGCCGCCCCAGGTCGTGATCTCCTCGCTGATTGTCGAAGTCACGCTCGAGGACACCGACGAGTTCGGCATCGAACTCGGCTTCCAGGATCCCGTGCTGTTTAACCGCAGCGTTAAGGACCAGCCGGTCACGATCTCGGTCACCAACACCAGTCCGAACGGCGTGGCGACGACGACACAGCAGATCATCTCGCAGTCCGCCACGCCGGGCTTCTTGTTTAATAATGCCAACCTCGGCAACAACGTCGGTGGCAATGTCGGCCAGGTCGGCAAACAAAGCCTCACCAACTTCGCATTGGGCCGCGTCAATAACAGTCTGGGCTTCGGCGGGCTGGTCCTGTCCGCCAGCTCGGAAGCGGTCAGCGGATTGCTGAGGGCGCTGGCGTTTCACCGCAACGTGCAGGTGCTCAGCAATCCCAAGGTCATGGCGCTCGACAACCTCGAAGCCCAGATTCAGCAAGGGCAGCAGGTCCCGATCGTCAACGGCGTCACTCTCGGCACGACCGGCCTGGCCAGCCCGCAGATCCAGCAGCAGCAGTCCGGCATCATCCTGACGGTCACTCCGAGGATCGGCACGGACGGCCAGATCGTCATGCAGGTGATCGTCGAGAAAAGCCAGTTCGACCTGAACAACGGCGTCCCGGTCTTCACCGACGCCGCCAACGGCAACGTCATCACCTCCCCGATCAAAAACGTCACCAACGCATTCACAACGGCCAAGGTGCAGGACGGCCAGACGATCGTCATCGGCGGATTGATCACCAAGTCGGAAGACGTTTCGGAGGCGAAAGTTCCTTACCTGGGAGACATCCCGGTGATTGGAAACGCCTTCCGTTATGACTCGCGCGTCTCGCGCCGGACCGAACTGCTGATCTTCCTCACGCCGCGCATTGTCCACGGCGACGCGGACATCGAACTGATCAAGCAGGTCGAAATGGAGCGCATGCACTTCTTTGAAGATGACGCCGAAATGATGTTCGGCCCCATCATGGGTGTGCCGGCGGAGGAAGTCCTGCCGCTTGGCAATCCCGGACTGCCCGGGCCGGGCGTCTCCGTCCCGCACGCTCAGCCGGCGCCGATGACTCTGACTCCACAGGCCGCCGCTGCCGGCAAGGCCGTGCCGATGCTGCGGGCCCCAACCTCAAAGCTCGAAATCGAAGCGGCGCCCCCCGCCCTGCCGCCAGCCGACGCCCCGATTCCCCTGTCACCACAACCGTCTTCCGAGATCCCCAGACTGCTAAGGCAATAGAACCTCAATCAACTTGGCCACGACGGCCGCAATTCCAATAACACCCAATTGCCTGTTGATGGTTCAGCGGACAATTGAGGAATGCAGGAGAGGAAGCCAGCAGGCAGCGAAATCGCTACGAGTCTTGTTCCAGGCCTTCTCGATTCCTGCCTTCCGAATCCTGGCGAAACGGTCTGGAGTGTCGTCGGTCAACTCTGTTTTCCGTCGTTTCCGTGGTTCCTTCGTATCGTTGGTACGACAGAGGGGCGATTTCCCAATCTCGACGCAGTCATGAAATCGTTCGCATCCTGCACATCGCTGTGGCTGGTCCTTTCCGCGCTGAGCGGCTGTTCGGCGCTCGATCTCGATCTGGACCTGCCGTTTGCCGCCTCCAGGGACGCACAGGCGCAGATTGTCGACATTGTCTGCCTGTGGGAGCCGGCGGAAGGGGTCGGTCTCGATGGACTGCCCACACGCGGCTTCGCCGGCCAGATTCTGTTCTTCCGGCCCGGCAAGGCGGAACCGATCCGCGTCGATGGCGACGTCTGGGTCTATGTGTTTGACGATCAGGGGACGCCCGACGAGCAGTCTCGCCCGCTGCACCAGTTTGAGTTCCCGTCCGCAGCCTGGAATGCCTTCCTGTGCAAAACCAATCTGGGGCCGGCCTACCAGTTGTTCATTCCCTACACGCGCAAAGGCGTCCATCTGGCCAACTGCGCGATCCGCGTCCGTCTGACCGCCACGGGGCGGACGCCGGTCTACTCGAAGCTCGCCAATGTCCAACTGCCCGGAAAGCAGGCTGATCCCGACGCCGAGGGGGACCTGACGCTGCCGGTCGCTACCCCCGATACGCCGCCTGCATCCGAAACCACCGTCCCCGACCTGGCCGCGATCCAGAAAATGTCAGCCGAACTCGGCGCCGGAGAACAGTTTACGCAACTGGAACGGCTGCGGGCCGCGGCACGCGGAGCCGTGCAGACGGCCGACTACGTGGAGCAGATTCCCCAAAGTCGCGCTGTGGATACGGCCGAACACACCGACGAACCGCCGGTCTCCCGACGGTACCGGATGTCGGCCGGAGGAGTGAGCGAGTAAAATCACCGGAGCGGGAAAACTCGGCGAATCCCGGGGGCGATGTGCGGGTTAAACTGTGAGCAGGCGGGGCGCGATTTTTTGAGGGAGCGGAATCTTGAGCCGGCGCCGTGCCGGTCTGGCAGCTCGCGTTGACGGGAGTGCGGACGATGGGACGAACTTTGCTGATCGTCGTGACGGCCATCCTCAGCGCAGCAACGGACAGCGCCTGGGCACAGTCGCAGAGCCTGTTCACCGGCAGCAGCACCAGCAATAGTGCGCGCAGCAGTTCGCAATCGTCCAGTCTGTCTGGCGTCGGCTACGGAATGCAGGCGCCCGGCACAGGCGGTGGCCAGGGCGCTGGCGGGACCGGCGGAGCGACCGGCTCGTCCGGCACGTTTGGCGGACCGACGTTGAATGACCTGGGATCCCTGAGTTCTCAATCGGTTGGACGCGGAACCGGATTCGTGGGACAGTCCGGTGCGGCATTTATCGGCAACCGCATGTCCGGAGCGACCGGCAGCGGCGCAATGCAGTCGTTCGGCACCCGGGGCGGCGGCGGCCGTGGTGGAACCGGCGGATTTGGCGGCAACGGCGGATTCGGCGGCAACGGCGGATTCGGCGCCGGAGCATCCGACTTCAACAACCAGAACCAGTCGCAATACGGCGCCACGCAGCAGCGTCCCTTCCGGCCGCGGTACCGCATCGGATTCGAGTACAAGCCCGCCGCCGCGAATATCGCCCAGCGTGTGGCCGTGCACGCGAATCGCATGACCATCCGCAATCCTGCCTTCGCCGGTTTGGATGTCCGCGTCAATGAAGACGGCGTCGCCGAGATTCGCGGTCAGGCCCCCACCGACGACGCCCGCCGGTTGATCGAAAACGTCGTCCGCCTCGAACCCGGCGTCCGCAGCGTCAACAATCTCGTCGAAGTCGCACCCGCGCCATCGTCGCCTCAATGAGCGACGCCCCCTTCGGGCCGGAAGCGTCAGCGCCCGGAGCACGACGGATTCCGTCAGTCCGTCAATCTCGAGAAGTACATGTCTGCATCGATGACCACGATCGCGGTCATCGCGATTTGTGCAGTCAATCTGCTCGATCGAATCGAAGTGCGTCGATCGCAGATGGGAGCTGGCCGCGGAACGACCCCAACGGGGTCGCAGATTGTAGCCGGGGGTTGAGCGGAGCGAGCCCTCAGGCGAGCGCAGCGATACCCCCGGTTTCAGTGCTGGCAATTCGCTTCCCCCTCTCCCCCGCCAAACGCGTTGAATTCAGACTGGGCGTCGCTCGGGGGAAAGGGCCGGGGTGAGGGGGCCGAGTTCAGCGCCCCGACACATGCCAACGGCAAACGACGTTTGAGAAATGACAAATCCAATCGCGAGGTTCGCCGCTCGCGCTTCTCCCGCACTCACGCCAGCACCGCGTCAATCACGTGCCCGTGCACGTCCGTCAGCCGGCGATCGAGACCGTTGTGCCGGAACGTCAGCCGCGTGTGGTCGATCCCCAAGAGGTGCAGCACCGTCGCGTGCAGGTCCCATACCGGCGTCGGGTGCTCCGCGGCCTTGTAGCTGAACTCATCGCTGGCGCCGTACGTGGCACCGGCTTTGACGCCCGCGCCGGCCAGCCACGTCACGAACGTCCCGCCGTTGTGATCGCGTCCCGTCGCCCCCTGCGTAAACGGCATCCGCCCGAACTCGCTCGTCCAGATCACCAGCGTGTCTTCCAGCAGCCCGCGCTGTTTCAGGTCCGTCAGCAGCCCCGCGATCGGCCGGTCGACCATGCTGGCAATGAACGGCAGTTCGTTGACGATGTCCGAGTGATTATCCCAGTTCTTGCTCGCGCCGCCCGTCCCGCTCCACACCTGTACGAACCGCACCCCGCGTTCGATCAATCGCCGCGCAATCAGGCAGTTCTTCGCAAACGGCCCACTGTGCGCGTCCGCCAGTCCGTACAGCGTCTGCGTCTCCGCCGTCTCGTCGGCCAGATTGAGCGCCGCCGGCGCAGAAACCTGCAGCTTCGCCGCCAGTTCGAACGCTTCAATCCGCGCCGTCAGCCGCGAATCGCCCGGATGTTCGGCCAGGTGTTCGCGGTTCAGCCGTGACAAGAGCGCCAGTCCGTCCGCTTCGCTCCCCGGCGTCATGGCCGCGCCTGCCGGCGGATCGAGAAATGCCACCGGGTTCGCCGCCGCCGGCTTGATGATCGTCGCATTGTGCGCCGCCGGCAGAAATCCAGCGGAGAAATTCCCGGCGTTGTTGTACGGAAACCCCCGCGCATCCGGGATCACGACGAACGTCGGCAGTTCGTCGGTCAACCGTCCGAGTCCATACGACAGCCACGCCCCCAGGCAGGGAAACCCCGGCGCCAGAAACCCGGTGTTCTGGATGTAGCTCGCCGGACCATGCACGTTCGTCGGCGAGGTCTGCGCCATCAGGAACGCCAGCGAATCCACCTGCTTCGCGATCTCCGGGAATACGCTCGTCACCCAGCGTCCCGTCTCGCCGTGCTGCTTCCATTCAAAGGGGCTTTTCATGATGGCCCCCGGCGTGCTCGTGGCGGCCGCCTTGATCCCGAAGTCGACCTGCTCCCCGTGCCGCTTTTGCAGTTCCGGCTTGTAGTCGAACGTGTCCATCTGGCTCGCGCCGCCATTCATGAACAGTTGAATGACGCGCCGCACCTTCGCCGGATGATGCAACCCCCCGTTGAACTCCGCCTGCGGCCCATCCGCCAGCACACCGTCCTGCGCCAGCAACTGCGCCAGCGCGAGCGCACCAAACCCGCCGCCGACCCGCGACAGTATTTCACGCCGCGAAAGTGACTGATTCATCGCCTGCCCTCTCCGTTTCACCTTCGTGCCCTTCGTGACCTTCTGTAAATCTTTTTGCTTCAGTCGCGCAAACAAAAAAGGTTCAACAGAAGGTCACGAAGGTCCACGATTCACGTCAGCTTGCTCAGGACCGTTATTCCACAAACATGAACTCGTTGGTGTTCCATAAGAAACGGCAGGCGTTCGCCAGTCCATGTTCGCGAACAAAATCTGCCAACGCCTCGGCTTCAGTCGCGTTTGGCGACCGGCCGAAGATTGCCTCGAACATTGACTCAATCTGTTGTTCGACTTGCGGATTCCCTGCAGCCAGTTCATACGCCAGCGCCTCCGCCTGATGCGCCATCTGACGATCGTGCAGCGTCGCCAGTGCCTGCAGCGCTGTCGTCGATTCGCTCCGCTCCGGCGCCAGCTGCGACGCATCCGGGCAATCCATCGCCTCCAGAAACGGATCCGGCAGCGTCCGGAACACAAACCGGTACACGCTCCGCCGCCGATTCGCCGCCTCCGCCGGATCGAATCCCAGATAATCCACGTTCGGCGTCACCTGAATCCCCGGCGACTGAATGAACTGCCGCACCGACGGCCCCTCCATCTCGGTGTCCAGTCGCCCCGACTGCTGCAGCACGCTGTCCCGGATCTGCTCCGCATCCAGCCGCCGCACGTTCATTCGCCACAGTTGAATATTCGATGCATCAACCGCTGCCATCTCCGGCCGATGTGCCGAACTCTGCCGGTACACCGCGCTCGTCACCAGCAGCCGGTCCAGCCACTTGATCGATCCTCCCTGTCGCTGGAACTCCGCCGTCAGCCAGTCCAGCAGTTCCGGATGCGTGGGCACTCCCCAGATGCCCGAAGTCGCTCGGCGTCTCCACCAGCCCGCGGCGAACCGGAACTGCCACACGCGATTCACAATCGACCGCCACACCAGCACATTCCGCTCATCGGCCAGCCACTCGGCCATCGCCACCCGTCGCTGCGACTCCTGCTCCGCATCCGCCAATTCGAACTTCGCCGGCAATTCTCCCACGCAGCCAATTGTCCCCGCCGCCGCCACGTCCCCCGGTGCACTGATCTGCCCGCGCCCCAGCACCCGCACCTCGCGCGGCGTCGCCGCCGGCCGAAAACTCCCGTCTGCCTTGAATTGATTCGTCCCGCAATACACCAGCGACGGCGCCGGCAGCTTCTCCAGCTCGCGCGTCAGCGTGCTTTCCAGACAATATGCCGCCACGCTCAACTTCTGCACGGCCGACCGTGACTCCAGAGGCACATCCAGCGCCGCCCGCACATCCGCTGGCACAACCACCAGTGGCGACAACAACGACCCGCTCTGATCCGTCGTGCTGACCCGCAGCCGTCCGATCAGATGCCCTCCGCCATGCACCTGCTGCAACTCCACGCGCAGCAACTCATCGCCCCCAGTTCGACCGGCGACTTCACCTCCACGACAGCCTGATGATCCTGCCCGACCGCTGGATGAATCCCCCACGCCGTGTTCGGATTCCCGTCGAGCGCATGTGCGATCGTCCAGCCCTCCTGATTGAAGTCCGCCACGGGCTTCTGCAGCACAATCTCGCGAACGACCGCCTGCTGCTGCTTGTTGAACACAAACGCCCGCAACTCGGACAGATGCAAATTCCCGTTGTCCTGCCGCCCCGGCCCGCGCATCGGCAGCGAATCGTGCGTCAGCACCTCCAGCCGAATCCCCGTGACACGCGACGCCCCAGTCTTGAAATCGACCGTATACACATCCTTGTCCGGCCGAGTCCCGCCGGCCAGCAGCGAACCATCCTCCTGCGGCGTCAACGTCGCCCCGCCCCCCGATTTCGCCGTCTCAACGACCGCCGTCTTCCACGCCCCGATCGTCCGCGCATACTCCGCTTCCCATGCCGCCAACTGCTCCGCCGGCAGCATCTCCAGCAGCCGCGCATCCTTCGCCGCCGCCAGCTTCCGCGCCTCCTCCCGCCGCGCGTCAATTCCCGCCGCAACTGCGCACCGCCGGGTCGGCGTCATACGGCCGCTCCGCCTTGTCCGTCGCTGCGAACACCGCCTGCAGCGCGTAGTAATCCGCCTGCGGAATCGGATCGAACTTGTGATCATGGCACCGCGCGCACTGCACGCTGGTGCTCGTCAGCGTCGACATCACCGTCGTGACAATGTCATCCCGATCCAGATATCGCGCAATCTGCCGATCGATCGCATTCTCATTAATGTCCCGCAGCGAACTCTCATCCCACGGCCCGGTCGCCAGGAACCCGGTCGCCACAATCGCCTGCGCATCGTCCGGTCGCAGCGCATCCCCCGCGACCTGCCAGCGCACGAAGTCCGCATACGGCAGATCGCTGTTGAACGCCTTGATCAGAAACTCGCGATACGGCCAAGCATGCTCGCGCGGCCGGTCCTGATCCTGCCCGTGGCTCTCGGCGTAATGCACCAGGTCCATCCACCGCCGCGCCCACCGCTCCCCATAATGCGGACTCGCCAGCAGCCGCTCGACAACCCGCTCGTACGCACCTTCCGATTGATCCGCGAAAGTTCGCATACTCCGCTGGCGTCGGCGGCAGGCCGATCAGATCCAGCGTCACCCGCCGCAGCAGCGTCCGTCGATCCGCCTCTCCCGACGGACTCAACCCGTGGCTCATCAAGCTGCCGCACGTAGACCGATCAACCGCAGTTCGCGTCCATTCCCCGCTTGCGGTTTCGCAGCCTCCGGCGGCCTAGGTGACCGCAGCGGCCGATACGCCCAATGCACCGGCCACTCCGCCCCCTGTTCGATCCACGCCCGCAGCGTCCCGATCTGCGGGTCCGTCAGCGGCGAATCCGGCGGCATCCGCTCCTCTTCCGTCCGCTGTCACCCGCCGCAGCAGTTCGCTCTGCTCCGGATCCCCCGGCACGACCGCGCGCGCCCCGACTCCAGCATCGCCGTCCCGCCCGCCGCCTCGTTCAGCCGCAGCCCCGCCTCCGCTTTCCCCGGCCCATGACACCGATAGCATCGCGCTACCAGGATCGGCTGCACATCCCGGTCATAATCGACCGCCTCGCCCGCGCGCACTCTCCCCGAAACCGCCGCGCACAGTAGCAGCAATCCGGAAAACGCACTGACTCGCCACGCGCGCATCAACAACTGTCCGTTTAGCGGAGAGCCGTAGGCGACTGCGTTTTCCCAATCCAACGCAGTCGGCCGACATATCGGCAATCTTTGATTGTAGCGGTGTCACCAATCGCACGGCACGCGTGCCCCCTCTCCGGCCGGATTCTGGTAGTGAGTCAGTTTAATCCGGTTTCGTTCCTCCCACTGCCTCATGGTGCACTGCAGAAGGAGTCAAGGCCAATCGCATAGAAGTGCACGGATACCCGGCGTTTGTGCCTTCAGACGTGCTCACGATGTGGAAGCCTTCGCTTTCATACAGCCGTCGAGCACGCATATTCCCCACGAGCACCACCGTCCACGCCTCTGGGCCAATGCACTGGACGCCCAGGCGGAGCAGCCGTCGCCCAATGCCTTGCCCATAATGGGCAGGATCCACATAGAGCCAGGAGAGGTAGGTCCCGTCGATGCCGACAAAGCCAACCACCTGTTCCCCAAGACACGCAACAAACTTACGGGAGCGCTGAAAGTCCTCCGCATCTTCCTGCTCTTCGGCCAGCGGCACAAAAGCGCGCGGATCACAGGAGCCGCGCAGCTCATCGGGTCGCGCTCGATCGTGCACCGCACAGACGGCCTGCCAATCGGCATCGCAGTAGGCCCGAACCGTGATCTGGTCCGCCTCTTGTCCACGGATCTCTGAGGGCATTGGGTCTTCGGCCATCCCCGCATCCTACCACGGCCACGCGCACACCAATCGCACGGCACGCAGTCGCGGTGCCAGCCAAATTCGGGAAGTGGGTCAGTTTAATCCGAAATCGTTCGTTTCCAGCGCATCGTGGCGACACTCACGGCAGCATCTTGCTGTCTGCATCATCTCGCTCAAGCATTATCGCGCGTTCCCATGTCACGTTGCCCTCATTGAGTGACCAGATTCGGAAGGCCACTAGGGCACGCGCACCGGGCCAGTCCGTCTTCTCATACATGACGATCGGGGCAAAGATTTTCCGCTGCGCCCAGATCACGCGTGGGCTGACTTTCTTGCCAGCACGTATCTCGCTACCGATATACCAGTTTACCGATCCATAACTGCCCAGGTACGAGGCAATTGAGCACACGATGGCCAGCGGCCAGACAGCCCGCTTGACGATCCGGCGTTTGCGTGAGGGCTGTTCGGCCAGCCCCGCATCATACCGCGGCCGGCAACTGCACGAATCGCCCGGCGCGCGTGTCCCCTCCCCATCGGGTCAAATCCCACCGCCCGTAAACCCACATGCAATCACCATCCCTCGCCGGTATAATTCCCTGTTTCCGAGGTGCGACATGGCAACAACTCTCGACATCCTGCCCGATCTCCCGACCCCAACTCCGGTTGCGGAAGATCCGCTCGACCTCATGGACGAAATCGACCGCCTCAAGGTCGAAAAAGACGCCACCATCCTCGCCCACTACTATGTCGACGGCGAAATCCAGGACATCGCTGACTTCACCGGCGACTCCCTCAAGCTGGCCCGCGACGCCACCCAGGTCAAAACCTCGACGATCGTCTTCTGCGGCGTCCATTTCATGGGCGAGTCCGCCAAGATCATGAACCCCAACCTGCGGGTCCTCATGCCGGACCTGCTCGCCGGGTGTTCACTCGCCGAAAGCTGCCCGCCGGAAAAACTCCACGCGTTCCAGGAAAAGCTCCGGGCCGAAGGGCGCGATTTCGTCACCGTCGCCTACATCAACACGTCCGCCGCCGTGAAGGCCCTCTGCGACTGGATCGTCACCAGCGGCAACGCCCGCGAGCTGATCGAAACCAAGGTCCCGAAGGACAAGGAAATCCTCTTCGTCCCCGACCAGCACCTCGGCCGCTATCTCTCGGAAGTCACCGGCCGCCCGATGATCCTCTGGCCCGGCTCGTGCATGGTCCACGAAGTCTTCAGCCTCCAGGACCTCATCCGCGCCAAACGAAACAACCCCGGCTCGGTGATTCTCGCCCATCCCGAGTGCCCGCAGAACATCCTCGAAGTCAGCGACGTCATCGGCGGCACCGAGAAGATGCGGAAATATGTCGCGTCGATCAAGGAGCCGACCAAGTTCCTTGTCGCGACCGAAGCGAATATGATCCATCCGCTGCGCATCGCCGCACCGCAGCACGAGTACATCCCCGTGCCTGGCATCATGACGGACACCGGCGAAACCTGTGCGTGCAACCGCTGCCCGCACATGGCCCGCAACACGCTCGCCAAAGTCCGCGACTGCCTTCGCGACGGCCGCCCTGAAATCGTCTGGCAACCCTACTTCGCCCAGGCGAAAGACGTCCTCGAACGCAGCCTGCTGGGTTAGTCAATGGTCAATCGTCAATGGTTAATTGTTCAGCTCAGCATCGCTGGTCCCCTTGAACAATTGACTATTGACCATTCGAACGCAGCCTGCTGCAGTAGCTCTCGGTTGTCGTTGGTCCCCTTGAACAATCGACAATCGACCATTAACTCCCCGCCCATGCCCAACTCGCTTTCGATCACCGATAACCGCACCGGCCTCAAATACGAGCTGCCGATCGCCGACGGCACCATCAAGGCGCTCGATCTTCGCCAGATCAAGACCGACGACGCCGACTTCGGCCTCATGGCGTACGACCCCGGCTACCTCAACACCGCCTCCACCCGCAGCAGCATCACCTACATCGATGGCGACGTCGGCATCCTCCGCTATCGCGGCTACCCGATCGAACAGCTCGCCGAGCACAGCACCTACATGGAGGTCGCCTACCTCCTGATCCACGGCGAACTGCCGACCGCCTCCCAGCTCGAAAACTGGGAAGACTCCATCCGCCATCACACGTTCGTCCACGAAAACACCAAGCAGCAGATGGAGTGCTTCCGTTACGACGCGCATCCCATGGGGATGTTCATCAGCACGGTCGCCGGCCTCTCCACGTTCTATCCGCTCGCCAAGCGCGTCCGCGAGCCGAAGAACCGCGCGCTGCAGATCAAGCGGCTGATCGCCAAGGTCCCCACCGTCGCCGCCTGGGCGTACCGCCACTCGCAGGGCCGCCCCTACAACTACCCCAACAACGACCTCAGCTACACGGCCAACTTCCTGACGATGATGTTCAAGATGGTCGACAACCCGTACACGCCGAACCCGGCGCTCGTGCGGGCCCTCGACGTCCTGTTCATCCTCCACGCCGACCACGAGCAGAACTGCAGCACCACCGCCATGCGGGCGATCGGCTCCTCCGAAGCCGATCCCTACGTCTCCCTCGCCGGCGCCGCCGCCGGCCTCTACGGCCCGCTGCACGGCGGCGCCAACGAGGCCGTTCTGACGATGCTCGAGGAAGTCGGCAGCAAGAAAAACGTGCCGGCCTTCATCGAGCGCGTGAAGAGCGGCGAGGTCAAGCTGATGGGCTTCGGCCACCGCGTCTACAAGAACTACGACCCGCGCGCCAAGATCATCAAGCAGTGCGCCTACGAGGTCTTCGACGTCACCGGCAAGAACCCGCTGCTCGACGTCGCCCTTGAGCTGGAGCGGATCGCACTCGAAGACGAGTACTTCGTCAAGCGCAAGCTCTACCCGAACGTCGACTTCTACTCCGGGCTGATCTACCAGGCGATGGAGCTGCCGATGACGATGTACCCGGTCCTGTTCGCGATCCCGCGCACGTCCGGCTGGCTCGCCCAGTGGAACGAGCACATGGACGACAACGAACAGAAGATCGCCCGCCCGCGCCAGATCTACACCGGCGCGGACCAGCGGGATTATTTGACGATCGCCAACCGCGGCTAAATCAGCCAGCAACGGTCGCAACGCCGGGAGGGCGAGGCTCCCGCCGAGCCGCTCGTGTGCGAACGCTGTCGATCAACGCCCGACAATCCGAACGGCCTCTCGACTTCCCCCTCTCCCCCGCAAAACGCAATGTCGTCGCGCGGCGTGTGAGTGGTGTGGGGGGGGGGAATGGGCACCCTCTAGGTCCATGAGGGGTACAGCAAAGTCCTTGTCGATGAACATCCTCGGCTCGATGCGCATGACGGGAGGGCGAGGCTCCTGCCGAGCCGCTCGTGTGTGAAAGCTGTCGATCGACGACCAGCAATACGAACGGACTCACGCCGGGTGCCGGGTGCCGCCGCTGGCTTGCCCGGCAGTGCCGCTCTAGTCATAGGTGGTGACAGGCGGCGAATGGGACTACGCGGAGCGACGATAGCGTCTCAAGACGGTCCAATTCGGAAGTTCACACCGGCGACTCGCCGCAGACAACCGGGGTGACGGAATTCCTTTTGCGCCAGCACATCGGGCACGGCCCGTCGTACATGCGTAATGGCCAACAATTCCGGCAATTCTTCGACGAGTCGCATGAGCGAAAACCAACCGGCGACCGTTGCCTCTCGTTCCCCCACGACGTCGAGCCGTGCCTATCTGCTCCTCGTCATCGGCGTGACCATCGGGCTCTGCGCAGCGACCATTGTCTTTGTCAGACCGCGAATCACCCGCTGGCTGACCATTCGAGATGCCTACCGCAACCTGTCGCATGAAGACAACTCCGAACGCTTCGAGGCACTTCGCACGCTGGAAAGCAACGGAGAGAATCCCGACGAAGCGCTGATCGCCCTGCTGACTCATTCCGACGAGAGAGTCCGCTCCTCTGCTGCTGACGCACTCGCCCGTCGGCGGCCTGTGACGGATCGCACGATCGATGTCTTTTTCGCGATCCTGGAATCGGATTCGCCTGACGAGGCGATCGAGCAAGCTGCACCCAGCTTGTGCTATCGACATGCCGAGCAGGCCACAGGTCCACTCACGCCGACCGATCAGAGGATGATCGTCTGGCTGCGCCAACGGCTCCGTTCCACGGACCCATATGAGTCTGGAGACGCTGCATTCGCTCTTGCAGGTTTCTTGCATCGTGATCCGAAATTGATGGAACCGCTCATGGTTTACTTCAAGGGAGCGGGGATTCGCGATCAGGTTTTCATCGCTCACCACATCGAGAAGAATGCTCCCGCCTTTCGAGACGAATACGTGCAGGTGTTGCTGACCGGCCTCTCCAGCGGAAATGTCAACGCCGAGCTGATGGCCAAACACTTCCTAAAGGAACTGCAACGAAAATCCGACGGCTTCGTCGCGGAGCTCGAGGCCCGCCGCACGATGACCAGCGACCCGCAGGAAGCCTCCCAACTGGACCGCGCCATCGAACTGCTCAAATCACCGGCGGACGACGCCAAGTGACGGTCCGACACGGGAACTCACGGGTGCCACTGCTGGCTTGTCCAGCAGTGCCGCTGCGGCCATGAGTGTTGCCGAGCGGCGAACGGGACCACACCGAGCAACGATCGTGTCTCAAGCCAGGCCACAGCACAAACGCAACCCGGCGCACCCCGCCGCGTCCAATAGACCACAGTCTCACACGGAGACGCGGCCACCGTGAACCGGCAACTTGAAAGCAACTTCTCACAACTTCCAGCCAACTTTCAGCCCCCCCCCTCGCGCGCACAACTTGAAAAGTTGAATTGTTGCTCCGCATCACCCGCCGCAGGCCCGCTCCCCTACGATGACTGACCTCCGACTTCCGTCCTCCGACCTCTGACTTCCGACCGCTGACAGCTCCAGAATCCCCGTTGTCACCCGTCCCCAATCCGCGTTCCCACCCCTGCGACGACGTCGTGGGTGCCACTGCTGGCTTGTCCAGCAGTGCGGCGCGGCGGTGCGCGGTACAATTGCCGCACGGATTGCGCGACACCGCGACACCGTCGCGGTGTTTCATGTCGCTGGCTCGCTTCCGACCAATTCAGAGATCGCACATGCGAATCCCGCAACTCCCCACGGATCGACGTTCGTTTCTGGGTGCCTTCGCCGCTGCCGCCGCCTGGTGGACCGTCCCCGGCGCCTTCGCCGAAGAACTTGCCGGCACCCCGGCGCTCACCGAAGGCCCGTTCTACCCCGACCACCTCCCGCTCGATCAGGACAACGACCTGATCCTCATCAAAGATTCGACGACGCCCGCCGTCGGCGAGATCACCCACCTCACCGGCAAGATCCTCAGCCCCGCCGGCGAGCCGCTGAACAACGCCGACATCGAAATCTGGCAGTGCGACGCCAACGCCGTCTATCTGCATTCGGCTGACAGCACCCGCAAGGCCGACCAGCGTGACCGCAATTTCCAGGGCTACGGCAAATTCACCACCGGCTCCACCGGCGAATATCGCTTCCGCACGATCAAACCGGTCCCCTATCCGGGCCGCCCCGCCCCGCACATCCACTTCAAGGTCACGCACAAGGGCCGCGCGGTGCTGACCAGCCAGTTCTTCATCAACGGCTTCGAAGGGAACAAGGACGACATGGTCTTCCTCGGCATGGCCGACCCGATCGACCGCGAATTCGTCCTCCTCGATTTCACCCCGATGAAGGACTCGCGCATCGGCGAGCTCGCCGCCAGCATGGACATCGTCATCGGCCGCACCCCCAGCGAACCGGAAGAGCAGGGCGGCCCCCCGCGCCGCCGCGGCCGCCGTCCGGGACAATCCGACCTGTAAGCCAAATCACCAGATATTTGCGCCACCGAGTGCACCGAGGACACTGAGAAAGGGCCAACCGCAAAACTCGGTGATCTCGGTGTCCTCTGTGGCAAACTTACTTCAAATTGAAATCGAAAAACCCATGTTTCGAATCGCATTGCTCCTCGCCGTCGCCCTCATGTTCGCGGCCCTCGCCCCCGCGACCTTCGCCCAACCCGATCCGCCCCCCAATGGCGGACCCGGCTTCGGTCCTCCTCCCGGCCCGCCCCCGGGCGGCCAGCGCGGTGGTCCACGCGGCGCCGGCGCGGTCAACGGCAGCAAGCTGCTCATCGACCGCATGCTCAAGTTCGACAAGAACGCCGACGAACAACTCACGCTGGAAGAAGTCGCCGACCAGCGTCTGCATCGCCTCTTCCACCGCGCCGACGCCGACCAGGACAACATCGTCACCAAGGCCGAGCTGACGACCGTCGCCGCCGCGATCAAGAAGGAATTCCCCAACGCCGGCGTGCGCGGCCCAGGTGGTCCCGGCGGCCCACGCGGACCGCGCGGCGGTCCCGGCGGCTTCAGCGGTCCTCCCCCCGGCGGCCCGCCGGGCGAAGGCGGCCCACCGCCGCGTCGCGATCCACCGCCGGAACAATAAGAGGTCGCAAGGCAAGATCACTGCTTTCACCCTCATGACCCGCCAGTCATACGATCCGACTTTGGACGTCTGCGGATAATCGACATCGTCACCTTTTTCTTTGTGCCCTTCGTGACCTTCTGTTAATCCTTCTTTCAACGACGAAGAACAGGAAAGATTTACAGAAGAGCACAAAGGGCACGAAGTCATTCAGAAACGCTGCTGCGCAGGTTTGTTCCCGTGAGGGCGATCCCGTCGCGCCGGGAGAGCCGCTCGTGTGCGTTCGCTTTCAATCAACGACGGACATGCGAACGGATTTCGGCCAACGATGAACGGCGACGATCGTCAGCCCATCGAAATCGATCCGTTCCTCACCGCCGATCTCCCCGGCATCGGCGGCCTCCTCAAGCAGTCCCCCGACGACTTCGTCGTCGAGGAAATCCCCGCCTACGTCCCGTCCGGCGAAGGGGAGCACCTGTTCCTCTGGGTGGAGAAGCGCGACCTCTCCGCCGAGCAACTCCACGCCCGCATCTCCCGCGTCCTGCAGATCTCGCGCAACGATGTCGGCATCGCCGGCCTCAAGGACCGCCGCGCCGTCACCCGCCAGTTCGTCTCCGTCCCGGCCAAGTCCGCCGCGCGCATCGCCGACATTGACTGTCCCGAACTCCGCGTCCTGTCCGCCACGCCGCATCGCAACAAGCTCCGCACCGGCCATCTCCGTGGCAACCGCTTCGAAATCCTCGTCCGCGACGTCTGCCCCGAC
>JAXMBS010000092.1:0-18344 GCA_046349775.1 Planctomycetaceae bacterium | reverse complement strand
CGCTGGTGCCCCAATGGTGACCGTCCCAGCCGGTGATCTTGCCGTCCTTGTCGCACGCGATCGTGACGTCGAGAAAGCCCGAAGGCCGGACGCCGGCGATCTTCAACTCCGTGGCGCGGTCGAGGTGCAGCCGGACGGGTTTGCCGGTTTCACGCGACAGGGCGGCACAGGCGATGCCCCATTCGTCGGCACTGAATTTCGAACCGAACCCGCCGCCGATGTAGTCGCAGTTGACCGTCACCTTCGCGGCGTCAATTCCCAGCGGATCCGAAAACTGTTTCGGAGTGCCGCTGACATTCTGCGTCGACAGGTGGGCGAGCAGTTCCCCTTCGGCCGGCCACTGGCAGTGCGAGCCGTGCGGCTCCAGGCACACGTGGCTGATCGTATGAATGCCGTAGAACCCGGTCACGGTCCCGTCGGCATCGGCAATCGCCGCGCCCACGTCCCCTTCCTGCGCAGTCTTCTGGGGCTTGGCGCGGCCGCGTTCATAGGCCTGAGCCAGGTCTGTCTCGTTGACGAAGTGCGGCAGCACCTCGTACTCGATCTTGATGGCCTTGACGCCGTCGGCCGCCTGGGCCGGCGTATCGGCCGCGACGGCGACGAGCGGGTGCCCTTCAAACAAAATCTGCGATCCCGCCTTCCGACCCGGGAACACATACACCCCGCGCACGCCGGCAACCTTCTTCGCCGGCTCGACGTCGATCGACGTGATCTTTGCGGAAGCATGGGGCGACGTCAGCAGACGGGCGTGCAGTGTGCCGGCCGGATTGACGTCCGTCGAGTACTTCGCACGACCGCTGGCTTTCTCGACGCCGTCGATGCGTTCGACGTAGGTGCCGAGGATCTTGTTTTCGCTGCGCGGTTTCCACGCGACGGTGCGCTCAGCCATCAGGCACCTCCCTTCTGAGCCAGCTCCAGATTGCACTTCGTAATGCCGTCGTACGTGCCGCAGCGACAGATGTTTCCGCCGAGGCCCGCGCGAATCTCCTCCAGCGTGGCCTTGGGGTGCTTATCCAGGAACGCTCGCGTTGCCACAACGAAGCCCGGCGTGCAGTAGCCGCACTGCATCGCGTCATGCTTCACGAAACAACTCACGACCGGATCGAGCTTGTTGCCGCTCGCAAGCGATTCGACCGTGTGGATTTTCTTCCCCTTCGCCTGCAGCGCGAGGACCGAGCCGGCGTAAGTCGCCTTGCCGTCGATCAGGACGGTATCGGCACCGTCCACCGACACGTCCTGCAGGTCCTTGGCGCCGGTGAGGTTGAGCTGATAGCGCAGGACTTCGAGCAGCGTGGTGCGCGGCTCGACGGTGACCTCGTGGTCCTGGCCGTTGACGTTCAGCGTGAGCTTCGTGGCGCCGGCGACGACTTTCTCGTCGGCGGCCTGCGCTTCGCGCTGGGCATCCAGAGCGGCGGTCGCAGCGACCGCGGCGCCGGATCCTTTCAGGAAGTCACGGCGGTTGAACGCGGAGCGTCCGTTCGACGGACGGGACTTGTCAGTCATGGGCAGCCTCCTCACTCCCGGTCGGCAGGGTCAAGAGATGTCGTAAGCCAGGGCTGCGTCCGCACGCCGCTGCTGAGAACAGCGAACCTGCGAACGGCCGCATTGTAGCCGCGTCGACGCGCGCGCCCAACCGTGCCGGGAGACGTCAGAGGCCAGACGTCAGAAAGAAGGCAGCGGCGGCGAATGTCGGAATGACCAAAAGTCGAATGTCGAACTGAAGGTGTCGTCGTCCGGAATTGATCTGCGAGTTTCGTTACGCGTGCGATCCGCTGCTGCAGGAACGCGGCGAGACCCTCCGGGTCATCCGTGCCGATGTGCAGCATGCGTCCGCCGGCGAGAGCCACGTCGACGCAATCGAAACCCCACAGGTTCCAGGTCCAGCCCCCGCAAGTGGACTCAGGTGGATGCCCCAACCATCAAGAACTGTCGTGCGACCGCGAGCGGCACCGCAGATGTCGCCATACCGCAACCGGCGGCGGAACAGCGGCAGCGGTCCAAATTGAATCAGCAGATGCTCCTGTTCATCGCGAATCGTCAGATGCCGAAACGCCATCGTCAACAGCAGCATGAACAACCCGCTGACGATCAAGACGGCCTGTGGCACTGGCAGACCGCTGAGCAACGGGGCACTGGCGAGCATCAGCAGGCCGGGAACCAGCAGCAGCCAGTACAGTGGAGCGCGTTGTGTGTGCTCGTACATGCCAGGAATGTCGAAATGACCAAATGTCGAATGTCACAAACCGCTCTGGCCCGCAACTCCAGCGGCGACCTCCGCCTTCTGACGTCCAACATCATCGTTGCCGATCGCGGTAGCGTCGGCTGAAGGCCACGAGTTCGGCCCTTTCGGCGTCCGTCAGGCTCGACTCGCCATGTTCAGCAACTTTGGCCAGCAGTTCGTCGAGCCGCTCATCATTGTTGGCCGGTTTTTCCGGCTCATAGACGCGCAGCTTGGTCTTCGGTTTGAGCACCCGCCGCACGTCGCCGACCTTGATGCGATCCACGAGCGACGTGACGCGCCAGTTCTGTCGCTGGTAAATCAGCGCGAACAGCATGCCGCCGAAATGGGCGGAGTGGGCGACGCGGTCGCGACTGCTGACGCCACCCAGATCCAGAAGCAATGGGTGCACGTCGACAATGACGGCGATGAGGGCCAGCCACATCACCTGCACAGGGATGATGCCGAACACGTAGAACAAGTCATGAGGCCAGAGCCGCATAGACGATAAACACAGCGGCCACGGCCTGAGCGCTGATCGCTGACCAGCCGGGAGCCGCCGAACCACTGGTACCACAGCGTGGAATACCACGCCGGACAAGACTCCGGCCGTCAGGTAGAAATAGAGGGAACTCACGCGGTCCGTAGAATTGCTCCACTTTCCGCCCCACCAGGTACAGAAAGTACATATTGAAGAAGATGTGCCAGGGCGAACCGGACTCGTGCAGGAATTCGTACGTCAGCAATCGCCAGACCTGCCCGCCGAATAGTGCCGCCGATGAATTCAGGGCGAACCATTGGTTCAGCACCGGTTCAATGTCCGTGAAGGAATGCACTTCGCCGTCGGGCAAACGGAACTGATGCGTCACCTCATGCTGCCAGACGAGTTGCAGCACGAACACTGCCACATTCAGGATGATGAGCCACTTGATCGCGTCAAAGTCGCGCCAGGCGCCGCTGCCGCCTCCGCCGCGGTGGTCCTCACGCAGATAGTCGCGCGAATAAATGCCCATAACGTCCTACGGCCAATTGGCGCGTCCGAACCTCATCGTTTGCAGCCCGCCGGATTATAGACATCCGCTCGCGGAAATCCGAAATCCGAAAATCGAAATCCGAAAGCCTCGTTCGAGGCCCGCAACCGACTACCGACAACCCACCAACCCACCAACCCACCAACCCACCAAGCCACCAGTCACCAGACGACCAGACGCCAAACGACTATACTTGCCCCATGCACGAGCCGATGGTGCGCCTGGCTCTGTTCTCCGATCCCGTCTTTGAGCAGCACGAGACGGGACAGCACCCGGAGTGCGCCGACCGATTGCGAGCGATCCGCAGGCGGCTCACGAAGTCCGGAATTCTCGGCCAGACCGTCAAGGGCACGCTGCGGGATGCGACGGGCGAAGAACTGGCGCGAATTCATCCGCCAAAGTACCAGGAGACTGTGCGCAAGTTTGCCCGGCAGGGAGGCGGGCGCCTCGATCCGGACACCGTGGTCTCGCCGGCTTCGGCCGACGTCGCCATCAAGGCCGCCGGCACCGCCTGCGCCGCAGTCGACGCTGTTCTCAGCGGAGGTGCGGACCACGCGCTCTGCCTGACGCGTCCTCCCGGCCACCATGCGCTGCCTGATCGGGCCATGGGGTTCTGCCTGTTCAACAATGTCGCTGTCGCCGCGGCGCATGCCCGCGCGAAACACGAGCTGGACCGGGTGCTGATCGTTGACTGGGACGTCCATCACGGCAACGGCACGCAGGACATCTTTTACGAGGACGGGCAGGTGCACTTCCTGTCGGTGCATCGTTACCCCTTCTATCCGGGCACCGGCGCGGCCGATGAAACCGGCAGCGGCCAGGGACTGGGCGCGATCCACAACGTGCCGCTCAAGTTCGGCATTTCGCGAACCGCCTTTCGCGATGCGTTTCGCGCTGCGCTGGAGAAGCAGGCCGAGCGCTGCCGGCCGGAACTCGTGTTGATCAGCGCCGGGTTCGACGCGCACAAGGACGATCCGATCGGTTCACTCGGCCTCGAGTCCGGAGACTTTGCCACACTGACGCGAGACGTCCTCGACATCGCCAACGTGCATGCAGGAGGACGCGTCGTCAGCCTGCTGGAAGGCGGGTACGATCTCGATGCCTTGGCCGAGTCGGTCGAATTCCACCTCCGGGAACTGCTGGAGGGGGCCGAATGACTGCGCCGCGCGCCCCCCGTAATCCGTTCTGGGCGCTACTGATTGCGGCGGCCGCCGGGTTCTGCATTGCGGTGATCGCATACGTGGCGGCCGGCTTCGGCGACCGGCGCGCATCCGCTGAACCAGTTGTTCAACCGGCACGGCGCCGCGATCACGACCGGTCTCGCCATCCTGACCATCCTCTTCGGCGGCCTTGCCGCTCACGGTCGACCGGCTTCAGACGCTGCGACAGATCCAGAGCCGCGCCGACACCCGGGAGGGCGAGGCTCCCGCCGAGCCACGCGTGCCGGTAAATCGCCATTCTTCAGAATTCCGCTTCATCGGCGCGTCCGATGCCGGCCGTGAGTGGCACTCCGACAATTAGCAATTGACCATTGCCCAACAAAATGTCCCGGACGCCAACGGCATCCGGGACAGCGCGTCGATCACTGCTCCCCGTTTCCAATTACTTCAGCACGATGAACCGCGAACCCTGAGTTGTCTTCACAAGCATCAGCAGTCCGCCATCCGTCGCGCCGTTCACGGCCGCTTCAAACTCCTTCGCAGTGTGAACTTCCTTGTTGCCGACGCGGGCTACAAGCATTCCAGTCTCCAGCCCGGCCTGCTCGGCCTTGCTCCCCGACGCCACGCCGGTGATGACTACGCCCTGAACGTCATCCTTGAAGCCCAGTTGCTTGGCCACGTCCGGCGTCAGGTCCGCAACCTCCAGGCCGATCGATTCAACCTTCGTCTGCGGAGCGGCTGACGCCGTTTCCGTCTTCGCAATTGCCGTGTCGTTCGGCAGCGGCTGGAGTGCGACTGCGACCTCTTTCCGGTCACCATCACGAACGACCACGACCGTGTTGTCCGACTTCATATTCGCACGCTCGACGAGGTTCTGCAGCCGGTGGGGGTTATCCACCTGCTTGCCGTTGAACTCGACGATGACGTCACCCGTATGGATGCCCGCGTGTTCTGCCGGCGAACCCGGACGCACCTCGGAGACCAGCGCCCCGTGCACCGACTTCAGCCCGAGCTGCTTCGCGAGGTCGCTGTTCAGTTGCTGAATCCCGACACCCAGGAACGCACGTTCCACCGAGCCCTTCGCGATCAGCTGATCGCTGACCCACTTCGCCTGGTTGATCGGCACAGCGAAGCCAATGCCTTCGTTCCCGCCGCCGCTCGTCGAAATGGCCGTATTGATGCCGACCACTTCACCGTGCACGTTAACCATCGGGCCGCCGCTGTTACCCGGATTGATCGCCGCGTCGGTCTGCAGGAAGTCCGCCCGCTCGGTGATGTTCACTCCGCGCGACTTGGCCGAAATTATGCCGGCCGTGACGGTCTCTTGAAGTCCGAACGGAGCGCCCACTGCGAGCACCCAGTCGCCGATCTCCAGCTTGTCGCTGTCTCCCAGCTTGGCCGCCGGCAGTATCCCGGCGCCTTCAATCTTCACGATCGCAATATCCGACTGCGGGTCGGTTTTGACTTCGGTCGCTTCAAACTCGCGGCCGTCGTGCAGTTGCACGGTCACCTTGCCGCCGCCTCCCGCCACGTGATTGTTCGTGAGAATCAGCCCGGACGAATCAATGATCACGCCGGATCCCATTCCCATCGAATGCGGCATGTGTCCAGATCCGCCACGTGGCATCTGCGGCATCTGGGGAACCTGGTCGCCGAAGAACCGCTTGAGCAGTGGACCGAATTCGTCAGGAATGCCTTGGGGCAGACTGTTTTCCCCCTGCGGCATCTTCGCGCTTTCGTCAACCTGCGTGACGACCTGCTCATTGCGGATCGTGACGACCGATGGCAACACGGCCTCCGACGCGCTGCGAAACGCCGACGATAAATCGTTGGCGGAAGCCACCGCCGCCGGCGAAGGCGGCACAGCGACCGCAGCCACCGGTGCGCTGAACAGCGATTGAACGGCCAGTGCCGTTCCCAGACCGAAAACTCCCAATCCAGCCAGCCAGCGGCTGGGATGGCGAACGTCGTTTTTGTTCATGGTGATTCCTCCTGTGAGAACTTCAGAGACAGACGCTGAGGTTCTGCACAATGCATGCGACGTGCCGAATCTGCCGCTGGGCGGAGCAAGTTCGCAATCGATTGCGTCGAAAGAAGTTGCAGCAGACATGCTGAAAGCGGACTTGCCGCCAGGCAGAAGTGCGGCGAACAGTCCCAAACCGCGACGAACAAGAGTTGATCGCGACTCCGGGATAAGCAGGCGACTCGCTCCGCGAGTCGTTCGGGCCGGCACTCTCTCAATTGATTAGCCGCGACCGTCAGGGAGCGATCGAGCGCGGGTTCGCTCCCTGACGGTCGCGGCTAGTAAATATCACTCGTCACTCCACCCACTCCCACCGATCAAACGTCGCCGCCTGCCCTACGCGCCGCCCGTCGCGATCCACCAGGTTCCACACAATCGCCTGGTGGATCCGAAACCGCCGCCCCGTCGCGCTGATCCGGATCCCGGAGTAGTTGTCCGCGTACCCGTCGCTCGTCGTCCGCTCCAGCAGCCGCGCCCGCTCATCTCGGTGCACCGGCTCCGCTGTCAGCCGCGACGGCGTTCGCAGCAGCGTCTCGAGGTCCATTTCCCACAGTTCCAGAGCCGCCCGGTTCCCGTAGCTCAGGATCGGATCGGGCTGCGTGCCGTGCGAAACGACGACAAACGGCGCCTCGAACAGCGCCCGCGCATCGTCGGCCGGCGTCCCGCGCGGTTCCAGCAACTCTCGCCCCAGCCAACGCCGGAACGAATCCAGCAGCATCCGCGTATGCTCTTCCCAACCCGTCTGCTGCCAAGGATTTGAATCATTCGACATTTGAACATGCAGTCATACTTTGTGGTCCAGTCGCCGTCGGCTCCCCTCGAAACAAGGCGTCGATAAACCACCAACCTTAAACCACTAACCCTTTTTCGCCCCAACCCGTTACCAGTTCACGCAAAACACACGAATTTCCCCCTTCCCAGCCCACCGGGACAACGCTATTATCCGGCGGACGCATTCGAAGCTGTTGAAGGATAACAGTATTCGAGGCAGCTTATCAGCCGGTCGCGCTTGGGCCGGACTGACGCAGTCATTGGGAACGTGGACTGCGATCAAATTGTTCGTGCGGGACGCCCAATCCGGCCCGCACCTGTCGCCCGACGAGTAAGGAACACTGCCAATGAGTGACCATTCAGAGCCGCCTGTGCGGCGAATGGCCTGACGCCTGCTCGGCCGCACCCCGGCCGAACGGACATTGGCGGATTCAGGCCACCGCCTTTATGGCGGCCTGTTCGTCGCACTTCGGCGAGCTGCACACCGGTTGATGTCGGGGGCGCCCCCGCTGTCACAAGCCAGCGCTCCGCGTGTACCTGCGATCCCGACAGCTTCGGGACCCTTTGGGATTCACTGCCATCCACGGGAACGACTCCCGTCCACGACCACCGTCCGTAAGACCTTCAGTTTCCCATGAGCGAACTCAGCCTTCTCCGCAACATCGGCGTCTCCGCCCACATCGACTCCGGCAAAACCACGCTCACCGAGCGGATCCTCTATTACAGCGGCCGCATCCACAAGATCGGCGAAGTGAAGGGAGACGGTCCCGGCGCCACCATGGACTACATGGACCTGGAGAAGGAGCGCGGCATCACCATCACGTCCGCCGCAACCCAGGTCCACTGGGGCGAACACACGATCAACGTCATCGACACCCCGGGGCACGTGGACTTCACCGTCGAAGTCGAGCGTTCGCTCCGCGTCCTCGACGGTGCGATCCTCGTCCTGTGCGCCGTCGGCGGCGTTCAGAGCCAGTCGCTGACCGTCGATCGCCAGATGAAGCGGTACCACGTGCCGCGCGTCGCGTTCGTCAATAAAATGGACCGCACCGGCGCGGACTTCAACTCCGTCGTCCGCCAGATGAAGGACAAGCTCGGCGTGACCCCGGTCCCGCTGCAGATGCCGATGGGCGCCGGCAACGAGTTCGCCGGCATCATCGACCTCATCGAGATGAAGGCCCTCAAGTTCGAAGGTAAGCAGGGTGAAGACGTCGTCGAAGTCGACATCCCCGCCGACTTCGCGGACGCCGCCGCGACCGCCCGCCACGAGATGCTCGAAGCCCTGTCGCTGTTCAGCGACGAGCTGATGATGGCCCTCCTCGAAGAGCAGGAGTTCCCGAAAGAGCAGCTCCACAATCTGATCCGCGAAGCGACCCTCGGCCACGAGCTGGTCCCGGTGTTCTGCGGCACGGCCGTCCGCAACAAGGGCGTCCAGCCGCTGCTCGATGCCGTCGTCCGGTACCTGCCGAGCCCGCTCGATCGCCAGATCACGGCCATCGACGTCACGGCCACCGACAAGGCCAAAGCCAAGGCCGAACCTGGACAGCAGGTCGAGCCGATCCGCGTGAACCTCACGACCTCGTCTTCCGATCCGCTCGTCGCGATGGCCTTCAAGACCGTCATCGAGCAGTTCGGCCAGTTGACCTACTTCCGCATCTACCAGGGCAAAATTGCCAAGGGCGACAGCTACACCAACACCCGCACCGGCAAGAAGGTCCGCTTCGGCCGCCTCCTGCGGATGCATGCCAACGATCGCCAGGACATCGAACAGGCCACGGCCGGCGACATCATCGCCGTCGTCGGTGTCGATTGTGCATCCGGCGACACGTTCTGCGGCGGCGATCTCACCTACGCCCTCGAAAGCATCTACGTCCCCGAGCCGGTCATCCGGTTGTCGGTCGCGCCGCTGCAGCGCGACGGCGCCGACCGACTCAGCAAGGCCCTCGAACGGTTCCGCCGCGAGGACCCGACGTTCCGCGTCAGCACCGATCCCGAAACCAGCGAAACCATCATCGCCGGCATGGGTCAGCTGCACCTGGAGGTGTACATCGAGCGCATCAAGCGCGAGTACCGCTGCGAGGTCACGGTCGGCGAGCCGAAGGTCGCCTATCGCGAAACGCCGACGAAGGAAGTCGAGTTCAACTTCAAGCACAAGAAGCAAACCGGCGGCTCCGGGCAGTACGCCCACATCGTCGGCAAGCTGTTCCCGCTGCCGGAAGACGCCGAAGAATCGTTCCGGTTCGACAACGAGATCAGCCAGGGACGCATTCCGAAGGAATACATCGCGCCGGTCGAGCACGGCATGACGCGGGCGCTGGAAAAAGGCCCGCTGTGCGAGTGCGAAGTCACCGGCGTCGGCGTCGCGCTGCAGGACGGCAGCTACCACGACGTGGACTCGTCCGAAATGGCATTCAACATCTGCGGCTTCAACTGCATGCGGGAGACGCTGCTGAAGGCCGGCATGGCGCTGCTCGAGCCGATCATGAAGCTCGAAGTCGAAACGCCGGACGAGTTCCAGGGTTCGATCACCGGCCACCTCGCCAGCAAGCGCGGCATGGTGACCGGCACCACCTCGCGCCTCGGCGTCACGGTCATCAACGCGGAAGTTCCGCTGGCCTCCATGTTCGACTACGCCAACGAGCTGCGTTCCATGACGCAGGGCAAGGCCAGCTTCAGCATGGAGTTCGCCAAGTACAAGCAGGTCCCGCGCGGCATCCAGGAAGAAGTCGTCGAACGCCGCCGCCGCGAAAAGAAAGAACGCCTCGTCGCCGCCGGCTGATACATGGCGAGCGGCGCGGCGTCAGCCCGCCGATCCGGGCGACATGGCTTTCGATTCGAACCAGCACCCCGGCTGCTCCCCAGCAGCCGGGGTGCTTTTCTTTGCGCGCGACGCTTGACACGCGCCCTATGTGTCAATAAATTGACACTGCCAATGCGTTGACACTTCTGAACTGAGCCGCTGTACGTCGGAGACTCACCACATGGCCCCCAAGGACGCCGCTCCCCGCGGCCTCGCACCACGCGAACAGCAGATCATGGACGTCCTGCACCGCCTCGGCACCGCCTCTGTTGCCGACGTCCGCGTCGCCCTCGCCGATCCCCCCAGCTATTCCGCCGTCCGCACCATGATCGGACAGCTCGAACGCAAGGGCTTCGTCCGCCGCGACCGCTCCGCCGCCAAGCATCGGTACTCCCCCGTCCAGTCCCGCAAGACCGCCAGCCGCTCGGCCCTTAAGCGTCTGATTTCGACCTTCTTTCCCGATTCCCCCGGCGATGCCCTCGCCGCCCTGATCGACGACTCCGCCAACAAGCTGACTGACGACGACCTGAACCGCCTCCAGCAAGCCATCGAACGCGCCCGACAGGGAGACCGCTGACATGTTCGCCATGCCCTTCACGCTCACGAGTCTCAGCGGCGCTGCGTCCTCACCGGATCTCGCCGAGTGGCTCATCGACACATCTGTGAAATCGTCCGTCCTCCTCGCAGCCACCGCGCTCGCTGCCTGGCTGTTGCGGCGACGTTCGGCCGCTCTGATCCACCGAGTCTGGACGCTCGGCTTCTGCGGCTGTCTGGTGATTCCCATCGCCACGTACATCGCCCCGCTCGGCACGCTGCCCATCCTCCCGCACCTGTCTGCAATGGCCGGATCAGCTGAATCTCCTGCAAAAATTGGCCTCACGCCGCCGACTACGTTCCCGACAGCAGCCGATCCGCTGGCAATCGCGGCCTCCCTGGAAGCCGGCCAGACCCTCCCCACAGGGCACAACGCATCAGTCCCAACCGGTAAGCCAGCCCTTCAGACGCCAGGCTCGACGGTCGCGACAGCAGCGACACCATTGCCCACCGCCATGTCGCTGAATCCGCAGTCCACGACGGGCGTCGAAACGATCTCCTCGCCGCCTGCTCCTGACCCTGTGGCTGGGAGGCGTGGCGGCTTGTCTGCTGCGAACCGGCTGGCAATCTGGATGCTGTATGCGTGCTCCGAGGTCAACTCGACTACGTCTGCCGTCTGGACCGCCGCCGTCGCCGAGGCGGCAATCACTCGGCCTGCACCGGGCGCACGGCGTAGCGATCGTGCTGGGCGCTCGCGTCCTGGCCGTCACCGGAATCTGGCGAACATTGCTGCTCCTGCCGGCCGACGCCGACACATGGTCTCCCGAACGCCGGCGGCTGGTGCTCCTGCACGAACTCGACACGCCCAGCGTCGCGATGTCCTGCGCAGGAGTTGCCGCGGCTCGTCTGGTGCAGTCTACTGGTTCAATCCGCCTGCTGGCTGGGACTGATCCAGATGAGCAACCGCGGCGAACTCGCCTGCGACGACCTCGTGCTCTCCAGCGGGCAGGCCCCCGCCGACTACGCCGACGTCCTGCTCGGCGTCGCCTGCTCCTGCCGCCACCGTCCGCTCGACCGGCGGTCGGCATGGCCTGCCGGGCTAACGTCGAGGACCGCATCCTCGCAATCCTCGACCGGGCCCGGAACCGCATGTCCCTCTCCCCGCGCGCAAGCGCGCCGCTGGGCGCTCGGAACACCGCGATCGTCGCCGCCTGGCCGCTGCGGTTGTCGACCTCGGCTGAGCCGCAGGCTCAAGCACCGCCGCAGAAGAAAGAGCCGGTGGAAGCCCTCGCCGGCCGTGAGTGATACGCACGATTCAGGTAAAGATCACCGATGAAGCAGGGGACGCCGCTGGAAGGAGCGAGTCTGTTTTACCGCAATCGTGAGGCAAGATGGAAAGACTTCAACGCCAAACGCCGGCTTCCGAACAAATGCTCAAGGTATCGGAGAATTCACCCCTGCCGCGACAGATCGAATTGTTGCGAATGCGGCCGGCAAAGGACGGATTTGTACCCGAATTCGTGAACTTCGATGGCAACGAAAACGATCTGCCGTCGATTCCTGATCGATACGAATTTCAGCTTGCACGCGGCACGGAACTCAGCGGTACGGTCGTCGATGAGGCCGAATGCCGGTCGCCGGGCGTAACCGTGGACGTGATGGTCGAGATCCGCGAACCGGCTTGGACGAAGAAACCCGACCCGATGATCAGCACATGGCTCACCGACACCGATTACACGGCCGGTCCTGTTGTGACAAATACCGACGGCAGGTGGTCAATAAACAATGCGCCGGCACCGTCCGAGGATGGAGATTACGTCTTCCGCCTTACACGCGCACCCGAAAATACGCGAAGGATTTCCGATGGGGCGAGCTACAGCAGAAACAGGGGGTTACGACCGCAATGCTGCGCAACGGGACGGCCAAGATCGTTCTGTCACGCGGTGCTGTCGTGAAAGGAAGTGTCGTCGATCCGGATGGAAAACCGGTCACCAACGGGCTGACTATCTGGAGCGACCGTCCTTATTGGGCGGAAGGAGCCAACGAGACGACGATCGGCGTTGAAGGACACTTTGAAACTCTGCCGCTCTCTACGGGGAGTACCCGATCACCGTCATCTCTCCGGCTTTAGTGCCGATCCAGCAGAAGCTCGCGGTCGCGGCGGGAATGGCGGACCTGCAATTCAAGTTGCCGCCGGGGAACCGGCTCGTCATGAAGATTGTGGACAGCAGCGGCAACCCGGTCCCCAAGGCCTACGTTTCAGTCAGAGAATGGCGAGGAACCGAGGCGATTTACAATCACAAACATTCGAATGTCCCGGAGTCCGGGATCCTCGCCATGCGGACGAGAACGCATTTACGTCTGGGATTGGGCACCCGATGACGGCGGAGTACAGCATCTCCGCGAAGGACTTTGCAGAAAGCGACGTTTCGCTGGTGGCAAACGGGCAGGAACACGTCGTCAAATTGTTCCAGTACCAGAAGGCAAGGGCCGAGGACTGGATGCCGGGACTGGAAGCCCGATCAAGGAGTTCCGCATCACCCGGTGACCGAGTTCCGACCGCAGTTCCTATCGACCGCACACAATCACGCAGTCGCCGCAAAGACGGGACGTACGAGGCCCTGCTGACCGACCATCCCCGAGGCTATCGTTACCGGGTGCGAATCGACGCACTGGATACCGCTCGTGCCGCTCAGCGAACAATCGTATGCGGTCGAAGACGCCCCGTGACGGTCGATTTCGAATTAGAACCGGCTGCAACCCGAATAGGCCGGGTGATTGACTCGGGTAGGACAACCCGTTGCCGGAGCATTGATTGTCGAGGGGACCATCGATGTCCCGATGACGAGCAATGGCGAGGCCGACGACCGAGACGACGTGAAAACGAAATCCGGCCCTTCGACGGTTCTTTCGAGCTGCTGGCAACATTCGAGCCGGGCGCGGTATCCGCAATACACCCAACCGGAATTGCCGAGCTCGCTGCGGCCGCCGGATGAAGAGATCGGCACACTTCTCCGACTGCAGCCTTGGGCCAAAGTGTGGGGCGCCTGCTCCAGGACGGGCAACCGATGGCGGAGCAACTGATGATCTTCAACCCCTCGCCAGACCGTGGCCTAGGGGAAAGGCGATTCCGTGATACATACCGTGCGTACGGATAAGGACGGCCGGTTTGAATTCACGCGACTGCCGCCGGGAAGTGGGTCGATTCGTAGTTATCTCGGCCTGTGGCGGGAATCGCCGCTCACGTCGAGCGAATCAGTCGTCTTGAATCTCCAGCCGGGCGAACACCGCGAACTGGTTCTCGGCGGCAACGGCATCATCGTGACCGGTCAGGTCAACGCAACCGGACGCGGGGACGTCGAACTCAACAAGAACTGGTCGCTCAACTACCTCGTCCGTCGCGACGCCCTCGAACCCGCCGGCCGATTTCCCCAAGCTCAGTTTCGATCCGTCCGGCCCGGTCGAGTCGGCCTGGTCCCTCGATCCGCACTTTTACGGCTGGTTGGCAACGCGCTCCGTACTACTTCGTGAAGCTCTCGCCGGACGGTCAGTTCCAGATCCACGGCGTACCGCCGGGCCAGTATGACCTCGTCCTGCGACTCTACGAGCAGCCGGCCGGATGCCTCGTCGAAACGATCGGCACCAAGGTTGTTCCGATCGAAGTCACCGCGGCCGACTCCGCTGCCGGCACGAAGAACGTCGCTGTGCGATCGACGTCCCCGTCGGCAAGCCGGGCTCGCGCAGCGGCCAGAACATGCAGGCCTACAAGATCGTCGACGCCACCGGCCGCGAACGGACGATCTTTGATCTGAAGGGGGCTATGTCGTCCTCCACGTCTGGGCGAGCTGGAAAGCGCCCCGCCTGCAGCACATGCCCGAGATCCGTGCCGAGGTCGCAGAGTGGCAAGGCCGCTGGCAGGACCGCCCGATCACGATCGTCGGTCTCAATCTCGACGCAGACCGTCAGCAGGCCCAGACGCTCGTCGCCTCGAATCACCGGGACTGGAAGCGCAATGTACCTCGGCGACGACTCCGACATGTCGCGACAACTGGCGATCAGCACGGTCCCCACCTACTACCTCATCGGCCCGGACGGCAACCTCGTCACGTCGGCATCGGAGTGGTCGCAAACTGGGCCAAAGGCCGGAATCGTCAGCGTCAACACAACAGACGAAGTGAATTCCGGCGAAACCCGCGCCAGCACCCCGGCGGCACCCCCGGGCGACAGGGGTGCTCTGTTGTGCACAACGACTTGCTCAGTGCCTGACGGCGCGAGACGCTCGACGAGTCGACCTATGGCGGCCCGGCCTGCCGGAAGGCCGACCAGTCCAGTTTGAGCTTCCGCATCTTGGCGCGAAGCGTGTGCGGATTGATCTGCAGGATGGCGGCGGCGCCGCGCGGGCCTTCGATCCGGCCCTGCGCGGCGGTCAGCGCGCATTCAATATGGCTCTTGATCGCGTCATCCAGCGAAGCGATGGTTGCAGATCGCGCCGTCGCAGCCACCGTTCCCAGTTCGGCGGCCGGCGCCGCCGGTGCGAGCCTCCTGGCCGGTTGCGCCGCTCCGAGCGCCACCGCGACTTCCAGCGTCCGCCCCTCCCCCAGCAGCGCGCGCGATCAATGACCGCCCCGAGCTCGCGAATATTGCCGGGCCAGTCGTAATTCTGCAGCAGGCGAAGATCGGCTTCGGAGGCTGAGACCTGCGCCAGGCCGAAACGCGTGGCGGCCTTCTCCAGCAAGTGCTCCACCAGCGCGGGGATGTCTTCCTTCCGATCGCGCAGCGGCGGAATGAGAATCGGAAACACCGCAATCCGGTACCAGAGGTCCTCACGGAACTGGCCATTCACGACCATGCCCGCGAGATCGCGATGGGTGGCGGCGACGACCCGCACGTCGACCTGGATCGGCTGTTGTCCGCCGACGCGTTCGACGAAGCCATCCTGCAGGACACGCAGGAATCGCACCTGGGCGTTCAACGGCAGCTCGCCGATTTCATCCAGGAACAGCGTGCCTCCGCTGGCGCGTTCGAACCAGCCCTGGCGCGACTCGACAGCGCCGGTGAAGCTTCCCTTTTCGTGACCAAAGAGCTGCGAGTCGATGAGTTCGGACGGGATCGCGCCGCAGTTGACGCGGATAAACGGCCCATGCTGGCGTGCGCTGTGGTTGTGGATTTCGCGGGCGATCAATTCCTTGCCCGTGCCGGTTTCTCCGAGGATCAGGACGGGGACTTCCGAGCGGGCGATCTGGCGGACGCGTTGCAGGACCTGGCTGAGCCCGGAGTCGCTGCCGACGACGGTATCCGAAAGTTCTTTGCGTCCCAGGCGCGTCAGCAGCGAACGGCGGTCGGCTTCAGCCGCTTCGCGCAGGATCTGCAACTCATGCAGTCGCCGATCGTTCTCCAGCGCGACTCCGAGCGGCTCCTGCAGGAGCCGGATCATGGCATCATGACGCGCCAGCAGCTTGGTGCCGCGCGCGGGTGTCAACACGAACAGGCCCAAGGTGCCGTGCGGGGCCGACAGCGGCGCGACAAACCACTCGCGGGCGCCGAGAGACGGATCCGGATGCAGCCAGGCCGGGAACCACTCGGCGCCGCTGCGATCCATGCGGGCAAGTTCTCCCTTGCGAATCCAGTTGTTGAGCTTGCGAAACTGCCGTTCGGGAAGGTCGTCAGATCGGGCCGGCTGTCCCGGCAGCGGAGGGACGACGCACGCTGCGACCAGGCGCCGGTGCTCCTCTTCCAGCCGATAGACGGCCATGCGTTCCACGGGGACGTAGCCGCGCAACAACTGAAAGAGCGTGTCTGCGGATTCGCCGATCTCGATGTGCCGGCAGACCTCGCGCCAGACTTTGGGCAACATCTGCTGGAAGTGTTCCATGACGAGATCCTGCGATTCCGCGTCGCCGTTATTAATCACGGGATCATAGGACATATCACGGGACTCGTCGATCAAATTCCACGGGTGTGGCATGGGAGCGTCTGCGAGATTCGAAAAACCGGGCCAATTCAGGGGCAGTCCGAAAAACCGTGCCGGGTGGCACAGCGGATGCATCCCCCGTTCCACGACGCAAGCAATCGGCGTCTTCCGGATGAACCTGTTGATCAGGGATGATCGAGATGTCACCGCAACAACTGCACAGCGCTGCCGACGACGGGGCGAGCAATTCGATGATCACGGCCGTCCCGCATTCCGCTGTGGCACAGCGTTCCCCGTCTCATTCGTCGCGCGGCCGCCGTGAGCGCCTGTCACTGACGGATGACCAGTTGCGCCGCAGCGTCCAGGAACGTCTGTCACAGTTTGGCTCGCGCATCGCGGGCATGGTGCGAGTCGATGTGCGCCACGGCGAAGTCGTGCTGCGCGGCGCCGCAGACAGCGACTACGAGCGCCGCCTGATTGAACAG
This sequence comes from Planctomycetaceae bacterium, assembly GCA_046349775.1. Classification (GTDB taxonomy): domain Bacteria; phylum Planctomycetota; class Planctomycetia; order Planctomycetales; family Planctomycetaceae; genus JAEUIG01. Next base: position 1,411 of record JAXMBS010000092.1, on the reverse strand, counting down.
ACGGTGGGACGCGTGTCGGGGATCGAGCGCATCGAAAACCTGCTGCAGCTTCCGGCGGCAGGGCCTCAGGATTCAAGCAGCGAGAATACGGGCTTCGTCCTGCCGGCGTTCCGGCGAATGCTGGTCTGGACGGGCGGAACACTGATTGGTGTGACCGCCGTGCTGTGGGCGCTGTGGCAGCTTGCGCCGCAGCCTGACAAGCGCGCCTCCGTCTCGACCTCCAGTGTTCTGGACGGATCCGGGCCGGGAGTACGGATCTGTACGGAGCGCGGAGAAGTCGCCGCGACGCACGGTTGCTGTATGGCGTTTCACCAGCACGTGTAGTCGGTGGTATCCGCGTTTCGAACCCTCTGCGCGAAAATCCGCCCGTCGTGGTCGCCGTGCAGGGGCGATCGAGGTTGATGGTCCCAAGCGTGCGTGCTGTGCCACGCGGACAAATCACAGTTTTGACCGGGAGCAACACGGTATGAGACAGTCGAACAGCTATCGGCGGACGGCCTTCTGGACGCTCGGAACACTCGGCATCGCCGTCATATTTGCCGGTTGCGGCAACACGCAGAACTCCTGGGAAAAGGTCGTGCCGGCAGAGGGGGTGATCAGCTTCAAAGGCAAACCGCTGGCCGGAGCGCTGATCACGCTGGTGCCGCAGGACGTGAGCTTCCCGCCGTCCGTGCGGCCGAATGCCACCTCCGGACCGGACGGCACGTTCAAGTTGGGCACATATTCGACAGCAGACGGTGCGCCGGCGGGCGAATACAAGGCGCTCGTCCTGCACTATCCGGTCGTCGGATCAAAGAAGAGCCCGAACGCCGGACCGAATGACCTGCCCAAGAAGTATTCGCGCCCGGAGACGACGACCCTGACGGTTCGCGTCGCCGAAGATTCCTCAAAGCTGCAGCCGCTGGAGTTGAAGTAGCTGCATCAAGGCTCCGCTGTGCGAGCCGCCCGTTTCCCTCCTCCAGAATGGAGTCAGATCGCAATGAAATCCTGTTGTCGCTGATAAGGACGCCGAATTGTAACCGGCCACTGCGAACATCCTCGCAGCGCCGGGTCCAGCAGCCCACACCAACCCCCGTTTCATCACACACCCAATCAACTTTTCACCAAAGGATCTAACCGTGAAGCGTATTTCCCTGAAGACCTCGTCCCGCCCGGCTCGCGGCGGGTTCACCCTGATCGAACTGCTGGTCGTGATCGCGATTATTGCGATCCTGATCTCGCTGCTGCTGCCGGCTGTGCAACAGGCGCGGGAAGCGGCGCGCCGCACGCAGTGCCGGAACAATCTGAAGCAGATCGATCTGGCCGTGCACAACTTTGAAAGCAGCTACACCCGCGTGCCGACGAGCCTGCGTCCGCCGACGGCCGGCACGGTGCGGTTTTCCGTGCTGACGTCGTTGCTGCCATTCCTCGA
>JAXMBS010000091.1:0-18660 GCA_046349775.1 Planctomycetaceae bacterium | reverse complement strand
GATCAGTGGAGAGATGGTCTTCAGGTCGACGGTGATGGCGACGTCGTATTGTGCGCTCAGCCGGGGCGCCAGTTTGGCGAGCGACGCCACATCTCCGTCGAGGAACTTTTCCTCGCGAGACAGAAATGCATATCCGTCGCGAACGACGATTTCGCGAGTTTCCCCCTGCGGCATCGTCAGGGTGTAGCGTTCACCGGCGGCGGCATTGCCGACGGCTGCCGGGTCCGCAGCCTGGCGTTTGATCTTGACCGGCCCCAGTTCGAGTGTCTGAATCAGGTCTTTGAAGTCGCTGACCGGCGCGTAGACGACCGGGATCGGCTGCGGCGGCAGGGCCTGGGTCAAAAACAGTGCGACGCCGAAAGGCCGCGAGCGGTCGAGGCCCTTGAGTCCGCCGGCATTGTCATTCAGCCTCGAAATGAAGGCGTCGTTGACATCCGCGCGATCGATCTCCTTGAAGTTATTCTGCAGCTGTTGCAGCACGCGATCGAGCGCGGCGACGTGCACGACGAGTAACGGGCGCGGCGGAGGGGCAGCAGCCGGCTTGTCGTCTGACGACGGCGTTTGTGCGCGTACGGACTGCAGAGCACAAGCCCCAAAGGCCCAAGTGGTCACCGCAACCGCCAGCGCGCCGCGAATCGATCGGTGATACCTGGACTCTGCCGGACCCGTTGTTTCACCGACGCGCAATTGGTTGGTCATGACATCCATCGCTGGTTGAAAATCCTCCGGGCGCAGACGCTTCGGTCTCGGGCCAAGCGCGGCGCGCACATTCCGCATGCTGATCGATACCCGCAATAGACCTCGCACGTTTCAAGCGAATCGGTCACTGCGAGCCGGACACCCGCGTTTGCCGTCATCGTCCGGGGGTTGCCTGTCGGCGCTCCATCGCGGACAGGGCCAGGGTCCCGGCCGCCATCACGCGGGCGATGGCATCGGCATCGTACACGCAGCCGCCCCAGGTGCCACCTCCCGCCTGCTGCAACAGCGCCCAGATGCGCGTGTCGTCCGGCAGTTGCGGATCGGGCTGCACGGCCGGGTTGAGTTCCCGGACCGCCAGAATTGCAGCACCCTGTTCGGGCGTCACACGCTCGTCCGGCCGTCCCACGAAATTCAGCCGTCCCGTGAGACGTCGCGTATCGATTTCGATCTCGATCAGGTCACCGTCGCGAAGTTTGCCCACGGGACCACCGGCCAGAGCCTCCGGGCCGACATGCCCGATGCAGGCGCCGGTGGAGACGCCGGAAAATCGAGCATCCGTCAATAGCGCGACGTGTTTGCCGAAGGGGAGATACTTAAGCGCGGACGTGACCTGGTAGGTCTCTTCCATACCCGCGCCCAGCGGGCCGCGGCCGATCAGGACCATCACGTCGCCGGCCTGAATCGGCTGGCCACGGCGTCCCTTGAGGCAGGCGATCGCGTCGCGCTCCGAGGTGAAGACCCGCGCCGGACCGGTCTTCCGATACACGCCGTCGGGATCGACGACTGACCGATCGATGGCGGTGCTCTTGATGACGGAACCTTCGGGTGCAATGTTGCCCGTCGGAAACGTGACCGTGCTGGTCATGCCGCGGGCGGCGGCCTGGGCCGGCGACATGATGACGTCGCCTGGATCGACTCCGTCACGCTCGACGAGTTGTTGACGCACGTGCCGGCGACGATCAGACGACTCCCACCAGTCGAGCACGTCTCCCAGCGACTGCCCGGTCGCGGTGAGCGCGTCCAGCCGGAGCAGTCCGGCGGCCCGCAGATGGAGCATGACCTCCGGCACGCCGCCGGCGAGGTACATCCGCACGGTCACGTGTCCCTGAGGACCGTTCGGCAACACATCCACGATACGCGGCACTTGTCGATTGACGCGGTTCCAGTCGTCCACGGTCGGCCGCGGCAGGCCGGCTGCGAATGCGACCGCCGGCGTGTGCAACAACAGGTTCGTTGAACCGCCGACGGCGGCGTGGACGACCATGGCATTGTGCAACGCATCCTCGGTGAGAATGTCGCGGACAGTCAGCTTGCGTCGTTTGAGTTCGACGACGGCACGCGCCGACGCCCGCGCGATTTCCAGCCAGATCGGCTGTCCGGACGGCGCGAGCGCCGAGTGCGGCAGCGCCAGGCCCAGCGCCTCCGCCACGACCTGCGACGTGGCCGCGGTGCCGAGAAACTGACAGCCGCCGCCGGGGGTTCCGCACGCCCGGCAGCCCATCTCCGCGGCGTATGAGAGATCAATTTCGCCACTGGCGAACCGGGTGCCGATTGTCTGCACTTTCCCGGCGTCTTCGCCGACGGTTGCGGGCAACGTGACACCGCCGGGCACAACGATGGCGGGCAGGTCATGGCACGACGCCAGCGCGATCATCATCGCCGGCAGGCCCTTGTCGCACGTCGCGACTCCCAGGACGCCTGTGCGCGTGGGGAGCGAGCGGATGAGCCGCCGCAAGACGACTGCTGCGTCATTGCGATAGGGCAGACTGTCCATCATGCCGGTCGTTCCCTGGGAACGGCCGTCGCAGGGGTCGCTGACGTATGCTGCGAAGGGCAACCGTTCGAGACGGTCCAGTTCCTCGGCTGCGGCGCGGACAAGCAAGCCGACTTCCCAGTGGCCGGTGTGGTATCCCAAGGCGATCGGTCGGCCATCCTCCGCTCGTAGGCCCCCTTGTGTGCTGAGGATCAGCACCTGATCGCGCAGCAATTGCTGTGGATCCCAGCCCATTCCGGCATTCTGAGTCATCCCGAACAGATCGCCGCTGGGGCTGTCAAGGAGCATCTCGGGAGTGAGCGGCAACGCGCCCGCGGGTCCGGCCGCATTGGTCTGCAGCGGACCGAGGACTGCACGCGTTCCCAACAGCGAGTTCAGGTCGATCGGCATAGCGTGTGTGCACAGGAAGAGCGAATGGGTGGGTGACGCCTACCATGCTCGTCCCTACGGCGTTTCCGTCAAGCGAGGGACACACGAATGGCAGAGTCGGCCAAGTCTGGGTCCGTGCGGAGATTCGATGCCGGACCAGAGGGGGCGCGCAAAAAAGCCCTCGATTCTGAGTGACCGTCGAAGATGCAGGGGCTCGTAGTGAGAATCTGATTCGCAGAGTGGGTCAGGCTGCAATCAGTACCTGCATTTCCAACGGGGGGTCGTTCACTCCAAGAATCGAGGGCTGGCTGGGTCGAAATTCACGTGAACCACGGGGGTCACGGCAGGTAGAGAAAGCAACGGCTGTGCCGTTCGGCGCTTCGGCGCTCGGGTTGGTCCCGTCACTCTGCTGTGTGTGGCTGTTGTATGTGCTTATTTCGTATTGTGTTGTGATTGTTTGTTTGGAAGTTGCGTCGTCGCTTCTGTGTGGCTTTTCGGCGCAGTCGATGCGGCACATTTCGGCGCATTTCGGCGCTCAATCGGCGCTTTCGGCGCTGGGATCATTGAATGTCCTACACGTACTGCTTACGCTGATCCCAATTGAATCCAAATCGCCACGTCTACCCTGCTTCGCCAATTAACAGGCCCTTGGTGGAGTCTGGCCAATGCATGATGACTCCCGAATCGCAAAGTTCCTCCTGACGTCGCTCGCCGTCGGGTCCGCGATCTACTGCCTGGTTGCCCTTTGGTACGTGGCGACGACGCCGGATATCGGCTTGCGGTGTCTGTTGGCAGAAGATGAATCGGCAGCACGCGAAGCGGAGGAAATCACCGTCGTTGACGGCAGTCATTTGGACCCTCTCCCGAAGAAGGGGGACCGGCTGATCGAGGTGGCGGGGTTTCGCACGCGGACGTTCGTCGATTTTGCGCATGCGCTCGCCTGGGTTCGATCCCCCCCGCGGGACGCAGCGGTCGGAAACCTCACTCCCGGTGTTCCCGTCAGCGAAGTCCCGGAAGGGTCGACGAACGTTTTGCAGAAGGATTCGACCGGCCGGTATTACGTCAGAGTGCTGTTTCGGCCAGGCGATGGCGGTGTGCAAAAGCGAGCATGGGTGCCGCTCGCGCGCCAGCCGATCGGGGGATTGGCGCTGTCGCTCGGCTGGTTCGTGATGCACACGATCGTGTTCGTCCTCGCCGGGCTGGCGTACTGGCGGCGACCTTCGGATCGTCCTCTGCAAGTGTTCTTCGCGCTGTGCGCCGTGACCGTGGTCGCCTATGTCGGCGGGAATCACTGGTGGGTCCTGGCGGGGAGCCTGTGGTTCACAATTCCGTTCGCCGTCATGGCCATATTGTTGCCGGCTGTGCTGCTGCACTTCTTCCTGGTGTACCCCGTCCCCAAGCGGTTCCTGTTCGCCTGGCCGCGACTGACATTGCTGGGGGTGTACGGCGTTCCGGCGACGTTTGCAATCGGCGCCGTCGTGTTGATTGTGGCCGGGGACTGGCTGTCGCGCGTTTTCATCGGCCCGGCGATCACGGCGACGTTTGCCGGCATGTCAGTTGACGAGTTCATGCCGCTGCTGCGGAACGCGATTTACGTGTACCTGATGATCGCCGCCGGATACTTTGTGTTCGCGATCGTTGCGCTGGTGGACAGCTTCTGGTCGACTCGGAATCCGCTCGAGCGGGCTCAGGTCCGCTGGATTCTGTGTGCCAGTCTGCTGGCGACGGTGCCGGTGGCCCTCACGCTCTGGCTCGCCTACTTCGATCGTGTCGCGTTCGCCTTTGGCAGCGCCCGACTGCCGATGGTGCTCGCCAGCCTGTCGTTCACGTGCGCTTATGCCGTTGGGATTGCGCGCTACAAGCTGCTGCTGATCGACCAGGTCGTCAATCGCGGCATGTTGTACTACGTGGCGAGTGTCGGCCTGACGATCGTTTTTGCGCTGCTGATTGCGGCCGTCGGTGTGTTTGCCTGGACCGAGGCGACGTCGGCCTATGGTTACGCATTGCCGGTGATCGTCGTGCTGGCGCTGGCCGTAATCGCATTGGGTTGGCTGCGGGACCGGGCCCAGCGGGCGATCGATCTGTGGTTCTTCCGCGAGAAATACGCGCTGGACCGTGCACTGCAGCGGATGAACCGCGCCGTCAGCAGTCTGCTGGAGCGCGACGATGTGGCGGAGAATATGCTTTATACGTGCTGCGAAGTGCTGCGCATTTCGGATGCCGCCCTGTATCTGCGAGATCCGGCCGGATCGCGGTTCCGGCTGGTTACTGCCGTTGGCCAGGGCTCGGTGCCGTTGCAGTTCGAGGCGGACGAAGACCTGCTCAACCAGATTGGGCAGGGCGTGTCGTTGCAGCGCGTTCCGAGCGGGACCTCTCCCCCGCAGATGACGCTGCGTCAACTGCATGCCGAACTCATGCATGGGCTGGAGGTCGACGGCGAGACGATCGGCCTGGTCGCTCTCGGCGGCAAGCCGAACGCCGCGGCTTACACGGCGGAAGACGTGACGTTTCTCACGGCGGTCGGACGGATTACGGGGGTGGCACTACATTGTGCCAAGGTGCACGAGGACATGTCGCGGCTGCACCAGGAACTGCAGCGCAAAGCGGAAAAGATCTCCGAGCAAAGCCGGCAGATTGCCGTCCTGCAAAGCGAATTGGCCGACTCGGCCGGGCTGCGGTCGCCGTCGTCGAACGAATCTGATTTCCGTCGCGGCCAGATGCGCGGGCACAGTCCGGCGATCGTCGACGTTCTCGATACTGTGCGAAAGGTGGCGCCCAGCGATGCATCCGTGCTGATCCGCGGCGAAAGCGGGACCGGCAAAGAGCTGCTGGCGCGCGCGATTCACGACAACAGTCCGCGTCGCGACGGTCCGCTGGTGGCCGTGCATTGTGCGGCGCTCGCGCCCAGCCTGCTCGAGAGCGAGTTGTTCGGCCATGTCCGCGGGGCGTTTACGGATGCCCGCGACGATAAAGTGGGCCGGTTTGCGCTGGCTAACGGGGGCACCCTGTTTCTGGATGAGATCGGCGACATCTCGCTCGACATTCAGATCAAGCTGCTGCGGGCGTTACAGGAACGCACGATTGAGCCGGTCGGCGGCACGCAATCGGTGCGCGTCGACGTCCGGATGGTGGCCGCCACGCACCGCAATCTGGAGCAACTGATCGCCGAAGGCCGGTTTCGCGAAGACCTGTACTATCGGCTGAACGTCGTCAGCATCACGCTGCCGCCGTTGCGCGAACGGGGGGACGACATTTTCGAGCTCGCGCTGTTCTTTCTGCGTCGGGCCACCGAGCGCACGGGCAAGCGGATCACCCAGTTCGACGACCAGGCCATTACGGCGCTGATGCAGCATCACTGGCCCGGCAATATTCGCGAGCTGGAAAACGTGGTGGAGCGGGCCGTGGTGCTGGCCGAAGGGGATCGCATCACACTGGAGGCATTCCCGCTCCCCGTGCGCGGCGGCAGCGTTCGCCCGTCAACGTCGTCGGCTCCGCCGAGCCGCAGCGCCATTCTGCAGCCGCGTGCAGCCGCACTCCGCACGCGGGCGCCATTGGCAGTTGCATCCGATGATGAGCCGGCCGTCCTGCTCGATGCGCTCGATCGCTGTCGCGGCAACAAGGCTGAAGCAGCGCGGCTGCTGAACATGCCGCGCAGCACGTTTCACAGCAAACTGAAGAAATACGGGCTGGGGTAATCGGTTGTCGGTCATCGGTAAAAACTTCCACCACCGCCTTTGCTCCTTGGCCCTCACCACTTGACCCTCGTCGGTCGTCACGCATCTACCACTTCAGCCAGCCCTTGTGTCGGAAATAGAACAGCAGGCCCACGACGATCGCCCCCATGACTCCCAGCGCCAGCGGGTAGCCGTATCGCCATTCGAGTTCGGGCATGTTCCACGGAGATGAGTGCGGATCAAAGTTCATGCCCCATACACCGGCCACGAAACTCAGCGGGATGAAGATCGTGGAGATAATTGTCAACACTTTCATGATGTCGTTGGTGCGCTGGGACAGCGTCGAGAAGTAGAACTCCCGAAGGTCGGCGCAGATTTCGCGATACGTTTCGAGGACATCGAGAATCTGCACCGTGTGGTCGTAGCAGTCGCGCAGATAGATCCGGGTCTCCGCCGTGATGCCGCTGTGCGAATCGCGCTGCAGGTTCTGCAGGGTCTCGCGGAGCGGCCAGGCGAGGCGCCGCAGTGTGAGCAGGTCTGTGCGGATGTCGTGGATCCGCCGAAGCTCCTGCGGCTCATAGCGGGAGTCGAGGGCGTCTTCCACGAGGTCGAGCTGATCACTGTAGGACTCGACGACCGGGAAGTAACCATCGGTCACGGCGTCGAGGATGGCATAGGCCAGGTAGTCCGGTCCGGACTGCCGCAGCCGGCCGTGGTTCCGGCGGAGCCGCTCGCGAACGGGCTCCAGGCAGTCCTTGTCCGCTTCTTCCTGAAACGTGACGACAAAGTTGCGGCCCAGGAAGATGCTGATCTGTTCGGTTTCCAGACAGGAGCGTGACGTGACACCGGCGCCGTCCTGACAGCGAACAGCGTCCGCATCGTTCTCGACGATCCTGACCATGCGGGCGACGATAAACAGCACGCCGTCGTACTCCTCGACCTTCGCCCGCTGGTGGACGTGCACGACGTCCTCCAGGGCCAGGGGGTGCAGGCCGAACGCGCGGCCGATCTGCTCCACGGTCGCGGCATGTTCGACCCCGTCGACGTTGAGCCAGAGGACCGGTTGCCGGCCCATCAGATCGGATAGCTCGGACACGGCGTCGAGATTGCGTTCCATGATTTCGTTAGCGCCGTAGCAGAAGACTTGCATCTTCGGGAATGCAGCGTGGGAGGCGCTGACGACGGTCCCGGGCGGGGCGCCTGGTCCCGTGCGACGCTGAAACACGCGGTGTCGATGTCCGCCAGTTGATGGGGAAGTCACAGGATTCTCCCGACACGGTCCGATAGGCTGCGCGGGCTATAGTAAGCCCCCAACGCAATGGCGGCACGTGAGTTGCCTTACGGGCGTCCGATGGCCCGCTTCTCAGCACTCTGGCCCCGTGAAAACGACTCGCTGGATCCGCCGATACGCCAGGGATCCTGCGTCCAATGACCACCCCTCCTGAATCGGAAAGTCCTATGAAATCGCGAGTTTTGCGCTCACTTCTGATCGTTTCCGGCTGCTTTGTGGCCGGTCTTCCCTGCCTCGCGCAAGACGTGCCGGCAGAGGCGGCGGTCGCACCGGCGGCTCCCGCCTATGTCAGCGCGGATATCGCGTGGATGCTTACTTCGTCGGCACTCGTGCTGATGATGACGGCACCGGGTCTCGCGATGTTCTACAGCGGTCTCGTGCGGAAGAAAAATGTCCTCGGCGTGATGATGCAGTGCGTATTCTTGATGGGACTGCTGTCGGTGGTCTGGGCACTGTGGGGGTATAGTTTGGCGTTTGGAGGCGCCGACGCTGAGACTGGCAGCCCGTATATTGGCAATCTGGACTATATCATGCTGAAGGGGGTGTACCCGACCGATGGAAACCCGAATCCGGCGCCGTATCCGACCGCCATGTCGATTCCACCCGCTTTGTTCATGGTCTACCAGATGATGTTCTTCATCATCACGCCGGGCCTGATCTGCGGTGCTTTTGCGGAGCGCATGAAGTTCAGCACGATGTGCGTGTTCTCGGTGTTGTGGGGGACGTTCGTCTATTGCCCGGTGGCGCACTGGGTCTGGGCCCCGTCGGGCTGGCTGTTCAAAATGGGCGCGCTGGACTTTGCCGGCGGGACCGTGGTGCACCTGATCTCGGGACTGTCCACTGTCTTGTGCTACGTGCTGATGGGCAAGCGACTTGGTTTTGGCCAGGAACCGATGCCCTGCATAATCTGACGTACACGACGATCTGGGCGCCGCCCTGCTGTGGGTCGGCTGGTTCGGATTCAACGCCGGCAGCTGCCGGGCGCGCTTCTCCGTTGGCGGTTTCGGCATTTGTCGCAACGCACCTGGCGGCCGCTGCGGGCGTATTGGCCTGGTCCGGAGCAGAGTGGCTGCATCGCGGCAAGCCGAGCATCTTAGGGGCCTGTTCCGGCGCCGTGGCGGGCTGGTGTGTATCACGCCGGCCGCAGGGTTTGTGCACCCACGAACGCCATTCTCATGGGTCTGGCCGGGGCATTGTGTGCTTCTTCGCGTGCACGACCGTCAAGAACAGGTTTGGTACGACGATTCGCTGGATGCGTTCGGCGTGCACGGCGTCGGCGGAACTCTGCGCTATCCTGACCGGCGTGTTCGCCAACAAGGCGGTCAACAGCCTCGGACAGGACTGCTCGAGGGCAAGGCGGACAGCTGGTGATTCAATTGTACGGCGTTGCCGGCTCGGCGGTGATTGCCCTGGTGGGGACCATCGTCATCCTGAAGGTGCTGGACCTGACGATGGGCTGCGCGTCAGCCAGGAAGACGAAATTCAGGGGCTCGACGTCAGCCAGCATGGCGAGGAAGGAGTACATCTTCGTGTGAAGGGGGAGTTTCGCCCCAGGGCCGCGAGGACTTCCTCGCGGCCGCATTGCGGCTGAAAAGCGTATTGCAATTTGCAAATTGCAGATTGCTCACTGAGAATTGAGTCGGGCGAGATTCGCCACTCCTCACAGCATCCCGATCACGCCACCTGCCTCCCGCGAACGCCGGCGGCAGCATCTCCACAGGACCAAAATCATGAAGAAAATCGAAGCCGTGATCCGGCATTTCAAGCTCGAAGAAGTGAAAGACGCGCTGACGAAGATCGGCATCCAGGGCATGACGGTCTCCGAAGTTCGCGGGTTCGGACGCCAGAAAGGGCACAAGGAGCAGTATCGCGGCGCCGAGTACACCGTCGACTTTCTCCCCAAGGTCAAAATGGAAGTCGTCGTCGACGACGCGGATGCCCAGAAGGTGATTGACACGATTCTCCAGACCGCGCGGACCGGCCAGATCGGCGACGGCAAGATTTTCGTCACGCAACTGGCGGAAGCAATCCGCATTCGCACCGGCGAGACGGGGTCGGAGTCGCTGTGACGCTTCGCGATGTCCCGGACAGTCGTGCGACGACTGTTCGGGACGCGGCTGGCTGCGGCCGGCATGCTTTCAACGACTCACAGCCATGCGGCTTCCGGCGAGCGTGCGAAAAGGTGTCCGCGATGCTGGATCAGGACGATTGCGCGGAAACTGCGTCCCGATTTTACACCCGGCCTGGATGACCGGTGTGGGGGTCACACGGAATAAGCCGCGCTCATATTCCGCCCTGATGTCCGAACTGCTACGCCTCTTTCCCCACTGGATTCGATCGCCGCCAAGAGCGCGAGTGATCGCTATTCGAGACCGGGCATCGCCTTGTTTGATGCCGGCACCCCGGCATTCAAATCGCCGCGAATCTGTGCCGGTTCACCGAGGAATTCCTGCTGGAACTGGTGGACGACAGCCTATTGGGGCTCGGGGACGCGGCGGCGGTCCGACGTGCAGCAGCGCGGGGTGCGATCATTGCCGTCGGGGCCTCGGCCGGGGCGAATTGTGTCCCTACTCCGACGTTGATCTGCTGTTTATCGACCGTGGCGGTCAGAACAGTTCCTTTCGTCAGTGTGCGACGCAGATATCCAGTCGTGTTGGGACGCCAAGCTGGGACTCGGCCACAGCGTGCGGAGCCTGGACGAATGCGTGGCGATGGCGACGAGACAGCGAGGTAGCCACGTCGCTGATTGAAGCCCGGCTGTTGTGGGGGAATCCCGAGATTTGCGAGCGCCTGCGGCGACAATTTCGCCGTCGCGTCATCGATTCCCGCCGCCGGTCATTCGTGGATGACTGCGTCGAGCGCGAGCGTCGGAATTCCCCGAACCCGGCGTGCCGTGCTGCAGGAACTGCAGCCCAACGTGAAGTGTTCGCTGGGCGGAGCGACCTGCATCTGATCCGCTGGATCGGTTACGCCCTGTTCGATGCTTGTGACCTCGACTCGCTGCGACTGAAAGGCGCTGTCGATGGACGAGGGCATGCCGCGGCGGACTGAGGAGTTCCTGACACGGATCAGGTTCGACCTGCATCTGGCGGCCGAGAAACCGCAGGAGGTGTTGACGCGCGACGAGCAGTTGCGGATTGCCGAAGCCGCGCGAGATTCGCGGCACTGCCGGTCAGCGTCCTGTCGAACGGTTCATGCAGACGTACTTCGAGCACAGTTCGGCGCTTGCGAAGGTCGCGCGGCGGTTTACGGCCCGGCACGGCCGCGCAGCCGCCGCTAGATGCATCGCCGACGCAGTCCTGTCGCACCGCACGGAAGGCATCCTGCGGATCGCGCCGGACGAACTCGACGCGGCGTCGCGCCACCTGGGGAGACTCTGCGAGGATCTGGAAAGCGTGCTCAAGCTGTATCGGACTGCGCGCTCTACGGAGTGCTGCCGTCGCCGCGGCTGGTGGAAGCGATTGAAGCCGGCATCGGCCCGTTGAACGACGATCTCACGCCGGCCGCCGCGCGTTACTTCATGGACATCCTCAGGTGCACGAAGCATCTCGGACCGGTCCTGCGCAGCATGTACGACGCCGGCGTGCTGGAGCGCGTCATCCCGGACGTGCGGCACGTGCGGTGCCTGATGCAGTTCAACCAGTATCATCACTACACCGTCGACGAGCATTCGCTGCGCGCCGTGGAAGTGGTGACGCGTTTCGCGGAACGCGACGATGCGGTCGGCTCCGCATACGCGGCGATCCGTCACAAGGAACTCCTGCACCTGGCACTGCTGCTGCACGATCTCGGCAAGGGGTTTGAAGAGCATCACTGGGAAGTGGGCCGCCGCATTGCCGATCGCGTCGGTCAACGGCTGCTGCTGGAACCGCAACACCGTGAGCAGGTGATGTTTCTGCATCAGCACCTCGAAATGTCGCATATTGCACTGCGTCGAGACATTTCCGATCCCAATCTGGTGCTGCAGTTCAGCCATCAGATCGGCTCGGCCGAGACGCTGACCATGTTGTACGTCCTCACTGTGGCCGACATCACGGCCGTGGGCCAGAGGCCTGGACGAGTTGGAAAGGGGAGTTCCTCGCCGAACTGTACCAGCGGTGCCGGCGAATCCTGAGCGGCACGGTCGACGAGGGCCGTCGCCTGTGCACCGCTCGCGGATTGGTCAGCGCGTGCATGCCGCGCTCAAGGTGCTCGACCCTGCGTATTCCGTGCCGCCGTTGAGCGACTGGGCCGAACGGCAGCTCGCGGGGGCTTCGGACTATTACTTGACCTCAACGCCGCCTGAGCGGATTGCAGCCGACATGCACGTGATGCGGCAGCTCGAGCCCGATGAGGTCACTGCGTTGGCGCGGCCCGATGCGGATTCCGGCACAATCGAGTTCCGGATTTTGTCGCGGAGCCGCAAGGCGGCCGAAGGCTGCTTTCACAAGCTCGCCGGCGCGCTCACGGCCAAACGGCTCGAGATTGTCGCCGCCGACATCAGCACTACGCAGGAAGGGGGCATCGTCGACAGCTTTCGCGTCGTCGACAACGATTTCGAGGGGCCGGCGCCCGCACAGCGGCTGCAGGACGTCTGCGAGCTCCTGCAACGCGTACTCCGCGACAATGTGCCGGCAGAGTCGCTGTTTCAGCGGCACAAACGATTCGGAGCCGAGCATCACCGGACGTCCATCTCGAACCTGCCGCTGCGCGTGGAGGTTGACAACGATTCGTCGGATAACCGGACGGTCATCGACGTGTTCGCCCACGACCGGACAGGGCTGTTGTACACGGTGTCGCGCGCGATCTACGAATTGGGTCTGTCGGTCGACCTGGCGAAGATCTCGACGCACTACGACCAGGTGGTCGACGTGTTCTACGTCCGCGAGCCGGACGGCAGCAAAGTCTCCAACCCGGAGCGTCTCAGCCAGATTCGCGAGACCCTGTCGGCAACGCTGGAGGAATTCGAGCGCGCGGGATACCGCAGGTTCATTATGTGACCAACGCAAGCGGAATGGACGAGAATGAAAAAATGCCCAAACGTCGAATGGATTTCCACATTCGACATTTGGGCATTTTGACATTTTTTGCCATCAATGCCCCATTCTCGGTCGCCGTTACTTCGCGGTCGCCTGGAAGCTGATCTCGCCCGACTGGCCCCCTTCCAGGGGCTTGTCGAGCACGAACTGCAGGATCTGGCCGCCATACTCATCGGCTTCGGCTGTCAGCTTGCCGTCCAGTTCGGAGACGGCGGAGCCTTCGACGTATTCCAGCCTCGGCGAGAGGTGGTCGAGAATGCGGACCGATTTCAGCTCGCGGCCGCCGTCGTTGTAGAAGCGAATGCGGAACGTGAGCACGTCTCCCGGCTGGGCCGACGGCTGATCCGCGAGCTTGACGACCCGCAGATCTCCAGGCGGCCGTCGATCTTCAACCACGCTGTACTCCGAGGCCGAGTCCACCGAGCTGACCGTCTGGCCGAAGACGTCGCTGGCGACGATGATCGGACCGACGCCGCCGATCGATTCCCCGGCAATCTGCACGCTGGCCGCCAGGTAGGCTTCAGTCGCTTGCTGCAACTGGCCTTCCCGGAGCGAATTGCGGTCCTCGAACACGTTGACGAGCTTGAGGTGCTGTTCGATGGCGATGTTCTGATGCATCGCGCTGTCGGAGACATTGCTGTCAATGCCGCCGGCCTGTTCGCGGACGCGCGTGTCCTTCGGCTGATCAACAGTCTCGGCCGTGACGAGCCGGCGCTTGTCGTCCAGTCGCTCGGCGTTGAGGCTGCGGTGCGCGCCACCCAGAACGTCGACCGAGTAGTCTTGCACGGGCTGGCTGATCGACCGGACTGAGCCGAACTTCGGTGCGTACACGCAGGTCTTGGAACTGATGCGGACGTGTGCCGCCCCCTCGTGATCGGTGAACTCGGCGACCGTGTCCTCCGCTTCCAGTCCAGCGACTTTGCCGGCTTCGTAGTGGAACGGCAGGCCGGAGTCGCCGCCGTCACACAGCATTTCTTCGGGATACGGCCGGTCATCACACGGAAACGTCATGCCGACGGCTGGAGGGCAGGGTGCTCCCGGCGGGCATCCCAGCGGCATGCGGGGGATCGGCGCATAGGGAATCGGTTCGCAGACCGGCTCCGGGCTCTGACCGGACGCGACGAAGCCGTCTTTCTCGAGAGATCGCGTCGTCGCAACGTCGTCGGATACCGATTCCAGCGCCATCTGTTCGATGCCTCCCGCAGGAGGAGACGATTCATCAATGACGGCATGCTGTACGGCGGCGTCCGTCACGAACGTCGTCTGTGGCCGCGGCTGCGCCGGGTCAATACGGCGGACGACGGGGGCCCGGTCGTGCTGCGACGGCTCCCAGCGGGCAACCCAGCGCGACGACGCGCACGAACTGCTCGCCGCCAGTGCGAATGCCGCCAGCACATGGGCGCTGCGCGGCCGCCAGATTTTCGTCCAGTTCAGTCGCATGGTCATGGTGTCTGACGCGAAGCTTGAGTCACTTGCAGCGGAACGGGTGCCGGCAACTCGTTCTGTTCGGCCGGGGTCAGCGTCCGTCCGCCGATTCGCAGGATGGCGACGGGGCGCCCCATGGTGTTCGCCGATTCCAGCAGATTGACCTGCGGCGCGACTTCGCTGAGCGAGACCTTCGCGCGGCGATGTGCCGGTCGCGGCAAGTCCTGACGTTCCAGGTACACGACCTTGGTGACCATCCGGTCGGCGAGGACCGCGGCGATTTCTTCTTCCGTCAGCTCGATCGGAATCGGGTACTGATCCACCTGATCCGCCGGCGGATGCAGGCGATCCAGGACTTCGACGGTCGGATACAGTTCGACGCCCGGATGCCCGGACAGGTCGCTGATCTTCACGCGGTAGACGTATCCGACCGGCAGCTTCGCCTGGCCGGGGGCGTCGACGGTGACCCCTTCGGGGTGCACACCGTCAAAAAACGTGACGCGGGCTGTGCCCGGAACGGAAATCCGGACCGGTTGGGGATATGCGTGAATGCACGGGTTCGCCAGGACGTTCCAGTGGGCGACCTTGCCCGCCGGAGCCCGATGGTCCAGCGGAGAGATCCGGCGCTGCGGCTGCTGTGCTGCTGCGGTGCCCGCGATCAGCAGGGCACCCAGCAGCGGCGAATGAGAATCGAGGAAGGAAGGGGCATCGTGTGTCAGCCGTGGTGGAGTTCTGCTCGCCGGCGGCCTGTCCTCTGACGTCGCGAATCTTGCAGGAAACCGAAGGGTTCTGAAACTACGCCAGCCCGCGCGGTGAATCGGGGCTGGCCTTGTGCCGATCGCAAGGCACGGCGTCCCGGATTCCTCCGGAACGCCGTGGACCTGCGTGTTTCTGGACTACTGCTGTGGAGCAGCAGTCTGGCCACCTGTCGCCCAGGCCGGCCACGAGACTTGGCCCGGACGATACACCGGATGCGATTCCTCGTACTGCACGTAGCTGACCGGCGGCGGCATCCGCACCGGAGGATTATGCTTCACGTCGATCAGCATGTTCTCGACCGGACGCGGCAGTTGATCATCCGACGTGTTGCGAACCGTGTGAGACTGCAAGCTGGCCGGACGACCGAGCGGAATGTGCGGGGGACCAGCGAGGCCGATCGGCGTTCCCGTGTACGGCATGCCGTACATCATCGCGCCGCTCTGGGCGAGGATCGGATCGTACGGCGGCTGAGCCGGTCCGCCCGGTCCGCCCATCATCATGTCGCCCGGAACGGTCGAGCCGTTGTGAGCGAAATGCCCGATCGGCGCCGGCGGAGCGAATTGACCCTTGGAGCCGTCGGCTTCGTAGGCGGTCTGCTGGACGGCACCACCCATCTGGGCCGGCATTTCGAGGTCCATGTTGCCGATGCGGATGACGGCCATGATCGTGCCGCGACGATCAGCTTCGGCGACCGGATCAAGTCCGGGCTGCAGGCGGGTCGAGACGAGTTCTTCCACGCCGGCGACCGCCAGTTCCTGGTGCTTCGCGTCCGGCAGGTAGATCACCTTCGTCACGAAGTTGTTGGTCTCTACCTGATCCAGGTCTTCTTCGTTGAGGCGGACAGGCAGTGCGCTGTGCGACAGGTACGTGTCGGTCGTCGGGTTCGCCGGGTAGATGTGCAGCGTCGGATACAGGACCGTTTCACGTCCGGGGATGCCGCTGAGCTTCAGGCGGTAGGTCGCGCCCTGCGCGAAGTTGTAGCGGTCCGGAGCGGTGAGCTGGTTGTTGGCAAAGCCTTCGGCGGTCTGCCAACCGATGCTCATGCCTTCGGGGCCGAGGAACCGGACTTGGGTCGAGCCCATGATGGCCGGCGGTGGCGCCGAGAGCATGCCGAGCACGCCCGGGCCGGGTCCACCGACCATCGGGCCGGGGTTTGCCAGCATCGCGGCCGGCGGCGCGGTGTACTCGTGCTTCTGGAGGATCTGTTGTCCGTCGTATGCGCAACCGACGCACACCACCAGCAGCGTCGCCAACGCCAAAAAGTAAAACCTCATGGCCTTCCCTTTTCGGTTGCAGGTCCCGTCAAATCGCCTCGGTTGCGGTCGACCGATCTGCTCGTGTCCCGCTAGAATGGCGTGCCGGCGCGGCGACCGGCATTGGTCGAATCTGTGCCGCGTTCGACTGGGATCGCTGCCACGCGTGGGCGCCAAACAGGCGACCGTGACTCCCTTCACGATCCCCGGCTGTGCTGTGACTCCAGCACCGCCGTTGCTTTGCAGTCAGTTCTTGTTTTCGGCGTCCTGCAATTCGATTCTTTGGCAAATCCGGCAGTTTCGTGACAACATGCAAAGACTCGCCATCCTCACAATCTTCACGGTTGCGGCCGCGGTCTGGGGGGCGCAGCAGCAGTCGCGGCTGGCGGCGTACCAGACGGAACCGCAATCTCAGAAACCGGTTGCGTCGGATACTCCGCAGTCCCCGCCCGGAGACGCTGCGGTGTCCGGCAGCGAAGCCCAAGCTGCTCCAGCCACCCAGCCCCCTGCATCCGCTCCGGCCGCACCAGTGGCTGATCCGGAGATCGTGGCCAAGGCGGAACAACTTCTGCGAGATGCACGTACTCGGCTGTACGACAGCAAGTCGGTGCGTGCGACGTTTACGGAACGGGCGAACTTCGGGCCTCGGCGGTTGACCGCCAAAGGCTCGTATCTTTCGGGAGTGTTTCCCGCCCTCCGGCTGGAATACCGGGTGCAAGTCGGCAGCAGCGAGGGAGTGCTGATTGAGGTCTGCGACGGCACCCTGTTGCGGACCAGCAAGGAGATTCGGCCGATCGATCCCAAGAGCACGGGGCGTCGACGATCTCACAATGGACTCGCAAAGATGTCCGGCAGATCTTGCAGGCGACGGAATCCCCCGACGCGCCGGACAGCGCCAAGCTCCAGGCCGAACTCGGCCTGGGCGGAATCCCGTCATTGTTGACTTCGCTGGAACGCACGATGCTGTTCGACAGCTACCGCGAACAGTCGTGGCAGGGGCAGCCGACCATCGTCATCGAAGGGGGCTGGCGGCCGACGGCCCTGAACCGCGTCGTGCAAAACCTGGGCGCGCCGATCCAGTCGCTGGCCGGGCTGATCCCGGACCGGGTCCGGATCTACTTCGATCCGCACACTCTGTTCCCGATCCGCATTTTGTATCGCAAGCAAGTCGCCCTGACGCCGCCCGCATTCGTGCCGCTGATGGCGCTGGAGTTCAGCGACATCCACTTTAACGAGGACGTCGACGCCGAATTCCGGTATGTGCCACCCAAGGGAGTGGACGAGATCGACGAGACGCCGCTGTATCTGGGACTGATTCAACGAGCGAAAGTGCCGCAACAGGGGGCCCCGAATCCTCCGGAAAGTGTTCAACCGGAGGCCGGCCAACCCGCTGCGGGGCAACCCGCCGAACCGTCGCCGGCGGCCGAGGCCCAACCCTCCGCCACGACCCCGTAACTGCCACCGGGCATTCGGGGCTTCGAACCTGCGACAAGGCACGTCTCAATGACTGTGTTTCGGACGGCTGAGAAGTTCTGACATGTCGGTCGTTCCGCATCGGTTTCTGTTTCGCGCGGAATTCAGCGTGCCGCGGATCGCGTCCTTGCCCCGCCGCAAAGGGCTGCGAATTCTTGATCTGCCCGCCACGTGCGTGCTTCCGGATCTCGGGGCGCTCGATGCCGATCCGCCGTTCTACACGCTGCGCGCCGCGTGGAATGCGCAAGGACTGGGATTTGAGTTGGATGTCCGCGGCAAGCGGCGATTGCCGAAGGGGGACATCGCAAATCCAACGGCTGCCGACGGCCTGCAGGTCTGGATCGACACGCGCAGCACGCAGAACGTGCACCGGGCGACGCGGTTCTGCCATTCATTCTGTTTTGTGCCGGGTAGCGGGAAACAGGATCCGCCGGCCGGTGTACAGACGCCCGTCGCCCGCGCCCGTGAAGACGCTCCGCTGTGCGATCCGGAGAACTTGCTCATCGCGGCGGACATGTCTAAGGACGGGTATCGACTGGAAGCGTGGCTGCCGGCCGATGTGTTGCATGGTTTCGATCCGGAGGCCCAGCCGCGGCTGGGGTTCTGCTACCTTGTGCGCGACTTCGAGCTGGGCATCCATGGTTTGTCCGTGGAGGGGGACTTTCCCTATGAGTCGGACCCGAGCCTGTGGTCCGTGCTGCGGCTGATGCCCTAAAGCGGAACGCCGAAAGCGGACAACGGCGACCACGAACGGCGGGCGGCGAATGTGCAGAATGTTCGTCGCCTGAAGGTAGAACTCCGGGGCGGTTCAGGAGGCGCGCTGCTGCGCGCGGGAGCAGGCCAGGTGCTTGACCACAGCGGCGGACATCGCGCACGCCACTCGTTCGGTCGCCGCGAGGTTCAGATGCGTCTGATCGCGATAGGC
>JAXMBS010000090.1:0-18675 GCA_046349775.1 Planctomycetaceae bacterium | reverse complement strand
GACGCTAGACCATCTTGAACTCCGCTCTAGAAAAAGACAGTCGCCCGACTGGTGCGTGTCCTGACCGTTGAGGGGGGACAGCGCGAGCATGTGAGTCCCAGCCGGTACTGCACATTGCCAGTCGGGCGACTAAAACCGATCACAACGTTATTCAGTCGTCGCAATCGTCGTCACAGTCGTCGTCGTGATCTTCGCAGCAGCTGTTGCAGCCGTGGTGGCCGCAAGCGTCGCACGGAGCCGGGCAGCAGGTCGGCGCCGGCGCCGGGGTGCAGCACGTCGGCGGGCAAGCCGGAGCCGGAGTGCAGCAGGTGGCGACTTCGCCGCTGCAGGAGCAGCAGTCACCGTGGAAGCCAAACAGCCGGCGGAAGAATCCGCCTTCGGCTTCCTGCGTGGTCGGCGAAAAGCCGGACAGCGCGGTGACGGCAATACCCGTCAACATCAGGGACCAGAAAGTTCTACGCATCGCTCTTCCTTTCTTGAAACGGCCTCGGCCCGCACCGCCGAGCCACAGTGTCGGTATTGCGGGCAAATTCAGGGGAGTGAGAAGTTCAGCAGGACAGTTCTCACGGCGAGAACTGCAAGTTACTTCGTAAGTCTCGGTGTACAGGCAGTCTGGGCAGCCTGGGGGCTGCGGGTCGCCAGCATCCACTTTTTCTCCCGCCGTTGCAAGCGTTCAACGGCACTTCGCGGCAGAATTCCCGGAAATTGGCAGAGTTGAGCGCGGCGACGCGGGCCGACGTTATCGCGATCGCCTGGCGCGGTGGGGGAGAGCCTGGCGACGTCGCGGCGCGGCGGGCAGTTGTTGGCTGGACCCCGCGCACGCGAAGGCGATTTCGCAGCGGTGTCCGCGAACGTCGGAAATCGGACGTTGAACCGGACGCTGACGCGCTAGCGGCACGTCAGAAAGCGGTCGCAGTCGCCGGACACAACCTGCTTCAGCAGGTGGTCGGCGTCAGCGATCTACTCGAGATCCGCCGCAGCCTGCCGGGCGACTGCCGTGCGCGGTTCAAGTTCGCTGGCGATGCTGGTTGTGGACCGACCGAGGAATGCCGGTGCGCCGGAGAACACCGGCTGGACGGGCAGGCTGGCCAATTCGTCCGGCTGGACGGCGCGCTGCCCGAGGGCGCCGATACGGTACTGTTCGACCGCTCCCCCGCCTGAGGCGCGGAGCCCGTTCGTGACCGGACCGCTGCTGTCGGAATTTCCGGCATCCTCGGAACTGCGTCGGGACCAGGCGACCGATATCGTCGGTCGTGATGAGCCGGACTCATCTCCACGCCAGGCGGCCGCGAAGATCAACGTGGTTGCGGCGAGGATGGTAATCCGTCCTACGGCGTGGGAGGTGTCCGACATTCGTGCGTCCTGCCTGAAAATGCTCGATCTATGCCGCGGAATACTGCGGCCCGACGTGTTATCGGGCCGGGTAATTCGGGAGCTTCGGAGAAACTGGGGCGATTCTCCGGGCTCTGCGGCGGTCCGGGCCAGATGTGCCGGAGACGCCGACGAAGCCCAGCGCCGATATGTCAGCGTCCGGCGGCGGTGTGCGACTCGAGAGCCGTGAGCGCGTCAGCCATCCGGTCGGCCGGTTGCAGGTGTGACTGCAGAGCGAACTGTCGGACGAGCGCCTGCCGGCGCTCGTCGAGGTAGTCGACCGGACTCTTGCCGTCGACTCGCGCGAGCAGGCAGGCGGTCCAGTGCCGGACGCACGACGTCTCAAAGTCAGGATGGCCGGCCGTCAGCGCAGTCATATCGGCCGAATACCGCGCCCAGAACGCATGCGCCAGCCGAAAGCAGCGGTCGTCGGCGGGCGCCGCGCGGACCCCCTTCAGCGCGAGGTGTGTGAGAAAGAATCCAATGTCGAACGGTGCGTCGCCGTAGTGGCCGGTTTCGAAATCGACGAGCCGCAGTCCATCAGCGACGAGCAGAATGTTCTTGGGGCTGAAGTCGGCGAGCACCAGACAGTTGCGGCGCGACTGCGAAGTGGCGATCAGCTCGGCCAGGACAGAGCTGAGCACGGGATGCACGGCAGCGAGGCGGCGGTAATAGGGATCGAGCCGCAATTCGTCGAAAGCGCGGGCGTCGCCGAACTCGGCGGCGTCGGCCGGGTTATGCCAGGTTGCCGAGTGAATCCGGGCGAGGAGCGCTCCGAGCGTCGGTCCGAGTGTGAGATCCACGTCGCCGCGCAGCAACGCTTCCTTCCAGACGATGTGGCTCCTGTCGATCGCTTCCATCACGAACAGGTAATTCGCGCGGTCCTCGTAAAGCAGGGCCGGCGTCGTACCGGGGATGATGTGACCGAGCCGGCGGAGGACATCCGCCTCGCGCCAGATGCGGTCGAGCCGGCTGCGCCATTCGGCCCGAGTTCGCAACAACTCGCGGGATTGCTTGAGAACGAAGGCCGGCCCGCGGTCGGGAGTAACGCGCAAGACAACATTAGAGACGCCCCAACCCAGGGCCTCGACCTTCGCCGGCCCCGAGAGCAGGCCGACCTGTTGCAGATAATCGGCGGCGTTGTCGGGGGTGATCTCGAGCACGGTGGGTTCTCAGCGAAGATCCGTGTAGCAAGTGCGCCGTAGTTCGCTCGCCACGCCCTTCGCGTTGCGAAGAGACGTGCCAGCCTGTCGCGAAGAGAGGTGCGACCCGGCGGTGAAGGGCGTATCACACTCCCCGACGATCAGGTTCCGACAACAGCCGGCGACGACGGTGCCCGCCGGCTGTTCGCGGAGCGACTGGTCCTCAGATAGATCGCGATTCCGATTCCGGCCGCCAGGATTCCGAGGCTGTAATACTGGGAAATCGTGAAGCGTGTGCCCAGTTGGCCCATTTCGTCGTTGCGGAGGAACTCAATCAGGAAACGCGTGATGGCGCACAGGATGCAGCCGAGAGCGAGCACGTCGCCCGGTCGCGTCCGCACGCGGAAATACAGTGCAGTGACGATGGCCAGCAGAAAACCGTCGATCGACATGTAGATCTGCGTGGGATGCAGCGGCATCGTCGCGGCGGCGAGCGGATCGACGAATCCGCGATCGGCCAGGACATCGAACGGCACGCTGCCGTGCGGGAAGGTGATGGCCCAGGGGAGGCTGCAGGCGTCGCCGAAACAGCAGCCGTTCAGCAAGCAGCCGATCCGGCCGAAGCCGATGCCGATGAAGATCGACGGGACGATCACGTCCGCCAGCGTGAGGGGGGGAAGCCGACGCCGGGCACAGAATGCGAAGAATCCGACGGCCCCGCCGACCATAGCACCGATCAGTACCAGTCCCCCTTCCGAGAGATTGACGGCGGCGAACAGCCACCTGCCAATCGGCAGGGGGCGACCGGCGTTGTCCAGGAACACGCTGTCGCCGTGCTGAGCCAGATATGCCAATCGACCGCCAATGATTCCCGGAATCAGCAGCCAGTAGCCCATGTCATACATGATCTCCGGGTCGATCCCGGCCAGTCGCGCCTGCCGCCGCGCAAAGGCAAGTGCGCAAACAAAACCGATCAGCAGCATCGAACCGTAGCCGAATACCGGCAGACTGCTGAACGGAATCCGATGCGCAATGGCCGGCACGGACAATAGGGCGACGACGGCGCCCCACATGCCGGCCGACATCGCAACGTCTCGCGACCAGCGCCTGCCGCCGAGCCACCAGCGCGCGAAGACCCAGGCACTGCCGAGGACCGTCAGCAGGATACAGACGCCGACCAGGGGGATTCCCGTGGCGGCATCGGGCGTCCAGAATGCCCAGGAGTCGTGGAAGGCAATGCGGAAGAGGGTTTGGCGCATGCGTGGGCGGTTGGTTTACGAACGATGGTCGATGGACGAGGGGAGCTCGACGACGCAATTATCGATCAGGCGCGTGGGGCCGACGCGGGCGGCGACGAGGACCGCCATGCGGCGACGCGGTTCGCTCAGGGGTTCCAGGGTGTCGGCGTCGACGACGGCAACGTAATCCGGCGCGACCAGCGGCTCGCTCGCGTACAAAGCATGCACCTTCTGCATGATGGCCGGCAATTGGGGCGCGGGGGTCAGCAACTGTTCGGTCGCGAGCGCCAGTCCGCGGGACAGAATCGCCGCGGCGCGTCGCTCCTCCGAATTGAGATAGACGTTTCGACTGCTCAGCGCCAGGCCATCCGGGTCGCGCACTGTCGGGCACGTGACGATTTCGACCGGCAAGTCGAGATCGCGAACCATGCGACGAATGACGGCCTGCTGCTGATAGTCCTTCTGCCCGAAGCAGGCGACATCGGGCTGCACGATGTTGAGCAACTTCAAGACGATCGTTGCCACGCCGCGAAAGTGCGTGGGGCGGAATTCCCCTTCGAACTTCGCCGACAGGCCGTCAACGGACACCCACGTGCTGAAATCTGACGGGTACAGCGACTCGAGTGACGGCAGGAAGACCGCGTCGACGCCGGCATTGCGGCAGGCGGCGAGATCGGCCTCAAGGGGGCGCGGGTACGCCCGAAAGTCCTCATGCGGCGCGAATTGAGTGGGATTGACGAAGATCGTCGCGACGACGAAATCAGTCACGGCCTTCGCCCGTTCGATCAGACTCACGTGGCCGCGATGGAGCGCCCCCATCGTGGGGACACAGCCGATCCGGCGGCCGGTGCCGCGCTCGGTCGCGATCAGCCGACGCAGTTCGGCGATTTCGGTGCACGCGACGAAGCGTTCGACCGCAGCCATCCTGTCATTCCTGTCTAGAGCCGGATTCTGAGTGCGTTGCCGGGACCGGGTTGCAGCGCACGCGCTCCGCGATTGCCTTGTTCGATGGACGTCTTGTTGCGCGTCTCGACGAGTGCGACGTCTACTTTGACGGTCTCGGGACCGTGGTCGAATTGTAGGTCTCGGCCGGCGGTGCGGGTAAGCGGGCTGTGTCGATTCCAGGGGGATGCGCCGATCGCGCATACCCGGATTTGCCCCGGAGAATCGACCCGACGGGGTCGCCGTCCGCTGGTCCGGCAAAGGTCAGGTCCGCGCTCATCAGGCCTTCGATTGAGACGTCCTCGACTGGCAGGGGACGCAACCGGGCATCGCTGGTCCGAATGCCCGCGATGACCGCCCCTGGAGGCACGAGCGAGCTCTCGCCCGTGATCCGCAGGCTTCGCTGCCAGTCCGTCGGGGCTTCGGGGCCGAGGAACTCCAGCAGCGCCGCCTGCTCCAGCGCGCACACCGTGTTTTCCAGAGTGAGCGTGACGGCGGACGTGAACCGTTCCCGGTCACGACAGCGAATTGTCACCAGCGGGACCGCGCCGCGGGTCGTCACGCGGCGCGCGGTGACTTCCATGACAGGAGGTGGACGGTCGCCAGCAACAATCTCTACCAACGCGGACGCCGGCGCGTGGAGGACGTTATCAAATGTCACGGACGACGGTCTGTAGGCGCGCAGGGCAGGTCCGCCTCCGGCGATCACCGAATCGATGACGAGGCAGTTGCGTGGAATCGCCGACTCGGCATCCGGTGAAGTCCACTGCAGGGCCGGCCTGCGGGAGTTGTGCGCATTGATCCGACAGCGGCGGACGGCCAACTGCTGCACCTGTACTTCCACAAGAGCCTGCGGCTTGTCGGTGCCGGCGGCCGCGTCACGCAGACCAATCTCGACATTGGCCAAGACAAGTTGATCCGCCGCGACACTCCAGGATTGCTCGTCGATAAGGATCAGCGCGGGGTCCTGACCGGCGCCGCGAATTTCGAGCTTGCCGGCGACTCTGATTTCTCGCGGTGTGTATGGGCCGGGACCGGCGAGTTCAATCACTCCATGGAGGTCCGGTTGTGGCAGGACTTGCGACTGGGGCTCGGTGGCCGGAGTGTTCGCCGGCGGGCTTGCGGACGCGACCGACGGCCCGTCCTGTTCCCGGGCAGCCGACGACGCGGGCCGGGAGATGCTCAGGAGATTGTGCGGCACACCGGTATTGATCGCCATTACGCCGCCGATCGCCGCCAGCAGGACTCCGATCGCCAGCGCCGGCGGAGCGGAGCGGGGGACGTCCTCCTCGACGCGATGAATCGCTGCGGGGGGGAGTTGACCGCGTGCGAGTTGCATCAGTTGGCGGCGCGAGGCGCGCGGAATCCGCTGCAATGCATCTGCGGTTTCACGGAAACTCTGCGGCCTGAGGACCGGATCGCGGTCGGTGAGTCGCGCAACGAGCGTTGCCAGCGGCAGGGGCGCATCCGGAGCAAAATCACGGACGTCGGGCACCTGCTGCGTCTGGTGCGCCGCCAACTTGGCCAGCGGGTCGCCATGCGGAAACGGCGGACGCCCCGCCAGCAATTCCCACAGCAGGCAACCCAAAGCGTAGGCCTCGGATGCGGACGTTGTCGGGCGTCCTGTGCCGATCAATTCCGGGGCGGCGCCGTCGGCATCGTCCGGCGGAGTGTCGGCGTGGATCGAACGTTCGGGAAACAGCGCCCAGCGCAGGCCGGCAGCGATCAATACGGCCTGGCCGCGCGGCGAGAGGCGGACGTTTCGCAACCGGACGTCGCCATGCGGGGCGTCTGCACTTTCGAGGGAGGCGAGCGCGTCGCACAACTGCAGGCCGATGGCAGCTGCAAAATGAGGCGCAAAGCGGCCGCGGCGCACGAGCAGCTCCTGCAGCGACGAACCGGCTGTCCACGGGCTGGCGATCCACAGCCGGCCATCGACGCGTTCGTATCCGTGCGGGAGCGCCACGCCGGGATGCGTCAGGTGGGCGGTCCGGTCGCAATACATTCGCAGTCGTTCTTCACCGGCGACGGGAATCTCTGGTTCGACGTGCGGCCGGCTCAGCAGGAAAGCGGCAGCGGAGTCGCGGCGTCGCGCGCGGTAGTGCACGAAGCGACCGTCGTCGCCAGCGGTTTCGACAAGCAGAAACGGCCCGACGTTCAACCGTTCCGGGGTATCGGAGTTGAGGACATCGGCCTGAAAGGCCGTCAATACGCGCGACTGGACCAGGGCATCGAGCCAGACGGATTCAAACGCAGGGACGTCGCGGGCCAGTCGGCGGACGCGCGCACGGCTGCGTCGCAGATCACGGTGTCTGCACAGCCCGCTGCCGGTAAGGCGCGCGACAAGTTGCGGCGAGGGAGGGTCCACGGCGTATTGCGCTGTCCGACGTCCTGTCGGTGAAACAGACGCGGGTTATCTCACAGGGACTGGGGACTAGGGAATAGGGAATACGATCGGAGACCGAGGATCGACTTGAGGCGACACCTCATGGCCTCCCTTTCCCAGTCTCGGAATTCCATTGCCGCCGCCGCGCAGCGTTAAATGAAAGCCAAAATTCCGGAGATTTGGAAAGACGTGCCGCTACGAACGATTTCCGGATTTGCGGGCTTTGCAAGAAACCCACAAGTTGCAAGAATAACTTTGGACGACGGCAATTTGGGGAATGCTGGTCAAGGTGGCCGGCCGTCTCCCCGGCGGAATGATCCCTCCCAGCGATGGCCGAGCCAGGCCCGCAATTCGACCTGCGAAAGCTGTTCACGACGACGACCGTCGGCGAATTGACGTTGACGCAGGTTCCCATGCTGAGCCCGAGCGAGACCGCGGAACAGGCAGCTTCCGCGATGCGCGCCGTAAAACACGGCTGCGCACTCGTCTGCGACGGACCGAAACTGGTGGGCATCATTACCGAACGCGACCTGCTGCAGCTCGTGCTGTCGCCGGAGCAGTACCGTTCGCCGTTGAGCCAGGTGATGACGAATCGGCCACAAACGATTTCGTCTTCAGCCCGGTTGTTCGACGCGGTGCGGCTCATGGATCAGGGAGGCTATCGCCGTCTGCCGGTCGTGGATGCGACGCAGCGACCCATCGGAATCGTGGACGTCAAGACGGTCATCGGATATTTGGTCGATCAGATGCCTGAAACGGTTTACAACCAGGCGTCAGCAGCATTGTTGACGGTGCGTGAGCGGGAAGGCGCCTGACCAGCAGGCAGCGCCGGCCGCCGGCATCGAGAATGGTACAAGAGTTTGTATTCCGGGCGGTGGATGCCCGGTGTCGATCATCGTGACGACCAGGACGGTACGCGAAAACGCTTCACGCGGTCGCTGCCGGACTGGTCCGAGGGGAGTGTTCCGCGAATGTCAGCGACTACGGAAGCAGAACTTGGCTCGGCGCAGGCCAACGGGGCGCCGGCGAAGCCGACCGAGCAGGTCGATACAGTTGTCATCCGGTTCTGCGGCGACTCCGGCGACGGCATGCAGCTCGTCGGCACACAGTTCACCAACGTGTCGGCGGCGTTCGGCAACGACGTCAGCACGCTGCCGGACTTCCCGGCCGAAATCCGGGCTCCCGCCGGCTCGCTGGCGGGCGTCAGCGGATACCAGCTCTGCTTCTCCAAGAACGACATTTACACGCCCGGCGACGAGGTCGACACGCTCGTGGCGATGAACCCGGCGGCGCTCAAGACGAACCTGGCCGACCTGAAGCGTGGCGGCACGCTGATCGTCAATGAAGATGCGTTCGACCGCAGCAACCTCAGCAAGGCGCACTACGAATCGAATCCGCTCGACGACGGAGAGGCGCTGCACAAGTACCGCGTGCACAAAGTGCCGATGACGCGGCTGACCCGCGATTCGGTCGAGGGCCTCGGCCTGTCGGTGCGCGAAGCAGACCGCTGCAAGAACTTCTTCGCGCTGGGCCTGGTCACGTGGCTGTACGACCGGGACCGCAAGCCGACCGAGGACTGGATCACGGCGAAATTCTCGAAGAATCCCTCGGTCGCGGAAGCCAACCTGCGTGCCTTGCGGGCCGGTTACAACTACGGCTTTTCGACGGAGTCGTTCACCGTCCACTATGAAGTGGCGAAGGCGAAGCTGCCGCCGGGCAAGTATCGCAAAATTACCGGTAACGAGGCGCTGGCGATGGCGATGGCCGCAGCCGCGCGGATTTCCAATCAGACCGTGTTCTTCGGCGGCTATCCGATCACGCCCGCCAGCGACATCCTGCACGAACTGTCGCGGTTGAAGAATTTCGGCGTTCGGACCTTCCAGGCCGAGGATGAGATTGCGGCCATCACATCCATCATCGGCGCCTCGTTTGGCGGCGCATTGGCGGTGACGGCCAGCAGCGGTCCCGGAATCGCACTGAAAGGTGAGGGGATCGGCCTGGGCGTCATGACCGAATCACCGATGGTGATTATCAACGTGCAACGTGGCGGACCGAGCACAGGACTGCCAACGAAGACCGAACAGTCGGACCTGTTCCTGAGTATGTTCGGACGCAACGGCGACTGCCCGATGCCGCTGATTGCCGCGCAGTCTCCCGGCGATTGCTTCACGATGATGTTCGAGGCACTGCGAATCGCCGTCGAGTTCATGACGCCGGTCTTCCTGCTGACCGACGGTTACATCGCCAACGGCGCCGAGCCGTGGCTGATCCCAAACATCGCCGATCTCAAGCCGATCAAGGTCGTGCATCCGCGGGAGCCCAACGGCAATGGCGACGGGTACCTGCCGTATCTGCGCGATGAGCGTCTCGTGCGGCCGTGGGCGATCCCCGGCACGCCGGGTCTCGAGCACCGGATCGGCGGACTTGAAAAGGCGAATATCACCGGCAACGTGGCGTACGATCCTGGCAACCACGAGGCGATGACGCATATTCGCCGGCAGAAAGTCGAGAACATTGCCGAAGCGATTCCGCTGCAGGAAGTCTCCGGCCCCGAGTCAGGAGAACTGCTCGTCGTGAGCTGGGGCGGCACTTACGGCGCGGTGTATACCGCGGTGCAGGAATGCCAGCGACGCGGCCTGTCGGTGGCGCACACGCATCTCCGCTACATCAACCCGTTCCCGAAAAACCTCGGGGACATCCTGAGCCGGTACAAGCGGGTCCTGGTGCCGGAACTGAATACCGGACAAATGCGGTTCATTTTGCGCGGCAAGTACCTCGTGAACGCCCAGGGTACAATAAGATCCAGGGGAAGCCGTTCTGGTCAGCGAGCTTGTCGAAAAGATGGAGCAGACGCTGAAGTCCTGAGGCAATTCACCGTCGATCCACGCACTGCCCGATCCTTACGAAAGTTCCTTTGAATTGCGTATTGCGGATTTCAGATCGCAAATTTGAAATTCCAAACACGCAATCCGCAATAAGCAATCTCTTCCTCAGCCATGAGCACCGACGTTGCACTGCCTGTTCTGACCGCCAAGGATTTTGCGAGTGACCAGGAAATTCGCTGGTGCGCGCTGCGGCGATTACTCCATTCTCGCGCAGGTGAAAAAGGTCCTGCCGACATTGGGCATTCCGAAGGAGAACTTTGTGTTCGTGTCCGGGATCGGCTGCTCCAGCCGCTTCCCGTACTACATGAATACGTACGGCTTCCACGGCATCCATGGCCGTGCGCCCGGCGATTGCGACGGGCCTCAAGATCGCGCGGCCGGAACTGCAGGTATGGGTGATCACCGGCGACGGCGACGGCTTCTCGATTGGCGGCAACCACATGATGCACGCCATCCGCCGCAACGTCGACCTGAAGATTATCCTGTTCAACAACCAGATTTACGGTCTGACGAAGGGTCAGTACTCGCCGACCAGCCCGCTCGGCAAGAAGACGAAGAGCACGCCGTACGGCTCGGTGGACCATCCGCTCAGCCCGCTCAGCGTCGCGATCGGCTGCGATGCGACGTTCGTGGCACGCAGCGTGGACGTCGACATCCAGCACCTGACGACGGTCTTGGAGCGTGCGGCGTAATCCAAGGGCGTGGCCTTTGTGGAGATCTATCAGGACTGCAACGTCTTCAACAGCGGCGCTTTCGAGTTCGCTTCCAAGAAGGAACAGAAGGTCGACAACTGCATCTACCTGGAACACGGCAAGCCACTGATCTTCGGCGCGAACCGTGACAAGGGAGTGCGGCTGACCGGCGACGGCCTGCCGCAGGTGGTCTCCCTCAATGAAGTCAAGGAAGACGACCTGATCTTCCACGACGAGAAGGCGGACGACCCCAGCCTGGCGTTCCTCCTGGGCCGATGCGGTGGCCGCACCTGCCGGAACCGATGGGCGTGTTCGCTGCGTCGAGCGGCCGTCGTACGACGCCGCCGTCGTCGGGCAAGTGGACGAAGTCACCGCCAAGTACGGCTCGGCGACGTCCAGAAGCTGATTCGCAGCAGCGATACCTGGGAAGTGACAATACGGCTGAGGGCTGCGAGCCGAGGGTCAAGGGCCAGCGGCAGTGTCCGAGGGTCTGCGACAGAGTAGCACGAGCGGCTCGATGAACCCTTCACCCTGGCCTTTCGACGCCAGCCCTCCCCATGAAGTGTCCCGACTGCAACTTCGAAAACATCACAGGGGCTGACCATTGTGACAAATGCGGTCAGCCACTGCGCCGTTCGAGTTCTCCGCCAGTGAGATGGAGCGGCTCGATCATGGTCCATCCGGTGAGTGTCCTGGCGATCAAGGCGCCGGTCAGCTTCGCTCCGCAATCGGCGGTGCGGATCGCCGTCGCCGAGATGAACAAGCAGCATATCGGCTGTGCTTGTCACCGACGGCGGGAACCTGGTCGGCATCTTCACGGAGCGCGATGTGCTTAACCGCGTGCTCCCGGCTCCCGGCCAGCTCGATCGGCCGCTGTCGGAGTTCATGACGGCGACTCCCGAGACGTTACGGACGGCGGATTCGATTGCGTTCGCCCTGCATACGATGTCGGTCCACGGCCTGCGGCATTTGCCGGTCGTCGATGACCGCGCGGCCGGTCAGCATCATCTCGATCCGTGACCTCCTCAGGCTGCTGGCCGTGCGGTTTGCCGATATTCGCAGCAACTGAACCGGCACCAGCCGCATGCTGTTCGCAACCATTCCGTGTCGTCGCACTCGGACGCCTCGGCGCATCGGAAGCGGTCGTTGTCGATCGGGGCCGCCGGCGAAATTGCCAACCGGCTTCATCGTCGCTGAGCGATTTCCGCTTCCGGCGACGGATCAACTGGGAAGATCGTCGCGCTCGCCGACTCCCGCATCGTGCTCGAGTCCTGGCCGGACGAGTTTCCGAAAGTCGCTCGTACTGCCCTGGTGGAAAGTTGCCTGACCGGCCGGCTGATCTGTTGTCAGGGGCGATGGTGCGCATCGTCGGGCAGGACTCGCGGCCTCTGGCCCAACGCCGTGTGTGTTCCGTGGAACAGTTCGCGGGCCGGCACAGAGAGAGATCGAATTGCTGGCAGGAGCCGCTGCCCCGTTGCCGCTCACGGCGGCGCGTGACGAGGTATTCGCGGCCGTTCGTGCGCAGGATTGGGTCGCCACTTCCCTACGAGTTAACGAGTCCCCGGACGCCGCCTACGCCCGCGAACTGACCGCGGCGCTGAATTGCTCGCCGGATGCGGAGCCAATGGTCCTGCTCCTGGATGTTGATCCACTGGGACCGCGCGCCGCCGCGTCAGCTGATCGAACGCCGCCGGCAATCCGCCGTGCCGATCATTGCCAGTGCGGGTTTTCCTAGCGCCGAGCAGCGCGCGGAGTTGACGGCGGCCGGCGCGACGGCCGGCGTGGCACGGCTGTCGCCATTGAGGGAGATCGCGAACGCGATCGGCGGTGCTCGGTAGCAGAATCGGACTGGTGCAGTTCCCGGCTTCGGATTCGGGCGCCAGTGCGACGAGTTACGCTCCAGTATGAATTGCACTGGTCAAACCGGTGCCACCCAACCCGAATTCTTCGCTGTAATACTGCAGTGGCACTCATGTTGAACTGTCGAGCGTACGTATTGCCGCTGTGCATGGTGCTGACGGTGATTTCCGTGCCGTCCGGGTGCGACAACGGCCCTCGCTCTCCCGCGACAAAGTCGGCGTCGATCGCGCCTGCAGCCACCGCGCCGTCGGCCGAACCTGCGTGGCACGACCAGATCGCCGCGGTCCGCGCTCGGACGGAAACACGAATCAGTGTGCGTCACAGCCGTGTCACGGCGGTCGAAATGCAGGATCTTGCGACGGGCTGCGCGGTTCTGGAAGTGCTCGACCTGGAGGACGTCGAGGTTGCAACGCAGAGTCTGGCGGTACTGGAGCAGTTGCCAGCGCTGGCGCGTCTCAAACTCGGCGGGCCGGTCGACGATGCGGCGGTGGAGCAGATCGTGACGTGCGTTGGACTGACGGCGGTCAACCTGCCACAGGCGACGTTCACCGACCACGGGCTGGAACGGCTGGCAACCCTTCCGAGGCTGGAACTTTTGCGGTTCCATTCGTCGAACGTCACTGATGACGGACTGCAGGAGATTGCCCGGATGCCGTCGCTCAGGTTTCTGCATCTGATCGACGTGCCGGTGACTGATGCGGGACTGATTCACTTGCACGGGATGGGGCGGCTGGAATCCTTGTATCTCGATGGCGGAACGTGTACGGAAGCCGGGCTGCGGTCGCTGCTGACGGCGCTGCCGGAACTGCACTTCCACCGAGACCAACTGCATTTGCCGGGCGACCCGCGCGCCGATGAACATGGGCCGGCCCTGCCCACAAGCGCAATGCCCTGATCGCCAGACTGCCGGTCCACCCCAACTTGCCGCCCCCCTGACGCCAACCCGCAGGAATTGCGGCTTTTGAGGGGCTTCACGTGGGTGTGCGGCGGGGGTCCATCTCGACACTCAAGGGGGGGGGCCATATACTCCCCGCCCCTTCATGTGTGCCCCGCCACCGGCGGGCGAAGCTCTCCTCCCCGGTTTTCCAGTTTCACCCTCTGCTGGCAACGAGCGCCACCCCGACTCGTTCCGGCAGGCGGCCCGCTGCGCACGACGTGCAGCTCGGATTGTTGTCGAACGGCAGGCCAGGAAGCCATGCGATCGTTCCGTTTGTTTGCGCTGATGCTGGTGATGGCGGCCGTCGGCTGTGCGCAGTCGCGGTTGTTTTCTCGCAGCGGTGCCCGGGACGACGACGAACCGCCGCCGCAAAGCTCCTCGGCCGCTGATGAATCGCCGCTCAACGCCGCGCGAGACCGCGAATTGGAACCGCGCGCCTCCGGCCTGAATCGGGAATTGATTCGTCCGCAGGCGTCATCGCTGCCGATCGCCGAACTCCTCGAGCGTGCGGAACAGGCACGGCAGGCAGCACGCTGGCCGGAAGTTCAACGGTATTCCGAAGCGATCATCCAGCAACAGCCGGCACATCCGCGCGCGCACCATTTGCTGGCCGTGATTGCGGACCTCGAAGGCCGCTTTGGCGACGCCGAACATCATTACAATGCCGCACTCCAGTCCGATCCTCAAAATGCTGTGATCATCGGCGATCTGGGTTATTCGTACCTGCTGCAGGGTCGCCTGGCGCTCGCGGAACAATACCTGCTGCGAGCCCGTGCAATCGATCCGGGCAATGCCAACGTGTCGAAGAATCTGGCCGTCCTCTCTGCAGCCAAAGCAGCGATCTGACCGGGCGCAGCAGGGCGCTCGCGAACGTATTTCCGCCGGACAAGATGCTGCAGATTCTGACGCCGTTGTTCCCCGGCGTGCCCGCCGAGGTGCTGCTCGGCCAGACCGTTCCGAACGGGGGCGGCTCCATGCCGTACGGCCAACCGCCGGCGAATGCGGCGTCGCAGACGGACCAAGTGATCGTCCAGGCGCCTACGGGCGGACCAGTCGGCGTCGATCCGTTCGCTCTTGGTCTGCACCGCAGTACCAGGCCACAATGGTTGCGTCACCGCCGATCAGCGGAGCGCCGTCGAACGTGGCGCCGCAGTTCAGCAGTGCGATGCCGGTCATCGAGCCGCAGGAGACGAACGCAATGCTGTATGCGGGAGTCGACCCGAATGCACAGATCATGATGGTCAACCCACCGGGCACCACAAACCCCGCAGTTGCACCGAATTCGCCTACCGGTATTGCACAGGCCTCGGCCAGCGCGCCATCCCCGGCTTGGGCAAGCGGAGGCGGAACACCGACGGCCGTCAAGCGCAACACGCCGCTGGCCACGGCGTTTGGCCGCCGGAATCGACGACGCAACAGCCGCCCGCGGCGGTGCCCCAATCGGCGATGCCGTCACCGACATCCTCGGGCGTGACCAACCCGGCCCCAACGCGCACCTCCTCAGGCGTGACATATCTCATGCCGCGCCGTCCGCCGACTCGGCGGTACCGCCTGTCAACCAATCTGCCCCGATCAGCCATCTACAGGGCGCGTCGAGTCCGTCATGGCCTGGTACAAACCAGTTTCCACCGCGCGATGCGGCCGCAAGCCGCCGTACGCTGCTGATCCTCGAGCGCACATGCCGCGACGGACCGGGGCGCCCGCGAATCGTAACCTGGCCGAACCGGAACGGCTCGCACTGGACCAGCCGCTGCCACCGACCAGCGAACAATCGGCCCCAAACGTCAACGTGCCGGCGATCAACGCACCGGCGCCTTTGCGAAGTTCGCCCGGAGCCGCCAGCGGTTGGAACGGCGGACTGTATTCGCCGCCGGAGCGTCAATTGTCCAGCACCAGCCCGGCGACGATGGAATACTCTCCCCAGGGCGTTCCGATGCGGCCTGCGGCGCCTGCGCCGCAAGGCGCGCCGGCGAGCAGTCCTGCCGTTCCGGGGGCATTTGCTGCCAACGCACCCCCGCATGCCGGGTTCATGATCGCGCCGTCTACGGCGACGCCCGAGAACCCGCTGGCCGGGTATGAGGCCGACCGACGCCAATTCGATCAACGGTTCCAGGAGCAAGTCGAGCGAACGTACGGTCGCTCGCCGGCAGGGCCGTACGCTGTCGGCCAACATGCCGACGCCGCGGTATGAAGTTCCTGGGCGCGCCGACAGCCGAGCGCTCCAGCGCGCCGCTGAGTGCGGGAGGAACGCCGTGGCCGAGCACCTGGACCTCGACGGCCGCAGGTCAAGCGAGCCGCTGGGGGCAGCGTAACCGCGAATGGAACTGCCGCGCCGCCGCCGTTGTATCGACCGCGGACCGGCACGACACAGTCGCAAGTTCCGCCGTACCGTCGTCCGGCACCGCTCAATTCCGGCGCGCCCTATTACGAGACGCCGTCGATCGTCCCGAATCGCTGAGCCCCGGCCTCTTCAGCCGGCCATGATCTGCTGTTCGAGCGAACGGACCACCTCGGCGACGGGCAGCTTCTCCGCAGCGATGCGCAATTCCGCGGACGCCTCGATCAGTCCGGCGATCTTCTTTTCGGCCGACATGACGGTCGCATGATCGCGGCCGCCGAAGTAGCGGCCAATCTCGCTGTACGGCGACTGCGTCATCCGCCGCGAGAGATACATGGCCAGCATGCGGGGCTGGGCCAGCGCCCGCGCGCGGCAGGCGGATTTGAGCTCGTCGGGCGTCACCTTGAACAACCGGCAGACAGCTTGCTCAACGTCGCCGATCTGCACGATCCGCAGACAGTCCCGCTCGAGGCTCGACAGCACGGTGCGGGCCGCGGTCAGGCCGACGCGCTTGCCGGTCATCGT
Organism: Planctomycetaceae bacterium; assembly: GCA_046349775.1. GTDB lineage: Bacteria > Planctomycetota > Planctomycetia > Planctomycetales > Planctomycetaceae > JAEUIG01. The sequence continues at coordinate 2,359 of JAXMBS010000090.1, read as the reverse complement.
CTGATACGTCTGCAGACAATTGATCGCGCCGATGATTTCGCGGGCATTGTTGGTGAACCGCTCGGCGACAAAGTCGAGGACGGCGTCGTCCGCGTTCAGTCGTAGTGCCAGGGCGCGCTGCGTGGCGATCGCCCGACGGCAGCTCAATTCAGGGGCCTCAATCCGGCAAACGATGCCGGCCAGCAACCGCGACACCAGCTCGTCGCTGGACTTCGTCAGCAGCCGCGGATGGCGGTCGGCCGCAATCACGACCTGACGCCCTTCGCGTTCGAGCTTCTTGAGCGTATTGACGAATTCCTCCTGGAACGCCTTCTTGCCGTCCAGGAAATCCATATCGTCGACCAGCAGCACATCCACGCCACGGAACCGCTGCCGGAAGGATGGAAGGGATTTCTCCGTCAGCGCCTGCGAAAAGTAGTTGCCGAAGTTCTCGGCCGTCAGCAACAGCAGCCGCAGGTTGGGCGACTCTTTGCGGATGCGGCGATGGATGCCTTCCAGCAGGTGGGTCTTGCCGCTGCCGACGCCGCCGTAGATGTACAGCGGGTTGTACTTCTCGCCGGGCGCGGCGGCGACCTGGTGGGCAGCCGCCAGTGCGAGTTCGTTGCCGGCGCCGGTGATAAACTGGCGCAGATCGGCGTAGTGCCGAGATTTCGCAGCTGGCTGCGACGTCGTCGACTCGGTCGTTCTGCAGGCCGACGGCAGTCGGATCGCGCGCGCCGCCGGTGCCGGAGCGTCGCCCGCGGCAACATCGAGTCGGACGCGGCCGCCGCTGCCGAGGAGCCGGCGGGCGACGTCGCTCAGCGCAGAGGCAAACTGCTTCTGCACCCAGTTGAGCAGGTACGGATTGCCGAGCGTGACGAGGAGTTCGTCGCCGCGAACGGCGAGTTTCGCCTTGCCGAGGAACCAGTGCCGATAGCGGCGTTCGCCAATAGCGGCCTGGAGCAGCTCGGCGGCTTGCCGCGACAAGCCGGCATGATCAAGGTCCTTGTCGGGAAGCATCGTGCAACCCTTCCGTGCGCGCAGACCCTCCCGCGTGTGCTGGCCCGCAAGCGCATCACTGCGGCTGCGTAAGCACTCCGTTGCTACTCCTGGCGGAATAGTGCCGAGGGGACCGCGTGCTTCAATGGAGATTTCGGTGCGGCGACGTCAATCGTCTGTCACCGCGACCCGGATGGCGACTCACTCAGTGCGGCGATACTACCGGCCCGGTCGGGCACGTCAAACGATTTCGTTCATGATTTCTGAACACGATGGTTGGCGACGAAGAATCCCACGGCAAACGGCGCGCGGAAAAACCGGCCGCCTCCATTCGAGTGTGCAGAAACTGTGAATAACTTTTTTCGCGACTCGACTTACGGCTTGCGCTGCGCGACGTCGCGCGATGGCCCAACTGGCGGCAACGGTTGATGTTACGCATCACATTCGCCGTGCTGAAGTGCCAAGGTGACGTCTTCGGCGTCGACAAGGTGCGCCGTTTGATCGCGCCGCGGCGTCAATTGTCAGTTCTTGATCGGCGCGCACACGCAGCGGATGCCGATGGCGTCGTCGCGTCCCGTTACGGCAAACTTCCGGCGTGAGCCGCTGGTCAGCTGATCGAACAGATCTTTCCACGAGCCGCCGCGAACGACGATTTGTTCCGGCGGCTCGGTTTTGTCGGCGGGCGCGGGGTTCGAGGAGACGGATTCCGTCCACGGATCGCTGCAGAACTCCCACAGGTAGCCATGCACGTCGTACAGGCCCCATGGATTCGGCTTGAGCGCTCCGACCGGCGGATCGTTGCCGGCGGCGTTCCCGGTGTGCCAGCCGTATTTGTCGAGCACGCTGGCTTTTTTTCCTTCGTCACCAGCGGCCTGGGCCGCATCGCCAAAGCTGTACGCGGTCGTCGTCCCGGCGCGGCAGCAGTATTCCCATTCGATTTCGGTCGGCAGCCGGATTTCGTCGTTCGCGGCAATCAGTTGGCGTTCGCGCAAGAGCGTCGTCAGCTTGCGACAGAACTGGCGGGCCTCGTTCCAAGTCATCATTTCGGCCGAGTTGCGCGGTCCTTTCCACTTGCTGGGATTCTCGCCCATCACGGCCGCAAACAGGTTCTGCGGGACCTCGTACTTCGCGATCGCAAAGCCGGTCTTCAGCGGAACTCGCGTCTCGCCGATCGCAAGCTCGGCCGGGAATTTGCCTTCGCCGGGTGTGATTTTCACGAGCTCGTCCGTAAACGTCTGGAGGAGCTTCGGCAGGTCCGGCTCTTCAGCCGCCTGGAGAGTTGCGACCGCGCCGGTCGCCAGCGCAATCGCGGCCACGATTCGTATCCATTGAAGCAGCTTTAAGACTCCAAATTCAGCGTCATGGGAGGGCGACGCTCCTG
>JAXMBS010000089.1:0-19039 GCA_046349775.1 Planctomycetaceae bacterium | reverse complement strand
AATACAACTCCAGCCTGACGCGACCGGCCACGCCGAACAACCGCAGCGTGACGGCACGGGCCGCCTACCAGGTAGTCCGCAACACGCATGAGCTGCTGGCGCTGGCCGACATCGCCCAGGGGGGCTTGTTCGTTCGCAGCGGGCCGATCCTGGCTGAAGCCCAGAAGAAGAACGACTGGGCGCGCGAGCTCTTCGACGCGCGCGATTATCGGCAGCTGGTGGGCGAACTGCAGAAAGTCAGCCAGGTTTGCGAGCAGCGGATTCGCGAACGGACGATTGACCCGCCGTCACAGGCCGGCGTCGTGAGCTGGTTCCAGCACGCGCTGCCCGCGGTGTTCCTGGTGGGGATGCTGCTGTGCCTGAAGGGGCGGCGCGGCGCTACGGCCGATGACTGAGCGCTAGTTGCCCCCCTGACTGTTGAGGAACGTCACCAGTCCAGTGAGTTCCGGCAACTGCAAGGCGCCGTCCTCGTTCTGATCGACCTTGTCGAAGCCGGCGGTGAGCGCGGCGTTCGGCTTGGCTTCCTCGCGCGAGATCTCGCCGTTCTTGTCGGCGTCGAGCTTCTCGAGGATGTCATCCGCGGTCAGCATCGTGCGGAAGGGCTTGGAGCCGGCCTTGCGAGTGTCGTCGCGCGGCAATAGGCAGTCGAAGTAGCCAATCAGCATTTCCTCCCAGGACTGTTCGCCCCAGCGCACGGTCTCCGTGGGATCGGGATTGGCCAGGTTGGCCTCCGAATTGTCGAAGGCGGCCGTGCAGATGATCCGCGTCCCGGTTGGGAACTTGCGCGGCTCTGCGAGGACGTACCGCGTCTGCCAGTTGAAATCGTAATGCGGGACGTCCAGGAGCACTTCGCGGGTTTTGTCCGGGTACAGGGCTTCGAATTTGAACGACTTGCCCCGAACGTGCATATGCGGGGAGAGCGACAGCATGGTCACGTTATCCGGGATGGGTCCGCTGCGGACGCTGAAAGACTCGTTGTCGGCATGCGGCGGAATGACGAAGTCGGGTTTCACGACTTCTGTCGTGACGACTTCATTCTTGATGGTGGCAGGATCAACCCAGCAGAAGGCGGCGCGGCTCATGTCCTCGTGCGGCGTACCGTCGGGGGTGTAATGGATCTCGAACAGGAACGTGTATCCTGCCGGGATGCGCTTGGCGGAGCCTTCCGGCAGACCGGACAGGCGCAGGCCGGGCACGTAGGCCGTCAGGAACATCCGGTCGCCGCGCTTTTTGGAATTGGGCGGCTTCGCGTAGACGATGATGTGGTGCACCACGGAGCGAGCGCTGGGCTGCACTTCGGAGGCGTTGAACCACTTGTCCTCGGTGAGCTTGGGATCGACTTCGAACCGCTGGTATCGCACGCCGTCCTTGCCGCCGTCGGCGGGGACTTCGAAGGGTTTGTCGGCCATCGCATAGACGGCGTCGGGCGCACGTGGGAGCTGCCAGCCTTCGGTGAAACTCGGCGGTTCCGGCAGGTCCGAGGGATTCCCCTGCGGGCAGCCGTTCTTAACCCAGGTTTCGATCAGGCCGCGCTCTTCGTCGGTGAGCCGGCGCGCGTTCGCGAACTGGCCATAATGCGGATCGGCATGCCAGGGGGGCATCCGCTGATCGCGGACGACTTCGGCAATCATCTCGCCCCAGCCGGCCGCTTCTTCGTAGGTCGTCAGCGAGAAGGGGCCAATCTCTCCTTCCCGGTGGCAGTCGACACACCGCTGGTTGAACAGCCGCGCGATCTGGTTCGAGTAAGTGACGTCGCTGCTCTCGTTGGGGGCGCGGATGCGGCCGATCAGGCAGCCCAGCGGCTGTGTCTCGGGAATCGACACCGGCTTGCCGGCAAGCACTTCGTCGATCGCCGCCCGCAGATCCTCGCGCGAGGCCTCTTTCCGGGCCACACCGACGACGTATTTGTCGTCGATCCGGCCGCGATAGACGATGTGCCTTTGGGTGTCGAGCAGAAACACTTCCGGCGTGCGCTGCGCGCCGAACTGGTCGGCAACGTGGTTACCGACGTCCTTCAGGATTGGGAACTTCACGTCATGCCGGCGGGCGTAAGAGCCGAGCTCGGTGACGGAATCCTGCACGTTCGAACTGATGCCGATGACGCTCACCCCCTGGTCGGCGTAGCTGTCGGCCAACTGTTGCAGCCGCGGGCCGTATAATTTGGCGAGTGGACACTCGGTACCGAGGAACGCCACGACGACCGGCCCGTTTTTGAATTCAGCGAGGTTGTACTCGCGTCCGCGATAGTCGCTGAGCGTGAACGCGTCCACCGCCTGTCCGATCTTCGCGCCGGCCGCCGCCGGGACGGAAAACAGCAGGGACAACAGGCCCATTCCTAAAGCACACGTCGTAAGGCGCAGCGAAAGTCTCATTCGTCGTTTACTCCTATGCGCCGCAGCAGCGGCGGCAGGTCGGGATCGCCAGCAGGCGGGCGGAATCACTCATAGCGGTTTTACCCGGAGGCGACAACCAGGGTTTCGAGAAATGTTGACGAAGAGCTCGGAGGGGACGCGGAGTCCCCTTGTAGCTGGCGGCCCGGCCTTCATATCATTAACAGACATTAATGCTGGGCGAACGGACGCTCGCGGGCCAATTTGGCCGTTGCCTCGCGCGGAGCCTGATTGTGCTGGAATACGACTGGGAAAGCAGCATCGGTTACTGGGTCTGCACAACGTCCCACGCGCTGCGTCGCGCCCTGGGTACGCAACTGGCCCAGGCAGGGATGACTTTCCGCCAATGGGAAGTCCTCGCCTGGCTGTCGGCCAATGGCGACCTGTCGCAGGCCGAAATGGCGGAGTGCATGCAGATCGAGCCGCACACGCTCGCTGGCGTCCTGCGACGGATGGAACGGGACGGCTGGCTGGAGCGCCGCTGCTGCGAACACGATCGCCGCAAGAACACGATCGTGCCGACGGAGAAGGCCGAGGCCGTGTGGCTGCGGGCACTGGAATGCTGCGGTAAGGTGCGGGCGCAGGCCATGATCGGGCTGTCCGACGAAGAACTCGAGCAGTTCCGGCTGACGTGCGAAAAGGTCCGCGCCAACCTCGACATGGAAGATCAGATCGGCGTCGTGTCGATTGACGGCGAGCCCCTGATCGAAGCGGACACCGTCGTCGAGTCGCTGGCGGCGCGCTGATCGACGGCAAACAAGCCGTACCAAAGACACGCGGTCATCCAGAAGGTGGGAATGCGCGCTGACAACGCGGATGACCGTTCTCGCGTCGGCAGCCCTTCTCCTCTGTTCGCTCCGTTTCCTGCTCTGTTCTCTTTGCGGCACAAGGCAACGAAAACAGCCCGGCTGCGATCGGCAACCGGGCTGCGAATGGTGAAATGTCAGAATGTCCAAATGTCGAATGGGTTGTGATTCACATCAATCCGACATTCGACATTTTTCCATTTGGTCATTCTGATTACGCCAGCACGTCGTACTCTTTTTTCTTGACGATGCCGGGCAGCGGGATCGGGTACTTGCCGTCAGCGTCGGCCTGCAGCGGCGCCACGCCGCCGAGGACCAGCTTGTCCACGTCCGGCGCGAACTCGTGCTCGCAGTTGAGCATTTCGTCATACGTGACGATCTGCCCGGTGTGGGCCGCCATGCGGCCCATCGCGGTCACGAGGCTCGCCTCGGCGCCGCGGCGGGCTTCGTTGTACGGCCGATTCTCGCGGATCGCGTCGAAGAAGTGTTCCCACTCCAGGTCGTACGGGTTCGGCTCCGGCGGCGGGAACGACCAGGTGAGCTCCTCCTTTGCGAGCTTCTGGCCGCTATAGGTACGGCAGTGTGCGGGAGAGTGCCCCTCCTCGGAGATCACGCCGCTTCCCTTGGTGCCGTGCACGTAACTGGCGAAACGCGAATCCGCGCCGATCATCGTACGGCCTTCGAGGATCAGCTTGGTGCCGTCCTTGAAGGTGTACTCGACCGAGTACACGTCGAAGTTCTGGTCGATGTAATCGCCGCGATAGTTGCGGCCGCCGCTGGCGCGGGCCTCGACCGGCCACTCGTTCTTCATCCAGCACGATTCGTCGATGTTGTGGATGTAGAAGTCGCTGTAGCAGCCGCCGCTGGCCCACAGGAACGAGTGGAACCGGCGGATCTGGAACTCCAGCTCGTTCACGTCGGCCGGCTTGCGTTCCGAGAACGCCGAGCCGACCGGGTTATGCTGGCGATACGCCCGCATCAGGATGATGTCGCCGATCTGGCCGGACTGGATGCGGTCGAACAACTCCTGCCGCGCCTTGCAGTGCCGGCACATCAGGCCTACAGCGACCTTGATGTTCTTCTTGTCCGCCTCATCGGCGAGGGCCAGCATCTTGCGGGTCGTGGGACCGTCGACAGTGATCGGCTTCTCCATGAAGACGTTGACCCCCTTTTCGATGGCGTACTGGAACTGCACCCAGCGGAACGCCACCGGGGTCGCCATGGCGACGACGTCGCCGGGGTTAAGGCAGTCGATAGCCAGCTTGTAGGCCTCAAATCCGAGGAATTTCTTGGATTCCGAGACGTCGACCTGATCGCCGAACTTCTTGCTGAGCTGGTTGTAGCTGTCGGTCAGGCGGTCCGGGAACAGATCGGCCATCGCGACGAGCTTGGTCGGCCCCTTCTGGCGGGAGAGGGCATTGGCAATCGCCCCGGTGCCCCGCCCGCCGCAGCCGACGAGGGCCATCTGGATCGTGTTGTTCTCAGCGGCGTAAGCCCGCGGGAGGACCAGCCGGGAGAGGGCCCCGACGGCGGCGACCTGGCCGGTGGTTTTGAGCAGATCGCGGCGGGAGAGCCCGCTCGTGGTCGAAAGCTTCATTTCGAACTCCAAATCGCAATGCGTGAAAAGGACCAGCGAAGCAGCCCGGCTGCTGCACGCTTTGCCTGCGATCTGGATCGATCTTCGAGCAGCCGGGCTGCCGGCCGATCGCGATCCGGAAACGTGGAGAGCCGGAAGCTATCAGTCTAGCCGAACCGGGGGGCGGATTCCAAATCTGTGGGGGCCGTTGCGTTCAGGACGATGTCATCGTCCACCGTTCTGCCGAATTCAATCGTTTGGAATGAAGCCGCTGTACACGACGAGAATATGCATACCGGTGAGGAGTGCCTCTGCCACGACCGAGGACACGCGCCCGCCTGATTCTCGAAACGTGGTGTACAAGACCACTGGCGGGAAAATGCCGAGCGAATAGATGGCCGGAATCAGCAGCCCGAAGAGCAGAGGGGAGTGCAGTGCGCGGAATTCGCCGCCGGCGCTGGACAAACAGGACGTGACGACAGCGACAGCGGCGGCATGCGCCCACAGAAGGTTGCGGGCGTTCAGGATCGTCGGTCGGCCGCGGACGTCGTCCATCCGCGCATGATACCACGGTTGCCGTAAGAGGCGGGTGCGGATTCCAAATCCGCGGGCCTTATTGTTCCTTGGCTTGTTCGAGGGCGATTTCCGCGTCGAGACGATTCAACTTGGCCTGCATAACGTCTGTGCCGACGCGAAGGCCCTGCTCTACTAATTTGACAGTGCTCTGCTCCTGCTCCCTCGCTGCCGATAGCATTTTTTCCAGCACTGCCATCCGTTCTGCGTTCGTTTCGCACAGATCGAGTTCGGCGTCATGCAAGGTACGATTGGCCTTCCACAGACGTTCAAAGTTTCTTTCGCCGGCGTCATAGGCCGCGCGGATCGAAGTCGCGAACTCCTGAGCGATCGCGAGTTTCGCTTTGCGGAGCTCTTTAAGGGGAGAGTCCTTCGCTACTTGTGGCGCGGCCGTCAGCGGATGGGTCGGCGAGAGGCAGATGCCGGCTCCGACTAACAACAGACATGCGAACACGATGCCGACGCGATTCTTCAGGGCTGTGGACATGATTCTGCTCCAGTGATGGGATCGGTTGTCCTTCTTCTTCATACGGCGCACGCGTGGCAAAGCAGCCCGGCCTGCTGCAAACGTTGTCCGCGACCGGTTTCGGCATGCAAGCAGCCGGACGGCGAGCCAATCGCAACGCGGATACGCGGAAAGCCGGAGGATTTCAGGCTAGCCGAACCCGGACGCGGAGTCCAAACGCGCGGGCCGAGCGATCTGCAAATTTGCTCCAGCGGTGCCTCAAAACGCATTCAGCGATCCTTGCTGCCCGTAGGAACAACTCGACCTCTGAGATCGATGCAAAGTTGACGTCACGCTTTGCGTCTGCTCGCTGGCCGCCTGTCCGAAAATTCCGTCGGCGGACTCCCGCCGGGTCGTCTTCCGGTTACAATTCATCGAGATTCGTTCGTCGGTTTTGAGCACCGTCCCGGCCGGGACCGGCTTCACTGGACGCAGCGTGACTTATGCTCAGGTGCCTTCACTGCGGAAATGTCTGCAACCGCGATGGTGGGTGTGCGCACTGCGACGATCGTCCGGCGGAGTTCCACGCCTCCGACAACTTGGAAGCGGAAACCGACGCCGGCTGGACGGTCATCGCCCGGTTCGCCAACGCGGCCGAAGCGGGCTACTTCGCCAACGAATTGGAATACGTCCTGGGGTTCGAGCCGCGGCTCGACTGCCGCGACGACTTTGACGCGATCCATCATTACTGGCGCTCGGGATTCGTGCTGTCGGTCCCCGAACCCCTGGCCGATCGCGCCCGCACCGCGCTGCGTCAAGCGCTCGACTCCGAGTCGGAGGAGCGTCCTGCGCAAGACGGTGTCCCGGCCGCCGCGGTTCCCGTGCGGTTTCCGCGACGATTCGTGGATCAGCACGCCGCGCGCAGCAACGGCTCGGCGATCAAGTGGGGGCCGCTGTTCTTGACGCTCGCCGCCGGATCGCTGGTCATCTGGCACGGCAAGAAACCGCCGCTGCATCGCGCGCCGGCCCAGCCCGACAGGGCAGAACGCATTCCGCTGCGCGAGGTGCCAGGCCTGCATGACGCAGGCTGGGTGCAGGACCGGGACGGAGTCCGCCGCGAGCTGATTTTTGCCGCACCCGGTGCGGACGGCACGCTGAGGGAGGATCGGGACGGCGACGGCGTTTACGAGCGGCAATTCACCGTTCGCGTCGGCGACTGATCCAACGTTGCGGCCGGTGTCGCGAGCAGGCGCTAGCGCTATCGCCGGTCTCCCGACCGTGCCACTTCATCGCAACAGCGGCCGGCTGACTCGCCCCTTCGCGCTCTGACAGGTGCGCGATGGACAGCCTCCCCTCTCGCGTGCGCCCTGGCGGACGGCACACGTCTCGGCAAGACCGCTTCACACGGCGCGGCTCAGCGGCAGCGACGCGGCGCAGACCACGAGCGGCGCACGAGGAGCCGGTTGATCACGCACTCGACGCCGGGGATCTGGCTGGCCAGATCGCTGACATCGGGCGCGCCTTCGTCGGCATCGAGCACGCCTTCGAGGTACACGCCATTCTGCACGCGGCGCACGACGAGCACCTTGAAGTGCAAGTCGGGATGCGCGAGCAGTACACGCCGCACGGCCGATTCGATCCTGTGTGGTGTATCACCCAGGAACTGCGGTTCGATCACCGCCACCGTGCTGTCCGACGGCACAGGATCATCCAGCGCCACGGACCGAAACTGAGAGGTGTCACATCCCACATCCTCGGGGAAGTGACTGCGAGCGACGACAGTCATAGTTCCCTCCCTGCCCGCATTCCCGGGTGCATTGACGCCGGAACGATTTGTTGCAAGTGCAATGCACCGCAGGGCAGCGATGTCTGAGGATAGCATTTCGTGAGGATTTGGCGAGAGGGACACGGAGTGCGAGTGCTGGAATTCTGGAAATTGGAGGTCGGGTGCAGCGCGCTCGACGGCGCTTCCCCGCCGGAATTTTTGGGAGGGGATGCAACTCGTGCGCCAGCTGCAAAACCGGCTCTTCTGAGCCGCGCAGCTTGCGCAAATTTCCCGGTCGGCATCGGGGATTCACTGATGACTGGGGTAGATCATGGCCAACCGTGAAATTCTTACAGCGGCAAAAGTGGCACTGACAGTTGCCGGTCGATCGTTTTCCGCGGATGCACGCCTTCGTTGAACGGTCCGAGACACTTCATGTGCACTTGCTCGCGATACCAAGCTTGACCCGCCTATGATGCCTGATTCCCAATGGACCTGAGGATCCCGACTGATGCTGCGAACGACTGCTGTCATCTGTGTGATCGCGCTGAACGGCGTCGCCCCATTGGCTTCTCTGTCGGCGGAATCGACGCCGCTCGATGCGCGGAAACAGTCGGTCGTCATCGCGGCCGAGAACTCTCACAGCGGCGCAACGGACTGGCAGCTCACGCGCGTGCGGGTGGACGGCCAGCAGTACCGTTCTTCATGGATCGAGGGATACTGCTCGCGGCAGAGCGCCACGGTCGGCGAGTCGCTCGACATCATGGTCTCGACCGATCCGCCGCGCCCGTTCCGGATCGAAATCTTCCGCATGGGTTACTATGGCGGGCGCGGTGCGCGGCTGATGCAGACCATCGGTCCGCTCCAGGGGATTGCCCAGCCGGTGCCGCCACCCGGCGAGAAAGACCTGCATGAGTGTCACTGGCAGCCCAGCACGACGCTGACGATTCCCGCAGACTGGGTCAGCGGCGTGTACCTTGGACGACTCACGACGCTGCCAGGACCGGATGCTCCGTACTGGCAGAGCTACGTCGTGTTCATCGTCCGCGACGACCGGCCGGCCGACATCCTCTTTCAATGCTCCGACAACACCTGGCAGGCGTACAACCAGTGGCCCAGCCATTACTCGGTCTACACGCATCCCAAGGGAAACCAGGGACCGTGGGCGGACGTCAGCTTCGATCGTCCCTATGGCCGCGAAGCGCAGTTCATGGCGGTCGTCAACGATCCGCTGACGGTCGGCGCGGGAGAGTTCCTGCCGCTGGAGTTCCCGCTGGCATACTGGCTCGAACAGCACGGGTATGACGTGGCGTATTGCGCGAACAGCGACATGGTGACGCCGGACCGCGGGCTGAAGTGCAAGGCATTCATCAGTGTCGGGCACGATGAGTACTGGGACATCCGGCAGTTCGAAAGCGTGCAGAAGCTGCGCGATGCCGGCGTCGATCTGCTGTTCCTGTCGGGCAATACGATCTGCTGGGTGACGCCGCTGCGCGCGGGGTTCGACGGCCGGCCGAACCGGATCATGTTCCGCGGCGGTCCCTATGGCGCCGAAAATGACTACGCGGTTGGCCGCGAGCGCGATAATGGTCCCTTCCCGTTTCGCGGCCCGGACGAAGGCCTGCTGATGGGCGCACGGAACATCGAGCCGGTGAATGGCGGCGGCGATTGGGTCATCAAGAAACCGGAGCACTGGATGTTCACAGGCGCCGGCGTCAAAGCGGGGGACTCGATCCCCGGCCTGATCGGCTGGGAGTACCACGGCCAGCCGGCGGAGATTCCGGGTCTGGAAGTGGTTGCCGGCGGCACCGCCTGGCAGGGAGGGGACAATCCGCAGCAGTGGACTGCCACCATCTATCCGGGACCGAAGGGAAACTTTGTGTTCAACGCCTCCACGATTTTCTGGGCGCAGGGACTGAGTTCGCCGCCTGGACACACGCTCCCCTGGTCGCACTGGAGCCGACCGCACGGACCGGATGAACGCGTCCAGCGGATCACGGCGAACCTGCTGCACCGGGCGCTCGAGTAGGTTGAGACCCAAGAGACGAGAGTTGAGCGTGAAACGACACATCCGCATCCTGCTGAAAACCGCCTTCTGCCTCATGCTTGCGGTTTCGCGAACGCTTGCCGCGGAGCCGCCCAATCCGCAGGCGCTGTTCCCTTCCGGCGTACAGCGCGGGCAATCGGCGACGGTCAAGATTATCGGCACGATCGGCGATCCGGCGCCGCAGTTCTGGACGAGCCGAACTGAGCTGACAGCGCAGCCGGGCGCGGAACCGGGTACGATCGCTCTGACCGCAACACCAGATGTGCCTGCCGGCGTCTACTGGGTCAGGCTGTTCAATGCTGCTGGTGCATCGCGCCTTCGACCGTTCATCGTCGGCACGCTTCCGGAGGTCGCCGAAGTTGAGCCGAACAACGCGGTCGCTGCGGCGCAGACGATCGATGTCGCAGGTACCGTTATTAACGGTGCGCTGGACCAGAAGGCCGACGTTGACACGTTCCGGGTCACGCTCGCCGCCGGCCAGACCCTGATTGCCTCGCTCGACGCAGATCGCACTCTCGGCGGCCCGATGGACGGCATCCTGCAGCTCGTTTCCCCGCAGGGGTTCGTCATCGCGCAGAACGACGATGACCACGGAATCGATCCACAGATCGTGTTCACCGCGCCCACCGAAGGCGCGTACGCGGTTCGGTTGTTCGCATTTCCGAAGGATCCCAATTCGACAATCCGGTTCGCCAGTGGCGACGACTACGTGTATCGCCTCACGCTGACGACCGGGCCGTTTGTCGACCGCGTGGTCCCGACGACCGCCGACTCAACCGGTCCGTACCGTTTGATCGGCTGGAATATGCCGGAACCGCGCGAAGTCGTGCCTCAGCGGACTGAGTTCGGACTCATTGCGTCGATGGACGCTCCCGGGACGTGGGAGTTCGAACGACTGCCGCGATTGGCCGGCACGATGCGCGTGGAATCCGATCCGGCTGCCGAGCAGTCGTCGTTCGGTGTGCCGGGCGCCATATTCGGCGCGCTCAAGGTCCCTGGCGAACGGGACACCTATACGCTGGCTGCCACAGCCGGAACGAAGTACGTCATCAGCGTGGCGGCGCGCAGTCTCGGCTCGCCGCTTGACGCCGTGCTCACGATCCGCAATCCAGAAGCGAAGGTCATCGACTCCGTCGACGACAGCGGCGCCGCATTCGATCCGGTCGCCACTTTCACGCCGGCCAGCGACGGACAGTACAGCATTGAAGTCGCCGACCGCTTCGAGTTCGGCGGCGAGCGGTTCTTCTATGTATTGACGGCCGCTCCGGAGCAGCCCGATTTCGCGGTCGAGCTGGAGCAGGACGCCTATACGTTGCGCGTCGGCGAACCGCTGGAAGTAAAGCTGAAAGTTGTACGCCGCGGCGGCATGTCGGAGAGCGTAACGCTGGCCTTCGAAGGGTTGCCGACCGGCGTCACGGCCGTGATGACGGCGCCGGTTCCCGATCCTCCGGACAGTTTCGTCGTTCCTGCAGGCACCGACGCGGTCACTCTCAAGCTCGAGGCCGCCGAGGGAACGACGTACAGCGGACCGTGGGCGATCTCCGGTTCGGCCGGCAGCGAGCGGCGCAGCGCCACCGCTCCTCTGATCGAACTGCCGCTGCGTACCCCACATATCTGGCTTACGGTTGCGCCGAAGCCGTAGACGCAGCCCGGCTGCTGAGCACACAACCGCTACCACCGTTTCACGTGAAACGGCGCTGCTTCGCCAGTCGGAACGATCGGACCGTCCGTGCGGACGTGTTGCAAAAAGTGCACACACCGTGTTGCCGCCGGGCGGCATCCGGCCAACGATGTGGTAGGTTGAAGGTGTGGGCCTGTGCCGCCATGAACGGCGGTCGCCCGTGGAGCGGTTATCTGCCAGGCAAGACGTGAACGGCAGTATTCACCGGCTGATGCTGCATGGTTTGAGCCCATCGCGGGCGGGCGCTCGCGGTGCGCGCTCCGTGCGCCATGATCGACTATCGCCGCCTGACCACCGATCTGCTTGCGCTCGCCCTGCTGGCGGCTTGCGTCTTCGTTGCGCTCAGCCTGTACAGCTTTGATCCGGCCGATCCGCCGGGTTTCACGGTCTATCCCGCCAACTCGCACGTCCTCAATCTGTGCGGTCCCGTCGGCGCTCAGGTCGCATTCCACTTGCGCGACGCGCTCGGTCTCGGCAGTTGGTTGCTGTTGGGCACGCTGCTGCTGGCCGACCTGCAACTCTTTTCACGCCGCGGGCTGAGCGATCCGGTCATTCGCTCCTTCGGCTGGTTGTGTGTCCTGATCGCCGTGTGTGCGGCATTGCAGGTCATCGTTCCCGGCTTCGGTCCGGTCGTCGGCAGCGGCGGCTACGTCGGCGCCTGGAGCCGGACGATCCTGGCCGAGCACTTCTCGATCGGCGGCGGCATGATCGTCATCGCCACCCTGATCTGTGCGGGCCTCTTGATGTCGGGCGACCTGTGGGTGCTCCGACTCGGCTGGAAGGCCGCGGCGTTCCCGCTGCTGGCGCTGGCCTGGCCGTTCCGCGGCGATCCGCCGATCCTGGATGAAGACGCGCAACCGCGAACGGCGCCGGAACCCGACGCGCCCCTGGCCGCGGAATACGAAGAGCCGTACATCCCCAGGTCAATTCCGCTCGCCGGCGACGACGAACCGTACAACGCCGACGCCGTGACTGAGCTGTCGCCGGCGTCGTTTAAGGTCAATCCGCCGCTGTCCGCCCGGCTGGACGACCGTGCTGCATTCACGGCACGTCCGCCGGAGACAGCCGGCGTGGACATCGGGCTGCCGGAACTCGAGCTGCTCGAGGAATCGGAAGAGTTTCCGTTCGAGCTGCTGGCGAAAAAGGCCCAGTCGACGGCAGCCATCATCGAGCGGACGTTCCAGGAGTTCGGCCTGAATGTGAAGGTCGCGGAAGTCGACACCGGTCCGGTTGTGACGCAGTTCGAGCTGAATCTTGAGCCGGGTCTGCGCGTGTCGAAGGTCGCCAACCTGGCGGACGATCTCGCCATCGCGCTGCGCGTGCCGGCCGTGCGTGTTGTCTCGCCGATTCCCGGCAAGAACACCGTCGGCGTGGAAGTTCCGAACGACAAGCGGGTGATGGTCCGCCTGCGCGAGCTGATCGAAGCGGTCGGGACCGACGGCGACAAGCTGCGGATTCCGATCTACCTCGGCAAGGACGTCAGCGGACGTCCGCTGGTGGTGGACCTGAGCAAAATGCCGCACCTCTTGATCGCGGGCCGCACCGGCACCGGCAAGAGCGTGTGCCTCAACACGCTGATCCTGTCGATGCTGATGACGCGCTCGCCGGACGATGTGCGGATGCTGATGATCGATCCGAAAATGGTCGAGCTCAGCCCGTACATGCGCATCCCGCACCTGATGCACCCGGTCATCACCGACATGAAGAAGGCCGAAGCGGTGCTGGCCTGGGCCGTCGACAAGATGGAGGAGCGCTACGACCTGCTCGCCCGCGTCGGCGTGCGGCATCTCGACAGCTACAACAAGCTCGGGAAGGACGAAGTCCTCGACCGGCTCGGCATCGGCGTCAATGACGAGGAAGCCGCAGCGATCCCCGAGCACATGCCGTACATCGTGATCATTGCGGACGAAATGGCCGACATGATGATGACCAGCGGCAAGGACGTCGAAGGTCACATCATCCGGCTCGCGCAGAAGTCGCGCGCGGTCGGGATTCACCTGGTCCTCGCGACGCAGAAGCCGACGGTCGACGTCATCACCGGTCTGATCAAGTCGAACCTGCCGGCGCGGATTTCGTTCCAGGTGTCGAGCCGGGTCGACAGTCGCGTCGTGCTCGACGAGTGCGGCGCGGAGCGGCTGCTGGGGAATGGTGACATGTTGTACCTCGCCCCGGGAACCAGCACGCTGATCCGTTCGCAGGGGACCTTCGTCAGCGACGACGAGGTCAACTCCGTCATCGACTTCTTCCGCGGCTGCCCGCCGCAGTATTCGGCCGAAATCGCACAGGCGACGACCGCCGCCGCGAACTCGGGCAACGGCCTCGAGGGCATCAAGGAGCGCGACGACCTCTACAAGCAGGCGGTCGAGATCGTGATCCGCGAAGGCCGCGGCAGCGTGTCGCTGTTGCAGCGTGCGATGGGGATCGGGTACGGCCGCGCGGCCCGGATGGTCGACTACATGGCCGAGGACGGGATCGTCGGCGACTACAACGGCTCGAAGAGCCGGGAAGTCGTGATGACGATGGAGCAATGGCACGCGCTGTGCGCCGGCGCGGAGGCGGAAGAGCCGGCGTACGCGTGAAGCCGGCGGATAGTTGGTAGTGGGTAGGGACTAGCGACGCATCGCAGATGCATGCGCGGCGGGGTTCAGCCCGGCCGTGACGCCCCGCACGTTGTGACGTCGTCGCGCTCCACGCTCTCGCGTCGTTCCCGAATCTCATTTGGAAACGCTCCGCCGCGAAGCTCCGCTTCGCGCATCCCAGAGCGCGCCGACTTCTTCCAACGTTCTGAATGCTCTCGACGTATTACTGATCGAACGGCGCGTCGGTGCCGGTCGATCCCTGTCTCGTCGGAGCATTTCATGACGCTCCCCGAACATGCAATGTGTTCGCTGATGCTGGCGCAGCTCGGATGTCAGCAACAGTACGGCTGGAAGGGCGTGTCACTCGTCATGCTGGCCGGCATCAGTCCGGATTTTGACGTGGTGACGAAGCTGATCAGCGAGCCGCTGTTCTGGGAGATGCACCATGCGCTCGGACACAGTCTGGTGTCCGTGGTGCTGCTGGCAGCGTTCCTGGCCGGACTGGGTCGCGTTGTGTTGCGACTCCCGTTCCTGCCGATGTGGGGCTGGTGTCTCGCAGCGTCGGTCGCGCACGTCCTGACCGACGTTCCCTACTGGTGGGGAGTCCGCGTCTTCTGGCCGTTCTCTGACTGGGAGCTGCGGTTGAACGCCATCGAGTATCTCGACCTGCTCGTCCTCGGCCTGTGGCTGGCGGCCACGGCGTTGCTCTACTTCCGTCCTCACTGGCGATTCTCCGTCGGAGCGCTGACTCTGACCGTGTTCGCCAGTTACGTCGCACTGCGCTGCATGCTCCCCAAGCCGACGGGATTGCTCTATCAACTGGCCGGCGGCTGGATGTATGCGGCCCCGAGCCAGACTCCTGTCCTCGACTGGTGGTAAGCGACTCGTTCCCGACGACGTGCGACTTTCCAGTTCCCCCTTGTTCCCAAGCGCGTAGCACAGGTTGACGCTACCTGTGTGCGCAAGCACCGGAATCTTGGCTTGCGCGCACATCCCGGAGACGGCGCGGACTTTCGAGCGAACGTCCAAATGCAGTTTCCTGTGCCTGTGGCACGCAGCTTCTCCGAAGTTGTGCTGCCCACGCACAATTGCATCGAACTGCGGAGATATGTGATAACCAGTCTTCACCGTGAAGCCATACGGCCAGTCACATTGAAGAACGGGTGATCCTCCGTGGAAACTCAGGTCCGCACACCTCAATCCGTGTTCATGCAGCCCCAGCGGCTGGTCGTTCCCCTCTTTCAGCGGCCATACGTTTGGAATGAGGAGAATCAATGGGAACCATTGTGGAACGACGTTATTCGACTGACAGACCGATTGCTTCAGTGGCCCCGGGAAAAGCACTTCCCGCACTTTCAGCGATGACGACGCATTTACGATACCGAGGGCGATTACGCAGCGAAGGATAGCACCTGCGTGCATATGCGCGCGGACTGGTGATACCGGGCGCCGATCCAGCAACGTCGGTTCGTTTCGCTCACGGTATTCGAAGGATGAGTCAAACGTCTTTCTTGTCACTAAAGCCAATCCCCGATGCGGACCCGGAGACGTTCGAGTTATCGGTGAGGCTGGAGACGGACTGCGTTTCTCCACTGAGAAAGACAAGTCCCGCGTGTACTACGACGGCAGAGAGTTGGAAGCGTGCTGATCCTGCCACATTCAAGCGGCTCGTGGCAGTACAGTGCCGACGCAACTCAGGTGTACCTCATGGACATGCGGCCTGACGCTGACCTGGCGACGTTCGAGATGCTCAAGTGGGGCTTTGCGAAGGACAAACACTACGCGTACTTGTGGGGACGGGCGTCGAGTCCGCGTGACGGGGCGAGCTTTGAGTTCTGGGCGACGGCTTTTGCAGGGATCGGAACGGTGTTTTTCGTGATGAGAACCGTTGTCGATGGGCGCTGATCCGAAATCGTTTTCCGATGGTCATGGGGTCCGAGGCACCATATGCCAGCGGATGGCATCTATTGCGGGATTCAGCGTATGGTCGTCGAGCACCCGGATCGCTTCGAAGCCCTTCCCAATTCAAACCTATCCGCGTACGGGCGGGCGCGCGACGGCGAGTTCTACTATCGGGGACCTGAACGAGTCGAAGGAGCGGACTATGCGTCGTTCCAACCGATACACGACTTCGCCGCTGCCGACAAAAATCGCCGCTACGAGTTTGAGCGACACGTCGGCAATGACCCGCCATGGTGGCCACGTAACTGACATGAGAGAGGTGGTACGCTTCTCTTCGAGCTTGCCAAACAGTGAGGCCACCTCATGCTCCTCGACCTCCCTCAGCGAATCGGCCCTGCTGCACTGATGGCTATCGCGATGTGCGTCAACTACTACCGGCTGTTCTCGCCGGGGTTGTATTGCTGCGTCCACGCGCCGCTGCAGCTGGATGCTGAGACGTTTCTGCGGCCCGGCCTCATCGTGATGGTGAATCACGGGGAGCTCAAGCAGTGCGATCCGGGGCCGGATTATGACTGCTTTCGCGGGCCGCCGAATTTCGTCCTGGACGTCTTTCCCGGCAACGACCTGCAGGACTATGAGCAGCGACGAGTGGCGTTTGAACGCGCCGGCGTGTTGGAGTACGTAAGGCGGTCAAGGACGCCGAACCCGTGTCGTGGATCTGGAAACCGGCGGGTGGACGGGAAGTTCGCCGAGATCGCCTCCGCGGA
This sequence comes from Planctomycetaceae bacterium, assembly GCA_046349775.1. Taxonomy (GTDB): domain Bacteria; phylum Planctomycetota; class Planctomycetia; order Planctomycetales; family Planctomycetaceae; genus JAEUIG01. The sequence goes on along the minus strand of JAXMBS010000089.1, from coordinate 2,508 downwards.
TGACGAGTACATCTTCAGCGCCGCACTGCCGGGCTTATGGATTCCAACGAGTGCGTTCAAGCAGCGCGACTGGTGGGCCATCATGGGGGCAATTGCGCGGGGCGTTTCACGGATTGGACACCATGATTTCATGGAGACAATCTGGAAGCTGAACGCGAGCCGGCGTTGAATGGGCGTTGCCAAACCGCTGGCGATACGTGACGCGATCGTCTGCGAGTCACCAGTGAACGATGGCCGCTTGCGGCTGCGTGCTGCGCCTGGTTCAATGATCCGGTCCTTCCCCGATGTCACTCGCACGCCACGGAGATTGACATGTCGAATGCGGAGCCCACGCCTGTACCCTCGGTCCCCGACCCGAACCAGCCGCTGGTGAGGGAACTGGAGACCCAGTTTGCCGCGCTTCAGCGGGGGGCCAACTGGTTCTACTGGATTGCGGGCCTGTCGCTGGTCAACTCGGTCACGCCGTCGCCGGCGGGGCGTGGGGTTTCATCGTCGGGCTGGGCGTCACGCAGAATCGATGCCATTGCCAATACCGCCGCAGCGATCTCGATGGGACCGCAGCCACCGTCGTAAAGGTCATTGCATTCGGGATCGCCGTGTTCATCGCGATGGTGGTCGCGTTGTTCGGCAGATTTGCCAATAAGCGTCACGCCTGGGCATTCATCGTCGGATTGGGACTGTACGTTCTGGACGGCCTGCTGTTCGTCCTGGTCGGCGACTGGCTGAGCGTCGGATTCCACGTGTTTGCCGGATTTGGAATCTTCAGCGGGTACGTCGCGTTGCGAAAGCGTGAGCTCCGTGCACAGGTCGGCTCCTCCAAAATGCCAGCATTGGCCGCGTCCGATCCATAGCGGTCAGCCCCGTTTTTTGTCGAAGTTGGGCCGCCGATCCGCAGAAATCGAGGGTTGCATCGGATTCGGGAAGCTGCAAGAATTGGCCGCGTCCGAACTGTCGCGGGCGGTTGCGTTTCGCGCTTTCTGCGCTGGGCCTGCTGCCCGGCAACGGTCTATCGGACCATACTCCCCTGGTAGCTCAATCGGTAGAGCGAGCGGCTGTTAACCGCTAGGTTCAAGGTTCGAGTCCTTGCGGGGAGCCTTCGTTTCTGCAGCGGAAGGCCCGCTGACCACTGGTTAACGCGAAACGCCGAGAGCGACAGCTCCCGGCGTTGTTCAGCCGTGGGCGGGGCGCAACCCCGCAGGCCGCTGACGGTAACGTGGGCCAGCATCTGCGCCCGCCGTGCTCTTCGGTTCGAGATTGCCCGGCACGGGGACCGTTCCGAACTCCACGTTTCGGGTCGCCGACCGCCCAGACCTCTCGGATTCTCTGGTCCCGGACCCATCCGTGTTACCGCACTGTTTGGCACGCCGCCGCCGAACTGGCTTGAACATCCGTTGGCTCCGCCTGCCCGCTGACTACGATCACTGCCGCTCATCAAGCGATGTCGAGGTCGGATTCCTGCTTTGCCGGCCAGAATTCCGAGGTGCCGCTCGCCGCAGCCGATGATGTGGTCCGAGCACTCCTGTTGGAGCGACTGGATGAACCGCTCGACGTGCGCCTGCAGGTTGGGTGACCGAAACTGATCCAGCATCGGCTCGATGCTGGCCGCATGGAGCGTCTCGCCGAACACCTTGCGGTAGTTCGCGTCACGGTCGTGCATTACCGTTGCAGTCGGCATCGGCTGATCCTGGTGGTGGCACGCGCAGAGAAAATTCTACGAAATACATCCTGAATCATGTCGCATCTGTCGGTCGGCGTGCCTCTATTTCTGTGAGAGGCGAGAATGGCCTTGATGCAATCGACGGCACGACTCGTGACGGCTGCTCAGCGCGGCGATCGGGACGCGTTCGCGGAACTGGTGCGCCGTTACGAGCGAGTCGTGGTGATGACTGCGTGGGCGGTCGTCCGGGATTTTCATGCTGCCGAGGATATTGCCCAAGACAGCTTCCTGCATGCGTACGACAGCCTTTTGTCGCTGCGTCGCCCGGAGTCGTTCGGTTCGTGGTTGCTGAAGTCGACTCACCGTGCGGCGGTTCGTCGATCACGGCGCCAGCGACATGATGTTCCACTGGACACAATCGTCGAGCCTCCTGTGGACGTTGCGGAATCGGAATGGCATGTGGAGTTTCAGGCGATCGCGCACGTGATCGGCCGGCTTACTGTCCATGAGCGAGAAGTGATCGTCTTTCGCTATGTGAATGGGCTGTCAGTCGCTGAGATTGCTGATGCGACGGATCGACCGATCGGGACAGTGTCGAAACAGATCTCGCGAGCCCTTCAACGGCTGCGGGAGATATTCACGGGAATCGAAACATGAGTGACGACAACGTGGAGAATGAATTGATTCGGCTCGGGCAGACTTGGCCAGACAAGGCGTCGCTGTTGAATCGCGTGATGAGTCGGGCCGCGGAAACGAGACGCGCAACCCAACCCTTGAAGAGCAGACGAGCGATGAGAATCAATGCGGCAGTCGCCGCCGGCATCGTGGCGTGTCTGGGGCTTTGGTGGGCA
>JAXMBS010000088.1:0-19750 GCA_046349775.1 Planctomycetaceae bacterium | reverse complement strand
ATGATTGCCAGCTACAATGGCATGATCTTCGCGGTCAGCCGGCACTCGTTCTCGCTCGGCCGAGCGGGATACCTGCCGGCGTTTCTCGGCCACGTCCACCCGGTCCGCCGCACCCCCGACGCCTCAATTGCCTTCTGGTCGCTGGTGACCGCCGGATTTGTCATCTGGGGCTACTACAACGAAGCCGCAGTCGTTGTGGCGGTGCTCACCTGTAATCTGACGGCGCTGATCTGGTACATCCTGGCAATGATCTGCCTGTACATCCTGCGGGCGACAGAGCCACACATGCCGCGCCCGTACAAAGTTCCGTGGTACCCCTGGCTCCCGGCGGCCGTCATCGTGATGAGCCTGTTTTCGGCGGTCGTCTATGGGTGGCTGAATGAGCCGATCGTCCTGTGGCTCACGCTGGGGATGTATGCGATCGGCCTGGCATATTTCTTCGGTTACGCCCGCACTCGTCTCGTCGCCGCCGCTCCGGAGGAGCTCGCTGCCCGCGGTGTCGACACACCCATTTGAGGCGGCGTCACCCGAGCCACGGGGTTCATCCCCGTGGCCCGCATCCCTTCAACAACGCTATCATTTTCCTCAGCGTCCTCCGTTGCCTCTGTTCCCTCCTGTTTTTCCTGTTCCGGCGCCTGACAGCCCATGATCCGCCTCGCCAAGATCCTGTTTCCCACGGATTTCAGTCCCGCGACCGACGGCGCACGCGCGTATGCCATCGACCTCGCCCGGCAATTTGATGCCGAACTCCACCTGCTGCACGTGATGGAAGACCTCACCGCGCAGGTTCCCGAATTCGGCATGGGCCTGGCGTTCCCCGCCTTTGTGGCCGATCCCGCCGCGCAGGAGAACTACGAACAGCGGGCGATCGCCAAGCTCACCGCCATTACGCCTGACGGACCGGACAAGCTGAAGCGCTCAGTCATCGCCGTCAAGCAGGGGCGCACCTTCGAGCAGGTCCACGTGTACGCGAAGACCCACGAGATTGACCTGATCGTCATGGGGACGCACGGCCGCTCCGGCCTGTCGCATGTATTGATGGGCAGCGTCGCGGAGCGGGTTTTGCAGCACGCTCCCTGCCCCGTCCTGACGGTACGGCCGGCGGACTTCAAGTTCGTGATGCCGTAGCAGAAGCTTCTAGCGATCAGCTTTCAGACTGCAGCAAAGGATGCACGTTGGTCTTTACTCCGGGCTCCTGGTGCTACCCACTACCCACAACCCGCTACCCACCTACACCGGCGACGCGTGCTCGCGAACCACGTCGTCCGAGTGGTAGATCGGCTTCCCGCCGGTCCCGGCGCCAGCCCCCGTCAAACGCCCGCTCTCCCAGTCGTGCGGAATCTCTGCCACGACGCGGGGGTTGAACACCGGCAGCGGTTCTCCCAGCACGCGCGTCGGCGCGCCCGATCCGATTTCCGGTGCGCTCGACAGTGAACCGAGCACCCGGTACAGCGGCTGAATCTCCGGCTCCGGACCGACCAGCGCCCGGACTTTCGGCAGATTCCAGCAGGGCACCTGCGGGAAGTGGTGGTGCTCGTAGTGGTACCACGTGTTGTGCGGCAGCAGCCAGAACCGCAGGTACCACGGAGCGTGAATCCGGTGCACGTCATATGTGCCGACGTGTTCAGTCCAGATCCGCATCCGGAAGATCGGCCAGAATACCACGGCCGTCGCCAGCACCCACACCGCCAGGATCCACCACTGCCCCGTGTAGGCAATGATCCCGGCAGCGATCAGATACCAGCCGATCGGCAGCAGCCGGTCGATCTTGCTCGTGCCGGGGCGGGCGTTCTGCGAGAGGTGCACCAGCTCGTTCACGTGCAGCAGGCAGATGTCTTCCAGAAAGCAGCGGACGATTTTCGGCCAGCCCGACGGCAGATCCCACGCGGGCGCGCTCTTGCGCTTGTGCTTGAGCTCCGGATCCCCTTCGGTGTTCAGATACCGGTGGTGATTGAAGTGGAATCGGCGGTATCCGCCGACCGGGTTTGCAAACGGCCACAGGGTGAAGAACCCGACGAGCAGGTCATTCCAGAACTTGTTCCGCGTCGCCTGCCGGTGTGATCCTTCGTGTGCCATCAGCGCCAGGCGATGCTGTGAGACACCGGTCCCGAGCACCGCCAGCGCATACGCCCACCACTCGCGGGTGTAGCCGGCGATCAGCATTGGCACGATGCACAACAGCCAGTCCCCCGCCGTGCGGATTCCCCACTGAAACAGGCTCGGCTGCATTAGGCCGCGCAACACGTCCTTGTCGATGTGCGGACGATCGGCTGCTGCAAACTGGCTGCGGCCGGTGGGGACTTCGAGGACGGCAGACATTGTGGCACTCGGCTCAAGATCAGCAGAAACGGCCTTAGGGGAGCGACCTGCTACGGAAGCGGTCTGCTCGTTCACCTGTCCTATCGGCCAGTCGGTCGGCTGCGTTTAGGGCGGTGAGCTGCAAAGCCTTAGACTCACCAAGGATTCAGCGTTCAGGCTAGCATCGGGGGAACTCAGAGGGCAAGCTCGCGGAAGACCCCGTCACCAGTTCAACGGGCCGCGGCCGCGTGCGGGTGCGCATGCTCATACGTTTCGCGCATCCGGCGGGTGCTGACATGCGTGTAAATCTGCGTGGTCGTCAAACTCTTGTGCCCCAGCAGTTCCTGCACCGCCCGCAAATCCGCCCCGCCGTCGAGCAGGTGCGTTGCAAAGCTGTGCCTGAGCGTGTGCGGCGTCGTCAGGCGGTTCAGCCCCGTTGTCTGCAGATGCTTTTCGAGCATCCGGCCAATGCTCCGTGTCGTCAGCCGCTCGCCGAACCGGTTCAGGAACAGCGCATCCCGGTCCTCGGGCGGAACATCAGGCGATGCGACGCGGACGTCCAGCCACTTCTCGAGAGCTGTGGCCGCATATCGACCGACGGCCGCGATGCGCTCTTTGCGTCCTTTACCCATCACCCGCAGAATGTTCGCCTCACGGTCCCAGCCGGAGACGTCCAGGGCGACCAGTTCGGCGACGCGGAGCCCGGCCGAATACATCGTTTCGAGGATTGCGCGGTCCCGCAGCCCCATTGCGTCGTTCGCCGGCGGAGCTTCGAGAAGCTGCGCGATCTGTTCGGTCGTCAGGAAGTGCGGCAATTTGCGCCCGACACGCGGCGTCCGCAACGCCTGGGCGGGATTGGATTCCGTGATCCCTTCGCGCGTCGTGTACCGGAAGAAGCTTCGCAGACACGCCAGCCGCCGGGCGATCGTCGTCCGAGCGTATTGGCACTCATGGAGATACGCGACGTAGCCGCGCAGTTGGCTGGTCGTCACGTCGCTGGCCGCCGGGATGCCTCCCACGCGGTCGTCCAGATAATCATAGAAACTGGCGAAGTCTTCCGCGTAGGACTTCAGCGTCAACTCGGACGCATTGCGTTCCACGTGCAGATGTCGCAGAAAAGCGTTGACGGTGGAGCGCATGGACAGAGCCTTCAGCAGTCAGCTCTCAGCGATCAGCAAAGTGGCGTGCTGGGTTGGGCACCCACTGAAGAACAGGAGAACCGCGAATGTTCGCGAATAAAGGCGAATTTGGCCGAAGAGAGATGGCCGTGATGGTCCTGATCTCTGATTCGCGTGAATTCGCGTTTATTCGCGGTTCCCCTTCCTTTTCCGTTTCTTCCGTGTATTCCGTGGTTCCACTTTTCGACCCGCAGAAACGACGAGCGCCCCGGTCGAGTCGTACTCACTCGACCGGGGCGCCTCAGTGGCATGAGCCGGCGCGGGTTCAGGGCCGACTCACGCAGATTCCCGATACATCGACGTCGCCGTTCCGGCCACATGCTGCAATTGCCGGACACGCTGGCTCAGGACCGCCGCGTCGTACCACGAAAAGCTCAGTTCCGGGTCGGCGGCGTATCGCCCCAAGGTCTGCAGAACCTGGGTCACGCTGTTGTCGTCGTACAGAAACACGTAGCGTTCGCCGTCTTTAACGAGCGCCAGGACGTTGATACCCTGCATTTGCCGGCCTGCTGATTGCGCCGCATCCGGGCGGCTCGTGGCTGCCGTATCCTGCCGCACCCCCAACGGACAGAGCCGTCCCGGCGCGCGGACGCACGCAGCTTCACATATCGGCAGTTCGGACCACGTCGGTTCGGCGTTTCTTGCGGGAACACCCGTCCCCGTTCCGGCCGGTAGTCTTTGCCCAGACTCACACCTGCGGTTGATGGTTGATCTACCATGGTTGATCGAATGCGACCGGCGCTGGTTACACGCTTCGTGGCGGTGTTGACGGTGTTCTGGGGCTCGCAATCCGCATGGGCGGTCGAGCGCCCGAACATCGTCTTCATCCTGGCCGATGACATGGGGTACGGTGATCCCCGTTGCTACAACCCGGCGTCGCAGATTCCGACGCCGAATATCGACCGGCTTGCCACACAGGGCATGCGGTTCACCGACGCCCACTCCCCGTCGGCGGTCTGTTCCCCCACCCGCTACGCGCTCCTCACGGGTCGCTACGCCTGGCGAACAAGCCTGCAAAAAGGAGTGCTCGTCTCGTGGAGTCCGCCCCTCATTTCGCCCGAGCGACTGACCGTCGGCAAACTGCTGCAGCAGCAGGGTTATGTCACCGGCTGCTTCGGCAAATGGCACCTGGGAGACATCTGGCCGACGACCGATGGCCAGCCCCCGGTCACGCGCAAGGACAAGTCGACCAACGTCGATTTCACGCGGCCGATCTCCGAGGGACCGACGACGCGCGGCTTTGATGTGTTCTTCGGAAACGGCGCGCCGAACTTCCCGCCCTACTGCTTCATCGAAAATGACCACACCCTCGGAATTCCGAGTGCCCCCAGCGGACCGGAGTTCAACCGCCCCGGCCCGATGCTCCCCGGCTGGCGCTGGGTCGACGTCCAGCCCGAGATCACGCAGCGCAGCGTGCGGTTCATCCGCGAAGCCGCCGCCCGCAAACCGCAGCAGCCGTTCTTTCTCTATGTGCCGCTGGGCGGCCCGCACTACCCCATCGTCCCCACGCCGGATTTCCAGGGACGCACGCCGATCGGTCCCTATGGCGACTGGGTGGCGCAGATGGACCTGGACGTCGGCCGGATTCTGAAAGCGCTCGTCGACACCAGCGTCCTGAGCAACACGCTGGTGATCTTCACCAGCGACAACGGGCCCGAAATCACCGGCGAGGTGAAACCCGGCGCGTACGAGCGCGCCGAACAGTTCGGCCACTTCAGCATGGGCGACCTGCGCGGCGCGAAGCGCGACCTGTGGGAAGGGGGGCACCGCGTGCCCTTCATCGTCAACTGGTCGGGAGTGGTGGCGCCGGGAACAACCAGCGACGCGCTCATCTGCCACGTGGATTTTCTGGCGACCGTCGCCGATCTGCTCGACGTCGACCTGCCGGCCGAGGCCGCCGTCGACAGCCAGAGCTATCTCCCCGTGCTGCGAGGAGAATCCAAAACGGCGCGGGACACGCTCGTCTACCACGGCGGCAGTGGACGGTTCGCAATCCGCCACGACAACTGGGTGTTGATCGAAGCCCCGACCGGCGACGACAACGGCCCGCGCGGCGAGACGGCGTGGTTCAAATCACAGCGCGGCTACGGCGAACCGGACAACCAGCCGAAACAGCTCTTCGACCTGGCCCCCGACCCGGCGGAGCATACCAACCAGTTCGTCGCTCAGCCTGAGAAGGCAGCCGAGTTGCATTCAATGCTGGTCGACCTCATTCGCCGCGGCCGCAGCACGCCGGGAGCGGAGCAGGCGAATGATGTTGAGGTGGTGATTGAAAAGTGACTGAGTTCCGCATTGCGGCAGCCGTCCCCAGTGCCGCAAACCGATTTCTCTCGCGGATTCGCCGCCGCCTGAAGACGGAACTCCAACTCACTTCCCGATCGCCGCATCAATCACCAGCGACACTTTCTCGGCCCACAGCTCGCCGTGTGCTTTCAGCCCCTTTGGGCTGAAGTGAATCCCCTTCCCGCCGATGTCGCGATCATCGCCGGTCAGCGTGTCGGTGTCCGGACCTTCAAATGCCACACCGTCCGCCCAGAGCCGTGCCTGCGCCGTCCGCGTTGTGTCGTACTTGGGATGATCCGGATTGTGATACGACACCTGCGCCACTCCCCACGGGAATTTCCAGCCCGCCTTCTGCTGTGACGTTTCGATGACCCGCTTCAGCTTGTCGTAATACTCGTCGCTCGGCATCCCGACGTCCGCCTCCCCCTGGTGCCAGAGCACCGCGCGAAATCCGTGCTCGCCAAGCTGGCCGATGCGCGTCAGCATGTGTCCGAACAATCCCTTGTCGGGATCCCACGCGTTCACGCTCGTCCCGCCGTAACCGGTCGCGGCGATCCCGATCGGCACCTTGTACTTCGCGTACAGTGCGTCGCCGAACGCCGGGTAGTAGCTCCCCCCCTGCGACTTGTCCGCCACGCCCGGCTGCGGATCGTCGGCGATCTGCCACGCCTCGCCGCTGAACGACGACACCATCCCGCTCGTCTGCTGCGTCTTGAACTCGCCCGAGTTCGTCGAGTTTGACTGCCCGGCCCCGACGAACACCTCGCCGACGCCAAACTTGCTCACCGTCTGCTCGTGGACGACTTTCCCGTCGCGCATCAGCTGCAGGTCCATCGAGAACCACCCGCCGGCCGGAAGCTCCAGCGTCTGCGAAAACGTCCCGTTCTTTTTGTCGATGTTGATCGACTGCCAGCCATCGAGGAGCGAACCCTCCAGTGGCTTGCCGTGAAACTGGACCTGCGCCTTGTCCGCACCGCTGGTCGTCGTGCCGCGCACTGTCACTTTGCCGGCGTTCTTCGCATGCCGCTGGAACACCTGGTACTCCAGCGGCGACGCGATTGTCGTCTTCACTTCCTCGAGTGCGAGGACAAATTTGTACGGTCGCGGCCGGGCGACGAGACGCTGCATTTCTTCCAGCCGGTCATTGGCGTACGCCGATTGCTGGCGGAACGTCGGCAAGGCCTTGCTCTCGGGGAGATATGCCCCTGCCAGATGCTCGGACAGTGCGATGTCGTGACGGGCGTCGGTCAGCGACTTGAGGGAAGTCGCCTGCGCGTCCCACGGGCCGCCGGGCTGCCAGGCGTCGGTCGTGGCGGAGGCGAGGTCGACACCGCTCGCCAGTTGCTGCGCATTCCAGACGCCGACGCTGCGGCCATCGACCGTGAGCGCATACTTCCCCGGTTCCAGATTCGCGACATGCAGCCGGTAGCGATTCAGTTCGTGCATGGGGACGAACCGGTATTGCAGCGCGGAGAACAGGCCGTTGTTGAAGGGCAAGCCCTCGTCGAGCCGGTTGAACGACAGCGTCTTGCTGTCCTCGCTCTTGACGACGTCGCTGACTGTGCAGCCGTGGCACTCGCCAGCCGCGCTCGATTTCGCGTCCACTGCTGCGGTCGAGACGTTTTCTGGCGCCCCCAATCCTTTCAGGATTGCATACGCCATCGCCAGCTGGCCGAGGTCGCTGAGGTGGACCCCATCTTTCACGTGCAACGACTCCTGCTGATCGGCCGGTTTGCCTTTGTTGGAGTCGAGCACGCGCCGCTGGACCTCGCGCATCGTTCGCTGCACATCGATCGTCTCGCCCCCCTCCTCCTTCGCGATCGCGAGGCCGGCGTCGCACATCTGCTGCAGGAAGCCGCTTTCCGCTTTGTCCGGATTTTCGCCGGTAATTGCCGCCGAGCAGATGTAGACCCGCACTCCCTGCTCTTGGCACGCCTTCACGATCCCGCGAATCGAGTCGAGATACGTCTGCCGGTGCGAGTCATCCGCGTAGAAACCCCAACCGATGTCATTCACGCCGAACGCGACCGTCAGCAGCGTGACGTGGTTCTTGAACACGTCCCGCTCCAGCCGCGCAAGGCCGCCGGCCGCCGTATCGCCGCCGATGCCGACGTTGATAAACCGCACCTTGCGGTCGGGATACCGCAGCAATGTGTAGTTCTCGATGTGCTTCCCGTAGGTCCGGGCGGCGGTGATGCTGTCCCCCATGAACGCGACGGTGTCGCCATCGCGGATGGCGAAGTCGTCGTCCGCCCACGATTGCATCGACAAGACAGAGATGGCGAACAGGACGAACGCAAACCGGACGAGAGGCATCATCGCAGAGTTCCTGAGGAGGCAAGCGACGCCGGCGAAGCAGACGCCGACAATGACGCGATTGTTTGCCGAAGTCCCCGCCGGTGCAACTCAACATGCAGGCACCGTACGAGCCGCGACCATCGGGGAGCGAATCGACGCCCGATCGCATCCTGATCCTGGCGGCACGTCGGCAAGTTCTCGGATGGAAATCCGCATTGAGTCGTTCGTCACGCAGCGAGAAGACATCGCGAACGCCGCAGCAGACCCGGAATCACATCTGGACCAGCGAGTACAGGCCGTGTCCGGCGGCTCTTGAGCTTGCCCTGCCGAACCAACTCCTGCCAGACGGCGGTCGGATGCGCTGATTGGGCGGCGCATCGCGGGGTGAGCCCCTTGGCAGCGCTGAGCGGTCCCACTCCCAGTTTCGAGTCCGAGTCGAGCTGCGTCAGTTTCAGCCGCTTCTTGAGCACCTTGAGTGCCAACTTCAGGTCCTGCGGCGAAGGGCCGCCGTCGATGATGTGGGTTCAGGCGTTGTCATAGAGATATCTTTCTTCGTGTCCTTCTTGGACTTCTGTAAAACCGTTATGTGACTGTCGGCGGTGCTCACACTCCACCCACGCGCACGGCAAAAATGTTCTCAATCGCTGCGTGCCCCGATTTCTGGAAACGAAGCGCAGCAGAGGCTGTGCCAGCCCCTTGTCGTCGACCGTCCGGCAGTGCGGTGTGTACTCGCCGGCAGGCCAGGCCGGGGTGCGGGATCGCCCAGTGCACTTTCGAGAGACGCAGCGGCGAGGTCTTCGGCCGGCCATCGGCGTCGAACCCGTGTGTGTCGGGCGGGATAACCGCGTTTGCATCGTCTCCCCATTTCGCCGGCAGCGGCAGGATCTCTGCGTCGATCCACGGCGCGTCGGCATAGTACCGGCCGTGGTCCGTCGCGTCCGCTGCGTTCTGAATCCACACCTGGACCTTCGACACGCCGGAGATGCCGACCTGCGCATACCCGGTGATGGGGATCGGCGTATCCGGCTCGGCTTTCATCGGCGCGTTGAGTGTGGCGGCGAACGACTTCAGCGGACTGTCGACGTCGTTGTTCCCCTCGGCATAGGTGTCGTTGGCATGGAACAGGTTCGACAGCACGATTTTTGACCCACTTGATCGACTTGAACCCGTACGCCTCTGGGACGACAACGCGGCCCGCCGCGTTCCGGCGTGGCCATTCGCCATTGAGCTTGTAGCACAGAATGACCGGCGGCAGATCGTACGGGTCTTCCGGGGGATCCGCCCACCGGCAGCGAACTCACGAAACAGCTGTGCCGGATCGTCATTGTGAAAACCGTGATAAAACACCGCCCGCAGGTTCTCGCGCGGCTGCGTCAGCCACAGGACTTCACGCAGCGGGACCCCCTCCCAGATGCCGGTCCCCAGCGGACAACCGATATTGAGGCACGTCATCACCTTCGCGAATCGGACGGCATGCTGTTCGGCCAGCTTCAGCAGTCCAGCAAAGTCCAGGGCGGTGCCGTCGGCGACGGTCAGTTCGCTTTTCAGCTTGGCCGGGAGGTCCGGATCGCTGACCACTTCCAGCCGCCACGTCTCGCGCGTCAGGCCGACCTTCTGCCGCTGCTCTTCGTCCAGAGTGTGCGGAATCGGCTTCCCGCGCGAAACATCGCGGAACTTGTCCGCCGGCGTCAGCCACGGCTCAAGCGTGTCGATCGCATTTTGGAGCCGTGGGTCGCGCGCGTCCGCGGCATGCGTCGCGGGAAGTCCAGCGACTGCCGCTGCTCCGGCAGCGCCGAGTCCGAGAAAATAGCGTCGAGTCAGTGCGGCATGCTCGGCAAGGAAACTATCGGTTGTCTCGGACATGAGCGCAGATCCACGAGGCGTGCGTTGGCGTACGAGGGAATGTCAACCCCGCAGTCTACCGTCCTGCGACGCGCAATGCCGTGGTCAGGCCCCTATCTGATCTCGATTGCCCACCTCTGATGACTACGTTCGTGACGCGTTGCTGTCCCGCGCGAGCGATCACCAGTAGACGGAAAGAAGGGTTTAACAGAAGGGCGCGAAGGGCACGAAGATCTCCGGAATACATGTCTTACTTCGTGCCCTTCGTGATCTTCTTGTTAGTGCTTTTTTTCGTGATTGGAGCGACGAGTTACCACTCAACGTTGGATGCCGGCCCGCCGTCGTCGCGGTCGATCAGTTGCCGCACGACCTCCGCAGATAGCTTGTCCCCCACAAACCGGACGCTCCCGTCGGCCAGCGAGACGTTGGCGCCCTCGGTGTGTCCGCTGGAGATCCCCTGCCCTCCCCGCGCATTGATCGTCGGCGCCATCTGCCCGAGGTAGAGGTCGCGCGGTTCCATCCAGTGGATGCCGGAATCGCGGATTTCCGCGACGTGCAGCGTGTTGCTGCTGCCGTCCTTGATGTCCGCCGATCGAATCACAGACGTCCCCGGCCAGCACGAGTGCGGGCCGACGACGGCGACGTAGCTCGTCCAGAAATCCTTGCCGTCGCGCGCTTTCACGTCTGTTGGACACTGGTAGACCGGGACCGGGATGTCCGCGAGTTTCGAGTTGTTCGGCCCGTTCCACGGCTCTTCAAAGCGATACTGGTTGTAGAGCAGCGCCTGATCGAGATACGGCAAAATCAGCACCCGCCAACTGTGGATCGGCCGCCCCGTCGCATCGGCGACGTATGCCGGCGGAAAGCAGTCGTACGCGTCGCGGTAGTTGTGCAGCGCGATCTCGATCTGCTTGAGATTGTTTCTGCAAACAGTGCGTTTCGCGGGTTGACGGCCGTCCATCGCAGGCAGCAACAGCCAGACGATCACTCCAAGGAAGAAAATCCCGCAGCCCCATTGAGCCACTTGCGACTTGAAATCTGCTGCAGGCATGGCGTCGCCTCCTCGAACGCCATTGTAATCCTGTTGCCCCCGCGATTCTTCGTTTCCTTCGCGACCTTCTGTCGAAACCTTGTGCGTCGCATGCCGGCGACTATGGAAGATCCGCCTCGGCCGGACCACCGTCGTCCCGCTGAATCAACTGCCGGAGCACCTCGGGCCTGACTTTCTCGGAGAGTGGTCCGCCGTGCCCGTCGGCGAAGATCACGTGGGCCACTCCCGGATGCACGCTGGAAATCCCCAGCGTCCCTGCGCTGTTGATCTGCGGATTCATCTCGTCGAGTTTGAGATCGCGCGGTTCCATCCAGTGAATGCCCGAGTCGTGGACTTCGACGAGCAGCAGCGTGCGGTGCTGACCGTCCGGAATGTCGTCAATCTGGCCCGGTTCCGCGCCTGGCCACAACGTGTGTGGTCCGACGACGGCAACGTAACTCGTCCACGGATGCGACCCTTCGGCATGGCCGTATTCGTTCGGGCACTGATAGACCTCCGGGATGACTTTCGCCAGTTTGGAGTTGTTGGGCCCGTTCCACGGTTCATCGAACCGGTACTGGTCATACAGCGACTGCTGGTCGAGATACGGCAGCAGTAGGACGCGCCAGCTATGCATCGGCTGGCCGTGTTCATCGGCGATGTACGCCGGCGGCAACCGTCCTTGGTTGTCTGTCGCGTACGTATGTAATGCGAAACTGACGTTGCGCATGAACGACATGCACTGCGTGCGTCGTCCTCTGTGAACTCCCCCCGTCCCAGGGAGAATGATCATCGCAAGCACTACGCCGAGGACCGCGATCGTCCCGCATCCCAGCAGCCGACGGACGACGACATTCATCGAATCGACCCTCCACCACAACCCCCTGGCGTCTTAAGTCTGACCTCGAACCTCTCACGACGTGATCTCTCACCTCACACAAAGGCCGCCGGCGGACCGTGGCAATCGGCTGCAAGGAACACCAGCCGAACACCACGCATCCGCCGGCGGCGACGCCAGCACGACTTCCTTACGCACGCCGACCAATCCGGTATCACAACTGAAAATGCAGCGCGGGTGCTACTGGATTCGCCAGTGCATTCCAGGATGGACTCTGAATTTGCTTTGCACTGGCCGAGCCAGTGGCACCCAAAGACCTACGCATGACGCTGCGCTACTTCCTCGACTTCGACCGCAACTCCAGCAGCCGCGACTGTCTCTCTTTGGCCCGCGCCGCGTTTGCCGCCTTCCGTTCCGCGGCCTGCGCCAGCGCGGCTTCCCGCCGTGTCAATTGCGGCCCCGCCGACTGCGCTGCCAGCGCTTCCGGGCCGATGGCTGTGCGGGCCGAGGACGTCGTTGACTGTCGATTCGCCTGCAGCTGCTCTGCGAGCTGTCGCTGCTGGTGGGCCAGGACCATCTGCATCTGCATCATTTCCTGCTGGGCCTGCATCTGCTGCATCTGCAGCATGGCGTTCACGTTCAGGCCCGAGCTCGCCACACCAGCCCCGCCGCCGAATCCACCAAACGCCCGTGCCCCGAATGCTGATGCCGTTCCGGCGGCTGCGGCCGTCGTCGTCCCGCTGGTCGTCCCAGACCCCGCCGCGGGACACTGCGCCTGCGCCGCACCGGCCACTCCGAGCGATAGCACCGCTGCCGCTACAATTCCCGTCCGCCGCCCCGATCCGACCACTGCTGCTGTCAACTTCCGCATAAGCCGCTCCTCTCGTAAGCCGCGTTTCACATCCGCGCCCGCATCACGATAGGAAGGGGAACGCCAATAGCCCGGCGGATTCAACCGCTGTTTTCGGCACAATTTCGAGAAGGCCCGACGGATCGGCAGCCAGCAATGCGATCGGCTCGCGGGTACGGATGCGAACCGGCGCCGCATCCCCTATTGTCTAGCGCGACATCGATCAGGCGTCGGCACGACACAACCCTATCCGCTACCCACTACGCACTCCTTCAAAAATGCCCTCTCAGGAACGTTCCGCGCTCATGGACAAGATCGTCGCGCTCTGCAAGCGGCGCGGCTTCATCTTTCAAAGTTCCGAAATCTACGGCGGCCTGAATGGCTTCTGGGATTACGGACCGCTGGGCGTCGAACTGAAGCGCAACGTCCGCAACGCCTGGTGGCAGGACATGGTCGGCTCGAACGACCCCTGGACCGTCCCGGCCGGCGCGCCCAGCACGTTCCACATGGTCGGCGTCGAGACGTCGATCATCATGCACCCGCAGGTCTGGAAGTGCAGCGGGCACTACGACATGTTCGTCGACAAGATGGTCGACTGTCGCGAATGCAAAGGCAGGTTCCGCGGCGATCACATTACGTCGACGCCCTGTCCGCTCAAGCCCAGCAAGATGGTGGGCCAGCACGATAAGTGCAGCCTGACGGAGCCGCGCGACTTCAACCTGATGTTCAAAACGATCCTCGGCGCGTTGGGCACCGAAGCGGACGCGGCGTTTCTGCGTCCGGAGACCGCGCAGGGCATGTTCGTCAACTTCAAAAACGTCTGCGATTCGACCCGCGTCAAGGTGCCGTTCGGCATCGCCCAGATCGGCAAGAGCTTCCGCAACGAAATCACGCCTCGCAACTTCACGTTCCGCTCGCGCGAATTCGAGCAGATGGAGATGGAGTTCTTCTGCCACCCGTCGCAGTCCCGGCAGTGGTACGAGTACTGGCGCGATTTCCGCTACAACTGGTACGTGAATCTGGGCATCAAGAGCGATCGCCTGCAGCTTCGCGATCACGCGAAGGATGAATTGTCGCACTATTCGGTCGGCACAGCCGACGTCGAGTACGCCTTCCCGTTCCTGGACGACGGGGAATTCGGCGAGCTGGAGGGCGTCGCCCACCGGGGCGACTTTGACCTGCGCTCCCATATGGAAGGCAAGTTGGTCAAGGACGAAAACGGCTGCCTCATCGTGGAGAAGACTGCCGACGGCGAGCCGAAGTACCGCGGCTCCGGCAAGGACTTGACGTATTTCGACGATCAGACGCGCGAGAAATTCGTCCCGCACGTGATCGAACCGGCTGCCGGCGCCGATCGCGCGACGTTGGCGTTTATCTGCGAAGCGTATGCGGAAGACTCCGCACCCGATGACAAGGGGCAGATGCAGACCCGCGTCGTGATGCGGTTCCACCCGCGGCTGGCACCCATCAAGGCGGCCGTGTTTCCGCTCGTCAAGAAAGACGGACAGCCGGAAAAAGCCCGCGAAATCTACCTCGCCCTCAAACAGGCGGGCATCGCGGCGACGTATGATGAGCAGGCGGCCATCGGCAAGCGGTATCGGCGTCAGGATGAAATCGGCACCCCGTGGTGTTTCACCGTCGACACCCAGACGCTGGCCGACGGCACCGTCACGTTGCGCGACCGGGACACGCTGGAGCAGACCCGTATCGCCGCGGCCGACGTTGTCGGGGAAGTACAGCGCCGGCTCAACGGCTGACCGTTGAGTCGTGGACCGCATTGCCTCGATGGGCGACGCACCTGCAGGGCGTCGCTGCGCGATGCTGGCGCCGTTGTGCAACGCTGAACTTCCCCAAACTGGGAGTTCGCACATGAACCCGGTCGTCGTGCACGTCGCCAGTGGTGAGTCGTTCTTCACCGGTCTGGCTCTGCTGGCGCTGGCGTCGCTCCTGTTGCGCAGCATGCGCCGATCGCTACGTCGTTTCGCGCCGCTGGCAATCGTTGTCGGAATCATCGCCATCGCGCTGTCGTCGACACCGATCCCCTATGGGGCGTACGGTCTGCTGGCGGCGGCTGCAGGATTCGTGGTCGTAGCGCAATGGAACGAGCGATGGCGCACGGCTGCCGCGGCCGGGCTTGTCGGCAGTTGTCTGTTGTGTGCCGGGCTGGAGATTCCCTACCACGTGATGCCGGCATTGCAGCCGGTCGCACAGCGTTCCCTCGCCGTCATCGGCGACTCAGTCACCGCCGGCGGAGGCATCGAGAACCGGGAAATCACGTGGCCGCAGTTTTTTATGCAACAGCGCCACATCCGGGTGCAGAACCTGTCCCATGTCGGCGAGACCGCCGCCTCCGCACTGAAGCGCGTAGGCCAGCAAACGGTCGACGCCCCGCTGGTCCTTGTTGAGATCGGCGGAAACGACGTGTTGGGCACGACCACCGCGCGGCAGTTCGAGCAAGACCTCGACGCGCTGCTCGCGCACCTGTCCCACCCGGGACGGCAGGTGGTGATGTTCGAACTGCCGCTGCCGCCGTTCTACCACGAGTTTGGCTCTGCTCAGCGGACGTCGGCGCGACGTCACCACGTGGCGCTCGTTCCCAAGCGAGTCTTCCTCGGCCTGCTTGCCGGAGACGGCGCGACCCTCGACAGCGTCCACCTGTCCCAAGTTGGCCATCAAGGATGGCGACCATCGTCTGGGAACTGATCGCTCCGGCATACGCCGAATCAGTCCGTCCGCCGCCGTAGCGCCCGGCAGGACTGCGCGCACGGGACGTTCCCGTACGGTTTGCTCCTTGCCCCTGTAGTCGCCTACCAGCCGCTGAGTCCCGGAATCTGGTACAGGTTGTAGAACGGTACAACCGCTTGTACGGCGAGTAGTACTGCCGAGCGTAGTAGGGGCGGTACCGTAAGGCGTAGTAAGGCCGGACGTAGTACGGTCGCTGCCAGCAGGCACCGCCACGCCATCCCGGGTACGCGGCGTCGGCTGTCGAAGTGATTCCGAAAGTTCCGCTAATCTGGGCTCACCGCCAGGCACCCGATCACTGTGAAAGCCAGGGCCAGTTTCTTCAGGGCGTTGGTCATTGCACCTCCCCTTGAATGGTTCCTTGCGCGCAATGAGAGGTCACTATGGCGCAGGTCGTGCCAATCACTCGCGTTCAGCGGCCCGCTCGGCAACCGCGAGTGACAGTCGTTGCTTGCCGCCAGTACCGATTTGTGAGAACAGCGTCGGAACCGTCGCGCCCGCCCGGCGGCCAGATTCTGGTCCTGCCAGCAGTTTGTGCTCGCTCTCCGCTTCGATGGCGGAATCACATTGGGAATGCGAAGAAGCAATGCCACGCCCGCCGTGAGATGGCAGGCATGGCCGTTGGTGACTCGACAATCGATCTGGACCGAGGCCGGGCTCGGCTTACCAGTAATAGCCGTAGGGACTGCCGTAGTACCCATAACCGTACGGGCTGCCGACGCCGATGCTGATCACCGGGCGGCGGTACACGGTTTACCCGTAACCCATTCCGTAACCGTACGGGTACCCATAGCCGTACAGGTGCCCATAGCCAAACGAGCGATGGTGCCGGTGATAGGTACCGCCCGTAGCCCGGGTAACCGTAGCCGTACCCCGGTAACCACCCCCCGCTGGCCACCACCCCCATCCCCGATGGTGGTGGCCCCAGCCACCGCCCCCCCAGCCGCCGCCATGCCGATGACCGTGATGTCCCGCACTGGCGACGCCGTTCCCTACCGGTGCCAAGGCCAGCGTCCCGGCAGCAACCAGGGCCAGGACGAACTTCTTCATGCTCCGTGACATAGCAGTGCTCTCCTGAGCGCGTCGCCGAACTCGCTTCCCTGCTGCCGGCTGATGCGGATCCGGGGCGTTGTGGCGGTCCTCGCAGACGGCGCGCCACCGCGGCGGCACTCATCGCCAGGAGCATCCTCTGCTGCGCCCTTGAGCATTATACGCGAGCGCCGGCAAATCGGTGCGCCGTCCCGTTTCTGTTCCATGTCTGAGAATGGTCAGCAGCCTGGAACCGGCATGACGACCGCGCGAGGCGTAGCGGGTGGCCTCCCTTCACCGATAGAATCCCGCGCATCCCGAATCGGTCGCGACACTTTGGCCGACGTCCCACTTCGCCTTGATCGCTCGCCAATCATGATCACCTGTCTTCGCCAAACGCTGTATCCTCTCTGTTTGCTGGGATGGCTTGCCGCCGTCGGCACCGCCGATGACGCGACAGCATCGCGCCGGCTGCTGTACGTCGCGTCTCCCGGCGTTCGCAATCTGCTTGAGTATGGCGGCCATGGACTGGTTGTTTTCGACATCGATGCCGGCCACAGGTTCGTGAAGCGGATCCCGACCGGCGGCCTCGGCGCCGATGGCAAGCCACTGAACGTCAAGGGCATCTGCGCCAACGCCGCGACGCAGCGCATCTACATCAGTACGCTCGAATCACTGCAGTCCCTGGACCTTGTCTCCGAGAAATTGCTGTGGGAGCGCAAGTACCCGGCGGGCTGCGATCGCATGGCGCTCGCGCCCGATGGCGCGATCCTCTATCAGCCGTCGCTGGAGAAGGACGACTGGTATGTCCTCGACGCCGCCACCGGCGACGTCCTCAAGACGCTCTCCCCGAAGTCCAAGGCCCATAACACCGTTTACGGACCGGACGGCAAGTGGTGCTACCTCGCCGGGCTCGGGTCGCCGCTGCTCAGCGTGGCCGACACGTCCACGCACACGGTCACAAAGGCCGTCGGCCCGTTCAGCCACTCGATCCGCCCGTTTACGGTCAACGGAAAGCAGACCCGTTGCTACGTTTGCCTCAATGAACTGCTGGGATTCGAGATCGGCGACATCACGACCGGAAAGAAACTGGCGCGGATCGAGGTGCAGGGATTCCAGCCGGGACCGGTCAAGCGTCACGGGTGTCCGAGCCACGGCATCGGGCTGACGCCCGACGAGCGCGAAATCTGGGTCGTCGACGGTCACAATCAGCATGTGCACGTCTTTGACAACACTGTCGATCCGCCGCGGCAGATGCAAAGCATCCAGCTGCGCGACGAGCCGGGCTGGGTGACGTTCAGCATCGACGGCGACCTGGCGTGGCTATCCACGGGTGACGTTGTCGACGTCCGGACAAGGAATATCGTCACGCAACTCACCGATGAAGAACGCCGGCCCGTAATGAGCGAAAAGCTGTTGGAGATTGACGTCGCCGATGGCCGGCCGGTCCGGGCTGGCAACCAGTTCGGCGTCGGCGGCGTGCGCTAGGCCTGTGGCGACCAGCTACGTCTCAATCTCCAGCTCTTCGATTTTCCGGTAGAGGCTCGACAGCCCCAGCCGCAGCCGCTTGGCCGCCTCGCGTTTGTCCGGCCATTGCCGCAACACGCGGGCGATATGCAGCCGCTCATAGTGCCGCAGCGCCGAACGCAGATCGTCCGTGTCTGGCAGCGGCTGGCCGAGACCTAACAAGTCCGGCGGCAGGTCCGACGGCTCGATGCTCGTCCCGTCGCACATGATGACCGCCCGCTCGATCGCGTTGTCGAGCTGCCGCACGTTCCCCTTCCACTGCGCCGACATCAGCAGCCGGATCGTCTCGCTCGTCGCGCTCGTCACGCGTTTTCCCATCGCGCGGGAATGCCGCGCAATGAACGCTTCCACCAACTCGGGGATGTCGTCCAACCGTTCGCGCAACGGCGGAATCCGCAGCTTGACGCCGTCGAGCCGATAGAACAGGTCTTCCTGGAACGTCCCTTCGCCGACCAGCCGCATCAGTTCCTGGTTCGTCGAACCAATAATCCGGCATTTGACCGCATAGGTCTCCGTGCCCCCTACCGGCATGCTCTCGCCGTATTCAATCGCCCGCAGCAGCTTGGTCTGAGTGCTCAGCGGCAATTGCGAGACCTCATCGAGGTACACCGTGCCGGCGCCGGCGCTGCGGAGCAAACCGGCCTGCGGCGACTTGCCGTCGCTGCCGAACAGCTCGCTTTCGAGCAGTTCCGTCGGCCGCGTGCCGCAATTCACGGCCAGGAATTTTTCGTCCTTGCGCGGACCGGCCGAGTGGATCGCCCTGGCGAACATCTCCTTGCCTGTGCCGGTCTCCCCCACCAGCAGTACGTTCGACGGCGCCAGCGCCACCTTGGCGATCGTCTGCTGCAGTTCCTCGATCGGCTTCGATGAGCCGATGATCTGCTCGAACTGCCGCGGCTGCGCCAGCTCGCGCCGCAACTGCTGGTTCTCCAGATACAGGTCGCGGTACTGGAACACCCGTTTCAGCTTGTTGTCCAGGTCTTCGAAGATCACCGGCTTGACGAGGTAGTCGAACGCACCGGCCTTGAAGGCATCCACGGCGTTCTCGACCGTCGCATAGGCCGTGATGATCAGGATGAATGTCGACGGGTTGATCTTGTGCAGTGTCCGCAGCAGGGCAATGCCGTCGCCATCGGGGAGCTGCACGTCGCACACGGCGACGTGAAAATCCTTCTGCTTCGCGATCGCGAGTGCTTCGGTCATCGTCCCCGCGTCGGTGACCGAGTAGCCTTCGCTGTTGAGAAACTCGCGCAGCGTGCTACGGATTATGTGCTCGTCTTCAACGATCAGGACCGAACGTGCGGACACGGCGCTGGTTTCAGAGGTAAGAGGAGGGCCCGGCGCGGCCAGTCAGGGTTCGCCGTAACACAATTCTAGCAGTGAAGCGGGCGAGAGTTGAGCCTCGGCGCGCCGGGAGAGAGTTGAGAGTGGAGCAAAGCCCGGAGATAATCCGATCGATCAAGGCACTGAACTGGAGCGACCCCATGACCGCGGTTTTGCTGACTTTCCTGTTTGCCCTGGGCGCCGAGCCGGCGGAAAACCTCAATTGCCTCACACCCGAGGAATGCGCGCAGGCCGCTCTCGACATTCAGCTGTTGCAGCAGCTTCAGTCGGCCCGCGACCGCCGGTCGACTCCGGCTCCCGCCGAACTTGCCGACCAGGTCCGCGCGCTGCTGGGGATCGCGCCGCTGTCGGAACTGCCGACGCCGACGGGCGTCGATCTCGGTCGCATTCAGCGTGCGACGTACCACATCGATCGTCTCGTCCTCAAGACGCCGACCAGCGTGCTGCCGGGACTCACGTTTCACCCCAAGGAACCGCGCGCCGGCGCGTAC
>JAXMBS010000087.1:0-20680 GCA_046349775.1 Planctomycetaceae bacterium | reverse complement strand
CACGCGACCTTCGGGTTTCAGCCGGCCCGCAACGTGGGAGACATCGCGCGGTTCGGCCGGTTCGTGTTCAGCGTGTTTGCCGTCGTGCAGTTGACGGTCGTCATGGCCGGCGCGCTGCTGTTCGGGGCGTCGAACGTCGCCCAGGAGAAGGACCGTCGCACGCTGATCCTGCTGCTCATGACCGACCTGCGGAACCGGGAGCTGGTGCTGGGCAAGCTGCTGGCCGGCTTGCAGCCGGTCGGCGTGCTGATTGCCGTGTCCATCCCGGTGTTTTGCTTTGTCCGAATGCTCGGCGGCGTGACGCTGTCGCAGATCTTCTGGCTTGAGGCGCTGTGCGCGGCGGCGGCTTTGGCGGCGGGAAGCTGGGGGTCGTTGGTCGCGTTCTGGCGGGAGAAGACTTTCCAGACGCTGGCGATCAGCGTGCTGGGACTCGCGCTGTTCCTGGGAGCAGTGGAGGCGATTGACGCGATTATCGCAACGGGTCCGCTGGCCGACGTTGCCACACTGCTGAACCCGTACCGGGCGCTGGCGGGGGTGCTCGATCCGCTGGCACGAACGGACTTGCGGACGCCTGAGCTGTCTGCGTGGCGGCCGGTGTTGTCACTGGCACTATTGGGAGTCGCGACCACATCGCTCACGATCGTGCGGCTGCGGGAATGGAACCCTTCCAAGTGGGTCTATGAACAGGCCCTGAAGAAGGAGGCGGCGACACGGGCGCAGCATCGTCCCGTGTGGGAACAGCCGGTGATCTGGAGGGAAATCTGCACCCGCGCCTACGGCCGCAAGGTGCTGTTGATCAAGCTGGCGTACTTCGTGCTGGCGGGAGTGGCGCTATGGTACCTCTATTCGGCGCCGGCCGATCGCACGCTCGTGCTGGGAATGATCTCCCGCGAAGGGTTCGTTTTCGTGGGGCTGGCGCTGGTTGCGCTGTTGCTCGCAAACGCCCAATCCGTGACGGCGCTGACGACCGAACGCGACGGTCAGACGCTGGAACTGTTGCTCGTGACGGACGTCACGCCGAAAGAGTTCGTGTTCGGCAAGCTGGGAGGCGCCCTGTACAACACGGCGCCGGTGCTGGCCGTGCCGCTGCTGCTGGTGATCGTGGCGGTCATCCGCGGACAAACCACGGTTGAGAACGCTGTCTACGTGATGCTCGGATTCCTGGTGCTGGCGGCGTTTTCGACGACGCTGGGCGTGCATTCGGGACTGTCATACTCCAGTTCCCGGGCGGCAATTGCCCACAGCCTGGGGACGGTGTTCTTCCTGTTTGTCGGGATGTTCATCTGTCTGATGCTGATCGTGGAGGCGCGGTCTTCGTTTGCGCTGCAGTTCCCGCCGTTCCTGCTGTTTATCCTGGGAGGGAGCCTGGGGCTGACGGCGTCGCTGACCCGCAAGAATCCGGCCCCCGCCCTCAAGTTAGCCTCGTTCCTGCTGCCGTTCTTGACGTTCTACGCCCTGACCAGCTTCCTGCTGGGGGATACGTTTGGCGTGATGCTGGTCGTCGCCTTCGCGTACGGCTTCACGACTGTCGCCATGCTGATCCCGGCGATCAGCGAGTT
The DNA here is from genome assembly GCA_046349775.1 of Planctomycetaceae bacterium. Lineage (GTDB taxonomy): Bacteria > Planctomycetota > Planctomycetia > Planctomycetales > Planctomycetaceae > JAEUIG01. The sequence continues at coordinate 19,121 of JAXMBS010000087.1, read as the reverse complement.
CGACCTGGCGCTGGGGCGGTCGACCGGCGACCGGGAGTGAGGGCCAGAGTTCGGAGGTCAGACGTCAGAGGCCGGACATCAAGGAACTTGCAGACGACGCTCTCCAATCACGCTAGCGGTTTCGCACTTTGACCTATGTCTTCAGACCCTGCACGCCTCGGAACCGGCATACCGCGGCTGGATGAACTGCTCGGCGGCGGGCTCTTGCCCGGGACGCTGACCGTTGTGCTGGGAGCAACCGGCATCGGCAAGACGCAACTGGGGTTGCAGTTTGCGGCGCAGGGGATGCGGGAGGAGGGACAGCGGGGCGTCATCTTCGATATGACGGCGCGGGGGGACTCGCAGTCGCACGCAGAGTATGCGCGGCGGCTCTGCGACTGGACGCTGCGGGAGTTCGCGGGCGAGCGGTTTCAGGCGGCGGATGTGTGGAACCTCGCGTTGGCTCGTGCCGATTTGGCGGCGCCGTTCGCCGGCGCGGGGCGGCGGGTGACGACCGGCGAACTGACCGACGATGAACGCCGCGCCTGGAAGGCGGACCACAACCGCAAATTGCAGCAGACGATCGCGTTTTTTTACGGGAACTTCGCACACGGCGTGCGGCGGTGTGTGATCGACGGAGTTGAGCCGGCCGATTCACCGCGTGAGTCGTTTCAGATCGAATTGTTCGAGTACATCTACCAGCAGATTCTTCGCAAGGACGCGGCGTGGGTCGCGCGGGACCTGTTCCGTGCCCAATACCGCGAGAACGAGCCGGCGGTCCTGCGACACGAGTACGACCCGCGGCGGATCGGCTGCATGCTGCTCTGTACGACGCACGACGTGATGCTTGACGCGCTGCTGTCGCGTCCGCTGCAGAGCGGCGACGTCTTGTCGAACGCGAACACGATCCTGCTGATGGGGAAGACGCGCGAAGGCTCCAAGCTGGGGCGTGCCCTGTGTGTCGCCAAGCACCGGGGGAGCGCCTGCGACGAACGGATCGTGCCCTACGAGATCGGCACAAACGGGTTGCGGCTCGGCGCATCGTAACGCCGAGTGCGGAGCACAAAAAAGCCGCCCGGACGGGTGGTCCGGGCGGCGACCGAATTCCGTGTCAGAAGCACTATTGCTTCCGGAGAGTCCCGCCGTTGCCACCCCGGATGCGACCGCGTTGGCCGTTCTGTGAAGGAGCAAATCCGAAGATAGGATTGGTGGGAGCGATTGCGCCGCCCATACTGCCGGAGGTACCGGCTTGGTTGCCGGCTCCCTGGCCGTCGTCGATCTGCAGGCCGAATCGCTTCAAGATGGGGCCGATCGGGTTGGCGATCGTCCTGGCCACCAGTCCGTTGGGACCTCCGGCAAACAGCAGTGCGACGGGCTGGCCGTCGAACGTCGCCCCGGGCTTTCGCGCCACGATCAGCGAGCCGGAATCGCCCGGATTGCCGAAGTTGGACGGGTTCAGCTCTTCCGCATACGGAGGCGCCGGCGTCGGAAAACGGCGTGCTGAGACGTTCGAAATCGTGAGCTGACGGATAAAGAATCCGAATGCAGTACCGTCAGGAACTTCGCTGTAATTGACCAAAGCAAATGCATTGAGCTCGGTGATGGTGCCATCCGTGTAGCTCGACGTGCGGCCGTATTTCTGGACCGGCGTGCCGAGCGTCGGCCTGTCGAGCACATCCCGCCTCAATGCGGGGTACCCGTTCGCCGGCGGATTAAATCCCACGGCACCGGGAACCGCGGCGGCCACGCAGGCATCCATCAACATTGGCCACGTCTCCGCATCTGCTTCGTCGGCCCAGAGGCGGATTGGCTCAAAGTCCGACACGTGCGCGATGACGTCGGCCGTGATGAGAGAGCAGGTACTGTCGCCTGTCGCAGGCTGGACAATATCATCGCCCGTGCTGGCAAAGAGGATAATCGGGCTCGCCAGACTTGGCTCGCCGTCTTCGTTCAAATAGATGCCGCCCATGACGTGCAGATTTGACAGCACATACTGGGTGCCGACGGAATCGACACATCGGCATCCCAAAGTGCCCGAATAGCAGAAAATGGTGTCGTCACTCTGCACATAGAGGCCCAGGACGTCAGGGTTGGAAATGGACACGCCGATGGGAACCGGCCGGTTAAACCGGACCGTCGGGTCAACGACCGGCGGCAGCGGTTGCGGCTTTGCCCCCTGAGGGGTCGCGGTTCCGGCGTCGGGCACGGCCTTGAAGTCATTCTCATTGCCCCGCTGCGCATGCCGGGGAATGCCGTTTGAATACAGGCGGTCATCCTTGGCAGGGCCGGCATTGAACATCTGGCCGATCACTTCCACGTGAACGGGAAGCCCCTCGATCGTCTCGGGAAGGAGGCGGGCGGTCCCGGTGCGCTGCGTGTAGACGGTGACCCGCAGGTTCCCGTTTTCGTCTTCGCTGATCGCCGTCCCGTAGACCTCTTTCTTGCCCTGTTGAATCAGCGGAAGCGTCCACTTCTCCTGGATCGCGGCCGCCTTGTCGAAGTCCTTCCAGCTATAGCTCTTGCCTTCGATCTTTTCGGAACCGCTCTGCTTGTTCGCTTCCGCGAGCGCCTTGTCGAGCTGGCAGACGCGGACCTTCAGGTCGAACTCGCGGCGCGACTGCGTGCTGATCGACTCCTCGGTGCTGAACAGCAGCTTCTGCGGCTTCAGCGACTTGCCGGCCTTCAATTCCCCCTTGTCGTTGACGATCTCGACATAGGGGCGATCATCCGAAAGCGTGCCGCTAGGTTCATCGAGTTTCAGGGCCTCGATCCCGGTTTGATCGACGACCACGATGATCGGCCCGTGGAGATCCTCTTTGGACGTGTTCTTGACGAGGATCGTTGCCGAATGCGCCGTCCGGGACGTGCTCTTCAGCGCGCCTTGGACGGTGACCTCGACCTTGTCGGTCAGGTCGACCGCCTCGGAGGGGAGGTCGGCCGGCTTCGCCACCGTCGTCTGCGGCTGTTGATCGGGCGTCGGCTTTTCCGCCGGGGCAGACCAGGCCATCGTGGCCAGGGCGGTGGCGAGCAATCCGGGCCCCGCCAAAAAACGCCAACGTAGGTTTCGAGCGGACGTGCGCATCGTGTACTCCCCGGAGGCCTAATCTGCGGACGAATGGAGGGTCAGACCAAGATTGAGGCACCGGACGCGGCACCCCCAAATAGCAACTCATAGCGCGCAGTGGGATGGCCCGCAATCTGCCATTTCCACCTAATTTATCAGGCTACTTGCGTCAGAAACCTGAGTCAACCACCGGTTTGCGAAAAACCTTTACGGGATTTTGAACCCATGAAGACGGCGGGATTGGAGGGGACGCTTTCTGCTCCCTTAACGATCAGGCAGGTTGGAGAAACCCTGCCGCGTTCGAGTTCACTTCTAGGCAGCGGTATGTCGATCGACTCCGTACCGCCTGACGGGGGGGACCTCTAACGACTCCCACCTAAGGCCGCTTTTGCGACGCGATCCAGTCGTTGACGAGCCGATCCAGGACGTCCAATGGCACGGCCCCCTCTCGGAGGACGACGTCGTGGAACTCACGTAGATCGAAATTCGACCCGAGTTCGGACTCGGCCCGACGGCGGAGTGCCTGAATCCGCAGTTCACCGATCTTGTAGGCCAGCGCCTGTCCCGGCCAGGCGATGTAGCGGTCGATCTCGTTTTCGATATCGTGCCGCGTCTTGGCCGTATTCTGAGCGAAGTATTCAATCGCCGCGTCGCGCTTCCAGTGCCGGTGATGAATGCCGGTGTCGACGACCAGGCGGACCGCGCGCCACATCTCGTACGTCAATTGACCAAATCGCGAGTACGGGTCACGGTACAAGCCGAGCGCGGTCCCCAGGCTTTCTGCGTACAGCGCCCAGCCTTCAACATAGGCTGTGTACCCGCCGTAACGGCGGAATTCGGGCAGGTCTTCAAGTTCCTGGGCCAGGGCGATCTGCAGATGATGGCCGGGGACGGCCTCGTGCAGCGACAGGGCCTCCATTTCGTACTTCGGCCGGACCTCGGGCCGGTACAGATTGACGAAATACGTTCCGGCCCGCGAGCCGTCCGCCGCCGGCGGACGGTAGTAGGCCGTCGTCGTGTCGGGGGCAATGTGCTCCGGGATCGGCTCGACCCCGTACGGGATTCGCGGCAGCCGCTTGAACAATTTGACAAGCTGTGGATCGATCGTCTTGCAGACCCCCTGATACGCCAGCAGCAGCTCATTGGCGTCCTGAAAGTAAAACCTCGGGTTTGTCCGCAGCTGCTCAAGAAAGTCCGCAAACGTCCCGGCGAACTTGACGTCGCGGACGACCGCTTCCATTTCGCCCCGGATGCGTTGGACCTCGTCGAGTCCAATCTGGTGAATCTCATCGGGGGTGAGCTGTGTCGTCGTGAACTCGCGACAACGCGCGGCATAATGAGCGTTCCCGTCCGGCAATTGCCAGATTCCGACCTCCAGCAAGCCCGCCGGCAGGTACACCTCGGCGAAGAACCTCTGCAAGTCGCGGTAGGCCGGAATAATCGCCGTGGTGATGACGTCGCACGCTGCACTTCGCAACCGTTCTGCCTCGATCGGCGGAATCGTGTCCGGCAGGTTGCGGAACGGCTTGTAGAACAGCTGTTGTTGCGGGTCGTCGACAATCTGTTTGGCGATCTGGGCCGGGATCCGTTCCAGGATGATGCGCGGGTGAATGATCCCGGCTTGGGCGCCGGCGCGGAGCAGGGCGATGGTCTGATCCATGTGGCGCGGGAACGCGCGCATCCGCGCCAGCCAGTCCTCGTAGTCCTTGGGGGAGTTGAACGACAGCGAATCCGCCAGTGAGGCGGCGTCCTGAATACCGCCCCGCTGGTTCAGCGGCACGAGCCACCAGCGGAATCGATGCAGCTCAATCCGCTGGGCGCACTCCCGGCGAAAGATGTCGTAGTTGAGCTGGTCGGCCGGCAGCAATGACGAGCGATCAATCGCCTCCAGTCGCGCCAGTGCCGCGAGATCCGCCTGGTGCGATCGGTCGATGGCTTCGAAACTGACGTCGTCCCACTGGTCGTTGTAGCGCCGATCACCGAGTTCCGACGCAAACGTGGGGTGCTCGCGCAGCGTGCGCTGCCACTCGTCGGCGAAGAGTCCGTGGAGATCGCGCGCCGCTGCCGCTTGCGTGGATGGATCATCGGCAGCGCCTGTTGAAATCGGCATGGCAACCCCGCAGACGAGTGCGACGAGCAACAACAAACGCATGCAGATCTCCGGTGAAGCTCCGAGGACTGTCGGCGGGCTTTGTCCCGTCTGCGAATGCCTCGGGGCCGTGACTTCGTTCGCTGGATGACGTTACAACTCATCGTGAAGTTGTATCCGTTGCGGCATTTGGCGCGACGGGACTGAGCTCATTTCTTGAATGTACGCGATCTGCACGCCTGTCCGATACGCTCCAGCAAAGACGCCGCAGCGACGCGTTACGCCAGCACCTGCGGGATGCCGTTGCCGTTGACTGGGGTATTGGAGTCCGCGTGGCCGTTGCCGTTCCAGGCGCCGACCCAGGTTTGCCAGTCGAGCGGGTGATCGGCGAACACGCACTCCTCGCGCTCCAGCGTCGGCCAGGGGCCGTCATGGGCGTCGGGGCCTTCGGGGATGACCCAGCGTCGAGTCGTGCGGAGGTCGTAACGGGCGACATGTTGCGAGCGCTGGCGATCGCTGACGACGAGGCCGTCCTGAGTCAGTTCGCGGACGGCGACATCCGGGCCGAACACCAGTTCCAATTGCTCGCGAACGAGGTCGACGCCCGCCCGCTTGTAGAGGCCGGACAGCGCGGTGTTGAACTGTGCGCGGTCCGCAGGGGTGAGGTCGTTCGTCCAACCGGACTCCAGAAACTGCACGGTCAACCAGCCGGAGAGGTCTTCAAAACGCAGCCGCGCACAGGGTCCGACGCCGAGCGGTTCGTCCAATTCAATATCGATCTGATTGGTGGCGAGGTGCACGCGGCCAACGGTCGGGACTCGGCCTTGCTGGAAGCCGACCTCGCGGAGCAACTCACATAAAGTGCGCGAGACAAACCGTCGGACGGAGACCTCCACTCCCTGAAGTGCGGCGAGTTGCTTGCGGGCGGCGCGGCCGTGCTCGCTTTTGCGAATGTCACGGAGGGCCTGGCGGAGCCGCGCGAAAAGCTTCGGCAGCGTCCCGGAGTGGATGCCGGGGCGCATCAGCGCCTGGATGGTTTCGCCGTGGTGTCCGACCGGCGTGGGGACCAGTGACGCCGGCCGGTTCGCCCCGTACAGCCGCCAGTTGCCCTTCAGTTCCCAGACGAGGAAGCCAAACACTCCCGGTAGGAGCAGAATGATCGTTGTGCCCAACGTTGTCGCCCAGATTGGACCGATCGACGGCAGCAGCAACAGCAACAGCCGCGACAGCGTCGGCGTGTACGGGAGCAGGATCTTGTGCGAGACCGTAACGACCGGGAAGTGCTTGATCGGATTGACCTGCGGCTCGATGAGCAGTGTGACGGCGAATCGGATCACATAGGCAAACACGGCCCACACAGTCCCAAGGACGAGTTTGACGATCACAAAAGACTGCGGGTCGCCGGCGCGGAAGCGCAGCCATTCGTCCACGGCATAAATGATCCGTTCCACCCATTGGATGAGCTGATGGAAGACGTCCATGACCCAGTGATAGACGGCGGCGATGACCCGGATGCGCAGCTCGTGCCAGGCGCGGACGAGGAGGTCGGTCAGCCACTCTTCGGCGTAGCGGCCGATCGGCGAATTAAGGAACAGGTCTGCCGCCAGAAACACCTGGATGGCGGCGTCGCGCGTCCAGCGGTACGACAAGCGATGTGAGATTGCCCAGAAAATGAGTGTTGCGGCGGCCGGACGGAGCAGGTAGTTCCTGACGACGTGCCACGCCTGGCTCTGCCGAATCCATTGCACCCACGGGGCGCGCAGCACTTCCGCCGGCAGGTCGACCACCACCCGCTTCAGCAGTTTCCACGCGCGCGTTAGAACTCGCGCCAGAGCTGCTCGGAACCGCGGCCGGTGCAGGACCAGCATCAGGATCATGCCGACGAGAAACACCCAGGCATAGAAGATCGGGCTGGTGTCGCTGAGGACGTCGGCGGTCGCGTCGGTCACAGCGGTTGCCGAGTCGCCGTTCGGGGACAGCGCGACCGTCTCCGGCGCGACGCTGACGGCCAGCGCGCCCGAGTTCGGCGCGGCGTGTTCGGCGGCCGGCGTCAGCCAGTGGGCAACGTGCCGGATCGCCTCGAGGGCCAGATACGAACCGCCGAACGGCATGACAATGTATTGCGTGAGCCAGCGGCCGGTCGGCGTGCCGAAGGCGATCGAGCTCATCCGCTGCGGGATGCGCAGATACGCCGTTCCCGGGCGGTACACCCCCTCCAGCCGGGCGGCCAGTTCACGGTCGGCGCGCAGCAGCGGATCGCCCAGCAACAACTCTGACGGCCCGCTGAGGTCTGGGAGCTTCAGGTCGCTCTGTGAGAGGGCGTCGCGCAGATCGCCGAGGTTGACGAAGCCGCGCTCGACGACGCGGTCCAGCAGGTCTTCAATCAGTTTCCGCCGCGAAACGCGTTCTGGAATGTTCTGCGGCACGAGTCCGACGCGGTCGAGTACGGTCGTCACTTCCGGGCGGATTACGTCGCGGAAGACGGCGTCGACGCGGTCAGACGCCTGTTCGAGAAGGACGTCGAGGCGTTCCCGTTTGGCGGAGGGGAGCCGGACGGTCGACAGTCGATTGGCCGCCGAGCGCAGGGCTTTGGCGACGAGTACCTGCTGCAGCAGCGGCAGCGAGTGACGCAGCGGCTCGCGGCCGCGCGAACGAATCCAGCGCCACAGTTTAAGCCGGTACAGGCCGCGTTCGTGCGAGACGCAGGCAGTCTGCAGATCGTACAGCAGCCGGGCCTCGACTCGGCGGAACCCGGCGGCGGCCGGCTCGAGCAGAGGGGCGAGCGCCAGCGTCCAGTCGGAGATCTGGTTGTCCGACAATTGCAGCAGTGTCCGAGCCGGGCGGAGAGGGCTTCAGATCGCGCATCGCCGCGACTCGAAATTGCTGCGCCCTTTCCGGGAAGGCGTGCCGAGTGGCTCGCATCCGCAGGATGGCGGCGCGCACCTGGTTCCCCATCCGCGCCGCCCGGTCGGCCTGTGATGACAACCGCAGAGAGCGGAGGGAGGACGCGCCAGTTGAGCGCGGCTCGTCGTACACCGGGATTTCGCCATCCGACAGTGACGGCTCAAGGCCTTTTCGCAGTTTGTCGGGCGCCCCTGGCGGTCGAGTCCGCAGGTACAGCGCTTCATGCGGAACGTCGCGCCCGAGCAGATCGTCGACGGCCTCCCAGTCGTCGATCGCCGGGAATACCAGCTCCCGCTCGGAGGGCGCAAACCATTTCAGTTCCAGCGCGACGGCAACGAACTCCACGTACGCCGTCGCCTGCGAATACGTTTGCGGGAGCAAGTCATCCTTCACCAGCACGTGACAGACTTCGGCGAACGCGCCGGCTCCCAAAGCCTGCAGCCGCGCTTCGACGTCGCCCTCTTCCAGTTGCCGCGCGGCGAGTTGCTCCTCCAGGACAATGTGCACCCGCGCATGGAACAACTGCCGCCAGTACCAGTGCAGGGCCTCGTCGGTGGTCAGCGAGGCGACGGCCTCGTCCAGCTCCGCGCGCGGCAAGAGGATCACGCTGTGGGGTAGCTCGGCCGCCGGCGACAGGTCAAGTTCCGGCCGTTCGGCGATCACGAGCAACCGCTCGCGCTCGATCGTGTAGACGTGGGCGTGCGGCGCCTGGAAGCCGATGCCGGTGAGCCGCTGGTCCTGCTTGATCACCCGCCGCAGGATCCGCGGCTCGATGAACAGCACAGCCGGTTCGGCAGCCCGGACGGCCGCTTCCCAGGCCGCGAAGCTGTGTCGACTTTCGGTGTCAGGCGCCTGCATCGTGACCAGCGGTGTTGAGCGGTCGCGAGGCGCACAGACGCGTTCCGCTCAACCGCCGGACTGCTCGTCGGTCCCCCGCTCCCTCGCACGAGGAGGCAATTTCAGCGAACGAGGGGGGTCGTGGGCGAGATTCGGGGTGAGGGGTGCAGCTTCACCGCGCTCAGAGCACGGAACGCGGCCGCCACCTGTGATTCGTCGACCTCGGTCCAATCTTAGCGTCTTCCCGTCCGGTCGTCGCACTCCGTTGCCGCCCGCCCGCCCCTTTTCCGCTGCGGAATGGAGGGATTTCAGCGTTCGTACGGCTCCACATCGGTCCGCGACGCTGGAATTCCGGCCGGTTCGCCGGTATGAACGGCACTCCGAAAAGGGCTGATGGTTGATCGCTGCAACGAGTTGCAGGTCGTCAAATCCAAAATCGGAAATCGCCCGCCAACGTTCACTGACTCTCCACGCAGATGTCCCACCCCAACGAAGACCCGCTCGTCCGCTCATCGCGGCGCGAAGCGTTGATTGTCACGGCGCTGTTCGTCGCCGCGATGGCCTACACGCTCGGTTACTCCGCACTCAACGGTTACAACCGGCCGCCGGGCGACATCCAGATCGTCTACGGCTTCCCCGACTGGATCTTCTGGGGGGTGATCGTCCCGTGGGGCGTGTGCACGATCGTTTCCATCGCCTATGCGCTGATCTTCATGACGGACGACCCGCTCGGAGAGGCGGCCGAAAACTGGAATCCCGAAGGCGCCGAACTCCCGCAGCAGGAACCGACGACCCATGCCTGACGTGCTCGCCGCTACTGATTTCACGAACGGCTACGAAGCGATCTCGGCGCTGGTATTGCTGATCGTCGCTTGCCTGTATCTGGGCGTCCTCGCCAACCGCGCCATCTCCAAGAGTGCGTTCCTGTCGGGTTACTTCCTCGGCAATCGCGGTCTGGGCGCATGGGCCTTGGCCCTCACAGCGACCGTACAGAGCGGAGGAACGTTTCTGGGGTATCCGTCCTTCGTCTACACACACGGCTGGGTCGTACTGCTGTGGATCGGCAGCTACATGATGGTCCCGCTGACAGGCTTCGCGCTGATGGGCAAACGGGTCGGGCAGCTCTCGCGGCGCAGCGGGGCAATTACTGTTCCCGATCTCTTTCGCGCCCGGTTCGACAGCCCGAGCGTGGGTGTGGCGGCTTCGCTGCTGATCATCGTGTTTCTCATGTTCACGACGATCGCGCAGTTCAAGGCGGGGGGCGTGGTGCTGAAGTCGGCGCTGCCAGGCGTTAATCCGCTTGAATTCGTGGAAGGCACCGACAAGTGGTATTACGTCGGCTTGGCCATTTTCACGCTGACGGTCGTCGTCTACACGGTCGTCGGCGGGTTCCTGGCGTCAGTCTGGACCGACCTGTTCCAGAGCGTCCTGATGGCGATCGGCACGGTTATTCTGCTGTTTCTGGCGCTGCAGCATGCCGGGGGATTGGAAACCGCCACCCGCGCTTCGCTCGAACGTCTCGGCCCGGCCTATGCCACAGGACCTGGGCTGCCGGTGGATCCGGGCGACCCGCCGTTCATGACGATCTCCATGTCCGTCGGCGCGTTCCTGCTCTGGATCCTGGCCGGCGCCGGCAATCCGGCCGGCATCGTGCGGCTCATGGCTTCCAAGAGCACCGCCACGTTCCGCCGCTCGATCGTCCTGCTGTCGGTCTACAACTTGATGATCTACATCCCGCTGGCAATCGTCTGCATCTGTGCCCGCAGCGTGTTGCCGGACCTGCCCAAGGGGCACTTCGACGAAGTGATTCCCCGCATGGCGCTGTACTGCTCGAACGACGCCCCCGGCGGGACGTTCCTCGCGGGACTGATTCTCACCGCTCCGTTCGGGGCCGTGATGGCGTCCGTCAGCACGTTCCTGGTGGTCATCGCCTCAGGTCTGGTCCACGACGTTTACCAGCGAATAATCAATCCGCAGGCGTCGACGCACACGCTGCGCATGATGACGTACTTCGTGACGTTTCTGGTCGGCGCGCTGGCGCTGGCCGCGAACATCCGGCCGGTCGTGCACCTGCAGTCGCTGGTGGTGATTGCCGGCAGCGGGATCGCGTCGACGTTCCTCGTCCCGGCCTTGATGGCGTGCTATTGGCGACGTGCGACGGCTGCCGGTACGCTGACAGCGATGCTGACCGGCGCCGGCACCGTCCTGTTGATGCTCGTGATCGGCTGGATGAGCACCGCTCCCGGGAAGGCCGCCAAGCCGTACCTGCTGCTGCACATGGATCCGATCATCTGGGGCGTGCTCGCGTCCGCGATCGCCGGCATCGCGGTCAGCCTGCTGACGCGCCCTCCGGCAGAATCACTCGTCTCGAAGCTCTTCGACGCCCCGGCCGCCCCGTAGCTTAAGCATCGTGGAGAAAAGGCACGCAGATCACGCAGATTCAAGAGATTTGCGCAGATCAAATTGGGTGTCACAAGTTGCAACAACCTGTGTGCACAGCATGGGGAATCTATACTGTGGATTTAATTTGAAGCTGATGACCGGGCTTGGATTGTATGCCCGTCCTGCGGACTCCAGCGCCTGCGGCGCTAGGCTGCTGAGAAGCCGTGCTGCCCTTGCTGATTTCTGCGTCGATCTTTGAAATCTGCGCGATCTGCGTCCCTGCTCCGCTTTCGGCTTTCTGCTTTCGAATCACCCCCCGTGCACCAGAAGCTCCGGCGACTCCGCTGACCGGCTGCCGGCGCGCGGCGGGTTGTCGGCGCCACGGAACGTGAACACGACCGAATACTTTGTCTGGTCGGTGTAGTTCCTCGTGGCGGCATGCAGCGTCTTGCAGTGGAAGAACAGCACGTCTCCCGGTTCCAGCTCGACGTATTGGGCCTGGGCGATCAGCTCCTGGTTCTCCGGCAGGTCGTCGCGGAAGAACAGCGCGTCGTCGAATCGCGCTCGCTCCAGTGTCATCCGATGGGATCCGGGGATCACCCGCAGGCAGCCGTTGTCAGCCCGCTCCGAAATCAGCGCCAGCCAGACCGTCACGAGCTCTGGTTCGGCGAACGACCAGTATCGGATGTCCTGGTGCCAGCCGGTGTCGCTGCTGAACGCCGGATGCTTCGCCATGATGCAGTTATGATGCGCCAGCGGACAGAAATACGCCGGCCCCAACAATTGGACGAGCCGCGCCACGAGCGCTGGATGAGTGATCCACTCGACGAACGAGTAGTCGCGGCTCAATGCCTGCTTGAGCCGCCGGACCGTGTGGCCGCCGGCCGCCGTCCGCGAATCTGGTGCGCCGGGATAGTGCAGATCCGCCTTCGAATTCGATCGGCCTGACCAGCCGGCGCGAGTCCATCGAGCGTGACCTCGAGCATCCGCTGCCGCTGCGTCTCGCCCGCGAGCCCCGGACAATCAGGAATCCGTCGCGTTCAACCGCGAGTTCGTTCAGGTAACGCCTGCGGTTGCACGGCAGCAGAATCAGTTTCGACCATCATTTCGACATTGCAGGGCAAAAGTTTCTCCCCGCCTGATGAAATCGTAAACACTACAAGTCTTCGTCCTGAGACCGAGCACCATGGCTGGCGTGAACGATACGTCCTGACCCTGTTCGCTGTTACAGCGTCCGCTCCAGCGAGTCTTTCAAGCTTCAGGCCCGAGACCAGTCTCAGGTGCTCGTCCGTCACCTTTCCGGCCAACGAGGTGCAAGCGAATCGGATGAGAGAGCGATTGCAGAGCGGAGGACTAATCCCTGGCATCGAGCTGGGCGCCGTCGAGTGCCAGGTCCTCCAGCTCGCGGCAGCGGCTTAATTGCCGGAGCCTGTCGGCAGTGATCGTGGAATTCTGAACTTCCAGGTTCTCCAACTGTTCAAGCGGCAAGAGGCCAAGACCTTCGTCCGACAGGATCGGAGCCGCGGGCATCAAACGACGTGAGCGTCGAACAGTCGGTCAGCCGCGGCGATGCGGATCGACGGGCCTGGCCAGCGGCACGTGCACGCTGGCGACCGGATTGTGGGCGAACAGGCCCGCATCTTCAGCATCGAACTGCCGCGTCCTCTGAGGTCGATCTCTCGCAGGCTCAGGCCGCAGATAGCCGTGGTCGCGCATCCAGCCGGTCCGCAAGCTGCCGGATCCTTTCAGGACCACGATGGATTCGTCGGGAAATGTTCGGTTCCTCTGGAGGAACTGCAGGAATATTTCTTTCAGCGGAGGTCGTAGTGAATAGGTGCCCGCCGCGGTTCGATCTCGGCTGCCAGCCATTTCTTCCGTTGCCCGTCGAGCCAGCTTGCACACGAGGTAGCATCCGGCAATTGAGATCACGGGTGCCGATCAGAACCTGTGCCGCGGACATCGCCAGCGGCGCTGTAGATCGGCGGTCGTCTCGGTCGCCGGGATCATGTCCACACGCAACCTGAACATTGCAACGCGTCAGGCACCACCTGACTCACACTCGTTCAATCCACACAGCCCCATCCGCGTCGCCGATTGCCACGACTTTGGCAGCACCGCTGGTCGACGTTGCTTCAGCTCCACCGCATCAGCCAGTCTCGCGGGTGATGTAATCCTTCCAGGCATTCACCGCCGCCGTCACCTCCGTTGGCCCGCTATAGAAAATGCGGATGCGGTCGGTGATTTCCAAGTCCGCGTCCTTCAGCGCCTGCTGGACGTGCCGGACGAAGTCGCGCGCCATCCCCTCGTGAATCAGTGCGGGCGTCAGGCCGTGGAGAGGGCGATCTGCAGACCGGCTTCATCGGCTGCGGCCCAGTCGCCCGCACGTTCGGTCGCAATCAGCACATCTTCCGGGGCCAACGTGACGTTCAGGTCCGCAATTGTCACCGGCTCGCCGCGCTGCAGCGGCGCCAGTCCCCGCGCCACGGCTGCATCGGACTCCGCGGACGACAGATGCTTGTCGATCGCTCCCAAATCCGCTTTCGCCGTACTGCCCCAGAGTCTTCTTGTTCGGCTTGTACTTGTAGGACACCAGTTCATCGCGCACGAGCCGCGAACGTTGAGCTCTTCGGCGATGACGTCCACCAGTGCAGCGACATGCGAGCGTTTTTCCTGTCGCTCGCCACGTATTGCAGCTTCGACAGCGGCTGTACGCGGAGGTTCTCCAGTTCGCGCAATCGCAGCCCGAGACCGACAATCCGCTCCGCAGTTGCCACCGCGCACTCAACGCCCGATCGATCAGTGATGTGATCGGCTCGGGGTACGCGCAGAGGTGCACGGAATCGGGGACTGGTCGTCCCGCAGATTGGCAGGTGATACATCCGCTCTGCCAGGAACGGCACAATCGGGCGCAGTCAGCTTCGACAGTGTGACCAGCACCTCATAAAGCGTTGCATAGGCGTCCCACTTGTCCTTGTCTCCCGTTTCCGACTTCCTGACCTCCGACTTCCGACCCTCTCCCGCCGATCGCCAGAACCGCCGCCGGCTGCGACGGATGTACCAGTTCGACAAATCGTCGATGAATGCGGCGATCGACTTGCAGACCGACGCCGTGTCGAACTCCTCGAAGCCCGTGCGGCAGGTGCCGATCAGTTGCTGCAGGTTCGAGAGGATCCAGCGGTCCAGTTCGCCGAGTTTTGCGAACACTGCCGGGTCGGTGACCTTCGGGCCTTTCGCAGGATCGTACCCGTCGAGCCGCGCGTAATTCACGAAGAACGCATAGCTGTTCCACAGCGGAATCAGGATCTGGCGGCGGATTTCGTCGGCCGGCTTGCTGGTGACTCTGCAGCACGGCAGACCTTCGCGCGTGTTGCTGATCGGGCCGTCGACCGTCGGGAGCGTGACCGGTTCATCCTTGTGACGAGTGCCGAACCGCAGGTCGGTCGCCGGATCCTGGGCGAGGTACAGCCAGCGGAGCGTATCGACGCCGAGCTGTTCGGCCGCTTCCTCGAACCAGATGGCGGTGCCGTCGCTCTTGTGCATCGGCTTGCCTTCCTCGTTCATCACGAGTCGGTGGCCGAGCAGCGTCTGGAACGGCCGCTTCTCCGCAGGATCGGTCGTCTCGTCGTAGCGCATCATCGTGGACAGCGCCAGGAGCGAGTAAAACCAGTTGCGGAACTGGCCGGGGAAGCATTCGACGACGAACTCGGGCGGGTACCACTCGCGCCACTTGAGGAGGTCTTCGGCGTAACGCTGGTTATAGTTGAGTGTCGAGAACGGCACGATTCCGGCGTCGAGCCACGGATTGCCGACGTCCACAATCCGCGACAGGACCGCGCCGGATTTCCGGCTCTTGATCTTCACCGCGTCGATCCACGGCCGGTGCGGCGTGTGACCTTCAAACTCGTCCCACCCGGCGACTGCACGTTCCTGCAGCTCCGCCAGCGAACCGATGACTTCGAAATCTGCGGGATCGTCGGGGTTGACCCAGATCGGCAGCGCCAGACCCCAGAAACGCTTCTTGGAGATCATCCAGTCGCGCATATTCGTGAGCCATTCGCGCTCACGGTCGCGGCCTTCAATTGACGGCGGCAGCCAGTCGATCTTGTCGACGACGTCCTTGATCTCCTCGCGCCAGTCCATGTTGATGAACCACTCGTCGACAAGCCGGAACACCAGCTCGTCTCCCGTCCGCCAGCAGAACGGGTAGATGTGCGGATAGGTCTCGACGGCGACGAGGAGACTTTTTTCCTTCAGGCTGTCGAACACCAGCTGCGCGGTTTCGGGATCGGTGGCTCGCTTGCCGGTGAACGTGCCGAACCCCTCGCCAAACGTGCCGTCTTCCTGAAGTGGTGCGATGATCGGCAGCCCCAGCTGCTTGCCGATCTGGTGGTCGACGTCGCCGCAGCCGGGAGCGATGTGGACGATGCCTGTGCCCTCGCCGGCAACGACGATGGCGTTGCCCTTGGAGTCGCGGCCGCCGTCGATCACGACGTGGTCACGCCCTTCAGCCTGCTGTGCGCCGATTTCGTCGAACGGCCCGTTGTACTTCCAGCCAACCATCTCCCGGCCGGGAATCGTCCCGTCGATATCGGATCCGCCCTGCTCCTTGAACAGCTGCAAGATCGTCTTGAGCTTTCCGACGCCTTCCGGCCATGTCCATTCGGGCCGGCCGAAGCCTTCTTTGAACTCCTTCTCGAGGCGCTTGTATTCGAGGTTGTCCTTTGCGAAGTAATAGACGGCACCGTCCTTCTTCGCACGCAGCTTCACATACTCCAGGTCCGGATTTACGGCGCAGGCGACGTTGGACGTGAGCGTCCAAGGCGTCGTAGTCCAAACCAGCAGGTACTCATTATCACGGTCCTGCAATTGGAACCGCACGAAGCAGGACCGGTGCGTGGTCAGCTTGCGTCCGTCGGCGACCTCCATCTGCGAGTACGCGGAGCCGGCGCGGCCTGACCAGGGCATGACATCGTGCCCCTGGTAGATCTTCTGGCGCTCGTAGCACTTTTTCAGAAACGTCCAGATCGTTTCGTTGTTCTCCGTCGAGAACGTGAAGTAGCTGCCGCCCCACGAAGGATTGCCGAGCTGCGCGGTGAGCGCCTCCGCCGTGCCGCGGGCAGTTTCCCCCTTGGGAGTCTTTAGCGTGACAACGTTCTCGGTTCCGACGTTCTCAGACAGCTTCCGCAGCTCTTCCGGATCGTCCCACTCCATCCAGTAGCCGAGCCGGATGGATTGTTCCGTCTGTCGTGCGGCGAATTTGAGGACGCGTTTCTTGCACTCGCGCACGAACCGGTCGATGCCGTAGTCCGCAATTCCGGTCTTCGTGCCGAGGTTGAGTTCCTTTTCAACCTCGACTTCCACCCACAGTCCCTGGCAGTCGAAGCCGTTCTGATAGCGGAGCTTGCGGCCCGTCATCGCCCGGTACCGCTGGAATGCGTCCTTGTACGTGCGGCCCCACGCATGGTGGACGCCCATCGGGTTATTGGCCGTGATCGGCCCGTCCAGAAAGCTCCAGTGCGGCTTGTCGGCGTTCTGCCGCTGCAGGCGCCGAAACACATCGTGCTCCTGCCAGAAGCGGAGCATCTCATGCTCGCCCACAATGAAGTTCGGTTCGTCGACTTTCTGGAACATGAGGAGCTTTCAGCGGTCGGCTGTCAGCAGTCTGGGAAGGGAAAAGGGAATCGTATGCAGCGGGGGTCAACGAATGAAGCCGGTCGCCGGCATTGGGCCGGCGGCCGGCTTCAAGTTGTTGATCGTCGGTGCGCGTCACAAGGAGGCGCGTCGTCACTAGGGGAGGCTAGAACTCCTCCTCGTCATCCTCTTCCTCCTCGCCGAAATCGTCGTCGTCATCGTCGTCGAAATCGTCATCATCGTCGTCGAAGTCTTCGTCTTCGAGGTCGTCATCGTCGAGATCTTCGTCGTCGAAGTCCTCGTCCTCGAGGTCGTCTTCGAAGTCATCCTCAAAATCATCGTCCTCGTCGTCGTCGAATTCCTCGTCCCCGCCTTCCTCACCTCCCTCTTCTTCGTCTGCCATGCGGGGCGGCAGCGTTTCGACGAGCGAACCGCGAGCCGGCTGGCTCAGCGCACGCTGTCCCGGGAGCAGGGTCTCATCAAGAGTCGGCATCAACATCGGTGAAGGCCTCGATTGTCGCTCGTGTGGTGATCGCCTGAATGCAGCATCCAGTGTCGGCAAAAACGCGACTGCTGCGCCAGCGCCTTTGAGGAATTGGCGAGCTGTGTCGCATCATCCCCCACTGATATTCGGCGTCTGGTAGCCGATCGTAGGGGGGTTTGTCAAGCAGTCCAGTCGGTTTGTTGAAGATTGTAAAGTCGATCACCCGCCCAATGTTGCGCTCGGCGGCCTTGCGTCCGACGGGCAACGTCGCGAGCGACCCCCTCCAACTCTCCGGGACCGTTGCCGGAGCGTCGTCTTCGGCCGGCGGACGCCCCGCGGAGCCGTCTACGGCACTGCTTGCACGGCGACTCCGGCCGGCCGTACGATGCCGCCGTTCCGCTGCTTCCGATGCAGGCAGCGCCGCGAATATTCCACAATTTCTCTCGTTTTGGATAACCGCCATGCCATCCCCGCCGCAGGTCGGCGACACTGCGCCCGACTTCCGCCTCGAATCCGGCACCGGCGAGACGATCACCCTCAAGCAATTTCGCGGCGAGGACAACGTCGTGCTGTATTTCTACCCGCGCGACAACACGCCCGGCTGCACACGTGAAGCGTGCGACTTTCGCGACAATTCCAAAGCACTGACGAAGGCGGGCGCCGTCGTCCTGGGGGTCAGCCCGGATACGGCGGCGTCCCACGAGAAGTTCGCCGCCAAGTTCGAGCTGCCGTTCCGGCTGTTGTCCGATCCTGAACATGCGGTCGCGGAGAAGTACGGCGTGTGGGTGGAGAAAAGTCTGTATGGCCGCAAGTCCATGGGCATTCAGCGGGCGACGTACCTGATCGATAGGCGCGGGAAAATCGCCGCCGTGTGGCCAAAGGTGAAGGTCGACGGACACGTGGCCGAGGTTCTCGCGGCGATCAAGGAGTTGAAATAGCCACGCAAGTGCGAACAGTACGACAGGTATGAACAGTGTGAAGAGTCAGGAGCTCTGTACATCGCATCGTAGGACCCTCGGATCGCGGAGTTACGACATGACAATTTGCCCGAACGCATCGATCGCGGCTGTCCTCTGTCTTTCCTGGCTGTCGGGGATGTGCCGCGCATCCGAGTATTTCGCAATCCGCGTCGTCGATGAGGCGACAGGTCGCGGCGTGCCGCTGGTCGAGCTGTCCACGACGGGCAATGCTCAGTACGTCACCGATTCTGCGGGGCTGGTGGCGTTCAACGAACCGGGCCAGATGAACCAGCGGGTGTTCTTCACGGTCAAGAGCCACGGTTACGAGTGTCCGGCGGACGGATTCGGGTTTCATGGTCGCGCACTGGACGTGACGCCGGGAGGCTCCGGCGAGATTCCGATCAAACGCATCAACATCGCGGAGCGGCTGTACCGTGTGACCGGTGGCGGTATTTATCGCGACAGCGTGCTGCTCGATCGCCCGACGCCGCTGGCTGCGCCGGTGCTCAACGCCGGCGTTGTGGGCTGCGACAGCGTGGTCAACGCGGTCTTCAACGGACGAATCCATTGGTTCTGGGGAGACACCAGCCTGCCGAAGTACCCGCTGGGGATCTTTAATGTCCCCGGAGCGACGTCGGAGTTGCCGGACAAAGGTGGCCTCGATCCGGCCGATGGCGTGAACCTGCGGTACGTCGTGGACGACAAAGGGCAGGCGCGCGGTACTTGCCAGATGCCGGGAGACGGCCCGACGTGGATCGGCGGGCTGACTGTCCTGAACGACGGCGGCCGCGA
>JAXMBS010000086.1:0-21120 GCA_046349775.1 Planctomycetaceae bacterium | reverse complement strand
CTCCGCGTCCAGGGAAGCGATCCCGGACTCGACCTGCGGATCGACAAACATCAATGGCGGCGAATTGCCGTGGCCGCGCCCGAGTTCATTGATGCTGTTGTAGTACGCGGCCAGTTGATAGAACTCGCGCTGCGTGACGGGATCGTACTTGTGGTCGTGGCAGCGGGCGCAGCCGAGCGTGAGTCCCAACCAGGCCGTGGCCGTCGTCTCGACGCGATCGACGACGTACTCGATGCGAAACTCCTCGAAGACAATGCCGTCCTCGTCGTTAATCCGGTGGTTGCGGTTGAAACCCGTTGCAAGCACCTGCTCGTGAGTGGCCCCCGGCAGGAGATCGCCGGCGATCTGTTCGACGGTGAACGCGTCGAACGGCTGATTCCCATTGAATGCCGCAATGACCCAGTCGCGCCACGGCCACATCACGCGCGGAATGTCGCCCTGGTAGCCGCCGGTGTCCGCGTAGCGGGCCACGTCGAGCCACGCGAGGGCCCAGCGTTCGCCGTAGCGCGGCGACGCGAGGAGTCGTTCGACGAGCTGTTCGTACGCATCGGGGACCTGGTCGGTCACGAAAGCGTCGACGTCGGCCATTGTCGGCGGCAGGCCGGTCAGGTCGAGAAAGAGCCGCCGAATCAGCGTCGCGCGGTCGGCCTGCGGTGCTGGCGAGAGCCCCTGCTGGTCGATGCGCGCCAGCACGAATGCGTCGATCGGGTTTCGCACCCATCCGGGATCAGAAACCGGCGGTACCGGCGGCCGCCCGGGGGAAATGAAGGCCCAATGCGGTTCGTATTCTGCGCCGGCAGCGATCCAGCGACACAGGAGAGCCACCTGCTCTGTGGAGAGGCGCGGATGACCGGCCGGGGGCATCCGCTCGTCCTCGTTCTCCGACGTCACCCGGCGGATCAGCTCGCTGGCGTCGGGCTCTCCGGGAATCAGGATCGAAGCTCCGTCACGCGGAGCGAACGCGGCTTCCCGGTCATCCAGACGCAGATCGGCCTGACGTGCCCGCGCATCGGCGCCGTGACACGCAAAGCAGTGGTCTGCCAGGATCGGGCGGATATCGCGGTTGAATCGGATCGGTTCCGGGACGCCTCGTGTTGCCGAATCCTCTGCGGCGACACAGACCCGAATCGCGCCCCAGCAGAGGACGACGATCAAACCAGGAACTGAGACACGGCGAACCATGCCGCGATCGTAGTCGCGTCGATCGGTCGTCTCAACCTGCGGATGACCGACTGGCAGGCAACGGGCCGAGTGGTTCGTACTGCCGTCCGGAGAGACTCAAGCAGTTCAAACGAACGCGGCGGCGTCCAGAGAGACGCCGCTGCGGCAAGTTCGGTCAATTCGCAGTCGCACGCCTCAGTTGGCGTCCCACCACCAGCGGCCTTCCGGCAGGTTGCTCTTGGGCTTGCCCCCCTGGGCAACGCCGTCCAGCCGGGGAGATTCCTGGCGGACCTGAGCATTGTTCAGCACCGACAGCAGGTCGGCGCGGACGCCGCCGGCGACCTGGACGACAACGTCCTTGCCGTTGAACACGCGATGATTGACGACGGAATCGGTTTCCTTCGGCACGGCATAGCTGGCCGGATGGTAGCCGCCGTCCACGGCGAACACGCCACGATCCCAACCGAGCCGTTCGTCAACCTGTTCCTGCTGCAACAGGGCCGCCACGAGGGCCAGGTCAAACACGCCCTGCAGGTCGGCGAACACCGGATCGCGCCGGGCGAGTTCGGCATAGTGCTGCGTAAACGATTCGGCGAACTCGCGGTTGATCGGTTCGGCCTTGCCGGTCCCGACCTGCCGGCCCTGCGAGGAGATGAACTGGTTTTCCGACTGGCAGAGTACGGACGAGCCGCGAACTTCGAACGCGTTGTGATTCTCGCTGTGCAGGACGGCGTCGTAGTGCATCGTCAGCCACCACCGCAGGGCATCAAGGCCGCCCGTGGCGATGCCGGGATTCTTGGCGAGCAGATCAAAGTAATCCGGAACGTGTGGGCCACCGGAGAGCTTGCCGATGCCAATCAGCTTCATGCGATAGTCGGCTTCGACCATCACGCGGGCGACGCGCGAATCGTTCGGGACGCCGTGAACGCGGACGTCCTGCCGGCCGAGCTTCTGGCCGAGTTGCGTCGCCCAGCGGCTGACGGTGCCGGCTGCCAGCGGACCGCGCGCCTGCGATTCCTGAGCCGCCTTGCGGACGGCCGCGAGGCCTTCCGGACGGGGATCAATCGAGCACCCGAACACGTCGTCGCCGCCGGCGGAGAAGGTCCGCAACACGGTCACGAGGTCATCCAGTTGCAGGGTCGGGCGGCCGGAGGTCACGCCGACCGGCTGGCCGAAGTCGTTGTACCGCCAGCCTTCCGCCGGCCCGGCGATCACGATCTCATTTTCTTCGGGATAGAAGAACACGTATTGAATCTGGGACAGTCCGGCGAGTTGCCGCATCGATTCGACGGCGGGCAGGCCCTGCTCCAGGCGGGCTGCGACCGCCCGCTCGAGACGCGTCAGCGAGACCATCCGCAGCGTGGCGGTCTGCGACATGTCGGAATTGAGGTCCGCCTGACGCGCCCGCAGGCCGAGGGCTGCCAGCCGGCCGGAGAGATCCTTTTCGGTCGACTTGTAGAGCAGTCCACGAGGATCGACGTACACGCCGTTGTCGTATGGGATCGGATCGGGACCGCCGACGCCGTCGATCGTTTCCCACGGACCTTCGGTCTCGTTCAGAATCAGGTTGATGAGCATCTGGTAGTTGGCACCGCTGCCGCCTCCCGCCTGGGCGGCGACCTGGTTCCGCTGATCTCCGCGCGCCGTACGGTTGCTCAACTGCTGAGCGGCGGCCATCGCCCCGAGGATGTCGCCGCTGTTCGCCTGGCGCCGATCACCTGTCCCAGGAGGGTATCCCGCTGCTGAGCGTCGGCGACTCCGGCGGCGGCGTTCAGGGCGGCGCCGAACTCTCCGGCGGCGAGGTGGCCATTGATCGTCTGCTGGACATCGGCCACGTCCGCGGCACGCGTCACGGCGACCAGGGCGAGGGTGCAAACAACAGCCGGGAGGACTCGACGGACTAGCTGTGACAAGTTCGGCATGCGAAGGCTCATGAACGGAGCTCCCGGAGACGGGACCGTGGCGGATGACACCGAAACCTGCGCGTGGCCGCCCGGAAATTCCGGTGGCCGGTCACGCGGCAGGAGGATGCGCTTCCAGTTGCGCTTTGTGCTCTCTTGAGGCTGCGGATCGGCGGGAGAGACTGAACCGGCTCGTACGATCGAAAACGGCGCAGGCTCGCGCGCGACGACGCAATACCCCTTAGGACTTAGGATCGTCACCGGCTTGAGCGACGTCAAGAAGATTCGCCAAAAACAGGCGAACCGGGCAAACTGCGACGGAAACGGCCGCCCCAACGGGCACAGGCGTTACACGTTGGAGCACAGGTTTCCGCCTGCCGTACGTGAAAGATCGGCATCCCACGGAAGTGCGGTTTGGTCCACGCTCGAAACCGCCTAAAGGCGGAACTCACACCACGTTGAATCTTCGGCCATTCTGCAGATCCAAGGCCCCGGCTCACTCCGGCCGGGACGCGAGGCCCGTTCGCTGACGAACGTGCAATATCACCGGCCAGGAGGACTGCTCACCCTCGACCGCCGTGGTGAGATGGAACGCCCGCGTCGACTCTGCTGCGATCGGCAGCGCCGTAACGAAGAACTCCCGCTGGTCCTGGTTCGCGTCCACGAGCAACCCGCTCAAACCGATGTTATCGACATAGGTTCCGAACGGCAGGTTCCGCCCGGAGCCGACCGTGCCGAACCGGACTTCGTCGTTCAGTCCGTTCCGTTCGACGCGAACTTGCAGCATGATTGTCTGACCGGGGGAAATTTCGTACTCCGGCCAGCCCTCGGGAGACGTTCCGACCGGTTGTGCTCCGTCGGGACGGGATTCGATGCGGATCAGCACCTTCGGCTTTTCCGCCAGCTTGACCTCACCGAGCGGCGCGACGTCGTGGGTGACGTCCATCCCCTGAATCGTGGCGGTCGCAGTGACCTTGCCCAGGGACGCGTTCTCCGGCGTCGGAGCCGGCGCATCGGGAGCGGCGAGGATGACGCCGCTGGCCGAGAGCTGGCCGGGTTCGATCGTGAGCGGAGTTGTCGTCGTGAATCCCGGCGGCAGCCCGGTGATATCCACTCGGATCGGGCCGTCGAAGTTGTCGAACCTCTGGGCGACCAGACGGAACTCTTTGGCACTGCCAGCGGCGATCGTCGGGCTGGCTCCCTCCAACGTGACTTTGAAATCGGGCTGCTGAGGTCGGATCGCGAGGGTGTACTTGAATTCGGCCCCGTCGAGGCCGCGCACGTCGCGAACGCGGACGAGGTAGTCGCCATCGGCAGGCGCGGTGAAGAACAGCCGCGAGTCGGCGCCCAGCTCGCGCCGCGCTTCGTCGTCATTCTCGAAATAGTGCGTGAACACCGGGAGTCCGTTGGGAATGATTTCAGTTCCCGGCGGATAGGGCCGCACGATATAGATCGGCTCGCCCAGCGGATGGGCCAGCGGAGTCGTGTCGAACCAGCCCCAGCGCTTGCCTTTGCCCGGGTAAATCATGAAACCCGAATCGGGGCCGCGCGGAGGGAGCCAGAATTTCACGACCTCCCCATTGGCATAGAGCAGGTCGTTCACCTGCATTTCCTGCCAGTTGAAGATGCGGAAGTCGTCGGCCTGGTCGGCGTCTTTGCCGCGGAACGTGAAGTACGAATCGCGCAGTGCTTGCAGCAGGACACGCTCAATCCGCTGGCCGTCGGCGGTCAGCACTTCGACGAAGGAATCGAGCTTCGAGCCGGAACGTGCCGCGTCTATGTCCAGCACCCACTCCTCGCCGGCGCGGGCTGTGAACCGGAATACGTCGGCGTCGGGCGCGGGGCTGTTCGCATCGGCCCGCTGAATCAGGCCGCTGATCTTCGTGGGGGCAGTGACCGTCATTGCCGACGCCGGGTCGTTGTTCGGCTCCTGTTCCGCGACCGCGGCCAGGTCGCCGTTCGTCTTGACCGCCACCGCTGCAACCGCAGCGACAGTCTGCGTGGACGACGCGGATGCGGCGCTGATCGGCAGCGACGCCAGAGAGCCATTCATGCGACCCAGCAAGAATGAATGACCGTCCCCGGCGACAGCGAGCGCCATCGCGACGGCCGGTTGCGGCTCGTAGAGCGTTATTTCGCTGTAGTCCGAGGTATCCCAGAGTTTGACGGTCCGGTTTTCGGCCGAGGAGACGAGCCGGGAACCATCCGGCGTGAAGGCGAGCTGGACGATCGGCCCCTCATGGGCGAACCGGGCGATCAGCAGCGGATTGATCTGCGGCTGCTGGCGGGAAATGAATTCCCAGACGCGGATGCGGTTGTCGGCGCCGCCGGCGACGATGAACTTGCCGTCCGGGCTGAACGTGACAACGTATTGCTCTTTCGTCGGCTGGCCGAGCGTGTCGAGCCGTTCGCCGTCCGCCACACGCCAGACCTTGCAGGTGTCGTCAGCGCTGGCGCTGACGAGCGTGGTCCCATCGGGACTGAACGTGACGTCATAGACGGCGCCGTTGTGGCCGGTCAGCGTACGGACTTGTTCGCCGGTCGCCACGTTCCAAAGGATGATTTGCCGGTCATAGCTGGCTGTGGCGAGGAGTTCCGCGTTGGGCGAGAGTTCGGCGTCGTAGAGGACGTCGCGATGGCCGGTGAATTCGCGGATGAGCGTGCCGTCACCGGCATTCCAGATAGCGGCGCGGCCGACCTGTCCGGCGACGCCGGAAGCTGTGACGAGTCGGGATCCATCCGGCGTGAAGTGCACGGCCGTGACCTTGCCGGGGAAACCGGTCAAAGTCCGCACCGACGTTCCCAGTCCGGACGGCCCCGTCGAATCGACCGGATGGATCGTGACTTCTTCGTATCGCGCCACGGCGACCCATTTGCCGTCACGCGACCAGTCGACCGCCGATACCGGCCGCACATCGGTCCGCGATTCGATGTGCGGCACGATCAGTTGCGTGCGGTCGAGCTCTACTCCGGCAGGACCCGTGGCGCCGGCATCAATCCAGGACTTCAGCAGGGCGATTTCCTCGTCGATCGGCCGCGGCTCACCCTCCGGCGGCATGCTGGGGTCGGCGGCGCCGATCAGGACTTGAATCATCCGCGAATTCGGCGCATCGCCAGCCAGCAGCGCCGGTCCGTCGGGCGTGCCTGTTTGCAGAGAAGCGAACGACTCCAGCGAAAATCCTTGCCTTCGCGATCGGCGTCGTTGTGACAGCCGGGCGCAGTACTTGTTGAGAAGCGGGGCAACGTCACGAACGTATTCGGGAGCGTCGGCGGCCGCCGCACGCACCACCACCGATCAGCCAGGTGAAAAATACAGTCAGAACTGATTTCACGTTGAACGACCTTGTCTTTGTGTTCAGGCGAGACTGGGCCACTTCACTTACTGAGGACCAACGATGAATGGATCTCTCCAGTTCGATGTAGGTCTCCACAAGCGCCTGCTTGACGATATCGATTGAGGGCGATTCGATTTCCCACCATAGACTCGGGACAGCCTGTTCTGTTCGTACCAGGATGCCGTAGTCGTAAATCCGCTCGGTCTGCTTCCATGCTTCAGTGCGTCCGGCGCCACAACAATCCCAACTCGCCGATATTTCCGACATGCCAGGGATCGCCATTCGAAAGTTGCACGATCCCATATTCGACTGCGTACGTGCCAGTTTCGGGCATCGTTGAGTCGTTAGTGCCGACGTCCGAATAAAACCAGTATCGATATGCTCCATCTCGCAGTTCGAGAATCGTTCCGGTGAATCCGCGAATCTCGTTGCTTGTGACATACACACCTTCAAGCAGCGGATCGTCTCCAACTTTGGACGCACCGGATTCACACCAATCGCAGCGATGACAAGCCGCGAATGTGGCTACCAGTAGTGCGACAATCGGCGAGAAGGGACGCATGATTCTCCAAGTCAGTGATTAAACAAAAACTCCCGCGTGCTCAGGACCGCCCAGTAGGCATCTTCCAGCACCACGCGCTCGTCCGCTGACCCCGCCTCCGGCAACATCGCCAGCAGTTCGTTGCGTTCTGAAGTAGTCGGGTAACGCGCGAGGCAGCCGAGGTACATCTCGTCGAGCAGTGTCGCGTCCGACATGCCGGCCTTACGCAGCGCCAGCAGCTTGTCGACGTGGTTGCCGGCGGTCTTCAGCTTCTCGTTGATCGTGTTGCCGTTGGAGATGTGCAGCACCTGCACCATGCTCGGCTCGTTGCTGCGCTCGCATTCGCAGACAATCCGCCGCTGATTGCGGCCGAACGCCTGCAGGAAGTAGTTGTCGACGGCCGAGTCGTAGAGCTGAATCGCCCGCGTGCCGACCGGGTAAAAATCCGTGTCCTGGTAGTCCGCCCCGGGGAACGCGATCCGCGTGAATTTCGTCGGCACCTCGGTGACCTGCACGACCGCATCGTGCAGGACTTCGGCCGGCATGCGGCGCGGGTAGTACCGCGAGTAGAACCGCTTTTCGTCCTTGTTGCCGGGGAGCGGTCGGCTCGAACGCTGATACGCATTCGACTCAAGGACCGCTTTCATCAGCGTCTTGAGATCGAATTTGTTGTCGATCAGGAACTTCGCCGACGCCGACAGGAGTTCCTCGTTGCTGGCCGGATTCGAGACGCGGAGATCATCGACCGATTCCACGAGTCCCACTGCGAAGAAATTTGCCCAGACCCGATTGGCAATCGATCGCGCGAAGTAGGGATTCTCCGGCGACGTCAACCACTGCGCGAGCACCACACGACGATCGGCCGGATCATCGAACGGGAGGGCGGCGGCATCCAGCGGCATCGGCGGCTGCGGCTTGCCGGTCCGCGGCTGCACGAGATCGCCGCTGGCGACAACGTAGATTGTGCGGCCACCGTCGCCATTGCGCGGTTCACCGCCCCAGCCCTTCGCCCGCACGCGGGCGAACAGGTTGGCCATGCTGTAGTACTGGTCGTTGGTCCATTTCTCCAGCGGATGGTTGTGGCACTTGGCGCAACCGATCGACAGGCCGAGAAACGCCTGGCAAGCGTTCTCGGTCATGTCTTCGGGGCTCTGGTTGAGCCCGTAGAAGTTGGTGGCGCCGTTTTCCAGGTTCGTCCCGGTTGAAGCGAGGATGTCGCGGACGAACGCGTCCCAGGGAGAATTCCGTTCGACGTTTCCCCGCACCCACTGGTAGTACGCCTTGAGCGCCGCCGGCCGCAGCAGCGTGCCGTTCAGCATCAGGACGTCACACCATTTGTACGTCCAGTAGTCAATGTACTCGGGTCGCGCCAGCAGGGCGGCAATCAGCTTGTCGCGCTTGTCCGCGGCGGGGTCTTCGATGAAGGTCCGCACTTCGTCGGCCGTCGGCATCAGGCCGATCGTGTCGATCATCGCCCGGCGCAGGAATTCGGCGTCAGTGCAGCCGGGCGAGGCCGGCAGATTCAATCTCGCGAGTTGCTTGTTGATGTGCTCGTCGATGAAGTTTCGCGGGGCGCGTTGATCGACGAGGGCGGCCTCCGTCGCGGCGCCGGCATACGGCACGACGATCCGCGCCAGGACGATCCTGCTGGCGTACCAGGCGACAATCGAGCCTTCGCCCGGCCCGACGATGCTCACCTGGCCGTTGTCATCGACCCGGCAGACCGCTTCGTTCGACGACGACCACTTTGTCCAGCCGGTGACGTCAGCCGTGCGACCATGGGAATAGATCGCGGATACCAGCAGCTGCTGAGATTCGCCGACCTGATGCACCGACCGGCCGGGGAACACCTCGAGACGCTCGACGCGCGGATCGTCGTCGCTGGGGGCCGCGGCGCCGTTCGCGATCCATTCCGAAACGATCCGGTATTCGCGCGAATCGGTCTTGAACCTCAGGCCGCCTTTGTGCGGAATCGCACCGCTGGGCTTCGCGAGGAACAGGCTGCGGCCCGGATCGGCGAACTCCACGCGCCGGCCGCGGTCCTGCTCGACGATATTGAAGTGGTCCGTCGCCGGATCATATCCCCGCAGTGAGAGTCGGAAGCCTCCTTTTCCAGCCAGCGCTCCATGACACGCGCCGCTATTGCAGCCGGCTTTCGCCAACACCGGCTCGACGTGATTGCGGAAGCTCCAGGCGAACGGCTTAGCCATTCCACTGACCGTGACGCTGAGGCTGGCCGACTGGCCATTGGCCGTTGCCGTGATCGTGGCGGAACCATCGGCGACGGGCCGCACCACCCCACGGTCATCGACCGTCGCAATCTCCGGTTTGTCGGACGACCACGCCACGTCGGCTGCCACCTGTCGGGTCGCTTCGCCGTCGGCCTGCTGCTGGAGAATCAGGCGCTGTGAACTCTCGCGTGTGGACAGAGCAATGCCAGACGGGAGAATTGCAAAGTCCGCAGCTGTCACTGTGCACGACCACGATGCGAGAATCAATGTCACAAGCACGCGACGCACCATGTGTCGGATACCTCAATTGCATTCGTTGACCTACAGCCGCTGCCACCGCTTCATGCAGCACGTGAAAGGACGTTTGTTCGCCGTATGAGCGTCGTTCACGCAAACAGTTCGTGAATCTCCCGGTGGCCGAAGTCGACCAGCGGGAACGGCCGCCCTGCGGGGCCGGGCAGCGTCGCTTCGAGGTCGAGACCGAGGCCGTGGAAGATCGTGGCGGCGATGTCGGCCGGCTCGACCGGGCGATCGGCCGGGACGCCGCCGATCGGATCGCCAGCGCCGACCACGCGGCCCCCTGCACGCCGCCGCCGGCGAATCCGCACGTGAAGCACAGCGGCCAATGGTCGCGGCCGCCGGCCGGGTTAACGCGCGGGGTCCGGCCGAACTCCGCCAGGTTGCAGACCAGCGTGCTGTCGAGCAGACCCGTTGGCTGAGGTCTTCGATCAGGGCGCTGTAGCCCTTATCGTACAATGGGGCGACGATGTCGCGCATCCCGGCGATTGACGTGAACGGCTTCGATCCGTGGATGTCCCAGGTGATCTCGTCGAACACGGTCAGGAACGTGTTGATCGTCACAAATCGGACACCGGCCTCGACGAGCCGCCGCGCCAGCAGGCAGCATTGGCCGAACCGTGTCATGCCGTAGCGTTCGCGGACTTCGGTCGGTTCCTTCGTCAAATCAAACGCGTCGCGGGCCTGCGGGCTGGTCATCATCCGGAAGGCCGCGTTGAAATTGTCATCCAACAGGGCCGCGTTCTCCGTCGCCTCGAACACGCTGACCGTCTGGTCGACGACGTCGCGCATCTTGCAGCCGCCTTTCGAGCCGGACCGTGCCGATGTCGGCCGGCGGCAGCAAGTCGGGCACCTGGAAGTTCTCCTGCGACGGATCGGCATTGAGGACGAACGGATCGTGCGCCTTGCCGAGAAATCCCCCCGCCTGGCCATTGGGCAGATTGCCGCCGCCGCGCCCCATGAGCTGCGGCAGGACAGCGAACGGCGGCAGGTCGGTCTTGCGTCCCTTGAGATAGCCGAGCACCGCCCCGCAGTGCGGCGTGTTGACGCCGCCGGTGAACAGCCGCCCGGTCTGCAGCATCTGCCAGCCGGCATCGTGCACGGCCGCGCCGCCGTGATGAACCGAACGGACAAACGACACCTTGTCGGAAATCTTCGCGATTCCCGGTAGGATTTCCGACAGATGCAGGTCCGGCGTCTGGGTCGCAATCGGCTTGAACGGTCCGCGAATTTCGGCCGGCGCGTCCGGCTTCATGTCAAACGTGTCGAGCTGGCTCGGCCTGCCGAGGTTGAAGATCATGATGCAGCGCGGTCGTTGTCGGACTTGACCGCCCGGCCGCCTTCGCCGCCATGTACTGCGGCAATCCCAGTCCCACGGCCCCCAGCGCCCCGACCTGCATGAAGTCCCGCCGCGTGACGCCATCGCACGTCTGAGCCTTGCCCGTTCCAGTGAGCGTGATCATGGGAGTTCCTTGAGCGTCGGTAATGGGACCGAGAATTCGTTGACCTGGGGCAACCGACCGCATCGCGCAACCCGTGCGCCAGCGGCCCAAGGCCGATTCTGCATCTTACCACGGCGACAGACGGAAGTGAGTCCCGTACGATGAATTTCCGACATTCACGGCCACGAACGAATCGCTGCGCTCAGGACGGCTCGAGTTCCAGCAACACGCGGAAACCTGCCTGCTTGAAGTGCTCGTCCGATGTCAGTGCGTCTGTTAAACCATGGTCGTGCATGACGACGAACGACGTGCAGTCGGTCAGACCCCAATCCTTGTCGGAACGAGAGCGATAGAGCTCGATTGCGCGAGTGAACAGACTGGTGCTCGCCGGAACGACCACAGCATGCGTTCCGCTCCTTACGCGATCGATGACCTGCAGAGCGCGCTAACGGAATGCGGGCTTCGCGAGCGCATCTGCAAATTCCAACAGCACAAATTCCGTGATAACCAGCGGGCGTCGCTGCGCGGCAAGAACTTGCTCCCAGCGAACAGCGGAGTCATGCCAACGGTCGCGCGTATTCACCAGCGCGAGAAGATATGCGGTGTCGACAAACAATGCTGCCCGCGCGACCACGCAATCATTCCTCAGCGACTACTTGATGCGCGTATTCGTGGTGTCGATCAGCCAGATCGGTGACGCCCATATCGATCGCCATCGCCGCGATTGCGGAAAGCACGAACTCCTCGTCCGCGCCGTTCCGCGGACCGGCCGGAGGTGATGCCGCCTCGATGGTCATTTCGCATTGAGTGTCCGGCGCCAAGCCGACGGGCTCCAGCGGCCGAAATACCGCCCCATCAAAAACCGCCTTCACTTTGACAGTCATCGCAGTCTCCCGCGGCTTCATCCAACGTTCCCGTCCTGCCACATTCTATCACTTTTTGCCTGCCTGCGCTACCAGTTTGTCGAACAGTTCCCGCTGCAGCTGCAGCGCCGCGACGCGGTCCTGCGGTTTGCTGCTTGCTTCCAGCAGCATCCAGCCGGTGTAGTTCGTTTCGATCAATAGTTCGACCAGCCGCGCGAACGGGTACTCCTTGTCATCCAGCTCGCGGACGTGGAGCGTGTCGCCGAACCGGTCCCGGACCATCCGGAAGTTCGCCTCCAGTCCGGCGCCTTCCAAGTCGGCCGGGTTGCTGTTCCAGCAGACTGCGACGCGCGGGTGGTCAGCAATGTCCATGATCGCCTTGATCGTCGGCAGGTCTTTGCACTGGCCATGCACCTCGAGCCGCACCTGCTGGCCGTAGCCGTCGGCGAACTTGCCGAGTTCGTTCAGCGCGTTGCCGATTTGCGCGATCGTCTGTTCGTGCGGCACATTCTCGTGAAAACTGTTGGGCTTTACCTTAACGCCCGTCGTGCCGATGTCGTGCGCGAGCACAATGAACGCCTTGCTGACATCGATCGCTTTCTTCAGTTCGGCCGGATCGGGACTATCGAACCACTCGTTGCTGCCGATCCCGACGTTTGTCACGGGGCTGTCGGCGAACCGCCGCTTCACATCGGCACGCTGCGCGGCGGTCAGGCTCGGCTCCACGCCATGCGCATGCGTGGTGCGGAGCTCGACGCCGAGCACGCCGGTCTTCTCGCAGTTCGCCAGCAGCGTCGGCAGATCCCAGTCTTGTCCCCACAGGTAGGTGACGAGACCGAACCGCATCCGTTTTTCGCGGTCATCCTTGGCGAACGCTGGCAGAGCCCAGCCGGGAACGGAGCCAAGTGTCAGCCCAGCCCCGGCGATGAGCGACTGTTGCAGAAATGAGCGACGATGCATGGACGACCTCCTGATTGGCCGGTGTGAGTGAGTGTCTAACCGCTCGCCAGTGTGCCGTATCGACCGCGGGCTGTAAACCGGCTGTCGGGGGATCAGTGTCCCCGGAAAGAGAACCACTGGGTCGCCAGTTCGGCCTCACGGCCGCAACCCAAGGAGCTAACCACGGAATACACGAAATCAGCGGAAAGAAACAGGGGACCGCTAATGAACGCGAATGCGCTCTGATCTCATTTTGAGAAATGGGGTCGTGCGACCGGCCCGTCGAGCTGCGTTCATCAGCGTCTATTCGCGGTTCACTGTTTCTTCCGTCACTCCCGCGTATTCCGTGGTTCCTGACTTTGAAGAGTTCGATGGCCGAACTCGAATTGACCCATCTTCAGCATCTGACCTACAACCCCGCAGCCGATCTGGCCGTCTTGGCTGATGGCTGACCACTGACGGCTGACAGCTCCCCATGAAACTCCGTAATCGAACGATCATCCGGCTGGCCGCGCGATTCCTCGCGTTCGTGTTCCGCAATCTCTTGCGGACGGTGCGATTGCACGCTGAATACGCTGAGCCGAGATCGTCCTGTTACGAGGACACGGGGGATGAGCGGCACCTGTTCTGTCTGTGGCACGACGGCATCATCGGCCATGTCTTTTCGCTGCCGGCGTTTCGCGTGTCAGCACTCGTCAGCCAGCATGGCGACGGAGACTGGCTGGCCGATGCGCTCGAAGCGATCGGTGTCGCGCCGATCCGCGGCTCCAGCCGGCGCGGAGGCGCTGCGGCGCTGCGGCAGATGCTCGACGCCGCCAGGGACTTTCACATCGCGATCGCGACCGACGGGCCGATGGGCCCGCGCCGTGAAGTGAAGGACGGCATTGTCTATCTCGCGTCGCAGACCGGTCGGGCAATCGTCCCCGCCGGATTTGCAGCGAAATCCGCATTGCGGCCGGTCGGACGTTGGACCGACCTCACGATTCCGCTGCCGTTCACGGACACCTACATGTGCGTCGGGCCGCGGATGTACGTGCCGCCAGGACTCGACCGCGAACAACTGGAACCGTACCGGCTGCAGGTACAGGCCGCGATGGATGCCCTGCAGGCAGAAGCGGACCGCCGCGCCGGCGATGATTCCACAGCCCGCTGGGCGAGCATCACGCCTCGCGCCAAGGTGCGCCGCAAGCCGGAACAGTCGCAGCGCCGGGCGGCTTGAACGGCGCCATCCGTCGCTGAACGCGGCTTACGCAATGATGTTCTGGACGACATTGCCGAAGACGTCAGTCAGGCGGTAGTCCCGGCCGCCGAAACGGTACGTCAGTTTCGTATGGTCGAAGCCCATCAGGTGCAGAATGGTCGCGTGCAGGTCATGCACGTGGACTTTGTCATGAACCGAGTGCCAGCCGAATTCATCGGTCGCACCGTGAACCATCCCGCCGCGGATGCCGCCGCCGGCCAGCCACATCGTGAACCCGAACGGATGGTGCTCGCGGCCGTTCGTTCCTTCAGCGGTCGGCGTACGACCGAATTCGCCACCCCACAATACGAGCGTGTCCTCCAGCAGGCCGCGGGCCTTTAGATCGGTGAGCAACGCTGCCACGGGCCGGTCGATCGCCCGGCACCGCGGCGGCAGGTTTTCTCGGAGTCCGCTGTGCTGGTCCCAGGCATTGTTGGCCGGCGCATCGAACAACTGCACGAACCGCACGCCGCGCTCAATCAGCCGCCGCGCCAGCAGGCACTCACGACCGAACAGTTCCGTGTCTTTCTGATCGGTCCCGTAAAGCTGGTGCGTCGCGGCGCTCTCCTGCGACAGGTCGAACGCCGCCGGCGCGTCGCGCTGCATGCGGAAGGCCAGTTCGAAGGACGCGATCCGTGCATCCAGCTGGCTCTCGATCGCGCTGTCGGCCTTGTGCAGTTCATTGAGCTTCTTCAGCGCATCGAGTTTCAGCCGCTGCCGATCGAGCGCGCCGGACGGATCGGACAGGTTGGCGATGGGATGCGCCAGGTCGCGGACAAGCGTTCCCTGATAGGCGCTCGGCAGAAAGCTTGACGCCCAGAGTTGCGCCCCCTGGAAGACGGCCGCGGGACTGACGACGACGAACGACGGCAGGTTCTGGTTCTCGCACCCCAGCCCGTACGTGAGCCAGGAGCCGAGACTCGGCCGCGAGAACGCCTGCTCACCGGTGCACATCTGCAGCGCGGCGCCGGTGTGGTTGATATTGTCCGCGTACATCGACCGCACGACGCAGATGTCGTCGATACAGCTCGACAGGTGCGGCAGCAATTCGCTGATCTCAGTCCCGCATTCCCCCTGCGGCGCAAACCTCCACGGCGACGCCAGAAGGTTGCCGGTCTTCGTCCGCTCGAGCTTCGGCTTTTCGAACGGCAGCGGCTTCCCATTATCGGCGATCAAACGCGGCTTGGGGTCGAACGTATCGACGTGTGACGGACCGCCCGGCATGTACAGAAAGATGACCCGCTTCGCGCGCGGCGCGTGATGCGGTGAGCGCACGGCGAACGGCTGCGTCGCCCGATCCGGCTCCTTCGCCGCCAGCAGATCGGCCAGCGCGAGCATGCCGAATCCGCACCCGCTGCGGGCCAAAAGCTGGCGTCGTGACAGCACATCGGAATGTGAATCGACAGTCATGTGAAAATCTCTCTTGCCCCACCAGCTACCAGCCCACCAGCCACTTCCTCACTCCACATACACAAACTCATTCGTTTCCAGCAGCACATGGGCCAGATCGGTCCAGCCGGTCAAAGCATCTCCGCTGGCGGTGTTGACCAGCGACAGTCCAATCGCCGCCTCATCAGGCGTCGGCAAACGCCCGAACAGCAACTGGTAGGCACGAGCCAGGCGCGCGGCGGCGGCTGCAGCGTGCTCACCGGGGACCTCGTTAACGCGAATCGTGCCGCCAGGTCACGGGCGGCTCGCCTGCAAAACCCATGATTGAGCAGAAACGGCAGCTTGCGGCGCAGCAGTTGCTGACCGTGCGTTTCTCGTCAGAGGCGTCCATGTTGGCCGCATCGAACAGCATCGCGAAACTGCCGCGGTCCAGCGCGCGTCTGCACGTACAGCGAGCGGCGCGGCAGGTGTAGAGGTCGTCCCCGCCGGCCCGCCGGGAGTCAGGTCGAGTCTTCCGGCGACGGACAGCATCGCGTCGCGGATCGCCCTCCGCTTCGAGCCGACGCGGCACGAAACGCCCCAGCAGGCGGTTTTCAGGATCGCGCTTGCAAATTGTCGGTGTCGCTTCCGCCGACTGTGCGTAGGTGGCGGAGCGAATTCACCAGTACAGCAGTTGATCGCATGGATTGCGTCGCGAGCCAGTCCAGCAGCACGGATGCGACGGCGGCTCGGACAAGAGACCGAAATTATTCGGCGTCCTGACCAGCCCTGCGCCAAAATGCCATTGCCAGACACGGTTCACAATCACGCGGGCAGTCAGCGGATTGTGCGGCGAGGCGACCCACGCCGCCAGTTCCTTCCGCCCGCTGCCGGAAGCAATCGATGGTTGCTCGGTTCCTGCCAGGAACGCCGGCATATGCCGCGGCACGACCTTGCCCAACCGGGTATAGCTGCCACGAACGTGAATCGGCACATCCTGAATGCCGGGGAAGAGACTCCCCGGCGTGCCTCCTTCGATAGCCGCCTCGGCATAGGGCGGCTCAGGCGGAAGCGCTGCCTGGCGTTCGTCGCGCTGCTTGATGAGGTCGGCCCGTTCGGCGTCCTCTTCCGGAGTCCGTGGGTTCTTTTCGTCGAGCGCTTTGATCTTCGCGTTGATGTCCGCGACTTGCTGCACCAGCGAGTCGCGGGCTTCGACATAGGCGCGATCAGCCAGCGGAATGCGGTTAATGAAGTAGTTCGCCCCTTTGCCGCCAATATCGCGCAGGATATGCGAGCTGTAGAAGATGCCGGCCAGTCCATAGTAGTCGGCCTGCGAAACCGGGTCGAACTTGTGGTCGTGACAGCGGGCGCAGCCGAGCGTCAGTCCCAGAAAGGCCTTGCCGACCGTGTCGACGTTGTCGTCGATCATGTCGCTGACCATCTTCTCCTTGTCGGCGTCGCCGCGGTCCCAGACGCCGTTCGAGAGAAACGTCGTCGCGACAAGTCCGTCGGCGTAAAAACCTTTCCCGCCCGGATCGGGCAGCGTGTCTCCGGCAATCTGGTGGGTAATGAACTGGTCGAATGGCAGATCGCGATTGAACGAATCGACGACCCAGTCGCGGTACCGCCACGCATTGAGCGGTTCGCACGTGGCGTCCCGCGCTTTGGGATCCCCATCGTGGTAGTCCGCGTAGCGGGCAATATCGAGCCAGTGTCGCGCCCAGCGCTGGCCGTATTCGGGCGAGGCCAGCAGACGCTCGACGACAGCCTCGCGCGCCTGCGGCGACGCGTCCGCCACGAACGCATCCAGTTCTTCCGGCGTCGGCGGCAGGCCGGTCAGATCGAACGTGATCCGCCGCAGCCAGATTCGCGGTTCGGCGGGAGGTGCGGGGCTGAGTCCCGCGGTCTCCAGTTCCGCGAGGATGAAGCGATCGATGTCGGTTTGCGGCCACGCCGTTTCGCGTACGGCCGGCAGCGCCGGCTTCTGCACCGGCTGAAACGCCCACCACTGACGCTGCCTGTCCGTCGGCGCCCATTCCTGCGTCGTCGGCTCGGCCGGTACGCCTTCATCCCCGGCCGGCCACGGAGCGCCGAGCAGCACCCATTTGCGCAGCGTCTCGATTTCCTGTTCCGCCAGCTTGCCGTCCGGCGGCATTTTCGGTTCGTCGAGATACTCGACGGCTTTCAACAGCAGGCTCGTCTCCGGTTTGTCCAGGGCGACGGCCGGACCGCTCGCCCCCTTTCAGCACCAGAAAGCGGGAGTCGAGCCGCAGATTGCCTTCGCGAGTGTCGCCGCTGTGACACTTGTAACAGCGTTCGACGAGCAGCGGCCGGACCTGTTTCTCGAAAAACTCGTCGTCTGCAAGTGCGGAGTCGGCTCCAGCGGCGAGACCGAAGACGAACAGGCGGCGTAGCACGCACCGCAACGCACTTCCTGACTTCGTCGAAAAAGGCGTTCCACACTGCAAGAACATGAAATTCAGGCTGCTCATCCGAACAATTCCGTTGGTCGACCGTCTTCAATGACCGGCGCCGGACGTCCTTGTGCATCGGGGATGCGGGTGTCGGGCGCATTCCCAGCGAGGAAAAGATCGTGGACCCCGGTCGGCCGGCGAA
This sequence comes from Planctomycetaceae bacterium, assembly GCA_046349775.1. Classification (GTDB taxonomy): domain Bacteria; phylum Planctomycetota; class Planctomycetia; order Planctomycetales; family Planctomycetaceae; genus JAEUIG01. The sequence goes on along the minus strand of JAXMBS010000086.1, from coordinate 3,186 downwards.
ACCGGCAACGTGACGGGATAAGCGGCGTCCTTGTCCGACTCACCATACAGCGTGCCGCCGCGGATACCCGCGCCCGCCAGCAGCGCCGGGAAGCAGTAGCTCCAGTGATCGCGGCCGTCGGAGTTGCCGCGGTTCTTGAAGCTCGGCGTGCGTCCCATTTCTCCCACGGCCAGAACCAGGGTTTCCTCCAGCAATCCGCGATCCTGCATGTCGTCCAGCAATGCCGAAAACCCGTGGTCCAGGCCGGGCAACAAATGATTCCGCATGACGTCCGTCAGGCAGCCGTGCATGTCCCAACTGCCGCAGACGTCGCCCCGCACGGCGAGATCCCACGCGACGGTGACGAATCGCGCTCCGGCTTCGATCATCCGCCGTCCCATCAGCAGCGACTGGCCGAACAGATTGCGGCCGTAACGATCGCGGAGCGAATCCGCCTCGCGCCGCAGATCAAACGCTTCAGCAATCTGCGGCGAGGACAACAACTTCAGCGCGCGACTCTCGAGACCGGAATAGCTGCGGACTGCGGAGAGCCGGTCGATGCGCCGCCGCTCGTCATCGAGTTGTGACAGCAGGTTGCGCCGGTGATCGAGACGGTCGAGCGTGACGTCCGGGAATGACTCCAGCCCGTTCAGCCGGAAATCGAGTTCCTCGTCGGTGCAATCACGGAAGAAAGGATTGTCGGCCGAATTCCGCGCTGAATGTGCGTGGCCATGGGGTTCCAGGCATTCCCCAGCCAGCCGGCGTACTGCCCGTTGATGTCGTAACCGGCGAAATGCCCCAACAGCCGCGGCAGGTAGACGTAGGGCGGAAAATCGGCCGAACGACCGGGCCTGTTGATCGAGATACGAGACCACCGGGCCGTAGGCTGGCCAATCCCTGGTGGTCGCATTGACATTGTCCGCTCCGCGATCCGCCGGCGGAATCGGACGGCCTGTCTGGATAATGTGCGTGCCGTTATGGTCGTTCTGAGAATGGTTCAGCGTGCGGATGACGCTGTATTTGTCCGACCGGTCGGCCAGCTGCGGCAAATGCTCGCAGATCCGCAAATCGGGTGTTCGCGAGGCGATAGGACGAAACGGCCCGCGAATGTTGCTGGCGCGTCCGGCTTCAGGTCGAACGTTTCGAGTTGGCTCGGTCCGCCATAGAGAAACACGAACAATACCGATTTGGCGCGAGGCGCCAACGCATCGGTCACTGCTTCAGCCGCCCAGACCTTCGGCAAGTTGACTCCCAACAGTCCGGCGCCGATCTGCAACAATTCCCGCCGCGGAATTCCGCCACATGCTCGACGGGAACGGCCGAGAACGGTCAGCATCGCAATTGCCGCTCAAATATCTAGTGAGAACAGCGTCCGAGCGCGGTTCGGCCGCACCAAGTCAGTCTATCCATCGAAAAACGTTGATGCAATGTGCGGGACCACACGACGAGTACAATGTCCTCGGACATTGCAGGAGTTCATGATGAAGTCGATTCCGCGCCCGTTTTGATCGCCACACTGTGTGCCGGACTTGCATGCTGGGGCGCCCGTCTTGGCGCCGCTGAACACACCAAGGATTCACTCGACACCGTGAAGAAAAGCGTCGCCGAGCAGAAAGCAGTCCTAGTGGACGTTCGCGAGCAGTCCGAATGGGACGACGGGCACCTCGACGGCGGCTCCTCGTTCCGCTCAGCGCGACTGAAAAAGGGAGCAGCCCAAGTCGCTGCCCAAAGACAAGGTCGTGTACGCACACTGCGCCTCCGGCAAACGCTGCCTTGCCGCCGCCGACCTGCTGGTCAAGCTCGGCTACGACGTCCGCCCGTTGAAAGCCGGATACAAGGACCTCGTCAAGGCGGGGTTCAAGAAAGCGGAGAATTAGGACCGTCGCTCGCCGGACTGATAACGAATGTGCGTCTGCCGTAGGCTGACGCGGCGCTTCCTCCGGTGACTGCGGCCGACTGCGTCGTTTGGGTGTCCGACGCCGTGATTGACAGGCAATCCCTGCGAGTTAGGATGGGACTGAGCACATCCATTCGGGTGTTGCGATCACGCGCCTCGGAGAGCCGTCCAGCGAGCGTGCACCGGGGAGTGCCACTTCGCCCCGCGATGTCTTCCTGCGGAGAGTCGAACCATGCCCGGTGCCGGAGTTCCTCAGATTCTCAAGGAACGCGGTGTCACGATCGTGACGTATGGTCCGGAATCCGAGCGGATCACGGAAGACCGCATTCCTGAAGCGCTACATGCATTGCTCGCGGCCTTGAAAGGGGCGGAGCCCTGCGTCGTGATCGATCTGTCGAACGTGAAGTTCTTCGGTTCGTCGTTCATTGAAGTCCTGTTCCGCGCGTGGAACCGGATCCAGCAGCAGCCGGGGGGGCGATTCGCGTTGTGCGGTCTGACGCCGAATTGCGCGGAAGTGATCGAGGTCACGAACCTCAACCGGCTCTGGCAGACATATCCCGACCGCGAGTCTGCAATGCAGGCCATGCACGGCGCCGCGTGATATCCCGTCCGTGCGCGGTCACTCCGCACTGCGCGTGCGGTACTCCAGATGGCAGGCGTCGCAGCTTTTCTGCACGCTGTCGCGGGCCTTTTCAAACGTGGCGAAATCGTCGCTGTTCGCGGCATCCGCCAGCTGCTGCTGCCCGGCGATGAACTGTCGCAGAAGGACGACGTATTGCTCCTGGTCGGCACCGTCAAAGCTCGAGTCTTCCAGGGCCGTGCCAAGAGCGGCAAGCACTTTCGTCGTCCGGATGACGCGGTCCCGTTCGTCTTTCATGCGCGCCGGCGTGTTGACATCTGAGCGCAGCCAGTTGAAGCCACTTTCGAAATACAGCATGACCTTTCCGCGATCCCCCGCTTCCCCCAAGGGAGCGCGTGCGGAAACGTCATTGTCCGGCGCGGGGCCGCCGTCCCAGATGCTGACGAGCTTCTCGAACGGCTCTTTGCTTTTCTGAAACGGTCCGCGGCCCTTACCGTTGGCGTTGAGATAGATGTCGTAGGCAAGCTGCCGGACGTGACGGGCGCGATCCTTCCAGTTCAGTTCCTGGGGATGCCGCTCGATGATGTCGGCAATCAGTGCCAGCACGCTCCCGTCGGTCTCGATCGCCTTGGTGTTCGCGTTGAACGTGGCCACCGTCTGTAAGCCTGCCGCCAATCGCGTGCGAATCTCTTTCGTCTCTGCCTGCAGCAGCTCGATCGGGACGATCGCC
>JAXMBS010000085.1:0-21359 GCA_046349775.1 Planctomycetaceae bacterium | reverse complement strand
AACTCAGGATTCCGGTTTCGTCGTCAGTTTGAAGTCGAAGCGGTTTGCAGTCTCTTCCCGGGACGCTTCCACTTCGGCCTTAAGTCGATACTGCGGGTCTTCGTATCGCGCCGGTATGTAGCGGACGAGGATAAAGTTCTCGCCGCGCGCCCCGATTCCGGGGGGACCGAACTTCTTCCTGGAAGCTCTGACTGAGATCAGTTTCGAACCTGGCTGTGCCTCGAACGAAAACTTGCCGTCATTGATCTGGCCGGCATCAACCATGGAGCCGTCGGGCGATTGGAAGAGGATGTCCCCGGTCGGAATCGGCTTTCCATCAAGCGTGACGGTTCCGCTGACTTCGTACCTTTGTGGCCCCGACTCTCCGCAGCCGACCACGAACGGGACCGCCACGCCTACGACAGCGATCCATATGAAGGGGCGCATTGAGATTGCTTGCCTGCAGTGATTTACGAGTGAACCGACACCGCATGGCCGGACCAGTCCGCAGTCCGACCATGCGACGGCCTGGCATCAAAAATCTCCGATCACCTCTCCGGTCTGGCGCGTGGCGAGCGAGTGGTACGTGTTCAGATCAATGTTCTGGCTCAAGGACCGGGCCGAGCCGTCCGCGAGCAGAATGTTGACGATTCCAGTGTGATAGCTGCGCGCCAGGAAGTACGCCTCCTCCACGGATTGCGCCGCCGCGCAGGGCGCGCGGGGAATCGGCTCGCAGTAGCCCATCGCGTTGTCGCCGATCGGCGAGTTCGGTGGATAAACCGCGCTGAACAGAGCTCCACCCTCGATCCCCTCGTGCGCGAGGCCGCGCACATCCCAAGTGTTGACGTCGCGCGACAGAATGATCTCGCTGCCGGCGATGGTGTTGGACGTTCCGTCGAGCACGTCGCGGACACCCATTCCGAGCACCGGTCCTGCGTACGGGCCCTTTGTTCTCTTCGTTATCGTTGATCCGAGCGGAAGAACGGGCGGCATATCCGCGGTCGTGTAGCCATTCACCGTCGCGAAGAACAGCCCGTTGAGGCGAATCCCTCCGAGATCGGTCAATGGGGTAAAGAAATTGCTGCCAGCGCACAGGGCGTAGTTGGTGGAAAGGCCCTCTCCCGACGTCCCCGTCCCCGATAACGTAGAATTCTTCGGTCCGGCCGGGTCGGACGGACACGTCATGGTTGGAGCAATCTCTGAACAGCCGCGGAAGTAGCACGTGTAGGTGGTCGGCGGCTCTGGGTATCCGGGAACCCAGCTCGAGATGATCAGATTGTAGACATTGGTTTGTTCCAGGTAGGGCATCAGCGACATAAACCAACCCGTGCGATCATAGTTGTTTCCGCTCGGAAGGAACTCCTGGTTGTAGCCCGCAGGGAACGTGCCGAACGTGTCGTGGTGGTTGTGCAGCGCCAACCCGATCTGCTTCAGGTTGTTGATGCATTGCGTCCGCCGCGCCGCCTCGCGCGCCTGCTGCACGGCCGGCAGCAAGAGCGCAATCAGCACAGCAATGATCGCAATCACCACCAGCAGCTCAATCAAAGTGAACCCCGGACGCAAACCCTGTCGCCGTTGAACAGGAAAACGCTTCATCATGTGCCTGCTCCAGAAAAACAACCTGTGGCGTCGGCCGAGCGGGCAGCGGAACGTCCGCGATTTCACCCCACCAGCCCCACACACTTCGGAATAAATGGCTTGTCTTTAGCGTGATCCTCAACTATCGACTTCGACAATTCGTTGTCTTCGCCCATCAGCCGCTCGGCACGTCGCCAGGCCGGTTTCCTCGATCGCGTCGAGAATCGCCTCATGAGCGTCAACGAACGCCTGCGGCTCAAACGGCAGGTCGAGAACGATCTGCGGGTACCACAACGATCGAATCAGCCGCAGCACCGATTCGTTTCGAGATCTCGACGATCTGCTGATGAAACTCCCGGTCGGCGATTTGCGTCTCCCGCGCGTCTTGCCGGCACGCCCAATTTGCACGAATGCGCCCGGTTGTGGCGGAGGAGCTGGATCTGTTCCCGGTTGGCTCGCTGGCAGCAAATGCGGGCCGCCAGACTCTCCAGCGCGGCCCGCACTTCGTAGGCCTCGATCACTTTCCGGGAACTGAGCGTGCTGACGAACACTCTGATGGTCAACCGCGTCAACGATTCCGTTGAAACTCAGTTCCAGCAGGGATTCGCGGATAACTCCTGCATACGCTGAATTTTCGCAAGCTGGTCTGCGCAATTGCTGTCCAGGCTGAAACTCGCCATTGACGATCATCCGAACCAGCTCGTCCCGGACGTAGTGTCGTGCCGGAGGACGCAGGGAGGTGGACTTCCTGCCTGCCATGCGATGCCTTTCATTCTTTTCTGGGAAGTGCACGAGAACAGCGCAGACAAAAGGTTACAGTCGTTTACAATCGATTGCAACAGATTTCAAAAGATTATTCGCGGCGCGATCGCCAACTCGCCAACCGGCTGTCACGCCAACCTCATTCTGGGATACCGGCCGCCTGGCCCGGTGTGACCCATGATTTCCTTGAGTACCACCGGCGAACCGCAGCAAATCCCTTCGGTAGAGGCTCCAACCGCCATGCGCATTACGCACCTGGACGTCTCGGTCATCGGTGACGGCCCCGATGTCGATCCCGACAAAGGGGGCGTCGAACCGCTTGCCATCATTGCAGTCCACACCGATGCCGGGATCTCGGGCCTGTCGGAGGTGTTTCGTGTTCCGCCGGGAGTCGTACGCGCGACCGTCGGCGGCAAGGACTCGCACTTTGGCCGGCTGCTGCTGGGACGGGAAATCACCGCACCCCGAGCGACTCTGGCAACTCATGTGGGACGCGCTGATCCACACGAATCGCCGTGGCTGGGAGGTGATGATCCTCGGCGCGCTCGACATCGCGATCTGGGATCTGTACGGACAGTCGCGCGGCCATCGGTCTAGGCGCTACAGGGCGCTGGCAGGGACCGTTCCAGTCGCCGGAGGGAACGTTCCCGCTGCACGTCACGCCTTATTGCACGATTGTGTCCGATGTGTGGGGCGGGGAAGCCATGTTCACCCAGCAGGTCGCACGGGCCGTGCAGCTCCGCCGAATTCGGCTACCGGGCAGTGAAGGTCGAACCGATGTTCTCCACGCCGGCCGACGTGATCGAACTCCTTGCCGGCAGACCCGCAGACGCTCGGCCGAGGCGTTCCCCTGATGCTCGATGTCGGCTACCTCTTTAACGATGTTCCCACGGCTTGTACGCGTCGCTCCGCGCCAACCTCGAAGAGCGGACATCGAGTTCGAAACACCGTTCCCCGTCACGACCATCCCGAACCGTACGCCCGGCTGGCCGCGCAACGCGTCCCGCTGGCGATGGGGAAACACATGCCGTGACTCGCTGGGAGTTTCTGGAAATGATGGACCATGACGCCCGTCAGCGTCGTCCAGCCTATATGACGACCTGCGGTGGACTCACCGGCGAAGCAAATCGTCTCTTTGGCGCTTGCCCGGGGCGCACCGGGTCTGTCACGGCGCTGGTCGACGCAGTCGCCCGGCAGCCGGCGTGCATCTTGCCGCCTGGTCGCCGATCACTCCGTTTGTCGAATTTGCAGCGGCGGAAGTGTTCGAGTCGCCGCTTCGAATGGAACTGCAGCGAGCCGGATTTCCCGTGCGGAATGGCCGGATCACCCTGCCGGACCGACCGGGTATCGGCTACGAATTGCCGAAGGAGATCTGAAAAGATTCCGCCTGGATCTGCTGAACGCCTCCGCCGGCGTCTGCGAAGACTTCGGGGCATCGAGATTCAGGCGATCCATCATGAGCAGTCCAGCGTCGGGCCGTTCTCCACAGCGAACGCCAACAGGGCGTCATCGCCCTCCTGATGGGCTTTCCATTGCTGGGACACTTCAATCGCCTTGCGATTTCAGTCGTCGGCAGCGAGCGGCTGATTGGCCCGGATGGACTCTCGGAAGAGCGGATGGGGGTCGTCTGCCTGCGTTCCTGCTCGTTTACACGTTGAGCATGGTTCCCGGCGGGTGGTTCATCGATCGTGTCGGACCTGCATCCGCACTCCGCTGGATGGGAGTCGGCTTTGGACTGTGCGCGATCGCAACCGGTGCGCTCGGTTGGCTCGGACACCGCTCACAACGCTCTGGGGCGGCTTGATCGTGGTCCTTGCGCGATCGCGGTCAGCAACGCGCCGTTGCACTGGCGAAGCGCGCGTTGTCGCCGTTGGGCTACGCCCGGAATCTCGTGCCACCGCGAACGGGTTGGTCACGGCCGCGGCGGCTCATCGGCGCTGTCCATCACGTATCTGGTTTCGGCTGGCTCATGGATCGATTTGACTGGCCGGTCGCGATGGTCATTGGCGGCGCTCTGACCGGCTACGCACTCGTCTGGCAGTTGCTCGCTCCGCAAGACCCAGGTACGATTCCAGTCGCTGGCCGCCGGCGGCGGTCGCGTCGACGTCGTCTCCGCTGCGAGAAACGGTTGCGACAACTGCTCGGCAACCGCAGCCTGCTGCTGCTGACCGGAAGTTACCGCGGCGCGGATACCTGCAATACGTGTTCTTCTATTGGGTCAGCTACTACTTCGAGACGGTGCTCGAAGCGGTCGTCGGAAGAGAGCCGCTGGGCGTCGTTCATCATCACGATGTCGATGGCCGTCGGCATGGCGATCGGCGGCCGGTTTTCCGATGCTGTCTGCCTGCAGTGCGGCGACCGTTGGGGACGCCGGATTGTGGCATTTGCCGGGATGGGGCTGTGCCGTTCTTCGCCTATTGGGGCGTGCGGTCTCCGGACCCGACCAATGTGACCGTCCTCTTTTCGCTCTCGCTCGCTGCGCTCGGCATGTGCGAAGGTATCTTCTGGACCACGGCGACTGAGATCGGCGGTCGCCAGGGAGGACTGACGGCTGCGGTGCTCAACACGGGCGGAAACGCCATGGGAGCATTCGCACCGACGATTACACCCTGGTTGGCAAAACAGTTTGGCTGGGAGGCGGCCATTGGAGTGGCACATGTGTCATTTTGTGCGGCACAGGAGGCAGGCTGTGGCTGGGCATCACGCCGGCGAGCAGTCCATCGACTTCAGATCCGCTGTTTGGGCGACATCCGTTGGCGCACAGAAACCGCCGCACGTTCCTCCTGAGCCAGCGCCCGCTCGCGTACGACGAAGAAATCCATCCGAATCGGCCCCCGACACGAAGATGAACCTGGGACACCACCGACGTCGAGGCCAGGCATGAAGAGCCAACCGGTCTACGCGATACTGCAGCCCGACCCCGACGGCCGGCACCACGTGCTGATCGGACAGGGGCGGCGGCCGCGACACTGTTGCCCTCATGACCCGGTTGCCGCACAGGACAGACACCCGCATCCTCTACACCGGGGACGCGCTTCCCTTGGGTCTGGCGGGGCTTCGCTGCTTCCCGACAGAAGCGGAACTCCTGGCCGAACTGGACTGCATGCTCTCAAACAGCGTGATGGGAACACGGCTCTACGTCGCCGGCTCGGAGAGCTTTCTCAGATCCGTCGTGCGGGTGACACTGCAGTACAACCTGAATCATGACGAAGTCAGTGCGAGCTCTGCGGCGGCGCGCCGCACGGCGCGTCTACTGCATCCACTGCAAAGTGACGAACGACAGCGTCTCGACCAACGCGTTGTGAAATGCGCCCGGCTGCGGCCGCCTCCTCGTCCGCGACCATTACTCGCGCCCGACTGGCCGCTTACATGGGTGTCATGGCCGACGCCGAAACGCCCGGCGAGCTGCCACCGACTCGGGAGGTCTTTGGGTGAGCCACGCCGAAACTATCCCGGTCGAGGTGACGGCCGTCGAGCAGGTGACGCCGCTCATTAAGCAGTTTACTCTCGGACCCACACGGCGGGCAGGGAGTTGCTCCCCTTCTCGGGGGGCAGTCATGTGATCGTCGTCCTCCGCCGCAGGGACGAGACGCTTCGCAGGGCGACACTCGCTGATGGGCTCGCCGCAGGACCGGAGCTGTTACCGGATCGCAGTGCGACGACATGACAACGGCCGAGGCGGCTCGCTCCACTTGCATCAGCAGGTGGGCGTGGGGACGCGACTATTTGTCTCACACCCCGTCAATCTGTTCCCGCTCGCGCCGGATCGCGCACAAACATGTCCTCTTTGCGGGCGGCGTCGGCATCACGCCGATGACCGCCATGATCGACGACCTGCGCGGCGAGGCCTTGGCGTGGGGTGCACTACGTCGTGCGCGGTCCGGGGGCACGACCATTTCGGACGACAACTCCTGGAAGGGCGGCCGAGTCCACCTCTACTACGGCTCTGCGGGCACGGATTTGGGGCGGGTCACGGCGGGCCAGCCGCTGGGAACGCATGTCTACACCTGCAGGCCGCCGCGCATGATCGAGGCCGTCCTTGCCAGGCGGCCCGGGCGGCAGGCTGGGCCGGCAGCCACATTCATCAGGAGGAGTTCGCTGCGCGCTCGGTCGGCCAGCCCTTTGACGTCCACCTGGCCCGCTCCGATCTGACGGTGCATGTGCCCCCCGAGCGGAGCCTGCTCGAGGCTCTGGAGGCGGCAGGCGTCCCGCCCCCTACCTGTGCCGCGGAGGCGTTGTGGGGAGTGTGAAACCGATGTACTGGACCTTGATGGGGAGTTGGTCCACAACGACCACTGGCTTCGGCCGAGCAGAAGTTGGGTGGCGGAAAATCATGCCCTGTGTGTCACGGGCGCTGCACACCTTTCGTGCTGGACCGTTGATGGATCGTCCATGCGGCTCCGCGAGCACGCCCTTCCTTCCGTGGGAACCCGTGGACTGCGCCAACAGGAGGCGGCAACCATGGCGATTGCCTTCAAGCTCGCAGAAACCTTCCGCGACGACTTCACCTTTCGCAACAGCCCGGAGGCGATCCGCCGCTTTCCGTTTCCGTTCGCCGAGGGACGCCTTCATGTACTCGGTGAACATCGAGCCGCACACGGCGGGGCCTCGGGGAACCTGCTGCCGAGTTCCCGATCGACATCGACGAGCATTACGTCGCGGAGTGCCGCGAACGCAAGATCTGCCTCCAGGAGCCAGGCCGCTGCTGGCCTGCCACACATGCTGCCGGCGAGTGGGACGTGCTCGAACTGATCATGACCTGCCTCGCCCGACTACCCGGAGCATTTCCGGCTGAGGCGTGAGGGTACATAGCACTGGTTCAACGGCCCCCTCGGCATTGAAGATGTGTTCATCTTCCCCCCCCAGCGACGCCCTTTTGCCCCCCGCGCGACTCTTCCTTACGAGCCGCTTTAGGATTACATCACAGCAGGCGGGGTGACTGGTGTCTGCTCGAGCCAGCGGGACAGCACTCTCTGGATGGACGCGGGCATGGTCACCACCAGGCGGACTGGTCGTTGGATTTCGACCTCGGCATGAACTTCAGCGAGTGGCACGGGCCGGTGCGCTGGCGCTGAGCTGGGTGTGTTCGAACGCGCTCGGCTTTCCTCCTGAAGCTGCAGACCGGCCGTCCGGTACGACGCCCTCAATTGGACTATGACCATCCACCCGCGCTTTGGACACTTCTCCCGAACAATACCCGCTTTGGGGCAGGGACCGTTGCCTGGTCTCGACCAGGCATGTTCGGCGTATTCGCTGCTATCTCATCGGCCTGCGGGAACTTGTCACGGTCCCGAAGTGGGCTCGACGACTGCACGGGGTTCTGAAGAGCCTGCACCCGCAGCTGGTCGAATACAAGGGGGCTCACACGCTACCGTGACACGGCGGTCGAGTGGCTCGCGCAGTACGACGACGACGCCCAACGACGCCCGGCACATCACCGAGGTAACGGCCGATTTTCAGAACGAGAACACCGGCCGATCGATTTCCGACACGCCACCGTGCGACTCCCTTGAATGACGCACGCTCGTTGGACACACGAACGGCCCAGCGGAATACGGCCGCCGCCGCTGACCCGCATCGACGACAATGCAAGTTCCGAAATCCGCTTCGTCTCCGGCGTCAGCCGTTTCCACCGCTGATTGACGATGGCGAGTCCGTTCTCTGCCCCGGATGTGCGAGAACGTGCACCACGAGAAGCGACGCCACGCAGTCTCCCTGCCAATACATGTACGTGTTCTGTTCCCTCCGCAACTGATCACATCACGGGCGACCTGCCGGCGCATTGCGCCTGAGCGGTTTGAGCGATGCTGCACCGACTCGACGGTAGCGCGTTGTTCCCATTCGGAAGCCGCTGTACGATAAAACTCGCGCGGACTTCACAACTCGCCCGGATCGGCTGATCCGGCACGCGGTGGGAGCCATTCCGCATGCGGCGTACTGGCGTCACGATGCTCCGCTGTCGCCTCTGGGCGACCGTGGCGCTGTTCGGCGCTTGGCTGTCATCCGCGGGCGCGGCAGAACCCGCGCGGTCGAGGGACTTGCTGACTCCCGACGAATGGCGGCGGCTCGACGCTGCGGTCGATGCCGGTCTCGGCTATCTCGCATCGCAACAGCGCAACGATGGCTCGTTTGCCACGCGCGACCTCGGCCAACCCGGCATCACCAGTCTGTGCATCATGGCCTATCTCTCGCGCGGGCATGTGCCGCGCGAGGGGGACTATGGGACGGTCATCGATCGCGCGATCGAGTACGTCCTCCAGACGCAACAGCCGGATGGTTTGCTGTTCTCCCGCCCCTTTGCGGGTCGCCAGTGGGGCGACAATCGTCATAAGGCCGGGGCATACAACCACGCCATCGCCGGACTGATGCTGGCGGAGGTCTACGGCATGACCGAAGGGGACATGTCCGACCGGATCGCTGCCGCCATCCGCCGCGCACTCGAATTCACTCTGGCTCAGCAGCATTTTCGCAAATCCTCGCCGGACGACACGGGGGGCTGGCGGTATCTGACGGCGCGCGACGGGACCGATTCCGACCTGTCGATCACCGCCTGGGAGGTCATGTTCCTGCGTTCGGCCCGCAACGCCGAGTTTGAAATTCCCGTAGACAGCGTCCGCGCGGCAATGGAATACGTGCACCGCACATATGTGCCGGAGGCGGGGACGTTCGCCTACGGCACGAACAGCATGCGACACCAGCAGACGCGGGCAATGGCCGGCAGCGGAATCCTGCTGCTGTCGCTGGGCGGAGAGTACGACACCGAGATGGCCCATACGGCCGGGCGCTGGGTGCTCAATCACCAGTTCACCCACTACCAGCAAGTCGTCTACCCCAGCGAACACTATCACTACAGCGCCTATTACTGCAGCCAGGCGATGTTCCAGCTCGGAGGCGAGTACTGGCAGCGATTCTTTCCCTCCTTCATGCGACTGCACGTCGACAGCCAGGAGCCGGAGGGCTCGTGGCCGCAGGAGATCAATCGCGACGCCGAATACGGCAAGGTCTTCACGACTTCACTGATGGTGCTGTCACTGACTCCGGCCTACCAGTTGTTGCCCATCTATCAGCGGTGAGGCGGCCACCGCCGTCCACAGGAGAGTATGTTGAGCACGCCAGCCGACAATTCAGCGACCTGCGACCGCCGCGTCGTTGATCACGGGCGTGGATCGCGTTGCGCCTGCACACTCCTGGGGACCGCGCTCGCGCTGTCCATGGCCACCGCCCGCGGTGCGGAACCATTGTCGTCGCGCGACGACCTGCTTTCCGCAGATGAGTGGCGCCGGCTCGATACTGCGGTCGACCACGGGCTGGAGTTCCTCAGCGGCAAGCAGCATCCTGACGGTTCGTTCGATGCGCCGGACCTGGGTCAGCCCGGGATTACCAGCCTGTGCGTCATGGCATTCCTCTCGCGAGGTCACGTGCCGGAAACTGGCCCTTACGGCGAGCAACTCGCACGCGCGATCGAATTCGTGCTGGGGACGCAGCAGGACAACGGTCTGCTCTTCAATCAGCCGGTCGGCACGGTCTGGAGTTATGGAACCCCGAGTCATACCGCCATTTACAATCACGCAATTGCCGGCTTGATGCTCGGTGAAGTCTACGGCATGACCGACGAAACTCGGCGCGGGCACATGGCCGCCGCGATCACGGCGGCGATCAGGCATACCCGCGAGCGGCAACTGCAGCCGAAGCGCAACGCATACTATGTCGGCGGCTGGAGAGTACCACGGACGGGGCGGCGGCCTGCGCGCCGAGGCCGACCTGTCTGTCACGACCTGGCAGTTGATGTTCTTGCGTTCCGCGCGAAATGCCGAGTTTGAGGTGCCGGCGGAGGCAATCGACGAAGCGATGGCACTGCTTACCGATCCTTCAATCGCAGCGAGAGCAGCTTCGATTATCAGCAAGGTCGCCCCAGCGATCGCGCGATGGCTGGCAGCGGCATCATCTCGCTTTCACTGGCGGGCGAACATCAGTCCGAAATGGCGAAGTCTGCAGGAGAGTGGATCCTGAAACACTCGTTCAACCGCTACAACCGGGTCGAGCAGGGTGAGGAGCGGTATCACTACAGCGCGTACTACTGCAGCCAGGCCATGTTCCAGTTGGGCGGCGATTACTGGGCACGGTTTTCCAGACTTTCAGCGAACGCTGATCGACCACCAGCAGGCCGACGGCTCCTGGCCGCGGGAGCAGGCGCGCGTTTCAGCAATTCGGCAACTCGTATACGACGGCGTCGCCGTGCTCGCTGACGCCGCCGTACCAGTTGCTGCCGATCTACCAGCGATGAGGCTGTGACCGCGTTGGACGAAATGCGAAATCATCAGGACCAGCGGCAACGCCGCATCCGGTACGGTGCGTACGCCGTGGCGCCGGCGATGATGCTTCATCGGCACGATCGGCTTCTGTGCCGAACCCCGCGACGGCAGGCTTGCGCCCGGCGGCGTCGAGCGCCTTTCCGCAGACGAGTGGCGGCGGCTCGATGAGGCGGTCGACCACGGGCGGAGTTCCTCAGCGGCGGGCAGCGTCCTGACGGTTCGTTCGATCCTGCGCCCGGACACAGGTCAGCCCGGGATTACCAGCCTGTGCGTGCTCGCGTTCCTCGCGCGCGGGCGCATCCCCGGCGAGGGGCGGCACAGGCACAGCTCGCGCGGGCGATCGATTTCGTCATGGAACCCAGCAAGCGAACGGCCTTTTGTTCGATCAGCCAGTCGGCATACGTCTGGCAATACGGCACGGCGCCGCCCACACCGCGATGTACAACCATGCGATCGCCGGTCTGATGCTTAGCGAAGTCTACCTTGCAGGATGACCGACGACGACCGTCGCGCTTGGTCTCCGGAGCCATCACCCTGGCCGTGAAATATACGCGCGGCGTCAGCTGCAGCCAAGCGGAACAAAGTGGACCTCGGCGGCTGGCGGCACTTACCTCGGGAAACTGTCCGGAATGCGGAGCGACACGGACCTGTCGATCACGGCACGGCACCTGATGTTTCTGCGTTCCGCACGGAGACGCCGAACAGTCCCGCGCGAGTACATCGACGAAGCCATGGGATACATCCGCCGCGCTTCCGCTCGGAGGACGGCGTCTTCACCTATTGTTGCATTCCGCCCGGCAATCACACCAGCCGCGCGATGGTGGGGAGCAGGATCCTGTCATTGTCGCTGGCCGGCGAGCATCAGTCGGATATGGCGCGCTCGGCCGGCGAATGGATCCTGCGTCACTCGTTCAAGGAGTACAACGCAGCGCAGTTTGCACAGGAGCGGTATCACTACAGCGCGTACTACTGCAGCCAGGCCATGTTCCAGTTGGGCGGCGACTACTGGGCACGGTTTTTTCCAGACTTTCAGCGAACGCTGATCGACCACCAGCAGGCCGACGGCTCCTGGCCGCGGGAGCAGGCGCGCGACAGCGAATTCGGCAACTCGTATACGACGGCGCTCGTAATTCTTTCGCTGACGCCGCCGTACCAGTTGCTGCCGATCTACCAGCGATGAGGCTGTGACCGCGTTGGACGAAATGCGAAATCATCAGGACCAGCGCCAACGCCGCATCCGGTGCGGTGCGTATGCCCTGTCACCGATGATGTTCGCCCTCATCAGTACGATCGGTTTCTGCGCCGAACCCGCCGCGCCGGTGGAGGCGCGCTTCCCGGCGGCATCGGACCTGCTTTCCGCAGACGAATGGCAGCAGCTGGACACGGCCGTCGATCGCGGCCTGGCGTTCCTGAGCCGCACGCAGCGTCCCGACGGGTCGTTTGCCGCACCGGAATCCGGTCAGCCCGGCATCACGAGCTTAGGCGTGATGGCGTTCCTGTCGCGCGGCCACATCCCCGGCGAAGGCCCCTACGGCCAGCAACTGGCGCGGGCAATCGACTTCGTCCTCGGCACCCAGCACGACGACGGGCTGCTGTACGCTCAGTCGGTCCCCAGGTCCTCCGGCGCGGGTCCATTCAATCCGACGATGTACAACCACGCCATGGCGGGCCTCATGCTCACGGAAGTCTACGGCATGACGGACGAAACGCAGCGGGGACGGCTGGCTGAAGCCATTTCCCTCGCCGTGAAGTTCGCCCGCGAGCGGCAGCTCGCGCCCAAGCGCCACCCGCGCGACCACGGCGGCTGGCGCTACCTGGGGAGCCTGTCGAGTCTGGGAAATGACGCCGACCTGTCGGTGACGTCCTGGCAGCTTCTGTTTCTGCGCTCCGCGCGAAACGCCGAATTCGAAGTCCCGAAGGAATTCATTGACGAGGCGATGGAATATGTGCGCGGCTCGTTCGAACCACAGGCAGGCGTGTTCATGTACTGCCGTGTCAATCCGGGGCGACATACGAACCGGGCCATGGTCGGCAGCGGCATCCTGTCGTTGTCCCTGGCCGGCGAACATCAGTCGGAGATGGCCCGCAGAGGCGGCGACTGGCTCCTGCAACACGATTTCGCGCGCTACAACCGCCCCGATTTTCCCGAGGAGCGCTATCACTACAGCGCCTACTACTGCAGTCAGGCGATGTTTCAACTCGGCGGCGACTACTGGGCCCGGTTCTTCCCGCCGTTTCAGCGAACCCTGGTCGCGAACCAGCGACCCGACGGCTCGTGGGACCGTGAAGTCAACTACGACGCACAATACGGGAATTCCTATACGACGGCGCTCGTCATACTTTCGCTGACGCCGCCCTATCAACTGCTGCCGATCTACCAACGCTGACACCACACTGGAGCACGACGATGACGACAGACCCGCAGCCGAACAATGCGGAAATCCAGGCGGTCGACGATCTGCATCGCCAGTATCAGGCACTGTGCCAGCAGCTGCACGGTGTGCTCGTCGGTCTCGACGACATCATCGAGCAGATGTTCGTCGCGGTCCTCTGCCGCGGGCATTGCATCCTGGAAGGCATGCCGGGCCTCGCCAAAACGCTGCTTGTCTCGACACTCTCGTCGCTGTTGCGGCTGCAGTTTCGCCGCATCCAGTTCACACCTGACTTGATGCCGGCCGACATCACCGGCACCGACGTCCTCGAAGAAGATCGCACGACCGGCAAACGCGTGTTCCGGTTCGTGAAGGGCCCCCTGTTCGGCAACATCATCCTCGCGGACGAAATCAACCGCACGCCGCCAAAAACACAAAGCGCCCTACTCGAAGCCATGCAGGAACGCCAGCTCACGATCGGCGGCCAGACCTATCCGCTGCCCGAACCGTTCTTCGTGCTCGCCACGCAGAACCCGATCGAACAGGAAGGCACCTATCCGCTCCCCGAAGCGCAACTCGACCGGTTCCTGCTGAAGCTGCGCGTCCTGTATCCCTCCGCCGAGAATGAGGTCGAAATCTGCAAGCGGGCGACCACGGAATACGAGTTCACTCCGCAACCGGTTCTCAGCGGGGAAGATCTGCTCCGCCTGCAGAAGCTGGTGCGCAAGGTGCCGGTCGCCGACCCGGTGTATCAGTATGCTGTCCAGCTCGTGCGCGCCACGCGGCCGGAAGCGGGCCGGTTGCCGGCATCGCTCGAAGACCACATCCAGTGGGGCGCCGGCCCGCGGGCGTCGATCTGCCTGGTCCTTGCGGCCAAGGCACGGGCCATCCTGCACAAGCGCTATCACGCCACGACGGCCGACGTCCACGCCATGATGCTGCCGGTGCTGCGCCATCGCATCATCCCCACCTTCAACGCCGAAGCGGAGGGCACCACCACCGACGACATCATCCGCGGCATCGACGACCACCTCCGCAGCAAAGCCGGCAAACCAGCGCCGGCCCGCACCGCATAGTGACCACGCGCCGCGTCGCTTCGATTTCACGTGCCACGTCGATCAACCATCAACCTTTCGAATTTCGGCATTCGAATTTCGGATTTTCGCCCTAAATATGCCGTCATCGACACCCTACGCCGACCTGCTCGACCCCAAGGTGCTCTCGCGCATCGGGCATCTGGAGCTCGTCTCGCTGCGCCTCGTCGACAGCATCCTCACCGGCCGGCATCGTTCGAAACACGAGGGCGTGTTCGAGTTCGCCGAGCACCGCGACTACTCCGCCGGCGATGAAATCCGTCTGATCGACTGGCGCGTCTACGGCAAGAGCGACCGCTATTACATCAAGCGGTATGAGGAAGAGACGAACCTGCAGGTCGTGATGGTCCTTGATGCCAGCGGCTCAATGGAATTCGGGCTCTCGACGCTGTCCAAGTTCGATTACGCCCGTATCGGCTGCGCTTGCCTCTCGCGGCTGATCCTGCGGCAGCGTGACGCCGTCGGCCTCGCCGTGGTAGGCAATGGGCTCTCGCGCTTCGTCCCGCCCCGTGCCCACGCGCATCACCTCCAGGCGGTGTGCGATGGACTGCGCGCCGCGCGACCCCGGGCGACAACCGCGCTGTCAACGGGCTTGCTCGAAGCCGCGAGACGCATTCGCCGCCGCGGCATCTTCCTGATCTGGACCGACGCCTTCAGCGACCGCGAGGACGTGACCCGCGCCGTCAGGCAACTGCGGCAGCGCGGTCATGAAGCGGTCCTGCTGCACGTCCTGGCTCCCGAGGAAACGTCGTTCCAGTTCGACGACTGGTCGCGGTTCGAATGCCTGGAGACCGACACGCTGCATTTCGACCTCGACCCCACCGCCATCCGCAAAGAGTACCTCGAGTCCTTCGGGCGCTTCATGAACGACATCCAGCGCGACTGCCGGCGCCTCGGCTGCGAGTACCGCCTCATGTCGACCGCCCGCCCCCTCGGCGACGCCGTTGCCGAGTTCCTCCACCGCCGCATGGCCATGATGAAAGTCTAGCCATTTGCGATTTTGGATTTCCGAATTTCGATTTGATTCCTTCTCAACGCTAAACCCTCAACCCTCAACGCCCCGTCTTTCGAATTTCGACCTTCGAATTTCGGATTTCCCTCCCCATGACATTCCTCAGCGCCGTCTTCTGCTGGGCATTGCCGCTGGTCGCGGTCCCGATCGTGATCCATCTGCTGCACCGCCGTCAGCAGCGCGTCATCCGCTGGGGAGCGATGCAGTTCCTCGTCGATTCCATGCGCCGTCGCCGCCGCATCTGGCGGCTCGACGACTGGCTGCTGATGCTGCTGCGCACCGCGGCGCTGCTCGCCCTGGTGTTGGCCCTCGCACGCCCCCTCGTGCGCGCGTCGTGGCTGGGAGTCGGCCCACAGCGGGACGTCATCCTGGTGCTGGACGTCTCCCTGTCGATGTCGCGAGTCACCGGCGATCAAACACCCTTTGAGCGGGAACAGCAGCAGGTCGACGACATTCTCAACCGGCTTTCGTCGGAGGATTCGCTGCAGGTCGTCCTCGCCGCCGCCACGCCACTGTGGCAGACGACGGAGCCGGTCACTAAATCGTCCGACAGCTTCGAAAACCTGCGCGGTCGGTTACATGCGCTGCAGCCCGGCCTCGGGCCGAGCGACCTGCTGGCGGCCATCGAACAGGCGCTGGCGGCCGAACCGACAGAGGACGCGCAGTCGCGGCTGATTGCCGTCATCACCGACGGCCGCGCCAATGGACTCCCGACCGACGGCGCCATCGCGGCCGCCCGACTGCAGCAACAGCTTCGCGCCGCGTCGATCCCGACCGTCATCAACTTCGTTGATGTCGGCACTGCCGCCGATGCCGTTCGCAATCTCGGAGTCGATCGCGTCGAGTCCGATCGCGTCCTCGCCGGCGTCGGCGAGCCCGTCGTCCTGAAAGCGCTGGTGACCAATTACGGCGCCGAGCGCACAAATTCCACCGAACTCCGTTGGTCGGTCGGTGAAGAATCGATCGGCACGTCGTTCACCGATGCGATCGAACCCGGACGCTCCACCACCGTCACGCTGGAGCACACGTTCGATGAACCTGGCCTGCGCGTCCTCTCATGTCGCGCCCAGAGCAACGACGAGCTGACGGCCGACGATGACTCTCGCCTGATTCTGGAAATCCGCGACAAGGTGCCGATCCTCGTCGTCGCGTCCACCGATGCCGTCGAAACCGCTGCGGACGAAGCCCGCTACGTCCTCGCCGCACTCGGCCGCGGGGACGAAAAAGAGTCTCGCGACCCCGCGGTCTCGGAATTCTTCGAACCCACACTCATCGATTCGGCGGAACTGGAGCAGACCACGCTCACCCCCTATCTCGCGATCGTCTTCACTGACACACCGCCGCTGAGCGAACGCGCCGTCCGACAGCTCACCGAATTCGTCGATCGGGGCGGAGGTCTTTGGCTTGCGCTGGGGGCGGAGAGCGACGCTGTCGAGTTCAACAAGCTGCTCGGAGGCGAAGATAGCCTCTCGCCGGTCGTGACCGCAGAGACCGTCGGCGACGAGCGCCAGGATCAGGAGTTCACTGCCCTGCATCCCCCTGAGCAAGGGCATCCCGCCACCGGACTGCTCGGCGACACCGCGCGGCTCGACATCCAGGATGCTCGCATCCTGCGGCGCTGGCAGCTTCAGCCGCGACAGCCCGAACTCAAACTCTCGGTCCTCCTCGAAACGGCGCGCGGCGAGCCGGTCGCCATCGAGAACTTTGTCGGCCGCGGCCGCGTCATCGTGCAGTCATTTCCGCTGACTCGCGCCTGGAGCAACCTCACACTCTGCAAGCTGTTCGTCCCCTACGTGCAGGAATGGCTCCGTTACCTCGTCCAGCCGGCGATTGCGGCGCACAACCTCGCAATCGGCGAACCGCTGGTCTTTCGACAATTCGGAACGGCCGAACCTGTCGATGCGATCCTGACGGCGCCGCTGCACGATCCGGTGACGCTCGCCGCCGAGCCGGAACGGGACGCGACAGTCTATCGCTACTTCGAAACCGTCTTTCCCGGCGACTATCGCCTGACGACAAAAGGGGCGGCCACGGATACCGACGTGCCGTTCTATGTGCGGCGCGACTCGGCGGAGTCCGACCTGCGGCCGTGGTCGACCGAACTGCGCACGGCGCTCTCCGCAATCCCTGAACTGAAATTTGCCCAGGACGCTCTCGCCTGGCCACGCGAGGTCAATATCAAACCGGCCACCGCCCCGGCCTGGACCTGGCTGCTGTGGGCCGTGGCGGCACTGCTCGCGGTCGAACTGGCGGCAATCTGCTGGTTTGCCTGGCGTAAACAATCCGTCCGTCGCATCCCGGCCGCGGCGCAGTAATTGAACTGGCGAATCACCCCAGCGACGATGTACGAACCGGCCCACTTCACGATACTCGCACAGGCGGCGTCCCAACTGACGGACGCCGTCGAGACGTCGCATCGCCTGACCTGGCAGGGCCCGCTCTCGCTGACGCAGGCCATCACCATCGCAGTCGCGCTCATCTTGCTCAGCGGTACGGCGCTGTGGGCCGAAGCGCGGCTCACTGGCCGTCGCGTCGCGGTCTGGTTCTGGCCGCTGCGAATCCTCGTGCTGTCGCTTGTCACGTGGATGCTGCTTCAGCCCACGCATACGACAGTGCAGCGGCGCACGGAGCAGAAGTCGCTGGCGGTCATCGCCGATACCAGCGGCAGCATGGACATCATCGATGCCGCCGACGCGCCGACCGACCTCCGCTGGACATACGCCGCCCGGTCCGGCGGCGACGCCCCGGTGACTCTTTGCGATCGCCTGCTCGTAGCGGCCGGCGAGATGCAGGTCCGCCTCCGCTCGGCCGAAGAACTGGCCAGCCGTCCCCGCACCGCGATCCGGCTCAAACAGGAACTGGACGGCGCCGAACGTGCCGGCAATGTCGCCAGGGAGTGCCTGGGCAAGCTCGATGCCGCCGCGCTCCCCGCCGAGGCGCGACCGCAGTTCGAAACACTGACGACGGTTGTGCGCGACGAATTGTCTCCGGGAATCGAGCGGCTGCTCGAGCAGGACGCGGTCGGTTCGCCGCAGGAACGAGCGGCCGCACTGCGGGCTCTCGCCGCGAAAGCCGAGCAGGCACGACAGACAGCGCGACTGTTGGCGGCGAAGACCGTCGCCGCGGCAACGGCACACGGCGAGTTGCCGGCCACCGGTCAGTTATCGGTCCAGCGGAGCCGTCGTGAAAAAGTCGACGATCTGCTGGCAAACGCGGAGACGTCCTGGCTGGGCGCCGCCGGAAAAGAGGCCCGCATTCAGCGCTGGACGTTCGACGCCGGGATGGAGCCGGTCACAGCCGCTGAGTGGAAACGGGCCATCGCGCCGGGCGCCGTCAGCACCGATGCGCCTGACGACGGTCTCGCGCTGACGAACCTGACCGCTCTGCTCGAACAGATCGGCCGTTCGGCCGCGAGCGACCGGCTCGAAGCCGTCGTCCTGCTCACCGACGGCCGGCACAACGCCCCCGGCGCGCGCGATCCGCTCGAAATCGCCGCCAGTCTCGGCCACCTGCCGATCTACATCGTGCCGGTCGGCGATGACCGTCTCGTCCGCGACCTCCTCGTGCATCATCTGGAAGCGCCGCGCGCCGTCGCCAAGGACGACAAGATCGTCCTGGAAGCACTCGTCACGGCGATCGACTGTGCGGGCGAGCGCGTGAAAGTCGAGTTGCTGACAAAGGACCAGTTCGACAAGGAAGCGGTCGTCGACCAGCACGAGTTCACTCCGGAGACTCCCCGGATCGACGAGCGCGTGTCGTTCAGCGTGCAGCGCAGTGACGTGGGACGCTACGAATTTCGCGTGCGGGCCGCGCCGATCGCGGACGAGGCCTCGCCGGACAACAACCAGGAGTCGGTCACGGTCGATGTCGTCGAAACGGACATCCGCGTCCTTTTGGCCGACGAGGCCCCGCGCTGGGAGTTTCGCTACCTTTCGCGACTTTTCGAGCGCGACAAGCACATCGAGTACGACCAGTTGCTGTTTCAGCCGTCGCCGGCGGGGACCGGCGACCTGGAGAACAGCCTGCAACTGCCGGCCGACGTCGAGGACTGGAACAAGTACCGCGTCGTCGTCCTCGGCGACCTCCCCCCCGAGCGCTTGCCGCGCAGCGCGCAGACCGGCCTGCGCGATTTCGTCGTCGAGCGCGGCGGCACACTGATCCTCATCGCCGGCGCCCGCGCCATGCCGGACGCCTACGCCAGGCTGCCGCTCGGGGAGCTGCTGCCGGTCTTGCCGAATCCCACGGCGGTTGGCAATGCGTCGTACACGGTGGCACTGACCGCCGAAGGCCGCCTGTCCCCGGCCGTACAGGTTGCCGACGACCCCGGCGAGAGCGAACGCGCCTGGAACGACGCCTTCCGCTTCACGCCGCTGCCGTGGCTGTCCGACTACCGCCGTCCAAAGCCGACGGCGCATACGCTGCTGCGGGCGGTTTCGGCCAGTGGACAAACGGGTCGCGACGAGCAGGACGCGGTCCTCTGCTGGCAGTCAATCGGCCGCGGCCGCGTCGTCTACTTCTCCGCACCGGACACGTACCGCCTTCGCGCGCGGCACGGCGATCGCTACCACCACGCGTTCTGGGGCCAGCTCCTGCGGTGGTCGATCGCACCGGACCTGTCGGCCGGATCGAAAACCGTCCAGATCCGCACCGATAAACAGCGTTACGACGCCCGTGAACCGGTGCAGATTACCGTCGAACTCCGCAGCACCGACGGCCAGCCGGTCCCGGCGGCCAAGGTC
Organism: Planctomycetaceae bacterium; assembly: GCA_046349775.1. Lineage (GTDB taxonomy): Bacteria > Planctomycetota > Planctomycetia > Planctomycetales > Planctomycetaceae > JAEUIG01. The sequence goes on along the minus strand of JAXMBS010000085.1, from coordinate 1,511 downwards.
CGTGCCGTCGCGGAACAGTACGGAAAAATGGTCGCACAGATCGACCTCGCAGGAGACGCCCGCGCACCGGGACAGTACACCGGCCGGTTCGATCAACTTCCCGACGGTTCGCTCACGATCCGGCCGGTCGGCGACGAAATCGCGCGGCTGCTGGCAAGCGAAAGCTATACCAAGGATGTCACCGCGCCCGTGGTCATCTCGCAGCAGCTCAACGCCGAAATGAACGACACCCGCAGCAATCCGGCGCTGCTGGCGCGGATTGCCGAGCTGACCGGCGGACAGGTGATCCCGCCGACGGCCGCCGCCGAAATTCCCCGGCTCGCGATGCTTGCCCCCAAGGTCACCGAGACCGAATCGCACCAGCCACTCTGGAATACCTGGTGGATTCTGGCGACGATCAGCGGCTGCCTGATCGTCGAATGGATCGCCCGCAAGCGACTGAGCCTGCAGTAACGGTCGATCTATTCGGCAAACCTTCTTCTCTCCCTCTCCCCCGCGAAACGCATTGAATGCACACCGGGCGTCACTCGGGGGAGAGGGTTGGGGTGAGGGGTCCAGATAAATCGCCGCTTGTTCGACGAGGCTCAAATGACCAACGACCGTTGTCCCACCACAAATCTCTCCCGGCGTGACTTCCTCGCCGCCTCCGCCGGCGCTGCCCTAATCCTGCCGAGCACCGTTGCCGACGGAGCCGAGGCCACTGGACCATTCCAGGCGACCGGCACGCGCGTCGGCGAAGTCACCGACACCACCGCCGTCGTCTGGACCCGCCTCACCGCACACCCGACGCGAAACAACGACGGCGTCGTCTTCTCCGAGAAAGTCGACCGCCAGAACTTCCGCCCCACCGACATCCCGGTTGCCGAGATCGAGGGAGCTTGTCCGGGGATGCCGGGGCGTGTGCGTCTCCGCTATTCGCCGCATGCCGACTTGCGCGAGGCAGTGACGACCGACTGGATTGACGTCACCGACGCGCAGGACTGCATCTACCAGTTCGAGCTCGGCAACCTGCGGCCGGAGACGGCGTACCACTACGCGAGCGAAGCGGCCGCGCCCGGCGGAGCGGACGTGCGGAACGAGTTCCGCGGGAAGTTCCGCACGGCGCCGGAAGGGACGACGCCGAGCGACCTGCGATTCTGCGTGATGACGTGCCAGGGGTATCCGGACCGCGACCATCCCGACGGCCATCCCATCTATCCGTCGATGCTCGCGCTGGAACCCAGCTTCCTGACGATGACCGGCGACCTCGTTTACTACGACAGCAACGAACCCCGTGCCGTCACGCCGGCGCTCGCACGGCTGCACTGGGAGCGAATGTTCAGCCTGCCGCGGATCACCGCCATGCTCCGAAGCACAGCGACCTACTGGCTCAAGGACGATCACGACACGCTCACCAACGACTCCTGGCCCGGCATGCAGTCCGGTGAGCTGACCTTCGCCGAAGGGCAGGAAATCTTCCGCCAGCAGGCCCCGCTGCGCGCCGGCGAGAAAAGCTATCGCACGTTTCGGTG